>NZ_FNIM01000010.1:84410-112069 GCF_900103885.1 Actinomyces ruminicola
CCGCCAGGTCCGGGGTGAAGGCCGCCGGGTCCTGATCAGCCAGCACCCGCCTCAACTGCACCGCCTCACGGGCCACCTCCAGCGCCTCAACCCGCTCACCCACATCAGACAACCTGTTCGCCAGATTGTTGAGTAATGCGGCCCGGTGCGCCGGTTCTTGGCCCTCGGCCTCCAGCAAGCGGCGCGCCACTGTCACCGCCAGTCCCCTGAGCCAGCTGTGCCCGAGGCGAATCGCGGCATCTATCTCAGCGAAAGGTAGCTCCGCACCAGACTGGGCAAGCTCATCGAGTGCCCGCGCAAAGGGGCCTCCCTGCGCAAGTGCAACATCCAGCGCTTCACGCCACAGCTGTGGGCGTGCGCTGAGCACCGCGCTCGCAAGGCTTTGTGCCACCGCTTGGTCAGCCCCGGCCGCGCGTGTTAGAACCACGCAGGCGTTGACCGCCTGCCGCAGGCGCTCATCGCTCTCCAGGTCAGCGGGCAGAATCTGCTCAAGCAGTCCCGGGTCCGCGCCGAAAACCGAGCAGATCAGGTGATCCGCAACCGGGTCGGGCTGCAAATACACCCCCTCACCAGCAGTTGCCGGCCGCAGCAGCGCCGTGGCCAGCAACTCCGCAAAGCGGCTCCGCTCCCGCGGAGCACCGGCCCACTCGGGCAGGCGAGACAGCACCTCATCAACCCCGGTTTCTCCTCGCGGAGCCAGCAGGCTCACGGTCGCTGCCGCCCGCCGCAGCTGCACGGCACTGACCTCGCCCAGGGCCGGGAACTGCTTCCAGCGCGCAAACTCCACATCCAGTACGCGGTCAAACAGCTCCTCTCGCCCCACTGAGCTCTCAGCCACCTCCGCTTCGCCGATCTGCTCGACCACGGCCAACCAGGCCCGCAGCACCACCTCCAGCGCCGTCGTCGCCGGCTCCGCAGGCGCCTCCAGCTTCTGGGGCGCAGGCAGGCCCAGCCGCTGAGAGAACCTGCGCACCGCCTTGCGGAACAGCAGTGGGGAGTCGGGGTGCCGCCCCAGGCCGGTGATCATCAGCGTCCGCCCCAGGCGGATGCCGTCCTGCAGCAGTTCCTCCTGGAACTGCTGCCACCACACATCCGTACCCCGCGCGGTGAGCACAATGCGCGTGGGCGACCTCCGCTCCCGCAGGCGCCGCATCAGGGTGGCCAGCTGCTCCTTCCGGGCCTCCTCGGCGTAGTCCACCACGATCAGCAGCTCGGTGGTCAGCTCCGCCAGGACCTCCAGATCCGCCTCGGCGAGCTCGCTGGTACTGGGAACAAAACCCGTACACCAGCCGATGGTCGAGAGGCTGTGACACAGCTGCGCGGCCAGGCGCGTCTTGCCCGCACCGCCCGCGCCCGCCACCACGGCAATGGCGAGGTCCGGCTCCGTACCCGCCCCAGCAGAGCCAGACGAGGCAGTCCCCTCCGGCCCCTCCGCCGTGCCGAGCGCCCACTCGCGCAGCTGGGCCAGCTCCGGCCGCGGGCAGAAGGGGACCACGTTGTACCGGGTCCGAATCAGCTGCAGGGCAGTGAAGTCATGCGGCAGCTCCGTATACGCGGGCGCCAATACCTCTCCAGCCCGCACCACCGGGGGCAGGGAGTCGTCCGCACGTCTTTGCGCGCACAGTCCCCCAACATCAACGCAGACCTCCCACTGCCAGTCGCGCACATACTCCGCCCCGCGGCTGAGGGCACTCTCCCAGTCGCCGACCGAGCCACCCACCGCCGTAGTCGCCTGCTGCACGTCAACAGCCAGCCATGTAGCCAAGGCATCACCCGGATGTGCCGCGAGCAGCTGCACCACGGGCGCACCATCGACAGTCAGCACCTCGCTGCTGAAGCCAGCCTCAAGCACCTGCTCACAGCTCCTGGACCAGTTCCGCTCCAGCGGCACTAGCACCAGTGCGTGCCGCCGCCCCTCCTTGCGAATTGTCAGGATCAGCGGGTAGACCCCGGCGTCCAGCACCGCGCTGCAAAAGGCCGCGCACATATCCAGGCAGGTCGCCTGGTGCAATGACACCACCTCATCAAGCGGGCGCAGCAACTGCCTGCCCGGCCCGGAATCGGCAGGCTCATGCACGTAGCTGATACCCAGCTCAACGAAGCCCTCGAAGACTCGCCGCGCCAGGGCCTCAACCCCAACGCCCCCACCGGGCCCCGGGAATCGGCGCGCCTCCTCGGCGCGCAGCAGGCGCTGCAGCCAGCCCGCGTGTACCACCTGCGCCAGGGCCGTCGGCTCGGCGCGGAAGTCCCAATTCAAAGGCTCTCTCATGGCACGGCTCCAATCCTCATTCGGGCGGTAATACGGTCCGCGCCGGGCACACCGGTCGCGGTGATTCTGAGTTCGTGCAGTCCTTCAGGCAGCGGCGGCAGCTCAGCGGCCCAGCACTCGCCGTCGTCCACGGCCCGGAATCCGACCCCGGCAACCCTGCCCGCCACCTCGCCGGCCGGCAGCGGCTCGCCGTCGGGACCCACAGCCCTGACCCGCACCGGCCACGCCTGCCCCGCGACGACCACCTCATCCAGGTCCAGACGCAGGTAGGGGGCGGCTTCCGCATCACCACCGCCACGGGCCGCCGCAGGCAGGGGCACGAGCCCGTACTCGCGCACGTGCGCGACGACGCCTGCCTCATCCACCAGTTCTCCGTGTCGCCGCGTGAGCCTGCGCCACGTCCGCGGTTCCTGCTCGGCAAGCCGCGGAATCGCCGAGAACCTGGGAACCGTGCCGTCCCCCGCATCCCAGCCCTGAGGCACCCAGGCCGGGTCCGCCTTCGTAACCGCCAGTCGGCCCCCGTCCAGCAGGGCACGTGATTGCGTCGTATGCCCCTGGGAGTAGTAGACCGTGAAGGGATGCCCGCCCTGTCGCTGCGCACGTGCAGCCAGGGCCTTATGCAGACCCCGATTGGCCTCATAGGCACTCCGTGCCCGCGCCGCGAACCTCGGCACCGCCTCCGTAAGCTCCGATGGCAGCTGGAACGGGTATGAGCCGACCTTGTTCCCCGCGCCGCCCCCCTCAATCACCCGCGCATGCGGCAGCAGATCGAACACCGAGTCCCAGCCCCGCAGCACCGCGCTGATATCCGGCAGGCCGACTCCGCCCACACGCGCCCCGTTGACGAGTAAGTCCAGGGCCTTGCTGGCCCCGCGGAATGGGGTGCCCAGGGTGATGATCTCCTTGACCTCCACGCCGTCGCTCAGATTCGCCCACCAGCATGCGGCTACCAAGCCGCCCATGGAGTGCCCCACCATCACCACCGGGCGCTCATACAGCCACTTCCGCAGCTCTCGGTCCAGGGCCTGCGCGCAGGCACTCACCGACTGCCGGAAGTCATAGGGGAAGGCCAGCAGGGAGACGCGTGGGTTCGGCTGTTCCTGACCCGCGGTCGCTACGGCCTCGGGGCGCAGCTGGAGCGCGCTCGTCAGCTCGCGTATCAGCCCGTCGTAGCCGGTGATCAACTGCTTCCAGGCCAAGCCGTAGCTGCCAATCAGGCCGGTGGCACGCAAGGGGCGTGAGGCGTCCAGAGCCGCAGGGTCCGCGATCCGGGCCAGCACTGTTCGCGCGTTGATGGAGTACACGGTGCGGCCGTCGTCGTCGGCGAGCTCACTGCCGCCGATCCCCGGAAGCACCACCACCAGCGGCATCACCATTACTGCCTCCTCAAGCCCGCCACCCCGCAGCCCAGGCTGGAAGTATATGGAGCGCCCCCTGCTGACGCGCCCAAACCAGCGCGTCATTAGTGCCGGTCTCGGCACGTAACTTCTGCCGATCTCGGCGGGAGGGGGCGGCGGCGTTCAGGCGTTCAGGCTCCCAGGGCCAGGTGGACGGCCACCCCCAGCATGACCAGGCCGACCAGCACATCCACCACCCGCCAGGTGCGCGGACTGGACAGCGGCCCGGACAGCGCCCGCGCCCCCAGGCCCAGCGCCGTGAACCACAGGATCGAGGCCGCCCCCGCGCCGGCCGCGGCCACCCACCGCGCCGCACCGAAGCCGTTGGTCACCGTGCCGAGCATGAGCACCGTGTCGAGGTAGACGTGCGGGTTCAGCCAGGTCAGCGCCAGCGTCGTCAGCGCCACCGAGGACGCCGGGCGCGCCTGGGCCTGCTCAAGGGCACCGGGTCGCAGGGCCGAGCGGAAGCTGGAGATGGCGAAGCCGATCAGGTACAGCACCCCGCCCCAGCGCAGCACCTCCAGCACCCACGGCGCCAGGCGGGCAACCACGCCGATCCCGCCGGTGCCGACGGCGATGAGCGCCAAGTCGCTGAGCGCGCAGATGGCGATCACCAGCCCGACGTGCTCGCGCCGCACCCCCTGCCGCAGCACCCAGGCGTTCTGCGCGCCGATGGCCACGATCAGCCCCAGCCCGGTGGCGAATCCGGTGATGGCGGGAGCCAGCCCGCCAGCCGAGGCGGCAGCCGCCGCCACCGTCGTGGCGGACACCAGAGCCGAGACCATTGCCGGGGCATTCAAGGCGATGCTCACGGACAGACCCTATGCGCACCCGCGCCCGCTCGATAACCCGGGTGCGCTCGGGCACACCCGCACTCCTGCGGCGCAACTCGCTGCGGCTCCACCGGCCTCAATGCCGTTTCCGGTTTTAGACATCCGCGGCCCGCAACTCGCCGTCGGCGGGGCGCGCGTCGGGCACCGCGCCGGAAATGTGCCAATATCAGGGCATGAGTGAGCGCAGTGACTACACAGACGACCGCGGCTACGGTGACCGCGGCAACCGTCGCGACCGATACGACCGTCGCGACCGCGGCGACTACCGCGGCTCCGCCGGATACGACCGGGGCTACCGCAGCAGCTACCGGGGCGACGGCGACCGCGGCTACGGCCGGGACCGGGGCTATGGCAACCGGCGCGATGACCGGGGATACAACCGTGACCGGGGCTACCGGGACAACCGCGAGGAGCGGCGCTACGGCGACCGACGCGGCGGCTACCAGCAGGGCAACCGGGGGTATGACCGCTCAGACCAGGGCTATGGCGACCGGCGCGAGGGCAACCGCGACCACCGCGGCTACGACCGTGGCTACGACCGCGACCGTGGCTACGACCGGGACCGCCGAGACCAGGGCTACGACCGGAACGGCCGGGGGCGCGACTACCGGCGCGAGGGCCGCCGCCATGAGAAGGGCCCGCGCCAGGGGACGCTCGCCGACCTGGTGGACTACCTGCACGTGCTGGACAACCGTCCCTATGCCGCGTACCGCGACACGGTCGGCCACTACCGCGCCTCCGAGGGCTGGGTGCTGCACGTCGACTACGTTCAGCCCGACCCCTACGCCCCGCCCACGCGTATCCGCATCCAGGCCCCGGCCGACCTGCCGGGCCTGAAGCTGCTGGCGGAGCACGACCTGACCTCCACCCGCGACCGGCGCATCGCGGTGGGCGACTTCCTCACCCGCGAGCTGCACCGCGGCTTCCGCGGCACCAACCTCTCGATCGCCTCCCCCGGTCAGGAGATCCTCGAGCGCTGCTCCGTGATCGTCTCCGCCCCGGCCGAGTCCGGCTCTGAGACTCAGGCCGACGACGCCGACTCCCCTACTGCACCCGCTGCGGCAGTGGAGGACGCGGGCGCCTCCGCGCAGCAGGACGACGGAGTCGTGGACCTGTTCACGGCACTGACCGAGTCGGCTGATGGTGACGCTGCCGCCGAGAATGCAGCCGCCGAAAAACCGGCTTCCGCCGAGGACGTCACCACCGCAGAAGCCACCGCTACGACCGACTCCGCGATTGCTGCCGATGACTTCGCCGCCGCCATCGGCTCCACCGAGCCCGTCGATGCGGCCGTTGCCGGGCCGCCCGCCGAGCCCGAGTTCACCGAGCCGCCCTCCGCCGCTTCCGCACCGGAGGCCGCGGACGACGAGTCCGCCGAGTCGGCGCAGTCGGACGCGCCCGCTGCGGCCGCCGCCCCCGCAGGCCCGGAGTTCATCATTGAGATCCGCGCCCGCGTGGCGCTGCCGGCCCGCGGCCGCTCCATCCGCGGGCGCGAGGCCGCCAACATCTTCAGCCACGACCTGACCCGCGAGGTCAACGCGGCCCTGGACCTGACCGGCGAGCGGGCCGAGCGCCTGCTGGCACACGTCGCCGCCCTGGAGGACCACCGCGCACTGACCCAGGCCGTGCTCGACAACGGCTGGGTCTCCTTCCTGGCCGACGGCTCGATCCTGCCGCGGCGCTCCGGCGTCTCCGACGAGCCCATGGAGGAGGGCGCAGTGCCGCTGACCGCGCCGGACTCGCTGGCCGCCACCGTGCACCTGCCGCACGCCGGCGAGGTGCGGGGCACCGCCGTCGGCTCGGGGGTGACCCTCGTCGTCGGCGGCGGCTACCACGGCAAGTCCACGCTGCTGAGCGCGATCGAGCGCGGCGTCTACCCGCACGTGCCCGGCGACGGCCGCGAGCTGGTGGCCACGGTCCCCGACGCCGTCAAGGTGCGGGCAGCCGACGGGCGGGCGGTCACCGGCGTCGACCTGACGCCGTTCATCTCCCACCTGCCCGGCGGCCGGGACACCGCCGCCTTCACCACCACCAACGCCTCCGGCTCCACCTCGCAGGCGGCCTCCATCGTGGAGTCGATCGAGTCGGGCGCCTCCGCACTGCTGCTGGACGAGGACACCTCCGCCACCAACCTGCTGATCCGCGACGCGCGCATGCGCACGCTGGTCGCCGACGACCAGGAGCCCATCACCCCCCTGGTGGACCGGGTGGGGGCGCTGGCGCAGGCCGGCGTGTCGACGGTGCTGGTCATGGGCGGCTCCGGGGACTACCTGGACGTGGCCGACCGGGTGCTGCTGCTGGACTCCTACGTGCTGCACGACGCCACCGAGCAGGCCGCCGAGGTGGCCGCCGCCCAGCCGCGGGAGACCACGGCGCTGGCCGACTTCCCCATGCAGGCCCCGCGCGTGCCCCTGCCCTCGCAGCGCACGCAGCGCGGGCCGGTGCGCACGCGCTCGCGGGGCACCGACTCCCTCACGCTGGACCGGGAGGACATCGACATCTCCGATGTGGCCGGCGTGGTCGAGTCCGGGCAGGCGGAGGCCGTGGCGCACGCGCTGCGGGCGCTGCTGGAGCAGCGTTTCGACGGGGAGTCGACGCTGGCCGAGTGCCTGGAGGACCTGGAGGCGCTGCTGGACGATGAGGGGCTGGACGCCCTGGACCGCCGCCCGGCCTTCCTGGTGCGCCCGCGCATGGTGGACGTGGCGGCCGCGGTAAACCGGTACCGCAAGCTCAAGCTGGCCTGAGCCTGAGCGTGCGGTGCGGCGCCGCCTGACGCCGCACCGCACACGCTGGATTCCAGCCCGCTCAAGAAAACCGCGGAATCATGCGGTTCTTCCGTTGGAGAGCAAATCGATGAGGGGCTTCCCGTGTGCGGCCGAGGTCGCGGCGCACACGGGAAGCCCCTCATCTCATCACAGGCGCGGTTCAGTGAGTCTCCACTTTCGCCCGCCATTGCAATGTTTAGTTGTGAACGCTCCGGCCGCGGGAGCCGACCTCCGGTGTGCGGCGGACGGCCGCCCCGTCCAAGTCCGGTTCAGCGCAGCGCGGCCAGGGCCTGGTCCTGAGCGACGATGGCCTGCACCATCGCGGGAACCTCGGCGTCGTGGAAGGCGGCGGGGGCGAAGTTGGACATGTTCTCGAAGTCGGTGGCCAGGTGCAGGTTGACCTGCGCGCCGACGACGCCAGTGGTGAAGTTTGCCAGGATCAGGCGCAGGGCCTCGATCGGGCGGTGGCCCGCGGAGAAGGAGTAGCCGACCAGCCCGACAGCCTTGTTGGCCAGCACGGACGGGGTGATGAAGTCGATCGCGTTCTTCAGCGCGCCCGGGATGGAGTGGTTGTACTCCGGGGTGACGAAGATGTAGGCGTCATAGGAGGCCAGGGCCTCATTCCACTTCACCGCGGCCGGGTCCTTGGCGGGGGCCATCATCGGCGGGAGTTCCTCGGCGAAGATGGGCAGGTTGAAGGAGGCGAGGTCAAGCACCTCGGCCTGGACGCCCTCAACCGTGTTGGCCTTGTCGGCAACCCACTGGGCGACGGGGCCGCCCACGGAGGCGGGGCGGACGGAACCGGAGATCACGGCGATCTTGGTCATGTGCTACTCCTTGGAACAGCAGTTGGAAGCAAATCAAGCATGCCGGACTCTAGGTCATAGGTCCCGGTGTGCATATGGCTTCTTCAATGACCTTGGTCATACTCATCGACGCGGCCTCTAGAACCCCGTGTAATCCCGGCAGGCAGCCCCAGTTAGGCTGAGAGCGTGAACGAGGCTGGAAATCATGCAGACCACACCGCCGTTTGGGACGGAGCCCGCTACCTGAGGGAGATCCTGCGCGCCCCCGTCTACGAGGCCGCTGAGCACACTCCCCTGCAGACCATGCCCGCCCTGTCCGCCCGCCTGGGCAACACGGTTGAGGTCAAGCGCGAGGACCTGCAGTCGGTTCACTCCTTCAAGATCCGCGGCGCCTACAACGCCATGCGCTCGCTTTCCGACGCCGAGCGCGAGCGCGGCGTGGTCACCGCCTCCGCCGGCAACCACGCTCAGGGGGTGGCCCGCTCCGCCGCCCTGCTGGGGGTGCGGGCACTGATTGTCATGCCGACCGTCACCCCGCGCATCAAGGTCGACGCTGTAAGCGCCCTGGGCGGCGAGGTGCTGCTGAGCGGAGACAACTTCGACGCCGCCAAGGCCGAGGCGCTGCGCCTGGCCGAAGCGGAGGGACTGACCTACATCGCTCCCTTCGACGATCCGCGCGTCATCGCCGGCCAGGGCACCATCGGCCTGGAGATGATCCAGCAGGACGCCGACCTGGACCGCGTGTTCGTGCCCGTGGGCGGTGGAGGCCTGGTTTCCGGGATCGCCGTGCTGATCAAGCAGCTAATGCCGCAGGTGCGGGTCGTCGGCGTCGAGCACGAGGAGTCGGCCTGCCTGACCGCCGCGCTGGCCGCAGGCGAGCCGGTCACGCTGGAGCATGTCGGCCTGTTCGCGGAGGGCGTGGCAGTGCGCCGGATCGGGGATGAGACCTTCCGCCTGTGCGCCGAGCTGCTTGACGACGTCGTCACCGTCTCCTCCGACGAGGTCTCCGCCGCCGTGCGCGACCTTTTCGAGGACCTGCGCGCCGTGCCCGAGCCGAGCGGCGCCGTCGCCCTGGCGGGCCTGAAGCAGTATGTCGCTGCGCATAACATCTCCGGCGAGCGGCTGGCCTGCGTGCTGTCGGGGGCGAACCTGAACTTCCACCAGCTGCGCTATATCTCCGAGCGCGCCGAGATCGGCGAGCAGCGCGAGGCCATCCTGGGCGTGACCATCCCGGAGGTGCAGGGCGAGTTCCTGCGCTTCGCCTCCGTGCTGGGCGGCCGGGCGGTCACCGAGTTCAACTACCGGGTCTCCGCCTCGGCGCCTCCCGGCGCGCCGGCGCGGATCTTCGTGGGCGTGCGGCTGACCCGTGGCCGGGCCGAGCGGCGTGAGATTGTCGCCGACCTGGAGGCCGCCGGCTACGGCGTGGTGGACCTGACCGAGGACGAGCTCGCCAAGGTGCATGTGCGCTCCATGATCGGCGGGCGGGCGCCGGAGGGACTGGCGGAGCGGCTGTTCAGCTTCGAGTTCCCGGAGTCCCCCGGGGCGCTGACCCGGTTCCTGGAGATCCTGGGAGCCCACTGGAACATCACCCTGTTCCACTACCGCACCGACGGCGCCGACTACGGGCGCATCCTGACCGCCTTCGAGGCCGGCCCGGACGACGCCGAGCTGACCGAGCACATGGACCGGCTCGGCTACGCCTACCACGAGGAGACCGACGACCCCTCCGCCCGCTTCTTCCTGGCCCGCTGAGCTGGCGCGCCGCGCCACCGGGACCCGCACCCATCAGCCCACCACACCCCAAACACGAAGAGCCGCCGAACTCCGCCGTCAGCAAGCCCACCCCTCCTGAGGTCGCACGCCGCCGAGATCGGTAGATGTCACGCACCGAGATCGGTAGACGTTACGCGCCCGAGCCGCTCGAATCACAAATAGCGCCTTATTAGGCTTTAACCGCACTCCTTGCAAGCGAATTACATATCTGCTACATTCATCACGAGCGGCACCCCAACCTGAAAGGCGCGATCAATATTGTCCTCCGAACCCGCAACACACTCCCGGCGCGCCCTGCGTTTAGTAATTGGCCTGCTAGCACTGGCGGTAGCGGCGCGAGCATTCGCCATCGGCAACACTCTTGAAGCCGCCGCGTCCCTTGTTTTAGGCGCGCTGTTTATGGCCGCCGCACTCTTCCTCGGCGGTTCCGGATCATCAAGGCACTGACCAGCACAAAGACGGTCCGGTTCGCCTGTCCTCCTCGGCCGGACCTAGGAGGGATTCATGGAGCACGTTTTCGAAGTCGAGGGGCTACGGGCCTGGTACGACCGCGCCAACCCGGTCCTGACCAACGTCTCGCTGACACTCGATGCAGGCGAGGCCGTGGGGCTGCTGGGTGTGAACGGCGCCGGAAAAACCACCATGCTCAGGGCGCTCTGCGACGCGCACCGGAGTTACGAATTCCGGTCCATGCGGTACCGCGGACGCGCATGCAGGCCGGATACGCCCGCTTTCAAACAGCAGCGCTATTTCGCCTTAACCAACGACGCCTCGTTCCCCACCTGGTCGTTGGACACCTTCATTCGTTTCCTGGACCGCGCCTATGGGCGGCGAGAACGACCGCAGCTGCTCGACGAACTCATCTACGGCTTCAACTTCGGCGGCTATCGCTCAACTCCATTCGGGCAGCTGTCCAGCGGCTCCCGAAAAAAGGCTGCGCTCATCGCCGCCTTCCAAACGCCGGCCGACATCTTGTTCCTCGACGAGCCGGTTGACTTCCTCGACTTCGCGGCAACGGAATATCTCTACCACTGCATAGTCGCTGCCGCCGAACGTGGACAGGCGGTACTGCTGAGCTCCCACATCGCCGAGTCCTTCACCCGGTGCACCACCCGGCTCTACGTACTCTCCGCGGGCCTACTCAGCGGCCCCTTCGATACTCCCGGGGATTCCGATGCTGTCGCAGCCCTCATCAAATAGCAGTCTGGCCGCTCGGGCCGTGGCGGGCGAGTTCCTCAGCAAACGGACCATATGGTCCAGCCTGATCCTGACGGCGGTCGCGGCGTGGATTGGCATACACCTGGGGGTCGTAGTCAACCTGCAGGCCGTCTCCGCCGGGGTCTTCCTGGCCACGGCGGCAGCCATGTCGTCAATCGCCTGGACCTGGGTCCACAGCGAGCGGTGGCCGGGCCTGACGCGTTTCCCGCTCTCCGCCAAGGACCTGGCTCGCGCCGCCTACCTCGTCGGTTCGCTGGTGGTGCTCCTTGAGGTAGTCCTACCCGTGATCGCATTCATCTCCGCGGCTCGCAGCATCACGCACACCGGCGCCGTCACGGTGATTATGCTCGCGCTCGGAACGGCACCGCTGGTCCTATTACTTTGGAGCGGCCCCACACGCTGGCATCGGCTGGGAGCGTGCTTCGCATTGGTGACCGGGATCCTGATCGGCATCGTCCTCAATCCGCTCTCGGCGGCCATGGCACTCGCCGTCGAGGGCACCGCCTGTTTCCTCCTCGGCTTCGAGGTGACAGATGCCTCGGCGCGGAGACGGGGAACCGGACCGCGTATTTCCAGCCTCGTACTCGGCGAGCTGGTGAGTTCCCGGATGACACAGATCAACACCGCCGCGCTGGTCGCGTTCGGCTGGCTGCTCAACGCCATGCTCCACGACCACGGCGCCGCGCTGCCCCTCGGGGCCGTCATGGTGGTGCAAAACACCCCGCTCAATACCTACTTCTCCCGGCATCCGAGCACCTGGCTCGTGGTCAAGACCTGTCCGCGTACGTGGCGAACGCTCGGCGTGTACGCCGTCGAGCTTGCGGCCATGTACACGGCCTGCGGAGCTCTCGTCGTCGCTGCTGCACCAGTCCCCGTACGCCTTGCCAGCGACATCGTCTTCGTGGTCACCGCGGCTTCGTCAGCGGCCCTGGCCGCCGTACTCATGGAGTGGCGCTGGCCGCTGCTCGACTGGAAGTCGGAGCGCGAGGTGATTCGCCACCCTCGCAAGTACGTTCCCGCACTCGTCGCCTGCGCGGTTTCCATCGCATTCTGGATACTCACGCACTGAGCGGTGCGCCTGCCCGAGCACCGGACACGTGCACCGCTCAGCCGCGCTGGTAAGAACCGGCCGGACCGCCCACTAGTACCGCGGCAGCTTGGACAGGTCGCGCACGGCGCCGAGGTCGGCGCTGGTGGCGAGCATGGCGTAGGCGCGCAGGGCGGCCGACACGTGCCGCGGGCGCGGCTGGTGTGGCGTCCACGCGTCCTCGCCCCGGGCCTCCTCCTCGGCGCGGCGCCGGGCGATCTCCGCCTCATCCACATCCAGCTCGATGGAGCGGTTCGGGATGTCGATGACGATGCGGTCGCCGGTGCGCACCAGCCCGATGAGTCCGCCCGCGGCCGCCTCCGGGGAGACGTGCCCGATGGACAGCCCGGAGGTGCCGCCGGAGAAGCGGCCGTCGGTGAGCAGCGCGCACTCCTTGCCCAGGTGCATGGACTTGATGTAAGTGGTCGGGTAGAGCATCTCCTGCATGCCCGGGCCACCGCGCGGCCCCTCGTGAGAGATGATGACGACGTCGCCGGCCTTCACCTTGCCGCCGAGGATCCCCTCCACGGCCTGTTCCTGCGACTCGAAGACGACGGCGGGCCCGGAGAAGGTCAGGATCGACGCATCCACGCCGGCGGTCTTGACGATGCAGCCCTTCTCGGCGATGTTCCCGAACAGGACGGCCAGGCCGCCGTCTGCGGAGTAGGCGTGGGCGACGTCGCGAATGGCGCCGGCCTCGCGGTCGGTGTCCAGGGCCTCCCAGCGGGAGCTCTGGGAGAACATCTCGGTGGTGCGCACGCCCGCGGGGGCGGCCAGGTAGCGGGTGCGAATCGCCTCATCGACGCGGCTCGCCTGCGGGTCGCGCACGCCGCCGGCGCCGGGGCGGCCGATGTCGTACTGGTCGAGCTCGTCGGCCAGGGTGCCGCGCAGCACCGTGCGGGTGGTGGTGTCGAGCAGGCCGCCGCGGTCGAGTTCGCCGAGGATGCCCATGATGCCGCCGGCCCGGTGGACGTCCTCCACGTGGAAGACGTTGGTGGAGGGCGCCACCTTGCACAGTTGGGGGACCTTGCGGGAGAGCCGGTCGATGTCGGCCATCTTGAAGTCCACCTCGGCCTCCTGGGCGGCGGCCAGCAGGTGCAGCACCGTGTTGGTGGAGCCGCCCATGGCGATGTCCAGGCTCATGGCGTTCTCGAAGGCGGGCTTGGTGGCGATCGAGCGCGGCAGGACGGAGGCGTCGTCGTCCTCGTAGTAGGCCTTGGTGATCTGAACGATGCGGCGGCCGGCCTCCTGGAACAGGGCCTTGCGGTCGGCGTGGGTCGCCACCAGCGTGCCGTTGGTGGGCAGTGCCATGCCGAGGGCCTCGGTCAGGCAGTTCATGGAGTTGGCGGTGAACATACCCGAGCAGGAGCCGCAGGTGGGGCAGGCCAGGCGCTCAATGGCGGAGATGGTGTCGTCGGAGACGGTGGGGTCGGCGGCGTCCATCATGGCGTCGATCAGGTCGAGCTTGCGGGTGGTGCCGTCGGCGGCGACCAGCTTGCCGGACTCCATGGGGCCGCCGGAGACGAAGATGGTGGGGATGTTCAGGCGCAGCGAGGCCATGAGCATGCCGGGGGTGATCTTGTCGCAGTTGGAGATGCACACCAGGGCGTCGGCGCAGTGGGCGTTGGCCATGTACTCCACGGAGTCGGCGATCAGGTCGCGGCTGGGCAGGGAGTAGAGCATGCCGGTGTGCCCCATGGCGATGCCGTCGTCGACGGCGATCGTGTTGAACTCCTTGGCGATGCCGCCGGCGGCCTCGATCTGCTCGGCGACGACGCGGCCGACGTCGCGCAGACCCACGTGCCCGGGGACGAACTCGGCGAAGGAGTTGGCGATGGCGATGATGGGTTTGCCGAAGTCCGAGTCCTTCACGCCGGTGGCGCGCCACAGGGCGCGGGCGCCTGCCATGTTGCGGCCGGTGGTGGAGGTTGCGCTGCGATAGCGGGGCATGAGCGTCTCCTTGGATCGGACTTGGGACGAAGAGTTGTGAATGGGCCTCAGCCTAGTTGTCGCAGTGTCACCTCAACGGGTGTCTCTGGTCACTGATCCGGCCGCCACCCACGGCATACCGCGGTATCGACGACGGCGCCCGGCGTCCGCCCGGGGCGATATCGCAGACCTCGAGAGGGCGATTTAGCGCACGCGCCCCTTACGCGTCGCCTCCCGGCTCCCACCCACCCCCTTCACCGAGATCGGTAGTAGTTACGTGCCGAAATCGGTAGAAGATGCCGCAGTGCTCCCTGCGAACGAGTGAGTCCGCCCGCGGGCGCCGACAACAACGCCCCGTACTCTCTTGAGCACCGGTTCAAGGGAGGCCGCATGACCATTCCGCGCGACGCCGTCGACATCGCCCGTGCCGTCAGCGCCGGGCGCATCACCGCCCGGGCCACGGTCCAGGCCGCGTTGGGACGCATTGAGGCACTCGACCCGGCTCTCAACGCCTTCACCGCGGTGCGCCGCGAGGCCGCCCTGCAGGAGGCCGACGCCCTCGACCGCCGCCTCGCCGCCGACGGTGTCGACGCCGCCGGACCGCTCGCGGGAGTACCGGTGGCAGTCAAGGAGGAGTACGACGTCGCCGGGGAGATCACCACTCTCGGCGGGCGGGGTAACAGTCGGCCCGCCCGGGGGGACTGCGCCGTCGTCCGGCGGCTGCGGCAGGCGGGCGCCGTCATCGTCGGGCGTACCAACATGCCCGAGTTCGGCCAGTTCCCGGTGGGAGAGTCCGCCCATCACGGCGACTGCCTGAACCCCTGGGACCTTGCACGCTCTCCAGGCGGCTCATCGGCGGGCTCGGCGGTCGCCGTCGCCACCGGAGCGGTTCCGGTGGCCATGGGCTCCGACGGCGGGGGTTCGCTGCGCATTCCGGCCTCGGCCTGCGGGGTACTGGGGCTGAAGCCGACACGCGGCCGGGTCAGCTCGGCACCGCTGGCCGAGCACTGGTTCGGCCTGGCGTGCTTCGGGGCGATTACACGCACCGCCCGCGACCTGGCGGCGGTGATGGATGTGATCACCGGCAACGAGGCGGTGGACCGGTGGCGGCTGCCGCCCCCGCCGCGGCGGTTCATCGACGCCGCGGATGCCCCGCCACGACGACTGCGGATTCTCTTGGCCGCCAACGCGGTCATGCCCGGTGCGCGCCCGGCGCCGCCCGTCGCTCGGGCTGTGCATGGCCTGGCCGCCCGCCTGCGGGAGCTGGGCCATGACGTGCGCAAGACCCGGGTGGCCTGGCCGGTGCCGACGGCGCCGTTCCTGGCTTTGTACTTCGCGGGCATGCATGCCGAGGCGCAGCAGGTTGAGCACCCCGAACGATTGGAGCCGCGCACCCGCACCTCGGTGCGCGTGGGCTCCCTCATTCCCGCCGCCGCCGTGCGCGCGGCGCTGCGTCGGGCCGAACGGATACGCGTGGGAGTCGAAGCCGCCTTCGGGAGCGCGGACCTGCTGATGCTGCCCACCCTGCTCGACCTGCCCGGCGGCGCGCATGATCTGCGGGGACGAGGCTGGGCGGCGGCGTTGCTCTCCTCGACGCCGGTGGTCTCGAACACGGCGATATTCAACGTCTCGGGGCATCCGGCCATGTCAATTCCCGCGGGCATGTCGCCCGGCGGGATTCCCATCGGAGCGCAGCTGGTGGCGCGTACCGGCCAAGAGGATCTGCTGCTGGCGGTGGCGGCACAGCTGGAGACCGACTAGGCGGCGACTCACCCCGGAGGGCGCCGACTCGTCCCCGCCAGCTGCACCCCTCCCCTACTACGAACTTTTGCCTTCTACTACGAGCTTTTGCACCCTGGTGTACGCCATATTGCCGCACACCAGGGTGCAAAAGTTCGTGTCGGGGGACAAAAGCTCGTACGAGGGCACGGTTCCGTGCCTCATGCCGGGAAACGGAAGGCCCGCGTCACATGGTGCCCAGGATCTCAGTGACGAACACCAGGGTGTCGCCGCCCTTGATGCCGGCCTGCGGCACGCCGCGCGAGCCGTAGCCGAGCTCGGAGGGGATGGACAGAACCACGCGGCTGCCCACGCGCTGGCCGACCAGACCGTCGTCCCAACCACGGATGACCATGCCGACGCCGACCTGGAAGCTGAAGGGCTGGCCGCGGTCGTAGGAGTTGTCGAAGACGCGCCCGTTCCAGGTCTGGCCGAGGTAGTGGCACACGACGGTGTCGCCGGCCTCGACGACCTTGCCGTCGCCGGCGTCGAGCACCTGCACCTGCAGGCCCTCCGGCGCCTCCGGGCCGGGGAAGGTGAGGGTGGGCTTGGCGCCCTTGGCGCCGTCAACGGTGGGCATGTTGCTGTTGATCATGCGGGTCAGGCTACGGCAGGGCGGGCCAAGACGCCCAGCCCGCCGCGCGGGCAGTCGACGGCGGGTCTCGCACTCAACACGCGACGGCGCCCGCGGCACCGGATGACCGGAGCGCGGGCGCCGTCGTCAGCACCGTGAGGGCGACCGAAGCGTTAGTTGTCGCGCAGGATGGCGAGGATGCGGAGGAACTCGACGTACAGCCACACCAGGGTGACCACCAGGCCGAAGGCGCCGGCCCAGGCGTAGCGGGTGGGCAGGCCACGCTCCACGCCGCGCTGGATGGACTCGAAGTCCATGGTCAGGGAGAAGGCCGCCATGACCACGGCCACCAGGCCGATGATCACGCCCAGCGGAATGCCCATGATCGTGATGCCGCGCAACCCCCAGGGGGCGGAGACCAGGCCCGTCCACACAAGCACGAAGTTGGCCAGGCTGAAGATCAGGTAGCCGCCCATAGCGGTCAGCAGAATGCGCTGCGCCTTGGAGCCCAGGCGGAAGCCGGCGAACTTGTAGGCCACGAGCACCACGCCGAAGGTCGCCGCCGAGGCAAGCACCGCCTGCATGACGATGCCGGGGTACATCAACTCCATGACGCCGGAGAGTGCGCCGAGCATGGCGCCCTCGAAGACGGCGTAGGCCAGGATCAACGCCGGGCTGGGCTCACGCTTGAAGGAGTTGACCAGTCCCAGGACCAGGGCGCCGATGGCGCCGCCGACCAGGGCCAGCATGCCCAGCCCCACGGTGGCCTCGTTGACCGCCAGCATCCAGCTGACCGCGCCGGTTGCGAGGATCACCGCGAAAATGCCGAAGGTGCGCACGATGACGTCGTCGTAGGTCATGCGGCCGCGGTCAACATTGGTGGCCGACGGCGCACCGTACTGGGCCTCCAGATCGGAGAGCTGCCGCGGGGACACGCTGCCGTAGCCGGGCTGCTGGCCGTAGGCGGGCGCCTGGCCGTAAGCCGGTTCTGTCTGGTAGCCGTAGCCGGGCTGGTAGCCCGGCATGGTCGGGTAGCCGTTGGGGGTGCGCTGCGCGGCCGACGCCGAGGCAGCGCTCCCGTTGAACACGGGGCTGCGGGAGAAATACGGGTTGCTCATCGCACGCATTTTCCCCGGCCTTCCTGAAGAAGTCCTGTGTATTGACGCCGCCCATAAGCGGAACGTGGCTGAGCGCACGGCTCCTCCTCCAGGAGGATCCCGTTCCTCCGCCAAGCCCACTCCCCCGGCGCTCAGATTCCCCAGCCTGACCGATGAGCCCGGGTCTGTGAACTCCTAGCCTGGAGCTGTTCGGGCGCAGGTCGGCATCCCCACCGACCGCAGCCGCCGCGCATAAACAAGCATCCGGAAAGAGTTGATCCCGTTGATCGAAGCTGTCGATCTCACCAAGCGCTACGGCTCCAAGACCGCCGTCGACCACATCTCCTTCACGGTCGAACCCGGCACCGTCACCGGCTTCCTGGGCCCTAACGGAGCCGGCAAGTCCACCACCATGCGTCTGATCATGGGGCTGGACAAGCCCACCGGGGGCAGTGTCAAGGTCAACGGCCACGCCTACCGGGACCTGTCCGCGCCGCTGTGCCAGGTCGGCGCCCTCCTAGACGCCAAGGGGCTGCACGGCTCCCGCAGCGCCCGCGCCCACCTGACCCAGCTGGCCGTCTCCAACGGCATCCCCACCCGCCGCGTCGACGAGGTCCTGGAGCTGACCGGGCTCACCCCGGTGGCCAAGAAGCGCGTCAAGGGCTTCAGCCTGGGCATGGGCCAGCGCCTGGGCATCGCCGCCGCCCTGCTGGGCGACCCGCAGGTGCTCATCTTCGACGAGCCCGTGAACGGCCTTGACCCCGAAGGCGTGAAGTGGGTGCGCGACACCTGCCGCCACCTGGCCGACCAGGGGCGCACCGTATTCATCTCCTCCCACCTCATGAGTGAGATGGCCCAGACCGCCGACCAACTGCTGGTCATCGGCCGCGGCCGCATCCTCACCTCCGGCCCCGTCGACGAGGTGATCGCCTCCACCACCAGCGACGTCGTCCGCGTCGCCTCGCCGCAGGCCTCCGACCTGGCCACAGCGCTGAACGCCGTCGGCATCGACACCGCCGCCCCCGAGCCCGGGGTGCTCACCACCACGATGGCCCCCGCCGCCCGGGTCGGCGAGATCGCCGCCGCGCACGGCATCGTCCTGCACGAACTGGCCACCCAGCGCGCCTCCCTGGAGGAGGCCTACCTGGAGCTGACCGGCAACGACGTCGAATACGTCACCGGCGCCCCCGCCCCGGTCGCCGCCGACTCCTGATCACCGGCACGCCGCGGCACCCGCCCGACGGGCCCGCCGGCGCACCCCCACCAGCCGTACAGACACACGAAAGCAGCCTCATGTCCACCACCGCCCTTTCTGAAACCGCATCCACCACTCCCCCCACGAGCAGCGGGGAACAGCCCGACGTCGCCTCCTCCGAGCTTCGGCGCGGCGACCGCTCGCCCCGGCGTGCCGACGCCGCCCGTCCCGCCGACCCGTCCGGCCGCCGCCAGACCTTCGGCCGCGCCGTGCACGCCGAGTGGGTCAAGGTCCGCTCCCTGCGCTCCACCTGGATCACCTCGTTCATCGCCATCGGCATCACCGTGCTGCTGGGCGCCGGCATTGCCATCGGCTATGCCAGCAGCCCCGAATTCGCCGACCGGGCCGCCGACGCCATCATCTCCGGCAACCAGTTCGGCCAGATCGTGGTGGCGGTGCTGGGAGCGCTCATCATCACCGGCGAGTACTCCTCCGGGCAGATCCGCTCCTCACTGGCGGCCGTCCCCCACCGGGGTCGTCTGCTGGTGGCCAAGGCCATCGTGGTGGGCGTGCTGGCCTTCGTCATCGGCGCCCTGTCCACCCTGCTGGCCTGGGCCGCCTCCGCCCCCTTCATGAACGGGCACGCCGCCTCGCTGGCCGACCCCGAGTACCTGGGCTTCGTGTGGGGCACCGGATTGTCCTTCGCCGGCATCGCGCTCATGTCGCTGGGCCTCGGCTTCCTGCTGCGCTCCACGGCGGGGGCCATCACCCTGGCAATGACGCTGATGTTCGTCATCGACCTGCCGATCTCGCTGATGGCCATGAAGTGGGACTGGGCCGCCAGATTGCAGGGCTTTGAGCCGCTGCAGACGGCGGTTGCGGTCTACGACCCGTTCCAGCACATGGTGACCTGGGGCCAGGCCGATTCCATCTACTTCATGCAGCAGTGGCAGGCGGCCCTTGTCTTCGGCGCCTGGGCGATCGTGCCGCTGGCGCTCGGCTGGCTGCTCTTCGCCCGCCGCGACGCCTGAGCCCACCAGCTGCGGTGGTGATGCCGAGTCGGCAACGGTCGGCATCACCACCGCGGCGCATTCCTCCTCCCACCTCACCCCACGCACGTCCACACCGATCAGCAGTCCACCGCAGGGCACAATTGGCCCTGTGCAGCAGAGGGGAGCCAAGCGATGAGTACGCCGTCCACCGCCGCTCACCTATTGCGCTGGCAATCCGCTCATCCCTACCTGGCCGACGCCGCCATGGCGCTTGTGGTGCTGACGCTCAACCTCTTCATGGGGCTGTGGCCGCTGCGCCAGGCCGGCATCCCCTCGCTGCACTCCTGGCTGCCGCTCACGCTGGGCGCGTGCCTGGTGTGCACGCTCTCCCTCGTCTTCCGCCGCCGTCACCTGACCGCCGCGTGGGCGGTGCTCACCTTTCTGCCAATCCTGCACGAGGCGGTAATCGCCCGGGGCTTCGACGACATGGGCGTCGCCGAGATCGGCTACGTGGCCGATGCGCTGCGCGCATTCACCATCCTGGGCGTTCCCTTCGTCATGGTCACACTCGCCATGCGACATCGCGCGGCCTGGGTGTGGGTCGCGTGTGCAGTCTCCACGCTCACCACCGTGATCGGCCAGGCCCTGCTCGGCGGATACGCGGTCGACACACTCAGCAGCCTGCTGATGCCCTACGGGTTGATCAACATCATCGGCGTACTCGTCGGCATGGTCATCCGCATCCAGGCGATCCAGCTGCGCGAAGCCGAGGCGCGTTCGGCCCGGCTGATGCTGGCCCGCGAGCAGGAGGCCGCGCTGGCGGCCGCCAATGAGCGCAGCCGCATCGCCCGCGAGATGCACGACGTCGTCGCCCACTCCCTCGCCGTCATGATCACCCTTGCCGACGGCGCCGCGGCCGCCGTCGACCGCAACCCCGCCATGGCCAAGGAGGCACTGACCACGCTCGCGGAGACCGGCCGCTCCGCCCTGGCCGACACGCGCCGGCTGGTGGGAGTACTGCGCGAGGACCTGGCCCCCTCCCCCGCCCTGGCCGACGGCGTCGACACCCGGGGTATGGCGGGCCCCGCCCATCCGGCCGGAGGCGGCCTCGACCTGCCTGGGCGGACAGGCGTCACCGGGGCCGGGCAGACCGGTCCGGATGGCACCACCGTGCGCGAGCTGCCGGTACCCGAGTTCGCCCCGCCCGGGACGGTCGCCCCGGTCGAGCCCAGCCGGGAGATCGCCGACCTGCGCCGCCAGGCCACCGACGCGCACGCCGATGCCTCCAGCGGCCAGACGCCGCTCGCCCCCGCACCTGAGCAGGCCGACCTGGAAACGCTCGTCGAGCGCTTCCGGACTGCCGGCGTGCCCGTGACCTACCGGTGGACCGGGCGGAAGCTCCCCGAGGACAAGGGCCTGCAGCTGACGCTGTTCCGGATCGCGCAAGAGGCACTGACCAACGTGCTGCGCTACGCCCCCACCACGCGTGCCGTCAGCGTCGCCGTCGACCGACACGCCGGCACCGCTGTCCTGACCATCGACAACGACGCCGCCCCCGGGTCGACGCCGCTGCACGGCTCCGGCAAGGGACTAATCGGCATGCGGGAACGGGCGGCCGTCTATGGTGGCACCGTGCAGGCGGGACCGACCGCCACCGGCTGGCGCGTGCGCGCCGTCCTGCACTGGGA
This sequence comes from Actinomyces ruminicola, assembly GCF_900103885.1. GTDB lineage: Bacteria > Actinomycetota > Actinomycetes > Actinomycetales > Actinomycetaceae > Actinomyces > Actinomyces ruminicola. The sequence continues at coordinate 105,813 of NZ_FNIM01000010.1, forward strand.
TGAGGACTGGGACGACAACGACGAAGGGACAGCGCCGTGGCAGATGCCGCAGTGAATGACGCAGCCGATCCGACCGGGACGGCAGGCACCCCCCGCCGCTCGCGGCCGATAACGGTGGTGCTCGCCGATGACCAGGCGCTCATGCGCATGGGCTTCCGCATGGTCCTGGACCCGGCCGATGACATCGAGATCGTCGGGGAGGCATCGGACGGCACCACCGCCGTGGCACAGGCGCGCGCTCTGAAACCAGACGTGATCCTCATGGACGTTCGTATGCCGGGTATGAACGGGATCGACGCCACCGCCGCGATCACCCAGCAGTGCCCGGACACCAAGATCCTCATCCTGACCACCTTCGACCTGGACGAGTACGCCTTCGCTGGCCTGCGCGCCGGAGCCAGCGGCTTCCTGCTCAAGGACACCCGCCCGGGCGAGCTGGCGGAGGCGATCCGCACGGTTGCCGACGGCGAAGCGGTGGTCAGCCCGCGGATCACCCGGCGAATGCTGGAGATGTTCGCCTCACACCTGCCCGAGAGCGGCGGGTCCGCCTCGCAGGAGGATGCGCGCATCGCCTCGCTCACGCCGCGCGAGCGCGAGATCCTGACCCTCATGGCGCAGGGGCTGAGCAACTCCGAGATCGCCGACCACCTGGTCGTCTCGGCCACGACGGTGAAGACCCATGTGGGCAATGTGCTGGCCAAGCTGGACGTGCGCGACCGGGTGCAGGCCGTCGTCGTCGCCTACGAGACCGGTCTCATGCGCTGACCCCCTCACCCCTCATCCCCCACCCCTCATGGCCTCAGCCTCACCCCCCGAGATCGGTAGAAGTTACGTGCCCAGATCGGTAGAAGTTACATACCCAAATCGGTAGAAGTAACGTGCCGAGATCGGTAGATGTGGCGGGCCGGACTAAGCCAGTGGCTCACGCGGAGTGCAGTCGCTGCTGAGCGGCCGTGAAGCCGAGAGTCACCACCTGCTCGACGGCGTCAGCCGCCTGCTCCAGGGTGACGGCGAGCTCCGGCCGCTCCCGGCCCGGAAAGTCGCTGAGCACGAAGTCGGCGGGATCCTGACGACCGGGGGGACGTCCCACTCCGATGCGCAGGCGCGCATAATCCCGGGTGCTGAGTGCCGCGGAGATGGAGCGCAGGCCGTTGTGGCCGCCCTCCCCGCCGCCGCGCTTGAGCCGCAGCACATGTGGGGGCAGGTCGAGGTCGTCGTGGATGACCAGCAGCCGCGTGGAAGGATCGACGTCGTAGAAACGGGCCAGCGCCTTAACCGGACCGCCGGACTCATTCATGTAGCCGGTGGTCCGGGCCAGGATCACGCGCGGGCCGGGGGCGCCGCCTGGCAGCATGCCCAGGCGCACGTCGGCGACCTGCGTGCGGGTCTTGTGGCTGGAAAGACGGGACCCGGCGCGCCCGACCAGCACCTCGAGCACCATGTGCCCGATGTTGTGGCGGTTATGGGCGTACCGGGTCCCGGTGTTCCCCAGCCCGATAACGAGCCAAGGGGTGTTCATGGACGCTCCGTCTGCGGCGGCGTCACTCGGCGTCAGCGGGAGCCTCGCCCGCTGCATCGGCCTCAGCGGACGCGGCAACAGCCCCTGCGGCGACGTTGACGACGTCGGCGTCGGCCTCGGTGATCGCCTCGACGCCCTCCGGCAGGGTCAGGTCGGACACGCGGATGGCGGTGCCGGCCTCGACACCGGTGATGTCAACGTCGATGCTCTCCGGGATGGCGATGGCCGGGGCGGACACGAGCACGTGAGCGAGCTCAATCATGTGGATGGTGCTGGGGGCGGGCTCGCCGGTGACGACGACGGGCACCTCGACCTCAACCTTCTCGTTGCGGTTGACCAGGAGGAAGTCGACGTGCTGCACGCCCGGGCGAATGGGGTGGCGCTGGACGTCCTTGGCGATGGCCAGCAGGGTCTCGCCGCCAACGCTGAGCTCGACCAGGGCGTTCTCGTTGCCGCGCAGGGCCAGACGAGTGGCGTGCTCGTCCAGCAGGAGGTGGCGGGGTTCGGTGCCGTGGCCGTAGACGACGGCGGGGACCTGGCCGGCGTGGCGGGCCCGGCGGGCCGAGCCCTTGCCGAACTCGGTGCGGTCGGTGGCGTCAAGCGCGATGGCGTTGGCGGGCATGCATTCTCCTCGGTGTAGGCGGGGAACGCGCCCCGCATTTCGGTGGTCCGGCGGGCACGACGACGTGCAGCACCTTCCGGCACCACCACGTCGATCACGGATGTGCTGGGCACATCCCTCGCCGGGGCAATGCCGCAACTGTACGCGATGTCGGTGCCATTCACCGAGGTCGCCGACGGTGACCCGCCCCACTGCCAGGCGCCGGCCTACCATGCTCGTCAGATCTACCGATCTCGGCACGTAACTTCAACCGATCTCGGCGAATGGGGCGGGGTGAGGCGTCTGGGGCGGGGTGAGGCGTCAGGGGTGGAGCGCGGCCAGGGCCGTGCGCACCCGAGCCACGGGCAGCTGGCCAGGTGCGGACGCGGCCGACCCGGCGGTCGCGAAGGTCAGCGCCGAGCCGAACACTCCGCCCGCCAGCCGGGTCACGGCGCCGGCCTCGCCCATGGCGATGGCCACCACCGGGATGTCCAGCTCCCCCCGGGCGCGCGCAGCCACGCCCAGCAGCCGCTCCACATCCGACGGATCCGACGGAGTCACCGCAATCTTGGCTACGTCTGCGCCCGCATCCTGCATGGCGCGCAGCCGGCGCAACAGCTCGGCATCGTCCGGGGTGGCGGCGAAGTCGTGGCTGGAGGCGACCGCGTCAAGTCCAGCGCGATGCGCCAGCTGCACCAGCCGCGGCAGCTCGCCGCGGGCCAGTTCGACGTCGATCGCCGTGATGGCCGATTCGGCAGCGTCGGCGTCCGCGCTCCCACCGGTGACGCGCCCGCCTGCGGCGTCGACGCGGTGCCGCTCTCCCAAGCGCTCGATGACGCACGCGAGCGCGGCCCGGTAGGCGTCGGCGTCGAAGCCGCCGCCCTCGGCGGCCGTGCGCACGGTCAGCAGCACCGGTATGCCGGAGCCGTGCAGCACCTCCTCCACAGCGCGGGCTGCCCGCAGCCATGAGTCCGCCAGCGCCTGCGAGGCCCGCCCCTCCCCCGGCGCATCCGCCGGAGGGACCGTCAGCAGGTCGGCGCGCAACTCGACCAGGTCCGCGCCGGCCAGGCGGGCGGCCCGGGCCTGGGCGGCGCAGGCCGCCGCGTCGGCTCCGGTGGTGGCGACGGCGACGACGGGACGCGGCCCGCCCAGCACCGCCGCCCGCCAGGTGACCGGCCGCGTACACACCGGCGACCCGGGCACCATCAGGCCGCGTGCCCGAAGGCCGGTGCTCAGGTCCTGCACGTACCGGCGCAGGTCCTCCGGTCGCCCCGCGCTCACGCCTGCTCCCCAACGGAGGCGAGCGAGACGGCGATGCCGTCGAGAATGTCCGACAGGCTGGTCACAGTGGTGGTCAGCGGGTGTCCGGCGGCGGTGTCGGCGGCGACCCGCGCGACCACCTCGCTCCACACCAGCGCTCCGGCGGCGATGACGTCGCGGCGGCCCGGCAGCAGGTACCCCCAGGACTCGCGCTGCGCCGCGGTGGAGTGGACGATCGCGTCGCAGGACGCCAGCACGCGGTCAATGCTCAGCTCGGCGCCGTCGATGGCCTCGCGGTCGAAGGCGTCCAGGCCGAGGGCGTGCGCCGTCACCGTGCTGATGGTGCCCGCGAGCCCGACCAGCCGGGTGGCAGCACCCATATCGACGGCATCGGCGGCCCGGGCCAGCAGCGCCCGCACCTCCCTGCGGGCCGCCTCCTCCGCGGCGGGGGTGACGCCGTCGGCGAGGTAGCGCTCGGTGATGCGCACCGAGCCGGTGTTGAGCGAGCAGGCGGCCTGCGGGGCGTCGACGCCGAGCACCAGCTCGGTGGAGCCGCCGCCCAGGTCGACGACCAGACGGGGACCGCTCGGTTCGGGGCGGCCGCCCTCAGCTGGTTCTCCGCCGTCGTCCCCGGCCGCAGCTCCTCCCCCGGTTCCCAGCAGGGAGCCGGCGAAGGACAGACGAGCCTCCTCCTCACCTGACACCACCTCGGGCACGATGCCCAGGGCCGCGCGCACGCCGTCGACGAACTCGTCCCGGTTCTCGGCGTCGCGGGTGGCGGAGGTGGCGACGAAGCGCGCGTGCTCGGCGTCCAGGGGCACCTCCAGGTCGGCGCAGGTGGCGGCGTACTCGCGGACCACCGCCAGGGTGCGGGCCAGGGCATCGGGGTCGAGGCGTCCGGTGTGGTCCACGCCTTGTCCCAGGCGAACAATTGTGCTGGAGCGGTGCAGGGGGTGCAGGCGGACGACACCGGTGCGCTCGTCCCGGGCGGCGTCGGCAACCAGCAGACGAATGGTGTTGGTGCCACAGTCAACGGCGGCTACGCGGGTCATGGGTGGTTCCCCTCTTGAGCGGTGGCTGGCGACGACGGAATCAGCAGGAACAGCGCGCGGGATCCCAAAGTTCGCGCTCGCGCAGCACGTCCAGGGTCAGGTCGCCTATCGGGTTTACGCCTTGGCCGACGGCGAGCGTGTGCCCGAGCAGCGCGTGCAGGCACTTGACCCGGGTGGGCATGCCCCCGGCCGACACGCCGTCGATCTCCGCGGGGCTGCCCAGCTCGTCGCGGCGGGACAGGTAGTCGGCGTGCGCGGCCGCATAGGCGGCGGCCAGCTCGGGATCTTCGGCCAGACGCCGGTTGAAGTCCTCCATCAGGTGCTCCGCCTCAAGGGTGGAGCAGCCGCGCACGGCCGCCGGGTGGGTGAGGTAGTACATGGTCGGGAAGGGCGAGCCGTCGGGCAAGCGGGGGGCGGTGAGCACGACCGTCGGCCGACCGCACACGCAGCGGGCCGCAATGTCCACAACTCCACGCGGCACACGCCCCAGTTGCACACGCAGGGTCTCCAGGTCGGCTTCGCTTACGGTCACTATTGGTCTCCTGAATCGACGGACGGGGTGGCGGAGGCCGACGGCGTGGCGGTCGCCCCCGGCGTCGCGGTGGTCTGCGGGGAGGGCGTGGACCAGCCCTGCCGGGCGGGATCCTCAACTTCCTCCTCCTCGACCTGCCCGGCCACGCGGGCAGACTCTCGCAACTCCTGATACCAGGGCGACCGCTCTTCTGCGGAGCCCGGGGAGGGGTCGGCCCCGTCGTCGTCCTCGAAGCTGTCGGCACCGACCACGACGTAGGTGGTCTCACCGGGCATGACGTAGGACAGGCGCTCCCGGGCCTGGGTCTTGACGTATTCGTCGTCCTCCCAGCGGGCCAGTTCCTCCTCCAGGGCGGTGGAGGTGGCTCGGGCCTCGTCGATCTGGTCGAGCACGGCGTCGTACTGGGCGCGCTGGGTGAGGTATCCGCGCAGCGACGGGAAGACGACGACGAATGCCAGCGCCAGCACGCCGGCGAGGATCAGCAGCCGCATGGGCAGGGACAGGCCCTCAGCGCCGCCCATGCGGGGAACCAGGTTTTCAGAATCGTCGCCCGCGGAGGCGGAGACGCCATTATGGCCGGTATCTGCAACAGCGGCGCGGGCGGTATCGGGCTTGTCGGTGTGTCTGCCGGCGCTGGCCCGGGCGTCGTGGGAGGGACCGGAGCGGGGTCTACGGGCGCCGGGGCGTGCTGGTACAGGTCGGCGCGGCGTCATGGAACGATCCTGCCTCACGGGCGTGCGCATGGCGAGCGTGCGACGCCGGTGCGTCGGCCAAGAAGCGGCGCGCATGTCGAACACGACCCCGACACCGTGAACCGGGCAGCGGGTTCACCGGAAACGGCCCCGACACCTCGGGCGGGACGGCGTCGGGCCGCTCACGTCCATTTGGACCGCTGCGCCCTGTTTGGACCCCGGGAGTCTGTTTGGACCGCCGTGTGATGTCTCAGGACATCGGTGACAGTTTTGTGTCAGGACATCGGTGACAGTTTTGTGTCAGGACATCGGTGACAGTTGGTGTGTCAGGACATCGGTGACAGTTCTGGGTCTTGTGGGGTGTGGTGGTGGTTGGTGCTGGTTGGTGGGGTTGGGTGTGTGTGGGTGGAGACGTAGCGGGTGCCGGGTGCGGGCCAGGGGTACTGGGCGAGGACCTCGCCGTCGGTGGTGGTGATGATGATTGTGTCGGGGTTCCAGTCGATGATGGCCTGGCTGCCGGCGTGGGCCTTGGAGGCCAGGAACGTGATCGAGGCCAGGTTGACGGTCCCGTTGGCGCCGACGCGTACCTGCCGGGTCCCTG
>NZ_FNIM01000018.1 GCF_900103885.1 Actinomyces ruminicola
CAGGCCGCAGATGGTGCTGGCCGACAAGGCCTACTCATCCCGTGCTAACCGGGCCTGGCTGCGCAACCACCACATCAAGGCCACCATCCCCATCAAGGCAGACCAGGCCGCCCACCGCCGCGCCAAGGGATCCCGTGGCGGGCGCCCTCCCGCCTTCGACCCGATCGCCTATAAGGACCGCAACGCGGTGGAGCGATGCTTCGGCCAGCTCAAACAGCACCGCGGTCTCGCCACCAGATACGACAAACTCGCCGTCCGCTACCAAGCCACCACCCACATCGCCAGCATCGACCACTGGCTCAAACGACTTACATAACACGCCCTAGCGACCCCTCTCATCCCCACAGGCCGACGCGCTGGGCGAGCACCGCTAGCGCCACCGGCCCGGCCGATGCCGTGCGCAGCACGTGCGGCCCCAGGCGCACCGTTCTCGCCCCGGCCTGTTCCAGCGCCCCCACCTCCGCGGCGCTGATCCCGCCCTCCGGTCCGACGACGACGGCGATCGTCACCGGATCCTGTGGCCCCTTCCCGCCCCCGCGCGGCTCGTCCGCCGGGTGGTCGATTGCCTCGGAAGAGGCGGTATCCGGCAGCGCCACACCGCCGATGGGAACGGTCGCCTCCTCATGCAGGACCAAAACGAGTCCGCCGGCGTCGTTCACCCGGCGCACCCACCCCGCCAGCTCGGCGGTGGTGAGCAGCTCGGCCACCTCGGGGATGCGGGCCCGACGCGCCTGTTTCGCGGCCTCGCGCGCGGCGGCCCCCCAGCGCTGGCGCCCGCGGGCGGCCTTCACGCCCCGCCATACCGACACGCATCTATCGGCCATCCAGGGCACCACCAGGTCGGCGCCGACCTCGGTGGCGGTCTCCACCGCCTGTTCGTCGCGGCCGCCCTTCGCCAAGGCCTGCACGAGCACGAGTTGCAAACCCGCCTGCGGCTCCTCCACGCGTTCAACAACCCGCACGGCCAGCCGCTCCCGACGCCCACCATCCGCGGCAGTCTCGGTCACCTCGCACACCAGGCGCAGACCGGCACCGTCCACCAGATCCACCCGCTCCCCCGGGTGCAGACGCCGCACCGCCACCGCATGATGCGCCTCCGGGCCGGTGAGCACGAGCCGATCACCGGCCACGGCGGTGGCGGCCGCCCCGGCGGGCTCGACCGTTTCGGGAGTCAGAACGAAGACGGGCGCAGTCACCCTCCCAGGGTACGGTTCCCGGCACATTCGCGCCGCAGTGCTAGCGTCACGGAATATGACCGATCAGTCTCTATCACCCACCCGGCCGCCTGCCACGCCGCCAGCCACCGCGCAATCAACCACCACGCAGCCGCCAAACACCACTGTCGCTCCGACTGCCTCCGCATCGGCCGCGAAGACCGCCACCGCCGTCGACGACTTCCGCCGCAACCTAGCCTCCGTGCGCGCCCGTATCACGGCCGCCGCCCACGCCGCCGGCCGGGATCCCGCCGAGATTCGGCTGCTGCCGGTGTCCAAGACGGTGCCTGAGGACCGGCTGCGGGCCGCCCATTCCGCAGGCATCACTCAAATGGCGGAGAACAAGGTGCAGGAGGCGAAGCGGAAGGCCGCGAACCTGGCAGACCTGGGCATCCACTGGGCGCTGATCGGCCACCTGCAGACCAACAAGGCCAAGGACGTGGCTGCCTTCGCCGACGAGTTCCAGGCGCTGGACTCCCTGCGCGTCGCCGAGGCCCTGGACCGGCGGCTGCAGGCGGTGGGTCGCTCCCTGGACGTGTACGTGCAGGTCAACTCCTCCGGGGAGGCCTCCAAATTCGGCCTCGAGCCGGACGCCGTAGCCGGTTTCCTAGCGGCCCTGCCGGTCTACTCCTCCTTGCGGGTACGCGGTCTGATGACGCTGGCGGCCCACACCGACGACGCCGCCCGCATTCGCGAGTGCTTCCGCCTCATGCGCTCCCTGCGGGACGCCGGCCTGCAGGCCGGAACCGTCGGCGACGGACAGTTGTCCATGGGCATGAGCGGTGACTTCGAGCTGGCGATCGCCGGCGGCTCCACCTGCGTGCGCGTAGGGCAGGCGATCTTCGGGGCGCGCCCTGCCCCGGATCCGCGGTACTGGCCCGATAACAGCGCACAGTAGCCAACGCTGTATCGCCCGGGCGCTCCTGCCCGTCCGGCGCCCATTGCGGTGCCGCGCATTCGCCCCGCTCAGCGGCCGGAGAACTTCTCCTTGAGCTTGCCCATGACGGACTCGTCCTTGGGCGGCGCATAGCCGTCCTCCCCGCGCAGGGACGCCAGTTCGGCGAGCAGCCCGCGCTGCCGCTCGTCCAGGCGGGTGGGGGTCTCCACCACGATCTGCACGCGCAGGTCGCCGCGGCCGGGGCGACGCAGCCGCCCCACACCGAGACCGGAGAGGACGATCTCGTCCCCGCCCTGGGTGCCGGCGCGCACGGATACGTTGCGCTCGCCGTCGAAGGTCTCCAGCGGGAAGGTGGCGCCGAGGGCGGCGGCGGTCATGGGCACGCGCAGCTCGGTGTACAGGTCGTCGCCCTCGCGGGTGAAGGCCGGGTGGTCGTTCTCGTGGATCTCAACGTACAGGTCGCCGTTGGGGCCGCCGGCGGGCCCGGCCTCGCCGCGGCCCGACATGCGGATGCGGGTGCCGGTGGACACGCCCGCGGGAATGTTCACGTCGATCTGGGTGCGCACGTGCCTGCGCCCCTTGCCGTCACAGTCCTTACAGGGGGAGGCGATGACGGTGCCGTAGCCCTGGCAGCGCGGGCAGGGGGTGGAGGTGACCACGTTGCCCAGCAGGGAGCGCTGCATGCGCTGGACGGAGCCCTGCCCGTTGCACTCCGCGCAGGTGACCGGGGAGGTGCCGGGGCTGCAGCAGGAGCCGTGGCAGGTCTCGCAGACGACGTAGGTATCCATGGTCACGGTCTTGGTGGCGCCGAAGACGACATCGGCGAGGTCCACGTCCACGGCCAGCAGGGAGTCCTGGCCGCGGCGGGTGCGTGAGGCCGGGCCGCGGGTGGCGGCGCCGCCGAAGAATGCCTGCTGGAACAGGTCGGAGAAGCTGCCAAAGTCTCCGGTGAAGCCGCCGCCGAAGCCGTTGTTGCCGTGCAGGGCGTCCTCGCCGCCCAGGTCGTACATCTTGCGCTTCTCGGAGTCCGAGAGGACCTCGTAGGCGGTGGAGACCTTCTTGAACTCGTCCTCGTGCCCCGGGCCGGCGACATCGGGGTGCAGCTGGCGGGCCTTCTTGCGGTAGGCCTTCTTGATCTCCTCGGCGGTGGCCTGGCGGGTGACGCCGAGGACGTCGTAGTAGTCGCTCACGCTTGCTGGTGTTCCTTCGTGGTGGGGTTGGTGTCGGGTGGCCGGTTCAGCCCGCCGCGGTGTCGGACTCCGTTAGGAATCTGGAAAGGTAGCGGGCGACGGCGCGTACGGCCGCCATGGTGGCCGGATAGTCCATGCGGGTGGGGCCGATGACGCCCAGGTGGGCGACGGTGTCGCCGGGGCCGTAGGCGGCCGAGACTACGGAGGCCTCGGCCAGGGCGTCCTCGTGGGTCTCCGAGCCGATACGCACCGTGGTGCCGGTGTCGTCGGCGGCGCCGATGCGGGCGGCGTCGGCGGAGGTGAATAGGCGCAGCAGCACCACCTGCTCCTCGACGGCGTCCAGGAGTGTGCCGATGGCGGAGAAGTCCAGGGAGCGGGCCAGGTTCGCGGTGCCGGCGACGACGATGCGCTCCTCGGCGTCGGGCCGCAGGGCGGCGACCAGCTCGTCGGCGACGGCCGCCAGCACGACCCGTTCGTCGTCCGGCGCCTGCTCGGTCAGGGCGGCGAGCACCGGGACGACGTCGCCCGCACGCCGACCCACCAGGGCCGCGTTCAGCCGCAGCCGCAGCCGCTCCAGAACGGCGGGGTCCACGAGCCCGTCGGGGCCGCGGCCGGACAGGCCGACGGTGCGCTGCTCGACACGGCCGGTGTCGGTGATGATCACCATCAGCACACGGGTGGGGCCCAGCGCCACCAGTTCCAGGTGCCGCAGCGTGGTGCGCCGCAGGCTGGGGTACTCGACCACGGCCAGCTGACCGGTGAGCTGCGCCAGCACGCGTACGGTGCGGGCGACTACCTGCTCCAGGTCCACGGCCCCGGACAGCAGGGCGTTGATGGCGGCCCGCTCGGGGGCCGACAGCGGCTTGATGCGGGCGACCTCGTCTACGAAGCGGCGGTAGCCCTTCTCGGTCGGGACACGGCCGGCACTGGTGTGCGGCTGGTGGATGTAGCCCTCGTCCTCCAGGGTGGCCATGTCGTTGCGGATGGTGGCCGGGGAGACGCCCAGCCGGTAGCGCTCCACCAGGGCGCGGGAGCCGACCGGCTCGCGGGTGCGCACATAGTCAGTGACGATGGCGGACAGCACCTTCAGTCGGCGGTCGTCCGACATGGGGCTCTCCTTTCTCGTCTGCTGCTCGCGCGGGGCGCGGACGCCCAGTCCGCCCGGGCGGTCTTGCCGGGGCGCCCGGCCGATGCCGTTAGCACTCCCGGGGTGCGAGTGCCATCCTACGCCGTGGCGCGGCGAGTCAGCAGGGCGCAGCGCGTGACCTTCCCCTACCGTGCCCTGAGTGAACACGACTCCACCCCGCCGTTCGGGCCCCGTCCCCGGAGCCACCGCAGCCCGCCGCCAAGCTCTGCGCGAGCAGGCGGCCCGGCAGCAGGCGCGGGCCGGCGCCCAGCCGATGCCGACCGGGGCTCGTGCCGCCGGCCGCGGTCGGACTCCGGATCGCAGCGCTCCCCCGAGGCCCTCGGTGGGCAACCGCTACGGCGGGGATGTGCTGGCGGTGGACCCCCACCGCGTGGGCCCGGCGGCGGTGCGCCCGGAGTCGGTGCATGTGGCGGTGACCCGGGGAATGGTGCTGGAGGACCGGCAGACCGGGTTCGTAGGCGCCGCAGTGGCCGTGGAGAAGTCGGGCGGCAAGCATCTGGTGGTGCTGGAGGACCGTCACGGGGTGCGCCGCGCCTTCCCGCTGGGGCCGGGCTTCTGGCTGGAGGGTCGGCCGGTGATCGTGGACCCGCCGGCCCCGCGCAAGCGTCCCCCCGCCGGGCCGGTCAGTGCCGGCGGGCGCCGGCTCACGGCCTCGGGCTCCTACGCCGTTGAGGGCGAACGTGCCCGGGTGGCGCGTGCCTCGCGCATCTGGGTGGAGGGCAAGCACGATGCCGAGCTGGTGGAGAAGGTGTGGGGCGACGACCTGCGCCATGAGGGCGTGGTAGTCCTCATGCTCGACGGCGTCGACAACCTTGAGGAGGTCATGGCGGAGTTCGGGCCCTCGCCCGAGCGGCGCGCGGGCGTGCTCGTGGACCACCTGGTGCCCGGGTCGAAGGAGTCGCGCATCGCCGAGCACGTGCGGGCCATGCCTGGTGGTGAGAACGTGCTGATCCTGGGGCACCCGTACGTGGACGTCTGGCATGCGGTGCGACCTGCCCGGCTCGGCCTGGAGGCCTGGCCGGAGGTTCCCCGCGGCACGGATATCAAGCACGGCACTCTGGAGGCGCTGGGCTGGCCGCACGCCGACCAGGCGGACATCGCCCGCGGCTGGCAGCGGATCCTGGCAACGGTGCGCTCTTACAAGGATCTGGAGCCGAGTCTGCTGGGGCGCATGGAGGAGCTGATCGACTTCGTCACCGCCCCCGGCACCCGCTGATCCCAGCGCCGCATACTCACAAGTGACACACAGCAAAGTTCCCGGTGGTCGCACAGGCGGGCACGGTTGCATCCTGATCCGTCACCCTGATGCCTACTGGAAGGAATCCGACGATGATGCTCTCGCGACGCACACTCATGGGCGTGGTGCCGGTGGCGACACTGCTCGGGGTAGCGGGCCTGGCCGCCTGCTCCGACGACTCGGGAGAGTCCACCGGCAGCTCAGCTGCCGCCACGCCGTTGGCGACCACCGACGTCTCTCTCGCTCTTGACTCCGCCGCCTGGAACTATGACGCCGACGGCGATGTGTACTACCAGCTGGGCCTGTCCTACGTGGCCTCCCCGCAGGACACCGGCTACGAGACCCTCGGCGTCTTCGTGCCCGGCGCCTATATGTCCGCCGTCGACAACGGGGACGGCACCTTCACCGCCATGGTCGCCTCCGACGGCGCGGTCGGCGACTGGACGGCCACGACGGCGCCGATCGTGCTGCCGGTCAACACCCCGGGCTACGCCGCCCAGCAGCCGCCGAGCGAGTACTCCTACGACACGATCTCGGCCTACATGGAGGCCGGGTTCATCTACGTGCAGGCGGGACTGCGCGGCAAGGACTCCACCACGGACGCGGCCCCCGGTAACGCGCCCTGGGGCGTGACGGACCTGAAGGCGGCGGTGCGCTACCTGCGCTACAATTCCGCCTCTCTTCCCGGGAATCCCGAGCAGGTGTATGTGTTCGGGCACTCCGGCGGCGGCGCCCAGTCCGCCGTGATGGGGGCCTCCGGCGACTCCGCCCTGTACACCCCCTACCTGGAGGCGCTCGGTGCGGCCACCACCGACACCGACGGCGCCGCACTGTCCGATGCGATCGCCGGCGCCATGTGCTGGTGCCCGATCACCAGCCTGGACGCCGCCAACGCCGCCTACGAGTGGAACATGGGCCAGTTCGCCACCACCGGCACCCGTGCGGAGGGCACCTGGACGCAGGCCTACTCCCAGGATCTGGCCGCCGCCTACGCCGGCTACCTCAACGGCCTGGGGCTGGTAGACGCCGATGGCAACACCCTGACCCTGGAGGAGTCCGACGGCGGGCAGTACCTGGCCGGCTCCTACTACGACCACATGGTCGCGGTGGTCGAGCAGTCCCTGAACGACTTCCTGGCCAACACCGAGTTCCCCTATACGCCCAACAGCACCGAGATGGCTGGCATGGAGTCCCAGGGCGGCTCCGGCGCGCCCGAGGGCGGTCCGAGCGGCTCGACCGGCGACGCCTCTGCGGTCCCCTCCGGATCCCCCGGAGACGGCCAGGCCCCCGACGGCGCGCCGACGGACGGCGCCAGCGGCGGCCCTGACGGCGACAGCGCGACCGCGGGTGCAGGAGGCCCGGGGGATGGTTCCTCGGCGGATTCCTCAGAGTCGGTCACCTACGAGACCGTCGAGGACTACATCGCGGCCCTGAACGAGGACGTTGCCTGGGTCTCCTACGACTCCTCCACCAACACGGCCACGGTCACCGGTCTGGAGGGCTTCGTCACCAGTCAAAAGACGGCGAGCAAGGACGTGGGCGCGCTCGACGGCGTCGACCGCGGCCAGACCGAGAACACGGTGCTGTGGGTTGGAGACACGGCGCTGCACTTCTCCGAGCTCTCCCGCGACGTGATCGCGGCCAACCAGGACGCCTACGCCTCGTTGAGGAACTGGTCCGAAGACTACGGCGCGGAGGGTTACGACTCCGACTTCAAGCAGACCGACGCACAGGGCGTGAACGTGCTCACCCGCGAGCACATGTACAACCCGATGTACTTCCTGTCCAGCGCCTACGAGGGCGCCGGCACCTCCACGGTCGCGCCGAACTGGCGCATCCGCACCGGTATCACCCAGGGTGACACTGCGAGCACGGTGGAGGTGAACCTGGCGCTGGCGCTTCAGGCGGCCGGCCAGTCGGTGGACTTCGCGACCATCTGGGGTCAGGGGCACACGATGGCCGAGCTGACCGGCACCGGTGAGGAGAACTTCATTTCCTGGGTCGCCGAGCGGGCCGCCTCCTGACGCAGCAGACGTGCGGGTCCGGGCACCCTCCGGTGCCCGGACCCGCGCGTCGGGCAGGGCGGCATCGTCAGGCGTCGGCCAGTGCCAGGCGGCGGCTGGAGCGCAGCAGGCGCACGTTGTTGGCCAGCAGTAGCAGCACCAGCACGACGCCGATGAGCTTGGCCCACAGTGAGTTGGCGAGGAACAGCAGGACCATGGCCACCAGGATCGGCCCGAGGTACATGTAGGCACGGACGATGTAGCCGCCGAAGGACGGCATCTCGACGTCGCGGGCCTCGGCGACGGACTTGACCATGAAGTTCGGGCCGTTGCCGATGTAGGTCAGCGCGCCGCACAGCACGGCGCCGAGCGAGATGGAGCGCAGGTACAGCTCCGGCACGCCCGCGACGGTGGCGCCGCCTGGGTGAGCCACCTGGCCCGCCATCTCGAAGAAGGTGGCGTAGGTGGGGGCGTTGTCCAGCATGGAGGACAGTCCGCCGGTGAATACGAAGAAGGTGATCTCGTTCAGCGGCAGGCTGCCGGCGATCTCGTCCAGGTAGCGCAGCGCGGGAATCATGGTGAGGAAGATGCCGATGAACAGGGCGGCGACCTCGGCGATCGGTCCCCACTCGAACTGGTTGTCCTCGAAGCGGGCGCGCTTGTCGCCGAGCTTGAAGGAGGCGCCGGCCGCTGCGAGCATGATTATCTCCCGCACGGGGATCCAGTTCATGAGCGTGGCGTGCCCCTCCTCGATGGCTTCGGCGTCGATGGAGGGCGCGAAGGCGACGGCGGCGATGATGACCACGAACCAGATCAGGTTGCTGGCGCCGCGCAGGCCCAGGGGCTCGATCTCGGTCTTGTCGGCGAGGATGTCGGCCGCGGGCTCCTGCGAGTAGTACCAGGTGTCCAGTGCGAAGTAGCTGGCCAGCAGCATGGCGTTGACGAACAGCCATTCAACGGCGAGGCTGAAGGTCCAGGTGAAGGGCACGCCGCGCAGGAAGCCGAGGAACAGCGGCGGGTCGCCGAGCGGGGTGAGCAGGCCACCGCAGTTGGCCACCATGAAGATCGTGAACAGCACGGTGTGTACGCGGTACTCACGCTCGCGGTTGGTGTTCAGCAGCGGGCGGATCAGCAGCATGGCGGCCCCGGTGGTGCCGACGAAGCTCGCGAGCAGGGCACCGATCGCCAGGAAGATGGTGTTGTTGCGCGGAGTGGCCTGAATGTCACCTTTCAGGAAGATGCCGCCGGAGACGACGAACAGGGCCAGCAGCAGTGAGATGAACTGCACGTACTCCACCACGGCGCCGAATACCGGCTCCCAGCCCAGGGCGAACCACATCCAGACCGCGACGGGCAGTCCCAGGACCAGGGCGACCGTGAGCTGGCTGGAGTTCTTCTCCCACCAGTGAGAGGTCGCCGGGACCAGCGGGAGAACCGCGATCGATGCGAGCATGACGACGAAGGGCAGTATGGACCACCACTGCAACTGCACGTGAGACTCCTAAGTTCGGGGCCGGTATGCGGGCCGCCCCCATCAAAGATGGGACGACGCTAACGCCACCCTATGACGAGGTCCATCCCGTATTGCGAGACATTGGCGCGTCATGGGCACAAGGTGACCGGAAGCACGCCGTCGTCTCGGGCGGGACAGCGGCCCGACGACGGCGCCGCCCGGCTGGTGACGGTGCCTCAGCCCTGGCTCGGGTAACGGGCCACGTCGCGGCCCTGGACGCGCACGTAGGCGTAGGTGGTCATCAGGGCGACCAGCGGGCCGGTAACGATCCAGCCGATCACGGTGACGGCTCCGGCGAGGTGCAGCAGGAAGCCGACCAGCGCGAAGGGTACCAGCACACCGACGTTATCCGACAGCAGGCGCATCGAGTAGCGCATGGCGGCGGTCGCCTCCAGGTTGTGCTCGACGGCGGCGTACTGGACGAAGGTGAACAGGTAGTACAGGATGATTCCGGGGATGATCAGGAAGATGGCGCCGAGTCCGATGGCCAGACTCGACAGGATGAGGGCTAGGAGGGTCTGTCCGAAGTTCGGGAAGGTGAAGAAGTCCTTGAAGTCCGCCTTCCGGCCGGAGGAGGTGAGCAAGGCGACATGCGCCAGCACGACGGGGCTGATGAGCGTGGCGATGAAGGAGATGATGCCGCCGCCCGGAATGCCCAAGCCGTAGTGGTACTCGACGCCGTTGAGCGTGAAGGATGCCTCCGCACCCAATCGGCCGAGGATCGTCCAGAGGCCGAATCCGACCAGCAGCACGACGGCGTTGTCGGCGATACGCGACCACGCCCACGACATCCCGTCGCCCACGGAGACGCCGGGTTGAGCCGGAGGTGTGTAGCCGTAGGGCTGGGCGGCGTTGGGCTGCGGCGCACCGTAGCCGTAGGGCTGTCCGGCGCCCGGGTAGCCGTTGTTCTGGGGTGGCCCGTAACCGGGCGTGCCTGTGCTCATGCCTCCAGGATGCCAAATCGACACCTTGTATGTCCCGCCAGAGCACTGTGGAGGCCGCCACGCGGTCAGCCCGACACGCTCATGTCCGCACGCCGGCGCGGGCCCCTTCATCTCGCGTCATTCCCAGGAATACTGCGATCCACTCCCGGATACTGGCGAGTACCTCGCCGTCGACGGCCCCCGTGACTGCATTCACCCGTTCACGGGAGACCGCTCGCATCTGCTCGGTAAGCGTCCAGCCATCGCGGCTTGGCCCCCGGCGAGCCGATCAGTCGGGGCTCATGTTTTGGGGCCGGGCATCAATAGCGGGCTAGCCGTTGCTCATCGGTCTACGAATCCGCACCAAGAGCGTCGAGCGCATTGCGGGCAGTGTCAGGATCGTCTCGAATGGCACTGGCAAGCTGAATGTGTCGCCAGGCGATGCGTCCTTCAACGAGCGCATCCGACCAGCCGTCAACCGTGTCTATGCCGAACTCCTTGACAATGAGTTCAAGGACATCCTCCAAACACGGGCGAAACCTCATGCCGCCTAGGGGAAAGTGAATCATGTGCAGTCCACGGGGAGATGCCGGATCCAAGTCCTTTTTCCTAGATGGCTGCGAGCGAGCTTTGTCGGAGACATACAAGGCGTGCAGGAGGTCGTCCCGGTGGCCGTAAACCTGCAAGTGCGACGTGGGTACATTGGCCGAGGCCGGATGCGCCATGTAGTCATACCGGAAGAAGGGTTCAGATCGCTTGGACATCCCTCGAACCTGCACCGATGACTGCTCGGTACGCAGAAAACTTCCGTCACTCGACAGCTGAAGCCGATACTTCAGATCGAGCAGCAGCGGCCGCCCGCTAACACGAGCAACAACCGGGGCCTCCTCATCGGTACGAAGTGTGACGCTGCGCCCTCCTTCACGCTGGCGGACAATAAGCACATCGTCAGGCCCAATACCGTCGAGAGTCCGCCGCAAGAGATCTTGTACCTCCTGCGCGAAGGAATTCGCCTGCTTACGAAGCGAGTCGGGTGTCATGGCTGAGGTAGTCGAGGTCTTCAAGCTCATCCAGCAGCGCCTGCTCGCGTGGAAGCAGCAGCCCGGCCTCACACCGCTCCTGGAACTCGGATGTCGAGACAATTTGTCTGATCTCCGACCGTCGTTCCTGCAGCTGCTCATCGGTGAAGGTCTCGTACCTAATGGCCATCCGCACCCTCTCCTATCACGCGCAGACGGCTCCCAAACTTCAGCGTCTCACATCCATCGGGCAAACACCAGGGCTTCCCCGGTTCCAAATGCACGAGTCGAAGACCATACACCGCAGCACTGACACCCGATCGAATGCTGTTCAGTCCGTCAGCGCCCGGGTCACCGTGTCGGCCATGAGCCGCCCGCGCAGGGTCAGCACGGCGCGGCCGGCCATGGCGGCAGCGCCATCGAGCAGGCCCTGTGCCACGAACTGGCCCACCACGGGCACGAGTCGCCGCGGGGTGCCCGACGGCGTCGTCTCCTCCCCCGGCCGTGCCAGGCTCGACAGCTCCAGGCCTTCGCGCATCCGAATCCCCAGCATGACCCGCTCCAGCTCGCGCGCTGGGGCATCCACCGCCTCGTGTCCGGCCACGGGCAGCCGCCCGGCCGCCACCTGCCCGGCCCAGGCTACCGGGTGCTTGATGTTCCACAGGCGCACGTCCCCCAGGTGGCTGTGCGCCCCCGGGCCGGCACCCCACCAGTCCCAGTCGCGCCAGTAGGCCTGGTTGTGCAGGCACGCGTGCCCGGGCCGCGCCCAGTTGGAGATCTCGTACCACTCGTATCCGGCCCGCCCCAGCACGGCATCTGCCAGTTCGTACTTAGCGGCCTCGTCGTCGTCGGTGGGCAGGGGCAGTTCGCCGCGGCTCACCTGCGCCCACATGCGGGTGCCCTCCTCGATCACCAGGGCGTAGGCGCTCAGGTGGTCCGGGCCGATCTCCACCGCCGCGTCCAGGGAGCGGCGCCAGTCCTCCAGGGACTCCCCCGGGGTCCCGTAGATCAGGTCCAGGCTGGTCTCCAATCCGACGCCCCGCGCCCATGCCACCACCTGCAGCACCCGCTCGGGGGTGTGGGCGCGGTCCAGGGTGCGCAGCACGTGCGGCACCGACGACTGCATGCCGAAGGACACTCGGGTGAAGCCGGCCTGCGCCAAGGCGGCCAGGTAGCGCTCGTCGACGGTCTCCGGGTTGGCCTCCGTGGTCACCTCCGCCCCTGCGACCAGCCCCCAGGTCTCCCGGACCAGGGTCAGCATGCGGGCGAGGTCCCCGGCGGGCAGCATGGTGGGGGTGCCACCGCCGACGAACACGGTGCGGGCCGCCCTTCCGGGCAGGCCGGTCCGGTCCATGGCCGCCCGGGCCAGGCGCAGTTCGACGGCGAGCGTGTCCACGTAGTCGCTCGCCGACGCCCCGCCGCCCATGGCCAGGTTCGTGTAGGTGTTGAAGTCGCAGTAGCCGCAGCGCACCCGGCAGTAGGGCACGTGCAGGTACACCGAGAACGGCCGCTCCCGCAGCGTCTCCTCCTCGGTGCCCGACGACGTCGCCCGGACCTGTGCGGGCAACTCGCCCGCTCCGGGCAGTGGCTCCCCCTCCGGCTGCCGCGGGCTCATACTGCGGGTGCCTCGCGCCGGGGCGGCACCCAGATCTCCCCGGTGCGCACCGCGGTCAGGTCACGGATGGTGCGCCCGGCCCGGATGCCCTTGTCCTCGAAGCGGGTCATCACCCGCCCCGCATAGCGTTGCGACCAGCCGCCCCGCACACCTGCGGGAGAGCCGGGGTCAGGGCCGTTGCCGAGGCTGCCCTCCTCGGCAGTGTCCATTCCCAGGTCGGGGCGCGCCCCGGCGTCGGGGAAACGGAAGTAGGGGCCGGTGGAGTCGGCCTCAATGCCCTCGGGCAGGGCGGAGACCTCCTCCAGCACGTCGCGCATCTGCCAGGCGTAGTCCGCCCAGTCGGTGGCCAGCCGCCACACTCCGCCCGGGCGCAGCACGCGGGCCACCGAGTCGGCGAAGGCGGGCGTGACCAGGCGACGCTTGCGGTGCCGGGGCTTGCGCCACGGGTCGGGGAAGAACACCCACACCTCGCTGGCACAGCCCACCGGCAGGGCCGTGGCCAGCAGCTGGGCGGCGTCGGCAGGCACCACCCGCAGGTTGCGCAGCCCCGCCCGCGCCGCGCCCTGAACAATCCGGGCGATGGCGGTCTCCCAGGCCTCCACGGCCAAGTGGTCGACCCCCGGGTGGGCGGCGGCGTGGGCGAGGATCGCCTCCCCCGCTCCGGAGCCGACCTCCACGATCAGCGGACGCAGCTGCCCGACGTGTCCGAAGACGGCGGCCGGGTCCAGGCGGAAGGCCGGATCGACGGTGCGGATCGCATCTGCGCGCGGCACGTCGATGACGTACCGGTCCCCGTAGCGCTCCAGAGCACGGACCTGTGAGTCGGTCAGACGGCCGCCGGCACGCGAGTAGGAGCGCACTCGGGCATGGATCGCGTGTGACCGGGGAGGATGCTGCTGCGGCACGGGACTGTTTCCTCCTGCTTATGTGCTCACTGCATTGCTGGTGATTGCGACGGCGGTTGACGAGCGGGGCGCACCCGGCTCAGCCGACCGGCTCATGGGCGGCGGCCTGCACGTACTTCTTGGTGAAGGGGGCGATCACGCAGTTGCCGAAGGCCTCGGAGTTCAGCAGCGCCTGGGCATCGCGCGGGTCGTGGTGGGCGAACCAGCGGGTACAGGTGACTCGGTGCCCCGGCGAGCTGAGCACCCGCACCTCGTCGCCGATGCTCACCGTTCCCTCCTTCAGGACGGCCAGGTAGACGCCCACCCGGTTGCGGGAGGAGAAGACCTCCACCCAGTCACCGCGGCCGACCCCGCGCGCAAAAGTGGGACAGGGGTTGCGCACCCCGGTGACCCGCGCCCTCAGCCCGTCACCGCGGGGATCGCCGATGGACAGGACGGCGCCGAGTTCGACGTCGTCTATGCCCCCGGCCGGGCCCGGTTCAATCACCAGGTTCTCCCCCAGCGCGCCGGGTCGGACACCGCCCAGCACCTTCGACCAGTAACGCACCTCTGCCCCATCCATGGCGTACAGGGCCTTATGGAGGCCGCCGTGGTGAGCGCGGTCCGCCTGCTGATCGAGGACGATCCCGAGCCGGTTGACAGCCGCCGGCCCGTCCAGAGGCGCCTTGTGGATGGCGGATACGCCCGCCTCCCCGGCGTCAGGGCGCAGCCGGGACACCGCGCACACGGCAGTCAGCGAACCCACCAGATCACCCTCGTGGAAGGGAGAGGGTTCGTCACGGTGACGTCCGTCGGCACCAGCGTGGAGCCGCCCCAGGCGCCGCGCGAGTGGGGCGGTCAGCTTCAGGCCAGAGCCGTCGTCGGCCAGCGCGCCCTGAACCGTGCCGGAGGTGACCGGCACGCCGTCGATCTGCTCCGGGGCCCGCTCGTGACCGCTTGTCTCACTCATCTGTACGCTCCTGACCGCCGTATCCGCCGCTCGCTCACCCTACTGCGAACCATCCGGCCCACCGAGGGGTTTGCGGCTTGCGTCACTTGCCGGTGGGCTGGTCCGCACCGAGCACGGCGATGAAGGCCTCCTGGGGGACCTCCACGCGGCCGACTGCCTTCATGCGCTTCTTGCCCTCCTTCTGCTTCTCCAGCAGCTTGCGCTTACGGGTGATGTCGCCGCCGTAGCACTTGGCGAGCATGTCCTTGCGCAGGGCGCGAATAGTCTCGCGGGCGATGATGCGGCTGCCAACGGCCGCCTGCACGGGCACCTCGAACTGCTGGCGGGGGATCAGCTCCTTGAGCCTGCGGGTCATCTTCTGCCCGTAGGACTGGGCCGAGTCCTTGTGGACGATGGCGCTGAAGGCGTCCACCTTCTCGCCGTTGAGCAGAATGTCCACCTTGGTCAGGTCGGCGCTCTGGGTACCGTCGGGCTCGTAGTCCAGGGAGGCGTAGCCCCGAGTGCGCGACTTCAGGGCGTCGAAGAAGTCGAAGACGATCTCGGCCAGCGGCAGCTGGTAGCGCATCTCCACCCGGGTCTCAGACAGGTAGTCCATGCCCAGCATGTTGCCGCGGCGGGACTGGCACAGCTCCATGATCGCGCCGATGTACTCGCTGGGAGTCAGGATGGTGGCCCGCACCACCGGCTCCTGGACGTCGCGGACCTTGCCCTCAGGGAACTCGCTGGGGTTGGTCACCGTGTGCACGCTGCGGTCCTCCATGGTTACCTCGTAGATCACGGAGGGGGCGGTGGAGATGATGTCGAGGTTGAACTCGCGCTCCAGCCGCTCGCGGATGATCTCCAGGTGCAGCAGTCCCAGGTAGCCGCAGCGGAAGCCGAAGCCCAGTGCCACCGAGGTCTCCGGTTCGTAGGTCAGGGCGGCGTCGTTGAGCTTGAGCTTGTCCAGGGCGTCGCGCAGTGCCGGGAAGTCGGAGCCGTCCACGGGGAACAGACCGGAGAAGACCATGGGCTTGGGGTCCTGGTAGCCGGACAGTGGCTCGGTGGCCGGGGCGAGTGCGGAGGTGACGGTGTCGCCGACCTTCGACTGGCGCACGTCCTTCACGCCGGTGATCAGGTAGCCGACCTCGCCGGCCCGCAGCCCCCGGGTCGGAACCGGCTCGGGGCTGATGACGCCGATCTCCAGCAGGTCGTGGACGGCGCCGGTGGACACCATCTTGATGCGCTCGCGCTGGTTCAGGGCGCCGTCGACGACGCGCACATAGGTGACCACACCCCGGTAGACGTCGTAGACGGAGTCGAAGATCATGGCGCGGGCGGCGCCCTCGGGGTCGCCGGACGGCGGCGGCACGGCCGCCACGATCCGGTCCAGCAGCTCGGGCACGCCCACCCCGGTCTTGCCCGACACACGCAGCACCTCCTCGGGCTCGCATCCGATCAGGGAGGCGATCTCCGCCGCGTGCCGGTCCGGCTCGGCCGAGGGCAGGTCGATCTTGTTCAGCACCGGGATGATGGTCAGATCACCCTCCATGGCCATGTACAGGTTGGCGAGGGTCTGCGCCTGGATGCCCTGGGCGGCGTCGACCAGCAGCACGGCACCCTCGCAGGCCGCCAGCGACCGGTTGACCTCGTAGGAGAAGTCGACGTGCCCCGGGGTGTCGATCATGTTCAGCGCGTAGGCGCGCGTGACGCCGTCGGCGCCCGCGGCCGCCCAGGGCATGCGCACGGCCTGTGACTTGATGGTGATGCCGCGCTCGCGCTCGATGTCCATGCGGTCCAGGTACTGGGCGCGCATGTCGCGGGGGGCGACGACGCCGGTGGCCTGGAGCATGCGGTCCGCCAGGGTGGACTTGCCGTGGTCGATGTGCGCGATGATCGAGAAGTTGCGGATCTGGGCCTGCTCGGTGGCGGCGGGCGCGACGCTCGTGGCCTGCTCGGGCGTGGGAATCGGTGACACAGAAGCCTTCCAGGACGGCGCCCTCGGACCTGAGGCCTGGGCGCAGGACAGAAACCTGCGTCAAGTCTCCCACGTGCCGGGCGGACTGCCGTACCGGCGCGGGTGTGAGACCCGACGGCGGCCCTGTCACATGCCGCCCCCGCGGATCACCAGCCACCCCCGCCCCAGAGGACGCTCAAGAATTAGATCCGCGTTCCCAAAACCAATCATCCACGGAGCGGTCACCCCGCTAAGATCCACGTCCTCTGCGCCATCAGCATCCGGATCAGCTGTCGGGTAGGCATCAAGGTACTCGCCGTAGTATCCACGGTCCGTAACGTAGTCGCGGATGGCCTGGTCACTGGCGGTGAACTCAATAACGTAACCCCACCCGCCCGGGATGGCCTCCGCGAAGTTAACCGCCGGCTCCACCGACACCACCTCAGCACCCTCCGGCAAACTATTGTCCTGCCCAATAGCCAGGATCTCATCCAGGTGCTCCACATCCGCCGGGCACGGAGCCCCCACCTGTACCCCAGCAGCACTCGCCGACGCAGACGCCCTAGCAGCCGACCGCTCAACCTGAGCGCTCGAAAGGAACAAATAGCCCACACCGAAAAGCACCCAGAACACCCCAATACCCACCAACACGGCAACCACAACAAGCACCTGCCGACCAGTCACCTCTTCACCACCCACAACCGGACGCTTAACCCTCACGACCCGCTCCCATGCAACACCGAAGACTCACCCAACACGCAATGTCACCTACCGCCCCCACGGATCACCAGCCACCCCCGACCCAGAGGACGCTCGAGAACCAGAACAGTCTCATGGAGTCTAGTACGCATCGGATTCGACACATTCTGCAGGTCAATATCCTCCAGCCCATCAGCCTTCGATACAGGTGTCGCCTCTGAGTGCATTTCGATATTACTACCAGAGACCGCAGTATAAGTCTCCGTGTAGTCGCGGATGGCCTGGTCGCTGGCGGTGAACTCAATAACGTACCCCCACCCGCCCGGGTAGGCCTCGGCAAAGTTCACCGCGGGCTCCACCGACACCACCTCGGCACCCTCCGGCAAACTATCACCCTCGATAGCCAGAATCTCATCCAGGTACTCCACATCCGCCGGACACGGAGCCCCCACCTGCACCCCCGCAGCACTCGCCGACGCAGACGCCCTAGCCTCCGACCTCTCAACCTGCACACTAGAAAGAAACAAGTACCCCACCGCAAAAAGCACCCAAAACACCCCAATACCCACCAACACGGCAACCACAACAAGCACCTGCCGACCAGTCACCTCCTCACCGGCCAAAACCGGCCGCTTAACCCTCACGACCCGCTCCCATGCATCACCGAAGACTCACCCGACATGTCATACTCCTGAGCCAAACCAGCGCGATGCAGTTCCTGGAGCTGGCTATCTTTAACATTGAAAGGACCGATCTGCGTCGACTTGTCCCCGTCCCAGTTGTACCGGTCCGCCACGTGAACCCGGTAGTCATAGGAATAGGTCCACTCCGGGTTGTCAGCCGTGGGCGGGTAGACCGTGACAGTCCCCTCCGTCGCGTAGTTGCAGCCGCCCGTGGCATAGAACCAGTTCTGATCCTCCTCCGCATCAATGTAGTATCCCCGCCACTCGGTGGTGAAGGGGTAGGTCACTGGCCCGGTAACACCCGAGGCCTGGGCATCCTTGAGTGCCTCTTTAGTCATCTCCTCAACACGTTCATGCGTTTCCGCAGACAGTTCGTCGACATCTTCCAGCATGCGGTCGGCGTCCAGTTCCTGCGGTTCCCCGCTGTTCCCCAGGTAGTGCAGCAGGTTTTTTGACGCGTCCGGCCAGTCCGAGGCCTTGGCGGCCGCGGCGATCATGGCCGCATCGTGGACAAGATGATCAAACGGATCCGCTGGCCGAGCCCCGTATTGCCCGGACCCCTCCTTGGCGGTATCCCCCGGATAGACCCAGGGGGTCACCCCCGGCATCTCAGCATGCTCCCCGGGGACCGGGTCGCCGAGCTCTGTCTTGCCCTGCGCCTCAGGATCATCGTTCCCGCTCCTGCGGTTGCTCTCCGTCTTTCTATCGCTGTCATCCGTCTTCCTGCGGCTGTCCTCTATATCCCGAGGATCAGTCCCCTGCCGCCCCGACCGGGCCTGGTCCGGACTGTCATAGCTCGATCCAGCCAGGACGGTGGCATAGTCCTCATCGACCTGGGTGGCCAAGGTCAGAGTAGAGGAGACCATCTCCTCCAGCTCGGCTGCGTGGGCCTGGGCCCGGACGGCCTCCACCATGGCCCCGCCCAGGCCCACGGCGACCATCCTCACCGGGCCTACCGCCGCTGCCACGGCGCTGCCGGTAGCCTTATCTGCACCGCTGCCGGCCGCCTCGGCCAGGGACACCGAGACCGAACCGTCAGCGCCCAGCGTCAAGTAGGGGTGCTCAGCAGCGAAGTCCTGGCAGGCCAGTACCCTGCGCCGTACCTGGGTCACGCCCTCGCAGGCGTCGGCGGTGGCACGTGTGAGGACTCCGATCCGCTCGGTCATCTCGGAGTGAGCGGCTGTGCACCGGTGCAGCGCACCAAGCGCGGCCTCCACGCTGGGGGCCCGCGAGATCACCCGCGAGCTCGCGGCTTGCGCGTCATCCCCCATCTCCGCCATGGAGGTGTGCAGTCTCCTCAGCCCGTCCGAGGCGTCGGCCAGCGGCTCAGGGTCCCAGGTCAGGACCTCGCTCCACGTCGTCATCTCACATCAGCCCCCTGGCGCGCGCCCACTGGTCCACTGAGGCCGATGGCACAGCAGCCCCCAGTGCTGCGGCCCCCTGGGCTACGAACTCGTCATTGCGCCTGTGGGCGGTCGCAAGATCCCGCACGCCCTCACCCACGTTCCCGTAGCGGCTTCCCAGGGACGTCCTGCGGCTCTCCAGCCTGGCCGCGGCGGTTCCGGCACTCCCCGAGCTCAGCGAGCCCGGCATGGCCGCGCCGACCTTCTCCAAGGGGCCCGAGGCATCCAGGGCTTCGATCCCGTTACGAAGCTCCTCCAGGGAGAAGGCCAGCATCTCCAGGTCGCCTCCGACGATATGGATATCCGCATCCGCCACGAAAACCTCCAGAGCATCAAGGGATGAGCCCGTCTGCAACGAACCCAGCGAGTGAACCGGGCGCAAGCCAACCACCGTGACCCGTTCGTGTCAAGAGCGCAACTACAGTGCGCGCCGCCTGGACGGAGTAACTCTCCGCCCGACCTCTCACCGCCGGAACCACGGCCGCACCACCTGCTCGAAGCACTCCAGGGCGGCGGCGATGGTGCGGTCCATGTCCAGGTACCGGTAGGAGCCCAGGCGCCCGCCGAAGGCGACCCGCTGCGCTTCCGACTCGGCCGTCAACTGCCGGTAGCGGGCGAGCCGCTCGCGGTCGGCCGGCGTACCCACCGGGTAGTAGGGCTCGTCGTCGCCGGTGGCCATGCGCGAGTACTCCCGCATGATCACGGTGGCGTCGTCGGGGTAGGTGCGCTCGGGGTGGTAGTGGCGGAACTCGTGTACCCGCGTGTAGGGCACATCGGCGTCGGGGTAGTTGATGACGGCGGTGCCCTGGTGGTCACCGGTGGGCAGTATGCGGGTGTCGAAGTCGAGAGTGCGCCAGGTCAACGCACCGCAGCGGTGGTCGAAGAACCGGTCCACGGCGCCGGTGTAGACCACCGGCGCCTGCCCCACGCAGGCGTCGCGGCTGACTGGGCCGTCTCCTTCCAGGAAGTCCTCCCCCAGCCGCAGCTCGATGCGCGGGTGGTCCAGCATCCGCTCCACCCAGGCGCCGTAGCCGCCGGTGGGAATGCCCTCGTGGCGGTCGGAGAAGTAGCGGTTGTTGTAGTTCAGGCGCACCGGCAGGCGGGTGATGATGGAGGCGTCGAGCTGGGTGGGATCGGTCTGCCACTGCTTGGCGGTGTAACCGCGGATGAAGGCCTCATACAGAGGGCGCCCGATCAGGCTGATCGCCTTCTCCTCCAGGTTCGCAGGCGTTCCGGTGATCTCGGCAGCATGCTCTGCGATCAGCCCCCGGGCCGCCTCCGGGCCGAGGGCGGCGCGGAAGAACTGGTTGATGGTGCCCAGGTTGATGGGTAGCGGGTAGACCTCGCCGGCATGGTTGGCGTAGACGTGGTGCCGGTAGTCGTTGAAGGCGGTGAAGCGGTTCGCATAGGCCCACACCTGCTCGTTGGAGGTGTGGAAGATGTGGGAGCCGTAGCGGTGCACCTCGATGCCGGTGTCGGGGTCCGGGGAGGAGTAGGCGTTGCCGCCCACATGGTCGCGGCGCTCGACCACGAGCACGTGCACGCCCAGCTCCTCGGCGGCGCGCTGAGCGATCGTGGCACCGAAGAGCCCCGAACCGACCACCACCAAGTCCGCTCGCATCGTTGACGCCCTCCGTCTTCGTTCAGCCTGATCGACTCACCGATCGTCTGTCATTGATCGTGGACGCATTCGAGGCGGCATCCATGACCGCAGCCGGACCACGGCGCCGGTACACTAACATGGTTGTAACAGTTACTTTCGGTGCTCACGAGAACGCTCGGTTCCGGCGTCTCCCTGGCCGTGGCGCAGTCCCCGCGCCACCAGCTCCCATGCACCGTGCTACCCGCAGTCGCCGATGAATGTGAATACGAGCTCCCGCCCCATACTCCGCGTCGGCGTCGTTGACGACGACGCCCACCACCGCCGCGTCCTTTCCGACTATCTCGCACGCTTCGGCCACGAGCGGGGCCTGGAGCTGCAGGTCTCCACTTTTGAGGACGGCCAGGCCCTCCTGAACGGCTTCCGCCCCGTCTACGACATCCTCCTGCTGGACATCCGCATGAAGAGCACAGACGGTCTTGCCCTCGCCCGGGCGGTACGTCGCACCGACCCGGATGTCGTCATCATCTTCATCACCGTTGCCCAGCAGTACGCGATCAACGGCTACGAGGTCGCCGCCCTCGGCTACCTGGTCAAGCCCTTCCCCTACGCCTCCCTGGGCCATGAGCTGGGCCGGGCCCTGGAGGTGCTGGAACGGCGGGACAGCGCCGGCGTCGTGCTCAAGGACGGGCAGGGACTGCGGCGCGTGCCCGTACGCGACATCGTCTACCTGGAGTCCTCCGGTCACCGCCTTCAGGTGCACCTGACCGACGGCGCCATCACCCTGCCCGGCTCGCTCAAGCAGATGGAGCCGCAGCTGGCCCCGCACGGCTTCTTCCGCTCCAACTCCTGCTACATCGTCAACCTGCGGCACGTGGTGGCGGTGCGGGAGCAGGACTCCGTGATGAGTACCGGACAGGTATTGCGCATCTCCCGCCCCCGCAAGAAGGAGTTCATGCGGGCCCTGACCGAGCACGTGTCCGGAACGCTCACGTGATCCAGGAGGCGCTGCCGGACATCCCCCGGCTGTGGACCGCGCTGGCCGAGTGGGGCGCGTGCCTGCTGTACGTGCTGGCCACCTGGCGGCCGCAGGACTCCCGACGCCGGGGCGTGACGGTGATGGCCGCGGCCCTGCCGGCCCTGTGCGCCTACCAGGTGCTCGCCGCTCGTCTGCCTATCTCATTGTGGCTGGCAGGCATGCTGGGTGCGGTGGCCGCCATGTGGGGCGTGCTGCACCTGGCGCTGAACGGCTCGCTGCGACGATCCACCTACCTGGTGGTACGGGCCTTCGTGGCCGCTGAGCTGGTGGCCTCCCTGGAGTGGCAGTTGGAGCTGTTCATCCTCCGTGACCGCGCCGGCACGGTCTGGGCCGCGCCATTGACCATCGCCGTCGACGGCGTCGCGCTGGGCGTGGTCTACCTGCTCGAGCGTCCCCGGTTCCGCACCGAGGTAGTGCCCACCGTCGCCACCGTGGCCGGGGCGGCGGCTATTGCCGCCATCACCTTCGCCATGTCGAATCTCAGCTTCCTGAGCACGGCGACGCCCTTCTCCGGGCGGCTGGGCGCGGAGGTCTTCTACATCCGCACGCTGGTGGATCTGTGCGGGTTCATCATTCTGTACGCCCAGCGGGAGGTCGACCTGCAGAACCGCGCGAGCTTCGAGCTGGCCACCTCCGAGGCGCTGCTGCATTCGCAGTACGAGCAGTACCTGACATCCAAGCGGGCCATCGACATCGTCAACCGTAAGTACCACGACCTGCGCCACATGATCGCGTCCGTGCGCGCCGAGCCCGATCCTGCGGTCCGGCTGGACCGACTCGGCGACCTGGAGGCGTCCGTGCGCCCGTACGAAGTCTTCGTGCGCACCGGCAGCCCCGTGCTCGACGTCATCCTCACCGACCGGGAGCAGGCCTGCCAGGATGCGGGCGTCACCATGACCACGATCGCCGACGGCGCCGCGCTCGGCTTCATGGCCACCGCGGATCTGGCCACGCTGGTCGGCACCGCCCTGGACAATGCCCTGGAGGCCGTCTCGCGCATTGACGACGCCGGTGAACGGTGGATTCGTCTGGACGTGCGCACCCGCCGCGGCTTCGTCCTGCTGGAGGTGGAGAATCCGGTGGCCGCCGCACCGGTGGTGGCAGCAGCAGGTGAGCCCCTGATGAGCACCGAGGCGGACAGCGACATTCACGGCTTCGGTATGCGCGCCATCCGGTCCGCCGCCGAGGCGTACGGCGGCCAGGTAACCGCTGGGGAAGGCTCGCAGGGCACCTTCGTGCTGCGCGTGCTGCTGCCGGTGCCCGCCGCCCACCCGCGCCGCAGCCGGCGCTAGTGCCGCACCGAGACCGGTCGCTGCCACCGCCGAGATCGGTAGAACTCACGTGCCGAGATCGGTAGAACTTACGTGCCGAGATCGGTCGCTATGGCAGTAGCCCCTCGTCGGCCCCGCGCCGGGGCCGACCTCAGTTCAGGGCGAGTACCCGGCGGGCCACCCGATAGCCGGCCACCGGCACCCATTTGCCGGGGCGTCCTGGAATCGTCATCAGCCGCCCCATGAGGGAGGCGCGCACGCGCCGAGCCACGTCCGGCCGCTCGGCGTCCAGGCGCTCCCACAACTGCTGTTTGATGGCGAGGTTGCGGGGCGTGCGAGAGCGCAGCGCCATGGTGGTGATAACCACCGCGCTCATGGTGTAGATGTGCACCAGGTAGCGCAGCAGCGCCGCCGGCACCTCGCCCTCGTGGGGCATCGCCTCCAGCATGAGCGCGTTGACCCGGTCATGCTGGTCCAGGCGCGCCACGATCACGTCGTCGGCCACGGACTGCCCCGCCCGTCCCACTGTGTAGTAGTACAGGTCGAGGTCCAGGTAGGTCAGCGTCCTCACCTGCCGCAGCGGCTCGAAGGCGAACAGGTTGTCCACGTAGAAGCAGTGCTCGGGCAGCCGCAGCCCGGAGCGTTCCAGCACCTCCCTCCGGTAGGCGAGGGAGTGCATCATGAGGTACTGGTCGGGGCGGAAGCGTCCGACGTCGTCCCAACCGCCAATGCGCCCGCTGGGGAGCAGCCCCCTGAAGCGCACCGCGTGGCGGCCGGGCCTGATGCCCCGGGGACCGCGGCGGGCGGGACCGTGGCTCAGGCGGTACCAGGCCGGCGTGCCCTCACGGACGTACACGAAGTTGGTGACGACCAGGTCCGGCTCGGTGCCCTCCCGCCGCCAGGAGCGCAGGGAGGCGAGCAGGGCGCGCAAGGCACCGGGGTCGATGGCGTCGTCGGCGTCGCACACCTTCAGCCAGGTGCCCCGCGCCGCCGCGACGCCGGCGTTGATGGCGCCGCCGTGGCCCTTGTTGGCCTGGTGGATGACCTCGATGGCCGTGTGCGCCTGGGCGTAGGCATCGGCGAGGGCGCCGGTGCCGTCCGTGGCGCCGTCGTCGACGACGATGATCTCCAGGGCACCGCCCCCGTCGTCAGCGGCCACGAGACTGGACAGGCAACGGCCCAGACAGTCCTCGGCGTTGTAGGCCGGGACGACGACCGTGATAAGGGGGCTGGCGGGCACCGCGCGGGTCTCCTTGCTCTACGGAGTCAGCCGGCGCACCGCGGTTGCCGGGCAGGCGCCCGGCCCGCGCCCGCGGCGCTCCTGATGATTGACGGGTATGACACTACCGGACCGGTGCCCGGCTCAGTGCGCCGACAGCGCCTCGGCCTCCTCGGCGGTCTGCCGCTGCACGTCGCCGTCCTCGGGCACGCGCTTGAAGATCACCTTGAAGATGGGGAAGAACACCCAGAAGGAGATGGCCGCGTTGATGATCATGGTGACCACGTCCGCCACGGTCTCGCCGGTGGAGGCACCGAGCGTGCCCTTGCACCAGGAGTAGATGGGCTCCTTGTAAAGCACCTGCAGCGCGGCGGCGACGATGGTGATGACCACGTAGGCGACCGTGTACCAGAAGGCCGCCTTCCAGATCGAGGAGTTCGACTTGAAGGTTATGGAGCGCTGCGCGAAGAAGTTGATGACCTGGGCGATAAGCAGCGTGATCTCCACGGCCAGGAAGTAGGCCAGACCGCCGCCGGAGCCGTCGGCCTGGATCGGGCCGGCCACGTAGTCGAACAGGTAGACCGTGCTGCCGCCGGAGGAACCGACCGGCAGGAATTGGAAGGTGGTGCCCTGCAGCGAGGTGAACCCGAAGATCCAGCGGAACAGCGGCATCAGGATGAGCTGCAGCACGGTGACGCCATTGGACAGGATGAAGAAGACGATGAACTGGGCGGTGGTCTCGTGGCGCTCCTCGAAGCGGTGCCACCAGGCGGTGATCGGTTTCATTAGAGGTCTCGGTCTCTCTTATCGGGGGAACTGGATGGATGGGCCACAGGCCTTGGTACGCGGACTCGAAGGCGGATTCAGCGAGGGGAATCGAGCTGCCGCTGGGTGGCCTTGTCCTGCCTGCGGTTGCGGAAGAAGCCGCCGACGAGGGTGCGTGCTCCGCGCAGGCCGTGGCCGCCCACGAAGTCGACGATGCCGTCGACCATCTCCGCCGACACCATGCCGCCGGTCATCTTGCACATGGCGCGCAGCGGCATGTTGAGCATGAACAGGATGTTCAGATCGGGCTTACCGGAGGCGTCGGCCTTGGCCTTCTGGCGCTCCAGCACCTTCACGGCCAGCCGACCGATGCGGCTGCGGGAGCGGGCGAGGTCGGATACCGGGCTGTTGGGGCCGATGCGGCCGGATGTCTCCGGCTGCGGCACTTCCCGTCCAAGTAGGACGGCGAACTCGGCTTCGGTCGCCTCGGTGACGGTGCCGTCCAGGTAGTGGCCCAGCGCCGGGTCGGCGGGGGCGAGCGGGTCGCCGTCCACCTCCAAGGAGGCCTCGAGCGGCAAGTCCTCCACGTTCCGGCCCACTCGCACCGTCCAGGTGCCCGCCGGGCGCACCCAGCGTCCCTCATTCACCGAGTAGCGGCGGAAGGTGTAGTCGTCGAAGGGGATGGTCACCGCCACCGCCTCCCCCGCCGCCACGGGCACCTTGGCGAAGCCCTTAAGCTCCCGGACTGGACCCCACGCTCCTGCGGGGGCGGTGACGTACAGCTGCACCACCTCGGTGCCGTCGACGGCGGAGGTGTTGGTTACCGTCAGGTGCGCGCCGTCCTCGTCCACGCTCAGCCCGGAGTACTCGAAGCTGGAGTAGGACAGGCCAAACCCGAAGGGGTGGGCTACGGGCGTGCCGGTGGTGCTGTAGTAGCGGTAGCCGACGTAGGGACCGTCCCGATACAGGGCGAGCTCCCCCGTGGCGGGGAACCAGGCGGAGGTGGGGTTGTCCTCGTAGCGCACCGGGTAGGTCTCGGCCAGCCGGCCAGAGGGGTTGACCGCTCCGGTGAGCACCCGCAGTGCGGCGCCGGCACCGGCCTGCCCGGACAGGCTGGCGTGTACCACGGCCCGGGTGTGCTCCTCCCAGGCAGTCTCCACCGCGGATCCCGCCGACACGACGGCGACTACATTCGGGTTGGTCCGGTACAGGGCCTCCAGCAGCCGCGTCTGGACCTGCGGCAGGCGCATGTGGGAGCGGTCCAGGCCCTCGGACTCGGACAGCTCGTCCAGTCCGATGCAGGCCAGGACAACGTCGGCGCGACCGGCCAGGGCTACCGCCTCGTCGAGTAGGGCCTGGTCGGGCGCGCCTTGCCGGTCGTAGCCCTGTGCGTAGCCGACCAGTTCCAGTTCGGTGTTGGAGAGCTCCTCCAGGAGGTTCTCCAGCCGGGTCGGGTTGATCTGGGAGGAGCCGGAGCCCTGGTAGCGGGGTGTCTTGGCCATGTCGCCGACGACGGCGACGCGGGTGCCGGGTGCGAGCGGCAGGATGCCGTCCTGGTTGCGCAGCAGCACCATGGACTCCTCGGCTACCCGTCGGGCCAGGGCGTGATGGGCCTCGACCTCGATCCTGGGCCGGTCGGCCGCGGCGGTGCGTGTTGAGGGTGCGGCTGAGGCCATGGCAATGACCTCGGCGGCGCGGGCATAGACGGCGTCGCGACTGATGCGGCCGGCTTCTACGGCGGCGACGACCTCGCGCGCGGAGTGCAGGCCCGGTGCAGGCATCTCCAGGGAGGACCCGGCCGCGGCGGCCGCGGCGGCGTCGTTGGAGCCGCCCCAGTCGGAGACGACCATCCCGTTGAAGCCCCACTCCCGGCGCAGGATCTCGGTGAGCAGGTGGGGGTGCTCGTTGGCGTAGGTGCCGTTGACCCGGTTGTAGGAGCTCATCAGGGCGCGCGGGTGTGCCTCGCGCACCACGATCTCGAAGGCGGTCAGGTATATCTCCCGCATGGTGGCCTCGTCCACCACCGAGTCGGAGGCCATGCGCCGCAGCTCCTGGCCGTTGACGGCGAAGTGCTTGGGAGTGGCCGCCACCCCCTGGGACTGGATGCCCCGGACGAGTCCGGCGGCCATACGGCCGGCGAGGAGCGGGTCCTCGGAGTAGTACTCGAAGTTGCGGCCGCACAGCGGGGAGCGCTTGATGTTCATCCCCGGCCCCAGCAGCACATCGACCCCGAGGGCCAGCGCCTCCTGGCCCAGGGCGGCGCCCATCTGCTCGGCCAGGTCCGGGTCCCAGGAGTTGGCGACCGTGGCCGCCGTCGGGAAGCAGGTGGCGGGCTCGGAGGCGGCGATGCCGAGGTGATCGCCGCTGCCGAGCTGTCGCCGCACCCCGTGCGGCCCGTCGGACAGGACGAAGGAATTGATGCCGCACTCGGGCAGGGCGCGGGAGTCCCATTCGGAGGACCCTGACAGCAGCGCGGCGGCCTGAAGGAGCGTGAGCTTCGAGGCGGTGGTGGTCACGGCGTATTCCTTAGCTTGGTGGGCGTTCGGGATGGCGGGGAGTTGTGGGTGCGGGCCCGGGCAGGGCGCCGGTGGGCGGGGCGGGGATGCTGTCCTCGTCCCGCCCACCGGGTTATCGATTGCTACTTCTCGGAGCTCTCGACGGCGACTGTGGCCTCGGCCCGGCGCTTGCGGTAGCGGCGGATGGCCAGTGCCTCAAGGGCGATCAGGCCGACGCCCAGAGCCGCCAGCACGGCCCAGGTCAGGTACTCCCAGGAGGCACGCTGCACCGCGGGCTGGCCGTCCTCGTAGATCCACGAGTTGGCCACCGTGTACAGGATGTTGTGCGCGGACTCCCGCATGGCGATCACACCAGTGGCGGAGGTGTTCTGCACGGAGTTGACGGTGATGTCGGTGGTGGCGAGCATCATGTCGCCGCCGTTGCGGACAAGCTGGTCGGCGTTCTGGTAGCCGTAGCCGGCGAAGTAGTCCGTCAGCGTCATGCCGCGGAATCCCCACTCATCGCGCAGCACGGTCTGCTGCAACTCGGGCAGTGCCCCGGCGTAGGTGGTGCCGATGTAGTTGAAGGCCGTCATCACCGCGCCGGCGCCACCGTCCTTGATGCCGATCTCGAAGGACTTGAGGTAGATCTCACGGATCGCCTGCTCGTTCGACCAGGTGGCCAGCATGTTGGTGCGGTTGGTCTCCTGGTCGTTGAGCGCGAAGTGCTTGATGAAGGCGTACACGCCCAGCTCTTTGGCGCCCTGGATCTCCTGGGCCACCTGGGTACCGGCCAGGACCGGGTCCTCTGAGAAGTACTCGAAGTTGCGACCGGCGTAGGCGTAGCGGTGGGTGTTGGTAGCCGGGGCGTACCAGCCGGCCACGTCCATGTCGTGGGCCATGGTGCCGATGGCGGTGCCGAACTCGTGGGCCAGCTCCTGGTTCCAGGTGGCGGCCACGGACACGGCCGAGGGCAGGCCGATGGAGCCCACGCCGGTGAAGTTGTTGTTCAGCGAAGCCGGCCCATCCACGTCCGAGACGCGCACCTTGCCGACGGAGTCGACGGCCACCGAGCCGTAACCGCCGTTGGCGATGAGGCTGTTCATGTCCGCGACCGACAGCTGGTCGAGCAGCTGGTCCCACTTCTCATCGTCGTAGTCCAGGCCGTACATGTCGCCCAGGACCAGGCCATTGTCAGCCCCGGTGGTGGGCATCTCGTCGGCGTCGTCGTCGAAGGCGGTGGAGTCGTAGTTGGAGTTGGCTACGAAGGCCGCCTGGTACTCCGCAGACATCTCCAGGCTGGCCGGGGCGGCCGTAGCCTCCTCGTAGTTGGCGAAGGCGTCGGCGCGGGAGAGATAGGTGACGTCTCCGGCAGCGGCGTCGAACTGGTTGGTGGCGGCTACGACGTCACCGGCGTGAGTGTTGTCCTCGGAGTCGTAGGTGATGGTCTCGTCAACCGTCACCGTCTGCTCGTCGATCACCGTGTGGGAGTCCGAGCGCAGGGAGATCGTGTATTCGCCCTTCTCCAACACGTAGGCCTTGGCTCCCTGGTAGTCGTAGGAGGCCATGTCGTCCTCGTTGAAGGTGATGGTGACGTTCTCGGAGGCACCGGGCTCCAGCAGTTCGGTCTTTCCATAGGCGACCAGGTTCACCGCGGACTTCTCAATGCCGCCGTTGGTGTAGGGAGCGGTGTAGTAGACCTCGACGACGTCCTTGCCTGCCACGTCACCGGTGTTGGTGACGGTGACGTCGAAGGAGATCGTGCCGTCGGCGTCGTGGCTGACCTCGCCCATCTCCTGGGTGAAGGCGGTGTAGCTCAGGCCGTAGCCGAAGGGGTAGACCACCTGCTCGTCATAGTCGATGACGCCTTCGACGGCGGCGGTCTCGTACCAGCGGTAGCCGACGTAGATGCCCTCGACGTAGTTGACGAAGGCCGGGTAAGTGGTGCCGCCGGTGAAGGGCGAGGACTGGCCGTACTCCTCCATGTTGGTGTAGGTGAAGTCGCCGAAGTTGTTGGCTGCCGGAGAGGCCTTCAGGTCCGCGACGAAGGTGTCCGGGGTCTTGGCCGAGGGGTTGACCTCGCCGTCCAGGATCCGGCCGAGGGCATTGAAGCCGACCTGCCCGCCGGGGATCGCCCAGATGATGGCGTCGATGTCCGGGTCGCTGGCAAGGTCGCTCAGGTCGAAGGCGTTGGCGCCGTTGTAGATCACCACCACGGTCTCGGAGTTGTCCTTGGCCAGCTGGATGAGGTCGCGCTCGGGCGCGGTCAGCTCCAGGTAGCCCTGCCCGTCGGCGAAGTCGGTCTGGGAGGTGGAGTTGTCCGTGTAGGAGAAGGCGCCGTTGGCCGCCACCTCCGCATTGACGTCCTGGGGCAGGTCGAAGCCCTCGCCGCCGGAACGGGCGATGGTGACCACGGAGGTGTCGGAGAAGTCCTGAATGGAGGAGACGATGGCGTCGGTGTAGGCCTCGGATGCGGGCTCGGGCAGGGTCCAGTCGGCGGCGAACATGCCGACCTCGGGCCGCTCGGAGCGATAGTCGGTGTAGAAGTCCGTCAACTCGGTGTTGGTCTCGAAGCCGGCGTTGTGCAGGCCGTCCAGCAGGGAGGTGGTGGGGTTGTCGGGCGACAGGGACCCCGAGCCGGTGCCGCCGTAGACGGGGTTGGTGGAAGCCCAGCCGAGCACGTTGATCGCCGAGCCATCCTCGAGCGGCAGGGTGGCGTTCTCGTTCTTGAGTAGGACCATGCCCTCGTCGGAGATCGTATTGCCGAGCTCCTCAACGGTGGCCTTGGTCTCGTCGGTGAGGGTACCGGAGCCGGAGGACAGGTCCAGGATGGTCTTCAGGCCGCCGTACATCATGCCGGTGACGGCCACCGCCACCACGACCACCGCGGCGATCCAGGTGGTGGAGCGCACGAGCTTGCGGGTGGGCTTGTTGAGCTTGCGTACGGCAATAGTGATGATGAGCGCCGCCAGCAGCGCCACGCCGATGGCGATGAGTTGCGGCCGCAGGCTCATCACCACGTTCCAGACGTCGTTCCAGTTGATTGACAACACTGTCGAGACACCTCTCTGTGGTCCTCGCACGGGTATGCAAGGGATGGGGATGCTCACCGGCGGACAGGTCGCCTAGCCGCCCATACGTGCTGGGAGGCAGGACCGTGACCTGCCGGTGATTGGCATGCAATCTAATTCCAGCGGATGTTCGCGGGCGTCGTCGCCCCACTCGGCCCGATCTGTCGGTTCGAGCGCATAACCTGTCAACTGTCAGTCCAAGATCACGGAGCCGTTCAGGAGAATCCATGGACACGACACACATACTCATCATGATCGCCACCTACGCGCTCGGCATCATCATGGTGGTGCTGACGCTGCCGCTGCTGCGCGGTGGGGCTCGCCCGGGCAGGGCACGCATCACCGAGCCCGTTCCCGGGGCGGGAACAGCCACGTACGAGTACCCCGTCCAGAGGCCAAGCGCAGTGGTCCACATCGCGCTGGGCATCCTGTTCGGCGGTGGCATCCTCCTCCTCGTTCTCCTCAGTCTGCCAGTCGTCGATGATCTGCGGGCCGCCGGGGTCATTGCCGCTTTGGCACTCCTCTCTATCGGCTACGGCTGCTACTCCCTGGCTGCCTTTCGCAACTGCAGCCTCATCGATGCTCCCACGCTGATCGCCGGCACCGACTGGCGCGGGCGCGCCCTGCAGATCCCCCACCAGGAGATCGCCTCGTTCTCGGCCACCGGCCAGCGCTCGTCCGTCGTGCAAGATCGCCGCGGGCGGAAACTGCGGCTCAACATGAACTGGTTCTCCGCACCGAACCTGGCCCTCTACCTGCTGCGGGCCACCGCCGAGGGGCGTTTCCCGGGCAAGCATCCGGGGGACCCACGGGAACTCAACCGGGGCCTGAACCGGGTGCAGTCCGCGCTCAACTTCCAGTGCGCCAAGCCCCTACGGGAGGTCCTGCTCCAGGGGCCGGCCGCCAATCCGGCGGCCTTCCGTCGCGATCCCTCCGCGCCGACGGGCACCGGCTGGACCGGCCCGGAGTATGAGGCCTGGGTCGGCGCGGTCAGCGCCGTCTTCTGGAGCTAGGGCCCGGCCCCCAGAGCGGGCGGTGGTGCCCGCCATGGTGATGATCGCTCGGGCGTCGGTTCGGATACATGGTGCGGGCGCGGACAGCTCCCTGTCCGCGCCCGCGCACCGTCCGGTCGGACCGCTTGGTCAGTCCTTGATCACCGAGCCGTCCAGGTGCAGGCCGAAGCCGTAGTCGTAGGTGTTGCCGACGGAGTCCGTGTAGGGAGTCAGGTCCTTCGGGACGTCCTCCTGGTTGGCCTCCACGGTGTCCATGTCCGCGGGGAACTGCACGGGCAGGCGGCCGTTGGACTCGTGCAGCCCGAGCGCAACCCGGATGAGAGCCTCGTCGGCGACGCCGAAGCCGACGACGATGGCGTCGGCACGCGCCTCGAACTCCGCGGGAATCACCGGGTTCGTGGCCTTGAGCGCCACGACCACGGGGATGTCCCGGCCCGAGGCCGTCACCGCGTCTGCGGCCCGGTTGAAGGCGTCCAGGTCGGCGCCGTTGGAGATCGCGGAGCTGGCGCCGTAGTAGGAGCGGTTCTCCCGGCTGCCGTCAGCTAGCACGTCCCCGGAGATCGAGGTGCGCCGGACATTGTCGCCATCGGCGGTGTAGGTGCCGTACTGGAGGGACAGCGGATACCAGCTGCCCTCTTCTTCGTTCCAGCCCGCCTTGGAGAAGCTGGTGCCGTTGATCGGCGAGCGCATGCCCACCAGCACCAGGTCCACATCACTCAGGTCGGGGG
This sequence comes from Actinomyces ruminicola, assembly GCF_900103885.1. Lineage (GTDB taxonomy): Bacteria > Actinomycetota > Actinomycetes > Actinomycetales > Actinomycetaceae > Actinomyces > Actinomyces ruminicola. The sequence continues at coordinate 32,533 of NZ_FNIM01000018.1, forward strand.
CGGTGTAACCGGTGACGCGACCGTCGGCGTCGTACTCGACCTCGTCAGTGACGACCTTCCCGAAGTACTGCTCGGCGGTCTCCACGTCGAGTGACGGGCCCTCGGTGTACTCGGCCTCGCTGAAGGCACCGTTGAAGCCGGTGTCGTAGGTCTGCGGGATGTAAACCGTCTTGTCCGACCAGTCCGCCTCCGGGTCCAGGGTGATGGCGCCGTCATTCTTGAGAGTGACGATGGAGTTCAGCTGCGCCTCCTGGCCGGCCGTCACCTTGTCCTGCGAACCCACCTGCTCTTGGGAGGCGGCCAGGTCCAGGAAGGGGTTGTCGAAGGCGCCGATGTTGAAGGACATGGTCAGGATGCGGGAGGCGGACTGCTGCCAGCGAGTGCGGGCGTCCACGTCCAGCTCCCCGGCCTCATAGGCGGACTGCCACATGTCGTAGGCGGCCAGCACCGGAGCGGCATCGTTGTTGCCGCCGAACATGTCGGTGCCGTTCTTAATGATCTCGAAGTGGCGCTCCTCGACGCTCAGATCCTCCGCACCCCAACCGGTGGCGATCACCGGTTCGTCGGGGTCAGTGGTGGCGCGGGTGACGCCCCAGTCGGTGACCACCACGCCCTCGTAGGAATTGTCCTCGCGCAGCGCCGTCAGCTTGCCGTCGTCGTAGGAGGAGCCCATCCGCTGGGTGTACTCGGGTTCGCCGTCGGGACCCAGGGTGATGGAGTAGGAGGTCATTACGGCCGCGGAGTCCAGCGCCTGCTGGAACACGGACCAGTGCTCGGCGGAGTTGCCGCCCACCATGACCTCGTACTTTCCCGCGTTGGTGTGGGATTCGCGCCCGCCCTCGCCGGCACCGTCCCCGGGCCAGTGCTTGATCATGGTGGCTACGGAGTCAGTGCCCCAGCCCGTGTCGCCGCCGTCCTCGGCGTAGGTGCCCTGGAAGCCGGCGACGTAGTTGGCTGCCATGGTCCCGGCCATTTCGGCGTCCTCACCAAAGGTGCCGGACACGCGCAGCCACCGGGGCTCGGTGGCCAGGTCGATCTGTGGAGACAGGGCGGTGCCGATACCGAGGCTCTTGTACTCCTGTGAGGCCATCTGCCCGAACTGGAGCACCGTGTCGGGGTCGAAGGTGGCGGCCAGCCCCAGCGAGCTGGGCCAGCTGGAAATCTCGCCGACCTCGGTGAAGGAGCCGTCTCCGGAGGCGTCCGAGCGCGGGTCGGAGGAGAAGTTGACGGGGATGTAGGGGGTGTCCGCGGAGCCCAGGGTCTCCACGTAGGCCTGCATCTGGTTGACCCACTGCACGTTAGCGGTCACGTCCGAGCTGCCCGCATTGAGCACAGCCCGCAGGTAGGACTCGGACAGGTACTCCTGCTGCTCGGCCGTAAGCCCCTCCTCGGGGGCGCGCTCGTGGGAGGAGAAGAGCATCAGCCCCGCCATCTGCTCCTTGGACAGGCCGGTGGCGTAGTCGGCGGCGCGCTTGCTGCCCTCCAGGCGCCAGTCCTCGGCCGGGTCGAGCTCGCCGTCGCCGTCTAGGTCCTTGAAGGCGTAGGTGTAGTCGCCGTCGACCTGCTCAATGATGCTCATGCCGCCGTCGGCCGAGAAGCTCAGCACCTGGCCGCCGTTCGGGTTGACGACCCGGGTGAAGTAGGTCTGCCCGTCATCCAACTCTTGCGTGATGTAGGTGTTGCCGTTGTTGTCCAATCCGGGGGATGCGGTCGCATCGGCGGTGGATCCGCCGGAGGCGCATCCCGTCAGGGCCAGGGCTGCCGCGACGGTTGCCACGGTCAGACCCCTTCCGTATGCGATCTTCATCGATCTCTCCTTGCAGGGTTTCACAGGGACATCCACCATCATATGAGATGCAGATCACCCTGACGGAGGCGCGGGCGTGATCTGTCAACCGCGGCGCATAACCTGCACCGAGACCGCGGCGCTCCCGAACACGCCGCCACGGTCCCGCGATTTGAGACACCCGGGCCTGCTTTTGCCCGCCGACGGGAACGCCCCTACCCTCACGCACGCGACCGCCGTCGGGCGGTGGAGACAGCAAGGAGGCACCCATGCGCACCCCCGCCGAATCAGACACCGTCCTGCCCGGGGCGGCCCCCACCGCCAACCGCGTGCCCACCGGGCCGCTCGGACCCGACGCCCCGGGCTACACGCCTCCCCCGCCCGGTGCGGACGTGCCGCGCGAGACGCTCCTGCCCGCCTACTTCGGGCGCTTCGGCGGCCAGGAGGTCCCCGCCGAGCTGCTGCCCGCCCTTGACGAGCTCGAGGCCGCGTACGCCGAGGCCGTAGCCGACCCCGCCTTCGAGGCGGAGCTGGAGGATCTGCGCGCCACCTACCTGGGCCGGGAGACCCCCATCTTCGAATGCCGTCACCTGCCGCTGACCGGCGGCGCCCGCATCCTGCTCAAGCGTGAGGACCTGGCCCATGGCGGCGCGCACAAGGGGAACAACGCCCTTGGCCAGGCACTGCTGGCCAAGCGCATGGGCAAGCGGCGCCTGATCGCGGAGACCGGCGCCGGCCAGCACGGCACCGCCACCGCCATGGTGGCCGCGCTGATGGGCATGGAGTGCACCATCTACATGGGCGCGCACGACGTCGAGCGCCAGCGCCCGAACGTGGAGCGCATGAAGCTGATGGGCGCCACCGTGGTTCCGGTAGCCGCCGGGCAGGCGGGCCTGAAGGACGCGATCGACGCCGCCCTGGCGGAGTGGTGCACCCGTCTGGAGGACACCTTCTACCTGATGGGGTCGGCCACCGGACCGCACCCCTTCCCCACGATCGTGCGGCACTTCCAGCAGGTCATCTCCGCCGAGTCCCGCCGCCAGGTGCTCGCGCGCTACGGCACTCTGCCCGACGCCGTGATCGCCGCCGTCGGCGGGGGGTCCAATGCGATCGGCGCCTTCGCCGCCTACCTGGATGACCCCTCCGTGCAACTGATCGGCGTGGAGCCTGCCGGACGAGGCCTGGCCACCGGTGAGCACGGCGCCCCCATCAACGCCGGCCGCACCGGAGTGCTGCACGGCATGCGCTCCTTCGTCATGCTCGACGACGACGGCACCGTCCTGCCCTCCCACTCGGTCTCCGCCGGGCTCGACTACCCGTCGGTGGGACCCGAGCACGCTTATCTGGCGGACACCGGGCGGGCCGAGTACGTGGCCGTCACCGACGCCGAGGCGCTGGAGGCCTTCCGCCTGTTGAGTCGGCACGAGGGCATCATCCCGGCCATGGAGTCGGCGCACGCGGTCGCCCAGGCGCTCAAGCTCGCCCGCGAGCACGCCGAGCGGACGCCCGGCGAGCCCGCACCGCTGCTGCTGGTGAACCTGTCCGGCCGGGGCGACAAGGACATGGACGAGGTGCGTGAGCACCTGACGCTCTAGAGCCGTCCGTCTCAAATTCTCGTCACCGATTTGGCACTGCCGGGCTCCCGTTCTACTGTTCCCCCATGACCGCGTTCCGTACCCGCCAGTGGTGGTGGCTCCCCAATGGGCGAGCCACTCACGCCGCATAGCCGGCGCCGGATCATAAGAGCTCGCCACCAGGCGGGCTCTTCGCATTCGGGGCGGGTTCTGCCGGTGGCACGAACAGGAAGGCACCCCATGACGCTTCCCCCACCCGCCGTGCTGACGCGGTCGGTGCGCTACCAACACGACGGCGGCGCCCTGCTGGATCATTTGGCGCGCCGCGGTCTGATCGCCACCGCGCCGGACACCGCCGGGAACCCGCGTCCCCTCGACGCCGTGCTGCTGGAGTCCGTCGACATCGCCACCAAGGTCTCGCGCACCACCATCGCCGTCCTGGAGGCCTCGGCCCGCCTGACCTGCCAGGGACGGAGCGTCGTCGCCGAGGCGCTCCCCCAGGCGCCCGCCGACGGCGCCGCCGCCCTGGACCGCTTGCGCACCGCCCTGGCCGAATATGTCACCGCCGACGCCGACCAGACGCTCACCCTCGCCTTCCCGGCCGCCCCGGGCGACGTGGAGGAGCGCGACCGGCTCAAGGCCATCTCCACCATTGAGCCGCTGCGCGCACTCGCGGCGGCCGAGGTCGACCACCCGCACCTGCCACTGGAGGCGGGCGTGTTCGCCTTCGACTACCTGGCCACCTTCGAGGCCCTGCCCGAAGTGGCGATGGGCGCGAATACCTGCCCCGACTACCTCTTCTACGACGCCCGCATCATCCTGGTGATCGACCATCCCACCCGCACCGCCACGCTGGTGGGCGCCTCGGTGGACACCGCGGGCCTGGCCGCTCGGCTGGAAGCACTGGGCGCCGCCGCGGACGCGCTCGCCGATCAGGCCGCGGCCGTCGGGCAGGAACCTGTGCCGGCCCCCGCGCGCACCGGCCCCGATGGCGTCGGCCGCCCGGCGCTGCACGCCGTACCCACCCAGTCCGACGCCGAGTACGCCGCCGTGGTGGAGACCATGAAGGAGTCGATCGCCGCCGGCGACGTCTACCAGGTGGTGCCTGCGCGCGGCTTCGCCCTGCCGTGCCCGGATGCGCTGGCCGCCTACCACGCACTGCGCGAGTCCAACCCGAGCCCGTACATGTTCTACGTGGGCGCCCCGGACTTCGAGCTCCTGGGCGCCTCCCCGGAGTCCGCCCTGCTGCACTCGGCCAAGACCGGGCAGGTCGCCATCCGCCCCATCGCCGGCACTCGCCCCCGCGGTCTTGCCCCCGACGGCGCCGTGGACCACGAGCGGGACACCCGCCTGGAGCTGGAGCTGCGCACCGATGCCAAGGAGGTCGCCGAGCACGTCATGCTGGTGGACCTGGCCCGCAACGACGTCGCCCGCGTGTCGGTCCCCGGCACCCGCAGGGTCGAGGACCTGCTGCGCGTGGACCGCTACAGCCGAGTCATGCACCTGGTCTCGGAGGTGTCCGGGAAGCTGGCCCCGGACCTGGACGCCCTGGACGCCTTCCGCGCCTCCATGACCATGGGCACGCTCACCGGGGCCCCCAAGCTGCGCGCCGCCGAACTCATTCGCGGCGCCGAGGGGGTGCGCCGCGGCAGCTACGGCGGCTCGGTCGGCTACTTCCGGGGCGACGGCGAGCTGGACACCTGCATCGTGATCCGCTCCGCCTTCGTGCGCGAGGGCACGGCGCTGGTGCAGGCCGGGGCGGGGGTGGTCGCCGACTCGGTGCCCGCCGCGGAGGCCGCCGAGACCGTGCACAAGGCCAGTGCGGTGCTGGCCGCTGTGGCCGCCGCCCAGGGGGCACAGCTAGTCATCGACTCCGGCGCGGGCGACGCCCCCGTCCCCGCGGCCACGGCACCTGAGATGGGGAAAGGGGGGCGCTGAGATGCACGTGGTCCTGCTCGACAACCGCGACTCCTTCGTCTACAACCTGGTGGACCAGTTCGCCTCCCTCGGGGCGGGCATCGAGGTCTACCGCAACACGGCCCCGGCCGCCACGGTGCTGCGCGCGCTCGCCCCCGATGACGGCGGCACCGCCCACGCCGGGGGCGAGCGTCCGGTGCTGTGCCTATCCCCCGGTCCCGGCCACCCACGCGCCTCCGGCAGCCTGATGGAGCTGATCGAGGCCGCCCTGGAGCGCGGCATCCCCACGCTCGGCATCTGCCTGGGCTTCCAGGCGATCGTCGAGGCCTGCGGCGGAAGCATCGGGCGGGTCGGCCCCGTACACGGCCGCAGCGTGCGCGTGGAACTGACCGACGCCGGCCGCACCGACCCGGCCTTCCAGGACCTGCCCGACGGCCGTCTGGATGTGGCCCGCTACCACTCCCTGGGCACCCGCGAGCTGCCCGGGGCACTCGCCCCGCTGGCGGTGACCGGAGCCGACGATCCCGCCGGGCCCGGCGTGGTCATGGCGGCCCGCCACCGCACCCGTCCCGTCGTCGGTCTCCAATTCCACCCCGAGTCGGTGCTGACGCCGCACGGCCCCGGCATCCTGCATGCACTCACCGCGGTTCTGGCCGCCGCGGCCTCCGCTTGAAGCCACAGCCATCGAACAACCACACGATTCATCTTTGAGGAGCACACCATGACCCCCGCACCCGCCGAGAACAACGCCATGCATACCCCGGCGAATGCCCCCGCAAATTCCTCGGCCGCCGCAATCGCCGACGCCGAGGACGCCCACCGCCTGCTGCGCGGCGTCATCCAGGGCAAGCGCCTGAGCCAGGACGAGACCGGCATCGTCTTCGCCGCGCTCGGCGCCGGCGACCTGTCCGCGGCCGAGACCGCCGCCCTGCTGGCAGCCCTGCACGCCCGCGGCGAGACCGCCGACGAGGTGGCCGGCGCCGCGAGCGCCTTCCGTGAGGCGGCTCGCCCCTTCCCCGAGGTCACCTTCCCACTGGTGGACGTCGTCGGCACCGGCGGCGACGGGGTGGGCACCATCAACATCTCCACCGGCGCCGGCATCGTGGCCGCCTCCATGGGCGTGTCGGTGGCCAAGCACGGCAACCGGGCCGTCTCCTCCAAGACCGGGGCCGCAGACGTCGTCGCCGCCCTGGGCCTGCCCCTGGACGTGTCCCCCGAGCAGGCGGTGGAGATCCTGGCCCGGGACCACTTCACCTTCCTGTTCGCCCAGGCGTACCACCCGGCCATGCGGCACGTCGCCCCGATCCGCAAGGCCCTGGCCACGCCGACGATCTTCAACGTCCTGGGCCCCCTGCTCAACCCCGCCCACCTGACCTACCAGCTCATGGGCGTGGCCGACCCGGACATCCTGGACATGATCGCCGAGACCATGGTCAAGCTGGGCCGCAAGCGCGCCCTCATCGTGCACGGCGCGGGCACCGATGAGATCGCCGTCCACGGCACCACCCAGGTGCGCGAGGCCACCCCGCGGGGGGTCAAGGCCTACGAGGTCACGCCCGAGGAGCTGGGGGTATCCACCTACGCACTCGACGACATCCTGGGCGGTGAGCCGGAGGAGAACGCCGCTCTGCTGCGGGAGGTGTTCTCCGGCCGGGGCGAGCCGGCACACCGTGACGCCATCGCCGTCAACGCCGGGGCGCTGCTGTACCTCGCGGGTCCTGCCGACAACCTGGCCGACGGCACCCGCATGGCGCTGGACCAGCTGGCCAGCGGCCGGGTGGCCGAGCACCTGGCCTCCATGACCAAGGCCGACGGCGCGGACGGTGAGGCCCGATGACCGCCGACCGCCCCGATGCCGGACTCTCCGAGCGCCCGCAGCGGCGGCCGGTGGACGAGCGGCTGATCGCCACCGGCACAGTCCTGGACTCGATCGTCGCCGCCCGTCGCAGGCGCCTGCCCGAGTTGCGCTCCCGCTTCGGGCACTTGCGCGCCGCGGATCTGGAGCCCTCGCGGCGCTCCTTCGCGGATGCGCTGCGCACCCGCTCCGGCGAGCAGGCGAGCCCGCGGCCCGCTTTGATCATGGAGTGCAAGTCCGCCTCCCCCTCACGCGGCACCATCCGCTCCAGCTACGACCCGGCCGCCCTGGCGCGCACCTATGCTCCATGGGCGGCGGCCGTGTCGGTGCTTACCGAGCCGGACCGCTTCAACGGCTCCTTCGATGATCTGGCCGCCGTGCGCGCAGCGGTGGAGGTGCCGGTGCTGTGCAAGGACTTCATCGTCGACCCCGTCCAGGTGCTGGCCGCCCGCAGCCTGGGTGCGGACGCGATCCTGCTGATGCTCTCGGTGGTGCCCGACGACGTCTACGCCGAGCTGGCGCAGCTGGCGCACGAGTTGGGGATGGAGGTGCTCACCGAGGTGTCCACGCCCGCGGAGATGCACCGCGCGGCCGCCCTGGGGGCACGGGTCGTCGGCATCAACAACCGGGACCTGCGCACGCTGGCCACCGATGTCTCCCGCACCGAGCAGCTGGCGCCGCTGGCACCGTCGGGCGTGGTGCTGGTGGGCGAGTCCGGGGTGGAGACGGCCGCGGACGTGCGCCGCCTGGCCGGGCAGGTGGACGCCCTGCTGATCGGCTCGGCCCTGTCCGCCGCCCCCGATCCGGGCGTGGTGGCCGAGGTTCTGGCCACCGCCGTGCCGGTGCCGGAACGCGGCCGGGCCCGCGGCGCCGGCGACGGCACTGCGGGCGGGCAGGCAGGAGTGGAGGCCGAGGCCCCGGCGCGGCGGGAGCACGCCGGCCACACCCACCCGCGGCTGAGCGCCTACTTCGGCCCCTACGGGGGCCAGTACGTGCCCGAGCTGCTGATCCCGGCCCTGGACCAGCTCGAGGACGCCTTCATCGAGGCCCGCTCGGATCCGTCCTTCGCCGCGGAGCTGGACGAGCTCATGCGGCGCTACCTGGGCCGCCCCACGCCGGTGACCGAGCTGCGCAACCTGCCCCGCCAGGGCAACGCCCGTATCTTCCTCAAGCGGGAGGACCTGGTGCACGGCGGCGCCCACAAGGGCAACCAGGTGCTGGGGCAGGCACTGCTCGCCAAGCGCATGGGCAAGACCCGCATCATCGCCGAGACCGGCGCCGGCCAGCACGGCACCGCCACCGCCATGGTGTGCGCGCTGCTGGGGCTGGACTGCACCATTTACATGGGGGCCACGGACGTGGTGCGGCAGGCCGCCAACGTGGAGCGCATGGAGTTGATGGGGGCGCGGGTGGTGCCCGTGGCCAGCGGCGCCGGCACCCTGAAGGACGCCGTCAACGAGGCGCTGCGCGACTGGACCGCGTCCTTCGCCACCACCCACTACCTGCTGGGCACGGCCGCCGGGGCGCACCCCTTCCCCACGATCGTGCACGACTACCACCGCTGCATCTCCCTTGAGGCGCGCGCCCAGATCCTGGCGCTGACCGGGCGCCTACCCGACCAAGTGATCGCCTGCGTGGGCGGCGGCTCGAATGCGATCGGCATGTTCTCCCAGTTCATCGACGACGCCGGCGTCGGCCTGATCGGTGTGGAGCCGGCCGGCGAGGGCCTGGACACGCCCCGCAACGGCGCCCCCATCAACAATGGCACCACCGGCATTCTGCACGGGGCGCGCAGCTACCTGATGCGCACCTCGGAGGGGCAGGTGGAGGAGTCCTTCTCCGTGTCGGCGGGACTGGACTATCCCGGGGTCGGGCCCGAGCATGCCTGGCTGGCCGACTCCGGGCGCGCCCGGTACGTGGCCATCACCGACGACGAGGCGGTGGAGGCCTTCCGGCTGCTGAGCCGCTGGGAGGGCATCATTCCGGCACTGGAGTCGGCGCACGCGCTCGCCCAGGCCCTCAAGATCGCCCGCGAGACGCCCGCGGATGCACCCACGCCGCACCTGCTGGTGTGCCTGTCGGGCCGCGGGGACAAGGACCTGGAGCAGGTGCGCATGCGCCTGGGCGGCAGCTTCTCCGACGACTCCGCCGTCGCCCGGGCGGCCACCATGGTTGAGCAGATGGGCAAGCGCACCGAGTATCTGTCGCTGGCGCGCCCCGGGGCGAACGCGGAGTCATCCGCACCGTCCACGCCGGGCCACGCGCAAGAGGAGGCCTGAGATGAGCCGTTATCCCGCCATGTTCTCCCGCCTGGCCGACGCCGACGAGGGCGCCTTCGTGCCCTTCGTCATGGTCGGCGACCCGACCCCCGCCGCCTCCGAGGCGATCATCGAGGCGCTCATCGACGGCGGCGCGGACGCCCTGGAGCTGGGTGTGCCCTTCTCCGACCCGGTGGCTGACGGACCGACCATTCAGCGCGCCCACCTGCGGGCGCTGGGCGCCGGGGCGAGTCTCGCCGACTGCCTGGAGGTGGTGGCGCGGGTGCGCGGGCGCCACCCGGAGCTGCCCATCGGCATGCTCATCTACGGCAATGTGCCCTTCGCGATCGGCCTGGAGGAGTTCTACCGCCGGTGCGCCGCCGCCGGCATCGACTCGGTGCTACTACCGGATGTGCCGGTGCGTGAGTCCGCGGAGTTCTCGGCGGCCGCGGCGGCCGCCGGGATTGATGCCGTCTACATCGCTCCGCCGTCGGCGTCCGCCCAGACGCTGGATGCGGTGGCTGCGGCCTCCCGCGGCTACGTGTACGCGGTGTCCCGAGCCGGAGTGACCGGCACCGAACGGGCCTCCTCCACCGTGGGGCTGGCGCAGTCGGTGGCGCGGCTGCGGCAGGACGCCGCCGCGCCGGTGATGCTGGGCTTCGGCATCTCCGCCCCGGCACAGGTGGCCGAGGCGATCGAGGCGGGAGCGGACGGGGCGATCTCCGGCTCGGCCGTGGTCAAGATCGTGGAGGCGCACGCTCCGACCCTGGCGGCGGCTGCCGCCGAGGCGGGCACCGACTCGCAGCAGTACACCACCGCCATGCAGGCCCTCCAGGCCGAGCTGCGCGACTTCGTCGCCGCCATGAAGGCCGCCACCCGCCCCGCCCCCTAGCCCGGCGAAGCGGCGCCGGCGAGCAGCTCGTCGAGATCGACGACGCCGGTGCGCAGTGCCAGCAGTACCAGCTGCACCCGGTCCCGCGCCCCGGTCTTGGCCAGCAGGTGGGAAACGTGCGTCTTCACGGTCGCCATGGACAGCCACAGCCGATCGCAGATTTCCTGATTGGTCAGCCCCCGCGCCACCAGCGCGAGTATTTCGGTCTCCCGCTCGGTCAGCCCGGGCGGCAGCGACCAACGCTGCGGTGATGCGGCCTCTGCGCGCTCCTTCCAGCCGGTGCGTACGGCGGTGAGCAGGCGTCGCGTCGGCCCGGGCGAGATGACGCAGTCGCCGGCGTGCACGGTGCGCACTGCCTCGATCAGGCGCTCCGGCGGCGTGTTCTTCAACAAGAAGCCGGCGGCGCCGGCCTCGATGGCACCCATTACGTACTCATCCACATCAAAGGTGGTCAGGATGACGATGCGGCCCTGTATCCCCGCCTCGATCAGGCGGTGGGTGGTGGCCAGGCCGTCGAGTCCCGGCATCTGCACGTCTAGCAAGATCACATCCACCGGATCGGTCTGCGCGTGCCACAGCGCCTGATGACCGTCCGTGGCCTGCCAGGCGACCTCCATGTCCGCCTGCGCCCCCAGCAACATGGCCAGCCCTGCGGTGAACAGCGGCTCGTCATCCACGAGCGCGATCCTGATGCTGCTTGCTGTGTATGACGAACTCACGCGGCGCCCTCCGAGTCCTGTGCCTCCCGCCCCGCTGCGGGCACGACTACGTGCACCCGCCAACCACCCTCCAGACGCGGCCCGGCCTGGAGGAACCCGCCGACGGCGGCGAGGCGCTCACGCATAGCCGCCAGCCCCACACCCCGCCGGGGATTGGGGCCGGGCCCGTCGCGGTCTGTGCCCGCCGACTCTGCCTCCTCCGAAGCAGCCGACGCGGGTGCCAGGTTCTCGACGACAACCTCAACCGACTCTGCCTGCACGCACAGTCTCACCACGGTGGGGGCGCCGGCCGCGTGCCGCAGCACATTGGTCAGCGCCTCCTGGACGCAGCGGTATACGGCTTCATCGACCGGTTCCGGCACATCGCCGTCGAGGTACAGCTTCAGGGTGACCGGCAGGCCGGCCCGGCGCGCCCCGGCGACCAGGTGCGCCATATCGTCGAGTCCCGGCACCGGGACAGGAGCGGGCCACGGCCCGGGAGAGGTGGGCGGGCAGCCCGCGGACTGCGCAGCATCGGGAGCCTCGCCATCGGCGCGCAGGACGTCGACCAGGCCACGTACCTCGTCTACGGCGTCCCGGGAGGTCTGCCCGATGACCGCGAGCGCCCGCCCGGCGGCGTCGGGATCGGCCTCCAGCACGGCCCGGGCACCCGCGGCCTGCATGCCGATGACAGACAGGGAGTGTCCCAGCAGGTCGTGCACGTCACGGGCGATGCGCTGGCGTTCGGCCACCACCGCCAGGCGCCACTCGGTCTCCTGGTGGGCGACCAGCAGCTCGGCGCGTTCCAGGGCGTGTTCGACCCGCTCGCGCGAGCGGCGGCGCAGCAGGCCCGTCAGGGCGGCCACGGTGACGAAGGCCCACGCCACCACCACGATGATCAGACCGGATGCGGGCGTGGGCGGTTCGATCAGGTGGCCGGCGCGCAGGGAGCCGGTCGCGGCACCAACGTAGCCCGCCACGAGCAGGATCCAGGCGCGGGGACGCGGCACGCGGCTGGTGCAGGTCTCTGCCGCCACCAGGCAGGCGACCACGGCGAGGATGGAGAGCCCGTCGAAGATCAGCACGTGGGCGGTGAGAGCCACGCCGATCGCGGCGACGGCCGCAGTCGGAGCGAGGCGGCGCAAGGCGATGGCCACGCAGCACACCGCGAGGATGATGACGTATGCGCCAGAGTCGAACATTGCCGCACGCAGGCCTGCGCCGGTCGGTGACTCCAGGAGCGTGGGCGGATTCCATGCGCATACATAGGCCAGGCCGGCGGCCAGCAGCGTGTCTGCCGCGCCCGGACGGGTCCGCGGGAGATGCCGCCGAATACCGCTGAACGCTCCCGGTGTCGACGGGCCCGCCGCCTCGTCGTCGTTCATCTCTGTCCCCGCCTCTCCGCCCGTATGCGGGAATGCCCCTCAGCCGGGCCGCCATCCGGTATGCGACGGTAGCGGCACGGCGGGAGTCGGGTCGTCATACCCGGGTATGAGTGCAGTGGTGGGTTCGGTCTCGAGTTTCGGACCCGGGCCCGATGTCATGGGCGGCGCGCAGCGGAATGCTGCGAGGTATGCACACAGTCACCTTCCCCCGCCCCGGGCCGGCCGCGGGAGACGTCGTAGCGCGGCAAACGGACGTCGTCGTCGCCACCCACGCCCTGACCAAGACCTTCGGCAGGGGCGCCGCCGCCCGCACCGCCGTAGACCGCCTCGACCTGGTTATCCCCCGCGGCGTCGTCTACGGCTTCCTGGGTCCCAACGGCTCGGGCAAGTCCACGACCATGAAGCTGCTGCTCGGCCTGCTCACGCCGACCTCCGGGAGCGTCCGCCTGTTCGGATCCCCGCTCGACCGACGCCACCGGGGAGCGCTCATGGCGCGCATCGGCTCCATGATCGAGCAGCCGCCCGGCTACGGGCACCTCACCGGGGCCGAGAACATGCGCCTGGTACAGCGCATGCTGGGACTGCGGCAGGCGCAGGTGGAGCGGGCGCTGGAGCTGGTGCGTCTGACCGAGCACCGGGACCGGCTGGTAAGGACCTATTCGATGGGTATGAAGCAGCGCCTGGGCATCGCCATGGCGCTGGCCCGCGAGCCCGAGCTGCTCATCCTGGATGAACCGACCAACGGGTTGGACCCCGCCGGCATCGAGGAGATCCGCAACCTGCTGATGTCCTTGGCGGGCGAGGGGGTGACGGTGTTGGTCTCCAGTCACCTGCTCGATGAGATCGACCGCATGGCAGGTGTGCTCGGCATTCTCTCGGCCGGCAGGCTCGTCTTTCAGGGCACGCGCGCCGAGCTGATGCGTCATTCGGTGCCGGATCTGCTCCTGGTCACCCCCCGCCCGCAGGCGGTTGCTCCGGGGCTGCTGGCCGGACTCGGGGGTACCGAAGGGGCCGGGCCCGCGCCGGATGGCAGGAGCGTCATGACTCCCACACAGGCGGGCGTGCGCATTCATGGGCTGGCGCCCGACGCCGTCGCCGAGCTGGTGCGGCGCCTGGTGGCGGAGGGCGTGCCCGTGCACGAGCTGCGGCGCGAGCCGCAGAGCCTGGAGGACGTCTTCATGGACCTGACCGGCGGAGCGAGGGTGCTGTGATGAGCAGGTCGCCCAGAGCCATCGCCCCCTCCGTCGGTCTGCGCGAACGCGGTGGCTCCACGTCTCCGTCCACTGCCGGGCAGCGCCTCTCCTTCGCCGCCTCCGTCCGGCTGGAACTGGTCAAGATGCGGCGTCTGCGCCTGGCGGTGGTCGTCGTCGTACTGGCGGTGATCGCCGTCCTGTTCGCCGCGCCGTTGTCCGAGTCCTCCCGGGCGGGTCTGGATGATCCGTCCGCGCGTCCCTGGGAGGCGCTGCTGCTGCAGTACGCGTTGGTGAGCGCCCTGTTCTCCCCGATCCTGGTGTCCGTCACAGCCAGCCGACTGACGGACATTGAGCACGACGGTGGCTGGTACCTGGCGGCGACGGCGGGCCTGACGCCGGGACGGCTGTGTCGGGCCAAGCTCGCCGCGTTGGCGATCGTGCTCGTGCCGACGCTCGCGCTGCAGACGGTGGCGCTGGTGGGTGTGGCCCGCGCCGTCGGCGCCACCGTGCCGCTGCCAATCGGGGTGTGGGCCGGATACACCGTCGGGCTGATCGCCGTCGACCTGGCCGTGTGTGCGCTGCATATCCTGCTCGCCGCCGTCGTCGACAACCAGATCCTGTGCGTGGGGATCGGCCTGCTGGGGGCGTTTATCGCCGTGTACATGTTTCTCGCGCCGCAGTGGTTGGCGCGCCTGCTGCCGTGGGGCTACTGGGCGTTGATCTGCCCCGTCACCCAGACCGGCACTCACCTGGGCGAGGTGGCGATCGTCATGCCGGCGCTGAGTTGGATTTCGGGGTTCCTGTGCCTGGCCGCCGGCTGCTTCCACGTAATGACCGCCCGACTTGACCGGATGGAAAGGTGATCGTCATGCCCGCGCCCTCCCTCTCCGAAGGCTCTGACGCTGCCGCACCTGCGACCCGCTCCGGCGTACCCGGTACCTGCCGCGACCGCCCCATGGGGCGAGCCTGGTGGCCCGCGCTGTTGGCGGTGGAGGCGCTCAAACTGCGCCGGTCCCCGGTGTGGTGGATCGTGGTGGCGCTGCCGGTGCTCGCCGTCGTCTCCGGATCCGTCAACTTCGCCATGAACCAGGGGGCCCTGGCGGCGACCTGGGAGTCGCTGACCGGCCAGGTCACGTTGTTCTACGGACTGTTCTTCTTCTCGGTCGCCGTCGCCCTGATCCTGGCAGCCGCCTGGCGCCCTGAGCACCGGGGCTCATCCTGGAACTGCATGGCCACGATGCCGCACTCACCCGCAGCGGTCGCCTTGGCAAAGACTGCGGTGGTACTGGTCCCGGTGCTGGTCATGCAGATGCTCCTGGTCATCGCCACATGGCTGTCCGGGCTGGTGTTCCTGCACCTGGACGGGGGCGTACCCCTCGGCTTCACGGTCTCGGCGCTGCTGGCGGTGGTAGCGGCGGTGCCGCTGGTGGGCTTGCAGTCGACCCTGTCGATGCTCATGCGGTCCTTCGCCACGCCCGTGGCCCTGGGGCTGGTGGGAACCGTGATCGGCATCGCCGTGGCCTACCAGTCACGGACGCTGGCGGGGCTGTGGCCGTACTCGCTGGTGACGCGGGCGCTGACGCTCGGCTCGAGCGCTCTGACCGACGCCGGCGGCCTGGACTGGGCCGGCATCGGCCCCCTCCTGGCCTGGTCCGCGGTGGGCGGCGCGGTCTTCTGGGCACTGCTGGTGTACATGGCCGGACGGGCAACGCCCCGGGTCTAGAGCCTACTCGGCTCTCCGGTAGGGTCTGCCCATGCCCTCCCCACTGCTCAAGCGGATCGCCCGGATCTTCACCTCCGCCGCCAAGGAGACCATAACCGACGTGCTCGAGGAGGAGCTGGCCACCCAGGAGAAGTCGCGCAAGCGGAGCGTCTCCCGGCCCACGGCGAAGCAGGTCGGCACGGCCAAGCGTGCCGCGCGTACCGCCTCCCCGGCCTCCGCCCACAGCCCCCGCGCCGGCGCGCACGACGGCGTCGACGTCTACGACGTCGCCTCTCTGGGACTGCCGAAGTTCGCCTACTCCCCCGACCCGGACGGCGACGCCGACCCCGGCGAAGTGGTGTGGACCTGGGTGCCCTTCGAGGAGGACGCGACCCAGGGCAAGGACCGCCCCGTGCTCGTCCTGGCCCGGCACGGCAACCGGCTCGTCGTCTCCCAGCTGACCAGCAAGGACCACGATCTCGACGCCGCCCAGGAGGCCCGCTGGGGGCGCTACTGGCACGATGTCGGCACCGGACCTTGGGACCCCAAGGGCCGCCCCAGCGAGGTACGTCTGGACCGTCTGCTGCTCGTCGAACCGGAGGTGGTGCGCCGCGAGGGCGCCACCATGAAGCGCTCCACCTTCGACGGCGTCGTAGTCGCCCTGCGCGCGCACTGGGCCTGACGCCCGCCAAAGTCGGCCACGTCGCGACGCACCTCACGTCGTCGGGCGGTTTCCGACCGAGAATCGCCAACGCATCCGGTGCTAGAGTGCCCTCGGACCTCTGGCCTGGCCGGCTTCGGGGTCCGGCGACCGGGCCTGCCGGGTGCTTCCACCACCTCAAGTCCGCCCGCGGCGCCAACCCTCTCTCCGGCCATTGACCATTCAGACACCAGAAAGCTTCACTCACAGTGGCGAACATCAAGTCTCAGATCAAGCGCATCAAGACCAACGAGAAGGCCCGTCTGCGCAACAAGGCCGTCAAGTCCGAGCTCAAGACCTACGTGCGTCGTACGCGCGAGGCCGTTGAGGCCGGCGACAAGCAGGCCGCCGAGGAGCACCTGCGCAAGGCCTGCCGCAAGCTGGACAAGGCCGTCTCCAAGGGCGTCATTCACCGCAACCAGGCTCGCAACCGCAAGTCCAAGCTGGCCAAGCGCGTCAACGCCATGTGACCTGTCGCGCATCTAGCTGCGCGAGGAGGGGCGTCTCTCACCGGAGAGACGCCCCTCCTCGCGTCTGCCCGGCTCTCTGCCGCGCGACACACCGGGGTTATCGGCGCGAATGTGGACTTTAGAGCGGCGTGTCGGGGGAGGCGCGCTGTGTGTCAAGCCCCGACACACCAACTGTCACCGATGCCCTGAGACATCAAACCGCCCACACCGCACACAACGGCGGTCCAAACCGGCGCAAGGGGGTCCGAACCGCCGCAAGGCGGTCCGAACTGGTGTCGGTTCAGCGCCGATGCACAGTCGGTGTACACCTGGGAGCACGCCTGGCCGGGCGGGGCGGGCGGGAGCAGGCGGACCAGCACCAGGGGCGCGGCGGCCGGGGCCCGGCAGGCGGTGCGCATCCGCCGCTGGGTATGTGGTGGTGCGGCCGGACTTCTTCATCGGGGCCTGGCAGATCGGGCAGAGCCCTTGCCCGCGGGGACCGTGTTCCCACGGCCCGCACATCTGCCCGCGGATGCCAGGCACCGGCCCGGACTAGCGGCTCTTCAGGTTTGGGGGTGCGGTGGTTCTGGCTGCGGTTGCGGTGGAGTGGTCGTGTTCAGGCCCGGGAGGTCGTTGTCGGGCGGCGCCCTGTTGCCGACAACGTCCTCTTCATCCCCGAACCCTCCACGTATGCAGGACACCCCGTGATTGCAACGAATAGTCGGGGTTGAGCGGTGCTCATGGAACAGGCGTGGAACATCGCTTGGTGGTTGCGTGGCGCCGGGTGCGGGACTCACCGGCTGGCGAAGGGCGTCGAGGGCGCGGCCGCCGTCGCGTGTGTCGTCGAGGTCGAGGGTGGCGGTTGGGCAGGGCGGGCCGGAGGCGCTCGCGTAGGGCGCGCTGGCGGGCGTATAGTGCAAGCCGGTACGGGGTAGGGGGCGGCCCCGGTTGGCTTGGCAGCGTGGCTGAGGTGAAGGTTCTTGCGGGGTTGGTACTCCGGTAGCGGGATGATGTAGACCGACCTTGAAACATGCGCGCGATGTCAGGACCTATACGCGTGGCGATCCGGGCGATGGGGGCGGGGGGTTGACTACCCCCGCCCTTCGTTGTGTTTGCGCTGGCGTCGTCGCCTCGCGTCGTCGGGGTTGGGCGGGCGGCGTGCGCGTCGTCGCGTCGTTGCTTCGTTGTCGTTGTTGCTTGCTTCGTTGCTTCGCTTCGCGTTTGTTCGTTGCGTCGTTGGCTTCGTGCTTCGTTGGTTTCGTCGTCGCGTGCTTCGTTGCTTCGTGCTTGGTGTTGACGCTTCGTTGTGGCGGGGTG
>NZ_FNIM01000013.1 GCF_900103885.1 Actinomyces ruminicola
ACCTCCCAGGCCTTCGCCGACCACCTGGCCTCTTATGGGATTCGGCCGTCGGTGGGGCGTACGGGGGTGTGTTGGGACAATGCGTGGGCGGAGTCGTTCAACGCGACATTGAAGAATGAGCGCGTGTATCGTATGGTCTACCCCACGCGGGATAAGGCGATAAGGGATGTGGCGGCGTGGATTGAATTGACCTATAATCAAAGACGTTTGCACTCGGGGATCGGGTACCGCACACCCAACCAGTTCGAACGCGAACTACAGCAGGCCGCCACCCCGAAAGCAGCCTGACAAACACACAACAACACCGTGTCCAAAAAACACCCAGCATTCCAGACCGCCTGAGACGGCGTCTAGGGCGGTCCAAGCAGGGCTGGGCGGTACAAGTAGGGCTGGGCGGGCCAAGCAGGCGCGGGCGCCCGTCCGCTCCCGGATACACTCGCACCCATGATCGATCTGCGTGCGCTACGTGAGAACCCCGAGCCCTTCCGTGACAGCCAGCGTGCCCGCGGCGCCGACGTCGCCCTCGTCGACCGCATCATCGAGGCCGACGAGGCCCGCCGCACCAGCCTCGCCGCGTTCGAATCGCTGCGCGCCGAGCAGAAGACGGTCTCCCGGTCGGTCGGCAAGGCGTCCACCCCCGAGGAGCGTGAGGCCGCGCTGCGCGGCGCCAAGGAGCTGGCCGAGCAGGTCCGCCAGGCGGAGGCCGCCTCCAACGCCGCCGCCGCCACGCTCGACGAGCTCGCCTCCCAGTTCCAGAACCTCATCGAGGGGGCGCCCTCCGGCGGCGAGGAGGATTACGTGGTCCTGCGCCACGAGGGCCCCGCCCCGCGCGACTTCGCCGCCGAGGGCTTCGAGCCCGCCGACCACCTGGCGCTCGGCGAGGGCCTGGACATCATCGACACGCGCCGCGGCGCCAAGGTCTCCGGCGCCCGCTTCTACTACCTCAAGGGCTGGGGCATGCGCCTGGAGCTGGCGCTGATGACCGCTGCGCTGGACAAGGCGGTCGAGCACGGCTTCATCCCGATGACCACTCCGACCCTGGTCACTCCGCAGGTGATGGGCGGCACCGGTTTCCTCGGCGCCCACAGCGACGAGATCTACTACCTTCCCGCCGACGACCTGTACCTCACCGGCACCTCCGAGGTGGCGCTGGCCGGCTACCACACCGACGAGATCATCGACCTGTCCGCCGGCCCCAGGCGGTACATGGGCTGGTCCACCTGCTACCGGCGCGAGGCCGGCGCCGCCGGCAAGGACACCCGCGGCATCATCCGCGTGCACCAGTTCAACAAGGCGGAGATGTTCTCCTACTGCCGCCCCGAGGATGCCGCCGAGGAGCACCAGCGGCTGCTGGCCATGGAGGAGGAGATGCTGGCCCTGGTGGGCCTGCCCTACCGGGTGATCGACACCGCCGCCGGTGATCTGGGCTCCTCCGCCGCCCGCAAGTTCGACTGCGAGGCCTGGCTGCCCACCCAGAACCGCTGGATGGAGGTCACCTCCACGTCCAACTGCACCACCTTCCAGGCGCGCCGCCTGTCCATCCGGGAGCGCCGCGACGGCAAGACCGCCCCGGTGGCCACCCTCAACGGCACCCTGGCCACCACTCGCTGGATGGTCGCCATCCTGGAGAACCAGCAGCGCGCGGACGGGACCGTCGTCGTCCCCGAGGGCCTGCGCCCCTACCTGGGTGGTCTCGAGGTCATCGAGCCGGTCGCCTGACGGTATGAGCAGCGATAGCGCGCGCCCCGCCCGGTCGGCGGTCTGAGATGTCCCCCAGGAACGACGACGGCGCCCCCCTGGTCGGCTCGGCCGCCTGGAACTCCCAGACGGTCGGCGTCTACGGGCCCGGATACGACCGGCCGCTGTCACACGACGACTACCACGCGCTCGTACGCGCCCGCATGGCCGACCTGGACCGCCTGGAGGCCACGGGCCCGGGCGGGCGGGCGCACCTGCTCCCCGATGAGCGGCTGGTGGTGGCGTTGGATGTTGACGGCACCATCCTCGACCTGGAAGGCCGCGTCTCCGAGCGCGTCATGGCGTCCATCGCCCGCATGCGGCACCGCGGCGTGCAGGTGGTCATCGCCACCGGGCGCGGCATCACCGCCGCCCTGCCCGTCGCCCGCCGCCTGGGGCTGACAGACGGGTGGATGGTCTGCGCCAACGGCGCCATCACGCTGCGCATGGACCCGGTCTTCCCGGGCGGATACGAGATCGTTGACTCGCGCACCTTCAACCCGTCCAGCGCCATCGACGCCCTGCTGGAGGCGGTGCCGGACGGGATCATCGCGGTGGAGGACCTGGGGGCCGGCTTCCGGGTCTCCCGGCCCTTCCCCGACGGGGAGCTGATGGAGAAGCAGACCGTCGTCTCCCTGGACGAGCTGCGCCGCGAGGAGGTCACCCGGGTGGTGCTGCGCGCGCCGGGAATGCCGGTGGACGAGTTCAGCGCCGTCGTCGGAAGGGCCGCGCTGCACTCGGTGGAGTACGCGGTCGGCTGGACCGCCTGGCTCGACGTCGCCCCGCAGGGCATCACCAAGGCCTCCGCCCTTCAGGCGCTGGTGACCCGGCTGGGCACCGACGCCGGCCACGCCATCGCCGTGGGGGACGGCACCAACGACGTCGAGATGCTGCGCTGGGCGGGTGTCGGGGCCGTGATGGGCTCGGCGCCCCAGTGGGTCAAGGAGCAGGGCGACGTCGTCACCGAGACCGTATGGCACGATGGTTGCGCGGCCGTGCTGGACGCAATCGTGGAGAGGACCCGGAGGAACTCATGAGACCGTCGCGGAGCGCCCTGCGGCGCAGCGCCGCCCACCTCGCCCCCGCCGCTGCGGCACTGCTGCTGCTGACCGGAGGCCTGGCCGCATGCTCGGCGGACGACGCCGATCCCACCGCCTCCGCCACGGACCCCTGCGCCGCGCTGACCGCCTACGGGGACTTCCCCGACGGCGCCACGGTCACCATCGCCACCGCCTTCACCGGTACGGAGGCGGAGCGCTTCGACGCCTCCGTCGAGCAGTTCGAGGAGTGCACCGGCATCGATATTGTCCACAGCGGCTCGGACGCTCTGGAGACGGTGCTGCGCCAGACGCTGGAGGAGCCCGGGGCCGGGGAGGCGACGAGCACGGACCTGCCTGACCTCGCCGTCGTCCCCCAGCCGGGCCTGGTGCGCGACTTGGCGCGGGCCGACGCGCTGACCGCCCTGCCGGACGCCGTCGGGGCGAACGTCGAACTGGGGTGGGATCGCTCCTGGATGGATGCGGGCTCGGTCGACGGCGTCCTGTACGCCGCCCCGCTCATGGCGTCGGTCAAGTCCTTCATCTGGTACTCGCCGGTGGCCTTCGAGCAGGCCGGTTACGAGGTTCCCACCACCTGGGACGAGCTGGTGGAGCTGACCGAGCAGATCGTCGCGGACCAGGCCGCACCGGCAGACGCGGATGGTGCGAAGACCGCCGCGGAGACCAGTGAGCCCGGTGCCACCCCCTGGTGCCTGGGCGTGTCCGACGGCGATTCGACCGGCTGGACCGTCAGCGACTGGCTGGAGGAGACCCTGCTGGCCACCCGCGGCGTCGGCGCCTATGACGCCTGGGCCGGTCACCGTGTGGCCCTCGACGACGCCTCCGCCGTGAGCGCATTGGACGCGGTCGGCGACCTGCTCCTGGCCGACGGGAGCGTCGCCGGTGGCGGCGAGGGCGCCGTGAAGACCACCGTGGAGGAGGCCGGCCAGCAGCTTCTGGACGGCTCCTGCTACATGCTGCACGCCTCCTCCGGCTACGAGAACCTGCTGCCCGCGGGCACCGAGGTAGTCACCGCCGATTCCGCGGCTGTCGGGGCCGCCACCGGCACGGATACGACCGGCGGCGCAGCGTCTACGGCACCTGCCACGGCCGCCGAGGCCCCGGCGGCGACGGGCGGCGTCGTCTCGGCGTTCCTCGTGCCCGGAGTGGCCGACGACGACGCCGGTGCCCCGGTGATCGTGGGCGGTGACTTCCTGGTGCGGATCGCCGCCTCGGACGGTGACGGGGCCGACGAGGAGGACGGCACGGCTCCCGATGCCGTCGAGGCCGTCATGACCTACCTGACCAGCGCCGCGTGGGCGCAGGCCCGGGTGGAGCTCGGTGGTGTGGCCACCGCCAACCGGGGCGTGAACGCCTCCGCCATGAGCTCCGACGTCGCCAGGCGCGCAACCGAGCTGCTGCAGTCGCGACAGTCGGTGATTCGCTTCGACGCCTCCGACTCCATGCCCGCGGGCGTGGGCACGGATGTGCTGTGGAGCGCGCTGACCCAGTGGACTACCGGCGAATTGGACTCCAAGCAGGCGCTGGCCCAGGCGGAGGCCGCCTGGCCCGAGTGAGCGGTCGTGAACGGCGGCCTCCTGCGCGTCGCCCAGCGGGTCAAGCCCGCGCGATCCGCAGGGTGAGGATTTGGAAGGGGCGCAGCGCGAAGCCGCGGCTCAGCGCGCCCGCCTGCCGCCCGCCCGGCTCATCGGCGGGCATGGTGCACAGGTCGACGTCGCCTACCGGCCGCTCCAACAGATCGGTGGCGACCACCGAGGCGGCGGCGAAGCCGGTGGTGAGCGTGCCGCGAGTGCGGGCACCGAGGGACTCGTACAGGCGGACGACGACGTCGCCGCTGCGGTCCTCGGCGAGCTTGACCGCCTCCACCACCACGCCCGCGCCGTCGACCGACACCAGCGGGGCGACCTGGCGGGCGCCGGCGACCATGCGCGCGGGCAGGTTGAAGGCGTAGCCCTCCCGCACGGCGTCGTCGATTCCGGCGCCCGGCCGCAGCGCCACCCGCAGCCGGTGCCGGCCCTGATCGGCCTCGGGATCCGGGAACAGGGGAGCGCGCAGCAGGGACAGGCGCACCGTCGTGGTGGGGCGACCGGCGGCGTCGAGGTCACGGGTGACGTCGTGCCCGTAGGTGGAGTCGTTCAGCACCGCCACCCCGTAACCGGGCTCGCCCACGTGAATCCAGCGGTGGGCGCAGATCTCGTAGCGGGCGGCGTCCCAGGAGGTGTTCTGATGCGTGGGGCGGGCCACGTGCCCGAACTGCATCTCAGCGGTGGAGGCGTCCGCCACCAGGTCCAGCGGGAAGGCCAGCTTGAGCAGCCGCTGGCGCTCATGCCAGTCGACGTCGAAGTCGAAGCCCACCTGCTTGGAACCCGGACGCAGGCGGATGCGCTCCACCAGCCTGGAGGCACGGCCGAGCGTGCGGGTGACGCGCACGCAAACGCCGTCAGCATCCCGCGTGACCTCCCGGTCGCCCGCGTCGAGCACGTCCGTGACCGTGTGGCGGTACTCGGCATCGATGTCCCAGGCGTCCCACTGGCGCGGCGTATCGCGGTGCAGCTGCAGCAACCCGGCGCGGGCTCCCGGCGGCAGCAGCTCCCGGTCGGCCTCCAGGTCCACCACCGAGGTCAGTGTGCCGACGGCATCAACCACCAGGCGGAGCAGCCCGTTGTCAATGACCGTGCCGTCCGTGGTCTGCTCCACCGACACCTCGCCGACGGCGGCTATCGGCGCGGCGGCGCCCAGCGCGGGCACGCCGTCGCGTGACGCCGGGGCGGCGTTGAGCAGCAGGGGGGTGTCGCCGCTCCCCACGAGCACGGCGGCGGCGTCGGCGATCACCGCCTCGAGGGTGCGCGCAACCTCGGCGTACTCGGCCTCCGTGCGCTGGTACACCCAGCCGATGGAGGTGCCCGGGAGGATGTCGTGGAACTGGTTGCGCAGCACCGTGCGCCAGGAGTCCCGCAACTCCGCATACGGGTAGGGCGTCCCCTCCCGGACGGCCGCCGTCGCCGCCCACAGCTCGGCCTCCCGCAGCAGGTGCTCACTGCGGCGGTTGCCCTGCTTGGTGCGCAGCTGGGAGGTGTAGGTGCCGCGGTGGAACTCCAGGTACATCTCCCCGTGCCACACCGGCAGCTGCGCGCCGCCCTGCGCGGTCAGGGCCTGCGCCTCCGCCTGGGTGCGCTCGAAGAAGCTGTTCGGGCTGCCCATCTCCACCGTCGGCACCCCCTCCAGGTTCTGGAAGCGGTGTGCGGCCGCCAGCATCTCCCGGGTGGGGCCGCCGCCGCCGTCGCCGTAGCCGAAGGGCACGATCGAGGCGGAGCAGATCCCCTTCTCCGCGAAGTTCGCCTCGGCGTGGCGCAGCTCGGCAACGGATAGTCGGGCGTTGTAGGCGTCCACCGGGGGGAAGTGCGCCAGCACGCGGGAGCCGTCGATGCCCTCCCAGTAGAAGGTGTGGTGCGGCATGTGATCGGTGTCGTTCCAGGACAGCTTCTGGGACAGGAACCAGGATGAGCCCGCGGCTCGGGCGATCTGGGGCAGTGAGCCGCTGTAGCCGAATGAGTCCGGTAACCACACGTCGCGGGTCTCCACCCCGAACTCCTTCAGGAAGAACCGCTTCCCCTCAATGAACTGCCGGGCGAGCGCCTCAGAGCCGGGCATATTCGTGTCCGACTCCAGCCACATGCCGCCCACGGGCACGAAGCGCCCCTCGGCCACCCGCTGCCGAATGCGCTCGTACAGCTCCGGCTGGGCCTCCTTGACCCACTGGTACTGCTGGGCGGAGGAGCAGGCGAAGACGAACCGCGGGTCCTGATCCATAAGGGCGAGCACGTTGGAGAAGGTGCGTACGCACTTGCGGACCGTCTCGCGCACCGGCCACAGCCAGGCAGAGTCGATATGCGCATGCCCGACGGCGAGCACGTGGTGCGCGCTCGCATTGGCCGGGGAGGTGAGCACGCCCGCCAGCTCGGCCCGCGCCGCCGCCGCGGTGCCGACGACGTCACCGGGGTCGATGCGGTTGGCCGCCCGCTCCAGCGCCGTATCGATGCGGGCCCGGCGGGTCGAGTCCTGCGGGAGGGCGGCCGCCAGCTCCAGCAGGACGGTCAGGTCCTGAACCAGCTCCCACACGACGTCGTCGCGCAGGGCCGCATCCACGGCGCCCAGACGGTACAGCGGCTCGCTGCCCGCGGTCTCCCGGTAGCCCAGGGGAGTGGGGGAGAACTCGAAGCCGCCGGCCACGTCCGGGTTGCTCGCGGCCTCGATGTAGACGTCGATCAGGTCCGGCTCGGCGTCCCAGGGCACCGCGTGGTTGCGCGGGGAGAGCGCCTTGACGGCCGCCCCGTCGGCGCGCAGCAGCAGGCCCTCGGCCTGGAACCCGGGCTGCGCGGCGGTGAACCCCAGGTCGATGCTCAGCTCCACGCGGGTGCCCTCGACTTCCCGCCACGCCGCGGGCACGCCTCCGGTCACGTGGAACCAGGTGGTGCCCCACGGCGGCCCCCAGGGGGTGCCGACGGCGATGGGGGAGTAGTGCTCGCCCACGGCCCGGGTGAAGGGGACCGGCTCGCCGGGCGCCTGCCAGGCCGACAGCTCCAGGGGCAGGCGGTCGCGGTAGATCGCCGGGCGGATGTGGTCGCGCAGCAGGCGCTCGGCGCGCTGCTCAGTCAGGCGGGGGTTGGAGTGCATGGTGATGGTTCTCCCTGGTCTTGTCTGTGGTGGGGTGCCGGCGTCGGATCAGCCCTTGACGGCGCCGGCCATGGCGAAGCCGCCGCCGACGCGGCGCTGCACGATCAGGTAGAGCAGCAGCACGGGGGTGGAGTAGAAGATGGAGAAGGCGGCCAGCTTGCCGTAGGCGATGGAGCCGTGGGTGCCGAAGAAGTTGTAGATGGCCACCGCGGCGGGCTGGTGCTCGGGGGAGAACAGCAGCACGAAGGGCACGAAGAAGTTCCCCCAGGCGCCGGTGAACACGAAGATGAACACCACGGCTATGCCGGGCTTCATCAGTGGCACCACTATCCGCCACAGGGCGGTCATTGCGGAGGCGCCGTCGACCCAGGAGGCCTCCTCCAGGGAGATCGGCACGGAGTCCATGAAGTTCTTCATCATCCAGATGGCCATGGGCAGGGAGGTGGCCGCCATGAACAGGATGGTGCCGGCCACGGAGTCGAGCAGCTGGAAGCTGACGAACAGGGTGTAGACGGGCACCATCATGGCCGTGATCGGCAGGCAGGTGCCGAACAGGATCGTGTACATGAACCCCTTGTTGAAGCGCATCTGGAAGCGCGAGAGCGGGTAGGCGGCGAGCGTGGCCACCACCACCGTGATCGCCGCGGTGCCGAAGGAGATGAGCAGGGAGTTCCACAGCGGGCGCAGGGTCTCGTCGACGTTGGCGATCTCGGTGAAGTTCGCCAGCGTCCAGGTCTCCGGGATAGAGATGGAGACGGTGGCTGCGGGATCGAAGGCGGACAGGACGATCCAGGCCAGTGGGATCAGGAAGCAGATCCCGATCAGGCCCATGATCGCCGAGGCGATGATCCTGAGCCCGCGTCCGCGCGGCGAGGAGAGTCTGAGCGATGCTATGGGCGACTGCTGCGTGTCGGGCCTGTCGGGCATGTCAGTCCACCTCCGGTTTGAGCAGTTTCATGTAGACGACGGAGAACAGCGCTCCCACCAGCAGGGTGACGGTGGCGATGGCCGTGCCGTAGCCGACCTGGGAGAACTTGAAGGCCTCCTGGTAGGCGAGCACCGGCAGGGTGGAGGAGCTGGTGCCCGGGCCGCCTCCGGTCATGACCCAGATGAGGGTGAAGACGCCGAGCGTCTGCAGCGTGGTGAGCATGAGGTTGGTGGCGATGGACCGGCGGATGATCGGCAGCGTGATGCGGAAGAAGCTCTGCACGGTGGAGGCGCCGTCGATGGCGGCGGACTCCTTGACCTCGGGCGGCACCTCCGCGAGCGCGGCGTTGTACTGCATCATTGAGAAGGCGGTGCCGCGCCAGACGTTGGCGAGGATGACCGACAGCATGGGGAAGGCGAGCAGCCACTTGGGGCCTTCCAGGCCGATGAAGGCGAGCATCGAGTTGAGGGTGCCCTCGGAGGCGAAGAAGGCGTAGCAGGCGAAGGCCGCCACGATCTCCGGCAGCGCCCAGGCCACCACCACGATCCCGCCCACCAGGGAGGCCAGGGGGCGGGCGCAGTGCCGCATGAGGACGGCCAGCGCCATGCCCAGCACGTTCTGGCCGACAATCGCCGAGGCGAAGACGAACACCGCCGTCAGGAGGATCGACTTGAGGAAGGCCGGGTCGGACAGGAGGGTGACGTAGTTGTCCAGGCCCACGAAGGAGGGCGCGGCGGCCTTGTAACCGCTCATCGCCCGGTCGGTGAGCGACCCGTACAGCGAGTAGACGATCGGCCCGAGCAGGAACAGGGCGAGCAGGACGACCGCCGGGATGAGCGGGGCGGTGCGCCGCAGAGTCCTGCCGGGGCGAAGGCGGGACGACGGCGCGCCCCCGCCCGCCGTCGTCGCGGTTGCGGCCGGGGCGGTCATCAGGAGGCCGCCTCGGTGCCGTCCTCGCCGACGATGGAGATCAGGCCGGAGTCGTAGGTGGCGGCGGCCTGCTCGGGGGTGGCGTCGTCGGTGACCACGGACTCGCAGGCGATCTGGATGTTTCCGGAGATCTGCGAGTAGTCGGGGGTGGTGGGCCGGAAGTGCGTGTACTGGACCAGGCCGGAGAAGAACTCGAAGCTCGGGTTGTAGGAGAGGTAGTCCTCGGACTCGGCGACGTCCCTGCGCACGGCGACCTGGGCGTTCTCGGTGTCGTACTTGAGGGTGTTCTCGTAGTTCAGGGCGATCGAGATGAATTGGAAGGCGGCCTCGGGATTGGCGCACTTGGAGCCGACGGCGAGAGTCCAGCCGCCCGACATGGAGGTGAACCCGTCGCCCTGCCCGTTCTGGGTGGGCATCTTGGCCAGGCCCATGGTCTCCTCCCACTCGGGCCACGGGTTGTCGCCGGAGATCCAGCCGCCGGGCATCCAGGAACCGTCGATCGCCATGGCGAGCCTGCCCTGGGGCAGGAGCTCGGTGGAGACGCGGTTGCCGATGGTGGAGTCCAGGGCGACGTCGAGTGCGGGGCCGAGCTCCTCGGCGTAGACCGTGTCCATGAAGGCCAGGGAGTCGATGAAGCCCTGTGAGCCGGTGACCCACTTCTTCGTGTCGGCGTTGTACAGCAGCTCGGAGTCGGTGCCGGACAGGAGCATTTCGAAGCCCTGCATGGAGGTCATCTCCCCACCGGCCTTGGCGACGAAGATGTTCAGCGGGATGACGTCGGGAACCTGCTCCTTGATGGTGCGGGCGGCGTCGAGGATGTCATTCCAGTTGGTCGGCTGCCAGTCCTCGGGCAGTCCGGCCTGGGCGAAGATCTGCTTGTTGAAGTAGATGCCGCGGGTGTCGGTGCCCATGGAGACGCCGTACAGCTTGCCGTCGTCGCCCAGGCCCGCCTCCTTGGCGGAGTCGACGAACTGGTCCCAGTCCTCCCAGGCATCCACGTACTCGTCGATGGGCATGAGGTAGCCGGCGGCGGCGTCGGAGCGGACCTGGAAGGAATCCTCGTACATTACGTCCGGTGCGGTGGAATCCGAACCGTTCATCAGGGCGAGCTTGGTGAAGTACTGGTCCTGCTCGGCCTCGATCGGCACCAGCTCGACGGTGACCTCCGAGTTGGCCGCCTCGAACTCGCCCTTGGCCTTGGTCAGCAGGTCCTCGAGCTGGGTGAAGGCGGAGGTCTTCTGGTAGGCGACCTTGAGGGTGTTGCTCGAGCGCTCGCCCGAGGAGCCCGAGCAGGCGGCGAGTGCGGCGGCCGCCGCGAGCGAGGCGCCGATCAGGAAGCTCCTGCGGTTCGGGCGCAGGTGGCCTAGGGGGGTGCGGGTCGACTGGGACATGGGTGGGCTCCTTCGCGCCGGGGGCGTCTACGGTGACGCCATCACTAAATACTCCATCAAATGGATAAAATACTGTCAAGAGGCCGCGGTTGTCGTTGCCGAGTCGTTATATTGTGGCGCTCCTCGCCGCACGGCCGATAAAAGTGTCCGGATTCGGGACAAACGACGTTCTCGCAGCCGACGCTGTGGAAAAGAACCGCATGATTCCAGCGTTTTGCCGACGGCATCCCGGGGCCTTCAGACCCGTTTGTCCCGAATCCGGACACTCTGCGCTTTTTGCGCGCCAACGACGTCCCGCTCCAGCGGGGGTTCACTTGCCGATGAGCAGCGTGGCCGGCGTCGGGGAGAAGAGGCGGTCGAGCACCAGGCAGGCGGCCCCCACGGTGCCGGCACGCTCTCCGAGTGAGGAGGTGTGCACGGTCAGCGGGCGCGGCTGCCCGTGCAGGGTGTGATCGGCGATCATGCGTTGCAGCTCGGGCTCGCACAGCGGACGCATGGCGGCCCAGCGCGGACCGGTGATGACAATCGCGGACATGTCCAGCAGCTCGGTCACCGCCAGCGCCGCCGCGCCCAGCACGCGCCCCGCCGAGGCGAACACCTCTATCGCCGTGGCCTCCCCCCGCCCGGCCCGGCTCAGCAGTTCGGTGAAGCCATCCTCGATCTCATGGGGATTCCACGAGTCGACCTCACCCGGGAGCGTCATGCCGAGTTCGCGCGCGTGGGCCACCAGTTCGCGCTCGCCCAACGATGTCCCCAGGAGACGTCCGCGCGGCGAGGCGGAGCGCGGATCGCCGGGCAGGTGCATGGTCTCGCCCGCGTTACCGGTGGTTCCGCGCACCACCTGTCCGGCTATCACCGGGGAGATCGCGGCGCCGGCGCCGAGGTAGAACACCAGGAAGTTCTCCGGGTCCGGAGACTCGCCGGTCCACAGGTGCGCCTTGGCCACCGCCGTGACGTCCTTGTCCAGCACGACGTCCAGGCCGGTCCGCCGAGCCAGCAGGTCGCGCAGCGGCACCGTGCCCCAGCCCGGCAGTAGGGGCGGGCTGACGGTTCCGGCGGCGTCGTCGATGGGGCCGGGTGCGGCGACGCCGATGCCCAGCAGCCGCTCGCGCGGCACCGACGCCTCGCGCTCCATGCGTTCCACCTCGTGACGCAGATGCGCGATCACCGCCGCGGAATCCTGGGGCGAGGGCAGGGACCCGTAATTCTCGGCGACGACCTCGCCGGTCAGGTCCACAACTGCGATCCCCAGGGCGGAGGGGTCAATGTGGATGCCGACGGCGTAGCCGCCTGCGGGGTTAAGGGTGAGGGCGACGCCGGGCCGTCCCCTGCCGCCGGGAGCTACGATGCCGGTCTCCTGGATCAGGCGCTGTTCGAGCAGTTCACGGGTCACGTTGGAGACCGTCTGCGGCGCCAGGCCGGTGATCCGCCCCAGCTGAGCCCGGGTGAGTCCGTCGCCGGAGTGGCGGATCGCCTCCAATACGACGGCCCGGTTGAATCCGCCCACCCGGGGCAGGTTGCTGCCGCGTCCCATGGCGCCTCCTCCTGCTGTGCTCGCGCCCGACCGCGCGGGACGGGGCGAGAGTATCCGGGAATCCGGCGCCCCGGAATAAACCCTGCGGCAGCTCGGTTGCCGCCGGTATGAGCAGTCACAACACCGCCGTTTCCGACGACGCTCTTGCGGTCCTCTTCACCAACGCCCGTACGGCCCGCTCCTTCCGCGACGAGCCCGCCGCGATCGAGCAGGTGCGCCGCGCCTATGACAATGCGCGCTGGGCGCCCACCGCGCTCAACTCCCAGCCCATGCGCCTGGACCTGCTCGCGTCCCCGGAGTCTCGCCAGCGCCTCGTCCCGTTGATGGCGGGGATCAACCAGGAGCCGGTGCTCGGCGCCCCCCTGGCCCTGATCGTCTCCGCCGACCTCGCCCTGGAACAGTCCATGCGGGAGCTCGGCGCGCCGGAGCAGATGCTCCAGCGCCTGGCCGGATCCCTGGAGATGCGCCAGGGGCTCGCCCGCGACTCGGCGCTGATCCAGCTCGGCTACCTCGTGCTCGCCCTGCGCGCCGAGGGGCTCGACGTCGGCGTCATGACCGGCGCCGACCTGCCCGGTATTGATGCGGAGTTCCACGCCGACCGGCCCTGGCAGGCCATCGCCGTCGTCATTGTCGGGCACGCCGACGCCGATGCCTACCGCCCCCGCGCCGCCCGCCACGACTTCGACGCCGTCTCCCAGGTGCTCTGAGACCGCCGACTGCCTCCGCCCCGCCCTCGCCTGCTAACGTTCGGGGTGCCCCGGCGCCAACAGGTCCGGGCGCGGACGACGGGTCGAGGAGGACTCATGGGACTGGGATGGTTCGGCGCCCCCGAGCACAACCGCTGGCTCGCCGAGGAGACGCACGCCCTGCTGCGCTATGCGCGCTCCGCCAAGGTGCCCGCCGGCTTCGGCTGGATTGGCGCTGATGGCGTCGTCGACACCAGCCACCCCGTGGAGCTGTGGATCACCGGCCGCATGACCTTCGCCTTCTCCCTGGGTGCCCTGCTGGGCATCCCCGGCTGCCGCCGCTACGCCGACCACGGCGTGCGCGCCCTGAGCAAGGTCATGCGCGACTACGACCGCGGCGGCTGGTACTCCGCCGTCCGCCACGAGCTCGACGCCGCCGGTCACGGCGTTCCGGTCGACGCCGACGCCCGCAAGGAGTGCTACCAGCACGCCTTCGTGCTGCTGGCCGCCGCCACCGCCACGGCCGCCAACCGCCCCGGCGCGCACGAGCTGCTGCGGGACGCCATGGAGGTCCAGAACCGCTACTGGTGGGACGACACCTACGGGCTGCCCATTGAGTCCTACGCCGCCGACTTCACCGGCCCCGAGGACTACCGCGGCATCAACGCCGCCATGCACACGGTGGAGGCCTACCTGGCCACCGCCGACGTCACCGGGGACATCACCTGGCTCACCCGCGCCGTCCAGATCATCGACTACGCCGTCAACATCCAGGCTCGCGCCCACGACTGGCGCCTGCCCGAGCACTACGACACCAAGTGGAAGCCGCGCCTGGACTACAACCGCGACGCCCCCGCCCACCCCTTCCGCCCCTACGGCGTCACTCCCGGCCACGGCCTGGAGTGGTCACGCCTGACCGTGCAGGCCCGCGCCGCCCTGGTGGCCCGCTCCCTGCCCACGCCCGACTGGATGCTGGATGCCGCCGAGCAGCTGTTCGACCGGGCCCGCACCGACGGCTGGCGGGTCGACGGGGCCCCCGGCTTCGTCTACACCACCGACTTCGACGGCCGCCCGATCGTGCACGAGCGCATGCACTGGGTGGTCTGTGAGGGCGTGTCGGCCGCCGCCGCCATCCGGCAGGCGCTGCTCGACGACGGCCGCAGCGAGATCGACGTCGAGCACTATGAGCACTGCTACCGCTCCTGGATCGACTACGCCGAGGAGTACCTCATCGAGTCCCCCGGCGTGTGGACCCACGAACTGAGCCAGGACAACGAGCCCTCCACCCGCACCTGGGAGGGCCACCCGGACATCTACCACGCCCTGCAGATGACGCTGGCCGCCCGCATGCCCGTCTGGCCGACGGTGGGGCAGGCGCTGAGCGAGGGCCGGCTGGATAGGCCGTCCCGGCCCGCGCCGGCAGTCGAGCAGTCGCGCGGCCAGACCCGCCGTCGCGGCCTGTTCGGCCGGGGCTGAGCGGCGGCCCGTCCTCGGCCGCATGAGGAGGACGTGATGACGCCGATACAGGTTGCCCCACTGGACCGGCAGAGCACCAGGCCGCTGTTCGCCCAAGTCATGCAGTCCCTGCGCGCCGAAATCGACTCCGGCGATTACCAGCCCGGTGGGTGCATCCCCACCGAGCCGGGGCTCGCCACCATGTACTGGGTCAGTCGCATCACCATTAGGCGCGCCATTGAGGAACTGTGCGAACACGGGCTGCTCATCCGCCTGTCCCTCCTTGATGGAGGCACCGCTGGAGGGTTCTCTGTTCGAAGTGCCGGCCGAGCACGGAGTGCGTGTCGGCGGATCGCGCAACTCCTACATCGACGCGCCCGCGGCCACGGCAACCCAGTCAGAACTGCTGCAGGTACTGGTCGGGGGTCCGCTGTTCTTCTTCTACCGGGAGATGCTCGACGACGCCGGGCGGCTCATCTATGTGGGCCGCCGACACATCGCCGCCGCCCGCCGCCGCTTCAACTACGACATCGCCTCGCTGAGCGCAGTCCACCCCGCGGGTCAGTATGTCCATGACGATACCTGTTGTGTGGCGCGGCGCATAGGGGGTGAAGGCCCCGCTTTGTGGTTGGGGTGACAGCTGCGGGTGTCGCGGCGGTATGGGGGTGAGGTGGTAGGGTCTCGGGCGTACCCGGAGAGGTGACAGAGCGGCCGAATGTGGCGGTCTTGAAAACCGCTGTGCGCCCGGCGCACCGGGGGTTCGAATCCCTCCCTCTCCGCCACGGGCGGTGACGAGCCGTCGTCGGCGCCCCGCGCGGGGCCGTCGGCGGTCGTTGCCTCGCTCCGTGTGCTGGGGTAGGCTCGTCGGGCCGATCCGGCAACTGGAGATGTCGCATAGTGGCCTAGTGCGCCTTCCTGCTAAGAAGGTTGGGGATAAAACCCCTCGGGAGTTCGAATCTCCCCATCTCCGCCACACGTTGGGGCTCCAACGACTGCGTCCCGCGTCCTCGCTCCGGGGATCCCGGGAGCAAATTGTCTGAGATCGGCACAAACGCCGGAGCCGGTGGGGCGTCTGGTCAGTGAAACCGCATGATTTCAACGATCTTCGGGGCTGATTTCGGTGCTCCGGGCACGTTTGTGCCGATCTGCGACATTCTGCGGCCGCGACGCCTGTCATGCGCCCTCGACGGCGGACCCGCGTGCCCGACGGCGGGCCGCCCCTGGCGTCAATCGGGTTGTGAGGCTACCGGCTGCCATATCCGGCTCTTCGTGTTTGGGGGTGTGGCGGGCTGATGGGCGGCGGTTGGCCGGGTGAGGCTCTTGGTGCGTGTGCCCGGGGGTGCGGTGCGCAGTGGCCAGGCTCGGGGCTGGCGGGGTCGTTGTCGGCAGGCCGGCACCTGCCGAGCGCGACCTCCCACGCCCGAGCGCTACCACCGCGTCACAGCCCCGCCCCGAACCGCCGCACCCACAAACACGAACAGCCCCATATCTACCGATCTGGGCACGTAACTTCTGCCGATCTCGGCGAAGGGGGGCGCGGGTGGGCCGGAGCGTGCGGACGCGATTGTGATGTGATCCACGTCCCGCTTCGCAGGTTAAGTCTTCACCAACAGAGTCTCGATTGGATAACGTGGCGTCTGGAGCCTACTGCTCTGGTTCCGAAACGCGTTCGCGCTCCCGACACCAGGAAGAAGAACAGTGCGCCACCGCCACCGATCCGTACGCCCTGAACAACAGATCCGCCGCCCGCTGGCCGCTGCCGCAGCTGCCCTCACCGCCGTGGCCCTGCTCGCCCCGGCGGCCGCTGCGCCCGCCGACACCGACACCCCGGCCGCCGCCTCCGCGATCCCGTCCGTCCCTGACACCGACGCCGTCGCGAGCACCAAGATCACCCGTGACATCACCCTGCCGGACGGGTCCGACGCCGAGGCCATCGAGAACCGCTGGTTCGTCGAGCTCGCCTCGCCCGCCGTCGCCGACGGCGGGGACGCGGCCACCGTCGCCGCCGAGCAGGACCAGCTGGCCGCCGCCATCCGCGACGCGGGCATCGACGCCGAGGTCACCACCGCATACGGGGACCTGTGGAACGGCGTCGCCCTTGCGGTTGACGACTCCGCCATCGAGTCCCTGGCCGAGCTGGACGAGGTGGTCTCCATCCAGCCCGTCGTCCGCATCCCACAGCCCGCTGAGGAGGCCTCCGCCGACTCACGCACCGATGCCGAGCAGGCCGAGGGGGTGCTCACCCCGCAGATGACCACGGCGCTGGATCTGACCGGCGCCGACCTCGCCCACTCCGAACTCGGCTACACGGGCGACGGCATCAAGATCGGCATCATCGACTCCGGCGTCGACTACGACCACGTCGAGTTCGGCGGCACCGGCACCGCCGGCACCGAGACCACCGAGGGCGACGGCTCCACCAGCTTCCCCAACGCCAAGGTCACGGCCGGCTATGACTTCGTCGGTGACGCCTACGGCGACCCGACCGTGGCCGCGCAGGACGCTCAGGCCGCCTTCAAGCCCGTACCGGACGCCTACCCGGACGACTGCTCCGGTCACGGCAGCCACGTCGCCGGTATCGCCGCCGCCCAGGGGACGGCCGGCACCGCGGAGATCACCGGCGTCGCCCCCGACGCCGAGATCGGCGCCTACCGGGTCTTCGGCTGCCAGGGCAGCTCCAACGCCGAGGTCATGGCCGCCGCCATGCAGCAGGCCGCCGCCGACGGCATGGACGTCATCAACCTGTCCGTCAGCGCCGACTACATGGTCGTCACGGGCTATCCCATCACCGCCTCCGCCGAGTCCCTCGCCGCCCAGGGCGTCATCATCACCGCCTCCCAGGGCAACGCCGGCGAATCCGGAGTCTGGACCCTGGGCGCCCCCGCCGCCGCCACGCACGTGCTGGCCGCCGGCAGCGTCGACAACACCATCGCGCTGAGCCACTACCTGACCGTCTCCTCCGCCGGCACCAGTGAGAAGTTCCTCTACGCCACCGCCGAGGGCGGCACCGCCTCCGTAACCCGCGACGACGACGCCCACTACCCGCTCATCGCCTCCGGGGATCCCGCGGCCGACGGCGGAGACGAGGCCGCCGACCCCTCCCTGCTGTGCCGGCCGGTCGACGCCGACGCCTTCGCCGGGAAGATCGTGCTGGTGCGCCGCGGCGGCTGCGACTTCTACACCAAGGCCGCCAATGCCCAGGCCGCCGGCGCGGTCGGCGTCGTCTTCGACAACTCCGCCCCCGGCCAGCTCGGCGTCACCCTGACCAGCAGCGACGGCGGCGTCATCTCCATCCCCGTCGTCGCCGTCGACCAGGCGTCCGGCGACGCCATCCGCGCCGCGCTGGCCGACGACTCCCAGCTGACCTTCGCCGAGGAACCCGCGGAGTTCAACATCGCCACCGGGGGGAAGGTCTCCGCCTTCAGCGCCTGGGGGCTGAACACCGACCTCGGCCTGAAGCCCGACGTCGTCGCCCCCGGCGGCTACATCTGGTCCACCTGGCCGCTGGAGGACGGCGGCTACCGCTCCGCCTCCGGCACCTCCATGGCCGCCCCCTACCTGGCCGGCTCGGTGGCCCTCATCCTGCAGGCGCACCCCGAGATTCGGGACGCCTCCGGCACCGGTCCGGTCGACGAGGTCGCCTGGCGGCTGCGCTCCACCGCCACCCCACTGGCCTGGTCGGGCGCCGACGACGCCGCGCTGCTCGAACCCGTCGCCCACCAGGGCGCCGGCCTGATCGACGTCGACGCCGCCATCGGCGCCACCACCTCCGTCAGCGCCTCCGTGCTAAACCTCGGCGAGTCCGAGCACTACCCGGACGGCAACACGCAGGAGGTCACCCTGACCAACCGGGCCTCCCGGCCCGTCACCTACTCCCTGTCGCACGCCGACGCCGTCACCGTCACCGGAGCCGCCTCGGCGCCCGAGCAGGGGACCTCCACGCCGGCCGCCGTCTCCAGCGACGGCACCACCATCACCGTGCCGGCGGGTGGCTCGGAGACCCTCACGGTCACCATCACCGCGCCTGCAGACGCCGCCGACGGCGACCTCTACGGCGGCTGGCTGGTGCTGACCCCCGACGGCGGCGGGGACGCGGTTCGCATCCCGTACGCGGGGGTGGCCGGCAACCTCGCCGCCGCGCAGGTCTTCGGCGACGCCACCGCCGTCGTCGACCTGGACGGGAAGGCCGTGAACACCGGCCGGTACGTGTTCGGCGACTCCACCCGCACCAGCGAGGGCGCCTACGAGGACCTGCCGGCGGTGCTCATCGAGCCGCTGATCCCCTACCGCGGCGCCGTCCTGGAGGTCTCGCGGGTCTACAACGACGGCACCGTCAGCTACCTGGGTCCGGCCGCCTACGACACCGAATGGCGCGTGCGCGGCCAGAACCCCGCCTTCGTGTGGTCCGGCGGCTACTACGACGCCGACGGCGCCATCCAGCAGGCGCCCACCGGTGACTACCAGCTGACCGTGCGGGTGTGCCCGGTCGGTGGCGACGGCACGGAGGCGACCGACTGGGCCACCTGGACCTCCCCGGAGATCGCCATCGACTGGAAGACCGACGGCTACCTGCCCCAGTCCGCCTTGACGGCGGTCTCGCCCGACGGGGCCGGCGTGGACGACAACATCTTCACCACCGTCGTCGCCGAGTCTGCCGAGGCCGGCTACGTGCTCGACCTCGGGGCCACCCATGACATGACCAAGTTCCACTACACCCCCGACCAGAGCGCCGGCGCCGCGCACGCCACGGGGATGACCGTGTACGTGTCCGCAGACGGGGAGAACTGGGAGTCGGTCGGCACGACGGAGATCGACGCCACCCGGTGGGCGCCCACGATCCTGGAGCTCGACCAGGCGGTGCGCGGGCGCTACGTGCGCTTCGACCTGACCAATGCCCGGTCGGGTGAGACCAGCGGCGTCAGCGCCGCCGAACTGCGCGTCGCCGGCGAGCAGGTCGCCGACCCGACGCCGTCCCCGACCTCGGATCCGTCCGCGGAGCCCACCGCAGCACCCAGCGCCGACCAGCCGAGCGCGCCGACGGGGTCAATGGGCTCCGGGAGCGCCGAGGATGCGATCGGCTCCTCGGCGGAGGGCGGCGCCCACCAGGCCGCGGCCACGGCAGCGGCGGCATCCACCACGGTCACCGGTCAGGCGCTGGCGCGCACCGGCGCATACACCGCTCTGGGCCTGGTGGCGCTGGCGCTGGTGATCGTCGGTGTCGCGCTGCTGTGGCTGCGCCGCCATCACCGCGTGTGACGATCGCCCCGATGCGGCCGCGGGGGAGGCGCACGTCCTCCGGCCGCGGCCGCATCGGGGGCGCGGTCCCCGCTCGGGCTGAGGCTGTGCGAAGGCTCACGGGCTGAGGATTTGTGGGCCGCCGGTTCGCCGGGTAATGTTCCGGGTTGTCCGAACCGGATTGCGCCAGTAGCTCAATGGATAGAGCATCTGACTACGGATCAGAAGGTTGGGGGTTCGAGTCCCTTCTGGCGCACTGACGCCCCGTCATCGGCTGAATAGTCGGTGTTGCGGGGCGTTTTCCATGCCCACACGGGCATGCCGCTCGTCTCCGCGGTGGGCTGCTTGACGGCACCGTCGGCGGAGGCGCCGTCGGGAAGCCGCGCGCTCAGGATCCCTGCCCGGCTCCCGGCCCACCTACCTGAAATCACCTGCACAACAACGAAAGGTCCCCATGGCCCCCCTGTCCAAGCGCCTCGGCGCCGAGTTCCTCGGCACCTTCTGGCTCGTCTTCGCCGGCTGCGGCTCCGCCGTCCTCGCCGCCACCGCTCTGACCGACTCCGACTTCCCGGTCGGCATCGGCTACCTCGGCGTGGCCCTGGCCTTCGGCCTGGCCGTGACCACCATGGCCTACGCCGTCGGCGCCGTCTCCGGCGGCCACTTCAACCCCGCCGTCACCCTGGGACTGGCCGTCGCCGGCCGCTTCTCCTGGAAGGACGTCCTGCCCTACTGGTGCATCCAGGTCATCGCCGGCCTGGTGGGTGGCGGCGTCCTGTACGCCATCGCCTCCGGCACCGACAGCTTCGACGTGGCCGCCAACGGGTTCGCCGCCAACGGCTACGGCGAGCACTCCCCGCACGGTTACGGGCTGGCCGCCGGCTTCATCTGCGAGCTGGTCATGACCGCGATCTTCCTGATCGTCATCCTCGGCGCCACCGACTCCCGCGCCCCCAAGGGCTTCGCCCCGCTGGCCATTGGTGCGACGCTGACCCTCATCCTGCTGGTGTCCATCCCGGTCACCAACGCCTCGGTCAACCCGGCCCGCTCCATCGCCGTCGCCTTCGAGGCCGGCAACGGCGCCCCGGGCCAGCTGTGGCTGTTCATCGTCGCCCCGCTCCTGGGCGCCGCGATCGCCGGCTTCAGCTACGCCTTCCTGGTCGGCAAGGACCCCGAGCAGAACGCCTGAGTCCCGCCGCGTAGCGGCCCGGCCTCGGCCGGCCCACACGCGGAAGACGGCCCCTCACGACCCCGCCCCCGTCACCTACGGGGAGCCGGGCGTGAGGGGCCATGTGCTACCACCAGGACCACCAGGACCCTGTTGAGCCACCACTGTCCGCCGTAGGATTTCCAAGTGAGGTTCCTCAACGGCATGACGCCCACCTTCGACCTGACCTACGACGACGTATTCATGGTCCCCTCCCGCTCCGCCGTGGGATCGCGCACGGGCGTGGACCTGGCCACCGACGACGCCAGCGGCACCACCATCCCCCTCGTGGTGTCCAACATGACCGCCGTCGCCGGCAAGCGCATGGCGGAGACCGTCGCCCGTCGCGGCGGCCTTGCCATCATTCCGCAGGACATCCCCTCCGACGTCGTCATCGACACGGTCGCCCGGGTGAAGGCCTGCCACCTCGTCTACGACACCCCGGTCACGGTCAAGCCGCACCACACCTGCGGCTACACCCTCGGCCTGATCACCAAGCGCGCCCACGGTGCCGCCGTCGTCGTCGACGCCGACACCAACGCGCCCATCGGCATGGTGAACACCGCGGACGTGTCCGGCGTAGACCGCTTCACCCAGGTGCGGCGGGTGATGAGCGCCGAGCTGGTCACCCTGCCGGAGGGCATTGACCCGCGCGAGGCCTTCGACCGGCTGCGGGCCGTGCGCCGCACGCTGGCGCCGGTGGTGGGTGCCGACGGCGGCCTGGTCGGCCTGCTCACCCGCTCCGGGGCCGTGCGCTCCACCATCTACCGGCCCGCCGTCGACGCCGCCGGCCGGCTGCGCGTGGGCGCCGCCATCGGCATGCACGGCGATCCGGCCGGCCGGGCGGCCGGGCTCGTGCGGGCCGGGGTGGACGTGATCGTCGTCGACACCGCCCACGGGCACCAGGACCGCATGGTGGAGGTGGTCGGGGCCGTGCGCTCCGCCCTGCCCGACGGCTTCCCGATTGTCGCCGGGAATGTGGTCACGGCCGCGGGCGTGCGCGACCTGGTACAGGCCGGCGCCTCCATCGTGAAGGTGGGGGTGGGGCCGGGCGCCATGTGCACCACCCGCATGCAGACCGGCGTCGGCCGCCCCCAGTTCTCCGCCGTCCTGGAGTGCAGCCGGGAGGCGGAGCGCCTGGGCGCGCACGTGTGGGCCGACGGCGGGGTGCGTCACCCGCGCGACGTCGCCCTGGCGCTCGCGGCGGGCGCCTCCAACGTGATGATCGGCTCCTGGTTCGCCGGCACCTACGAGTCCCCGGGCGACATCCAGTACGACGCCGACGGCCGCGCCTACAAGGAGAGCTTCGGCATGGCGTCGGCGCGGGCGGTGGCGGACCGCACCGAGGGGGAGGACGCCTTCGACCGCGCCCGCAAGGCCCTGTTCGAGGAGGGCATCAGCGCCGGGCGCATGTACCTCAGCCCCGAGCGGCCCGGCGTGGAGGACCTGATCGACTCCATCGTGGCGGGCGTGCGCAGCTCCTTCACCTACGCCGGTGCGGGCTCGATCTCGGAGTTCCGCGAGCGGGCGATCGTCGGCATCCAGTCCGCCTCCGGCTACCGCGAGGGCGCCCCGGTGCCGGTGAGCTGGTAGCCCTGCTCCCTCCCCGGCCCCGTACGGTGAACGCCGCCCCGCCCGCCGCCCCCGCCCGCCGAGATCGGTAGAAGTTACGTGCTGAGATCGGTAGAAATGGCGGCGGACCCGGACGGGTCCGCATCACCGCTCACGCCGTGGTGTCCGCCCGCTCCAGCGCCTGGTCCAGGTCGGCGACCAGATCCTCGGCGTCCTCGATGCCCACGCTCAGCCGCAGCAGCTGGTCACTCAGCCCGTAGGCGGCGCGGGTGGTGGGCGGCACGTCCGCATGCGTCTGCACGCTCGGACACGTCACCAGCGACTCCACCCCGCCCAGCGACTCGGCGAAGGTGAACACTCCCACCGTCCCCAAGAAGGCCGCCACGTCGACGCCGTCGGCCGGCTCGAAGGACACCATGCCCGAGCGCCCCGGATACAGCACCCGCGTAACCCGTGCGTCGGCGCGTAGAAACTCGACTATCCTCCGGGCGTTGGCCTCATGCCGCTCCATCCGCAGCGACAGCGTCTTCAGCCCGCGCAGCAGCAGGAACGCGTCGAAGGGGCCCAGCGTCGCACCGGTGGTGTTCAGCTGGTACTGGAGCCGCTCGCCCAGAGCCGGATCGGCGACGACGACGGCGCCCGCCATCACGTCGTTGTGCCCGGCCAGGTACTTGGTGGCCGAGTAGACGGCCACGTCCGCCCCCAGCTCCAGCGGCCGGCAGATCACCGGCGTGTAGAAGGTGTTGTCGACCGCCAGCAGCGCGCCGCCCGCGTGTGCCCAGTCGGCCACCCGCGCAATGTCCAGCTGCGTCATCATCGGGTTGGTGGGGGACTCGACGAGCACCAGGGCGGCGGGGCGGCGCAGCGCCTCACGCAGGCCCGCCTCGCCGACGACGAAGTCCACCGTGTAGGCGCCGTCGTCGGCCAAGCACTTCAAGTACCGGTAGGTGCCGCCGTACAGGTCCTCCAGGGCGACGATCCGCGATCCGTACGGCGCCAGCGCCGTGACCGCCAACTGCACCGCCGCCATCCCGGAGGCCAGGGCGAATCCGGCCGTGCCGCCGTCGAGCCGGGCCAGGGAGTCCTGGAGCACGTCGCGGGTGGGGGAGGCGGTCCGCGTGTAGTCGTAGCCGGTGGAGGCCCCCAGCCCTGGGTGCCCGAAGGCCGTCGACAGGTGGATCGGCGTCGTAATGGCGCCCGTGGCGGGGTCGGTGCCGGTGCCCACATGCGCCAGGACGGTGTCGAGCCGCCAGGGGGTGGGGGAGGCCGTCCAGGTGGGGTGGTGCTGGAGCGGCGCGGTGCGACACCCGGGATGATCGACGGCGGGGGCGACGACGGCCTCGGGGGAGGGCGCGGGGCCGACGACGGATTCGGTAATGCTCATGAGTGCTTTCTGGCTGTATATGGGTGATGACCGGTTTGGATGCGTTGCTCGTGCCGGTCTCAGCGAGCCTTTTCGACCGATTTCGGTGCGTAACTTCTACCGATCTCGATGGTTATAACGACCGATCTCGGTGAGTGGGGGCGGCGGGGCGGGTGAGCCGGGAGTGGACGGCGATCTCCAGACGATCCAGTGCCTCGTCCAGGGTGGCCCGCGGGCAGGCGATGTTCAGCCGGGTGAAGCCCGCGCCGCCGGTGCCGAACAGGGCGCCGTCGTCGAGCCACAGGCCGGCCTCGCCGGTGATGAAGTCGTCCAGCTCCGCTGCGGTCAGGCCCGCGCTCTCCAGCAGCCCGGAGCAGTCCAGCCACAGCAGGTAGGTGCCCTCGCAGGGGGAGACCTCGATGCCGGGCACCCGCTCCAGGCGGCGGACGAGGTGGCGGCGCGTGTACTCGATATGGCGGCGCAGGGCGTCCAGCCAGGCGTCGCCGGACTTGTAGGCGGCCTGGCAGGCCGTCAGCCCCAGCACGTTGGGCTGGGAGTATCCGGCGGCGCCGAGGGCGTTGCGGAAGCGGGCGCGCAGGTCGGGGCCGGCAATGAGGATATTGGCCACCTGCAGCCCGGCCAGGTTGAAGGACTTCGACGGCGAGGTGCAGGTGACGGTGCGGGCGGCGGCGTCGGCGGACAGCGAGGCGAAGGGCGTGGTGCGGCGCCCGGGCAGGGCCAGGTCCGCGTGCACCTCGTCGGAGACCACCAGCACGTCGTGGCGGGCGGCCACCTCGGCCAGCTCCTTCAACTCGGCACGGCTCCACACCCGCCCGACCGGGTTGTGCGGATTGCACAGGAGCAGCAGGCGGGCGCCGGTAGCGGTCAGCACAGCCTCCAGGGCACCCAGGTCGCGCCGGTAGACGCCGTCGCCGCCGCGCACCAGCGGGGCGGGGGCGACCACGCGCCCCTGCTGCTCGACCACCTCCCGGAACGGGTAGTAGACGGGCTCCTCAATGACGACGGCGTCGCCCGGCTCGGTCAGGGCGCGCACCGCCGTCGCCAGTGCGGGCACGACCCCGGGGGTGATGACGTTCCACGCCGGGTCGATGCGCCAGTCGTAGCGGCGGGCGAACCAGGCGGCCAGCGTGGCGTCGTAGGCGGCGTCGGGCTCGGTGTAGCCGAAGATGCCGTGCCGCACCCGCCACAGCAGGGCGTTGATGACGCAGGGGGCGGTGGCGTGGTCCATGTCCGCCACCCACAGTGGCAGGGCGGTGGTGGGGCGGCCGCGGCTGGCGGCGCAGTCCCACTTGAGGCTGGCGGTGCCGGTGCGATCGTGGACGACGTCGAAGGGGGAGCTGGAGGCGGTCGGGGCGGCTAGGGGCGCGGTGGGCTCCGCTGCGGCGTCGAAGTCCTGGAGCCCGGTGGGGACGAAGGTGGTCATGATGCTTCCTATAAGGCCTGGGCCGCCATATCAACCGATCTCGGCACGTGATTTCTACCGATCTCGGCGAGGCGGGTGCACGTCGTGGCGGCGAGGATGATTAACGGGAGGTTTGAACGCGGGCCGCACGGATCGGGCGGCAGCGGAGTACGACGAGCGCCTTTGGAATACCGGGCAACTCGGACTCTGACCGTTATCTTGAAACAGCGACGGCTGGCGCTGTCAGCGCATCTGCATTCGACGCATGCTTTCGGCGCGCACCATCAGGGCACGGGTCGTGGGCGTCGAAGCGATCATGGGGCGAGGCTAGCGTCACCGGCGCCGGACCTGTCAAGGCTTGCCGGGATGCGGACTTCCAGCGGGGTTGGATTCCGTGGCGTGGCGGTGGCTCGCGTGGGGTCTGTCGGAGCGTCTACTACGCCACTTCACCGTTGGGTACGCCGGTTAGGGGTCTACTGAATGGCTCGTAGGCCTTCAGCAGACCCCTAACCGGCGTAGTAGACCTCTATGTGGCGTAGCAAACGAGCGGGCCGACTACGGCCGCACGCCCACGGCGTCATTCATCCAGGCCGCGCGGCTGCGGAACCGGCGTCGACAGGCGGGCCAGCAGGGTAGGCAGGGTGCGGCCCAGGAAGGCGGTCAGGTCGGAGCTGTCCGCGGCCCCGGCGCCCGCTACGTCCACGGTGTCAAGGTCGCCGTTCGCCGCGGCGGCGTCGAGCGCCATGCGCATGGAGCGAACGGCGGTGGCGAGAATGAGCTCGGTGGTGTCCTC
This sequence comes from Actinomyces ruminicola, assembly GCF_900103885.1. Taxonomy (GTDB): domain Bacteria; phylum Actinomycetota; class Actinomycetes; order Actinomycetales; family Actinomycetaceae; genus Actinomyces; species Actinomyces ruminicola. The sequence goes on from NZ_FNIM01000013.1 coordinate 25,984, forward strand.
GGGGCTGAGCAGGCACTCGCGGCCGATCGACGCCAGCCCCTCGACGAGCACTCCGACCAGATGCTGCTTGAAGGCGGCATAGCTCTCGCGCAGGGGGGAGGCCCCGGCGTTGGCATCCTCGGTGCGCGCGATGTAGGCGGCGAACTCGTGCTGCAGCAGGAAAACCTCGCGCGAGATCGGCATCGCCCCGAGCAGTCGGGAGGCCAGCTCCGCCAACCCGGCGGTGAGCTCGGCGTCGGTCTCCGGGGCGGGCCTGTCGGGATCGCCCGGCATCGCCCCGGCCACGGAGCCGTCCACGAAGGCGATGATCGAGTCCCACTGCTCCTCGGCCAGGCGCTGCACGAAGTGGTCCATGTCGGTGAAGTTGGAGTAGAAGGCCCCACGGGTGAAGCCGGCCCGGGAGCAGATGTCGCCCACGGAGGTGCCGCCGATGCCCTTGTCCGCGATCAGCTCGCGGCCGGCGGCCAGCAGCAGCGCCTGCGTCTGGGCGCGCCGCTCGGAGGGGGCGACGCCGATCAGCCGCCGCACCGCCGCCCGGCGGGCCGACAGGCGCGCGCCGGCCGCCTCAATGAAGTCCTCCGCCTGTTCCCTACTCGTGCTCATGTCCGGCTCATCATGTCATTTCGCGCCGTCCTGTGTCATTCGCGACATTAGTGGCTACGGCGTTGAGAGTGTTTTCGGCTTCCCCCCGGGATTTCTTGCTCCGGCGCCCGGCGCCCTGCCAGGCTCACATGATACAGGTCTGTATTGAAGGCGTCGATACACCTGTGTATCGTCGGTCGGCGGAACTCAGGGAAGGCAGCTCAAGATGAAGAAGCTCAGTGGCTCGCGCATCGCAAACCTGATCGTGGTGCTCGCGGTATCGATCGTCCCGCTGCTGTACGCCGGCCTGCTGACGCTCGCGTACCAGAACCCCACCAACCGGCTGTACGACATCAAGGCCGCCGTCGTCAACGAGGACGCCGCCTACACGGCCACCCTCGCCGACGGGCAGACCGAGACCTTCAACCTCGGCGCCGACCTCACCGAGGCGCTGACCCATCCCAGCGGCGATGAGAATGTCGGCTTCACCTGGGAGCAGATGGACGCCGCCACCGCACAGGCGGACATGAACACCCAGAAGGTCCGCGCCATCCTCTACATCCCGGCCGACTTCTCCCAGATCGCCTCCCGCGTCGGCTCCGAGGACCCCTCCGACGCCGTCACCCAGGAGCTCAAGCTCGTCACCGACGACGGCATCAACTACCTGGCCGGCACGATGGCCGCCACCGTCGCCTCCGAGCTGTCCAACCGCCTGGAGCAGCAGGGCGCGGAACGCGTGCTGTCCACCCTGCTGCTGAGCGTGTCCACCATCCGCGACGGGCTCGTTGAGGCCTCCGACGGCGCCACCGCCCTGGCCGCGGGCGCAGCCACCCTCGAGTCCGGCACCACCGACGCCGCCGACGGCGCCGCACAGCTGGCCGACGGCGCCACCACCCTCACGGTCGGCATGCGCGAGCTGGCCTCCGGCGCCGTCACCCTCTCCGACGGGCTGACCACCCTCGCCTCCTCCACCTCCACCGCCGCTACCGGCTCCCAGCAGCTGGCCGACGGCGTGGCGCGCCTGGCCACCGGCACGTCCTCCGCCGCCTCCGGTGCGGACGCCCTCGCCACGGGCGCCACCAGCCTGGCCGACGGCGCCTCCACGCTGGCCTCGGGAGCCGCCACGGTCGACTCCGGCGCCCAGCGGGTGTCCACCGGCGCGGCCTCGGCGGCCTCCGGTGCGAGCACGCTGGCATCGGGAGCATCAGGCGTGTCCACGGGCGCGTCCGACCTGTCCTCCGGCGTGACCGGCTACGTGAACGGCGTCGAGCAGGCCTACACGACCCTCACCAACCAGATCGACCCCGGTGCCCAGCAGGTGTCGGAGGGGCTGGACGCAATGTCCACGAGCATCGGCTCTTCCACCGACTCCTACAGCGGCGGGCAGCAGACGCTGTACGGGGCCGCGAATGACCTGGCGTCGGGCGCCGCGGCGGAGGTCGTCGGGATCGGCTCCGCGACCGACTCGGCCGCGGCCGGCCAGCAGACCCTGTACGGGGCGGTCAACGACTACACCAGCGGCGTGGCCACCGCGCAGGCGGGCGCCGGGCAGGTGGCCGCCGCGCTCACCGGCGCCTACCAGCAGTGCGTGACCGACCACGGCGAGACGGACGCGACCTGCCAGGCCATCGCCCAGGCGGCCGGCGGCCTGGGCACCACCGAGGACACCGCCCAGACCGGCACCGTGCTGGGCGGGCTGAACGCGCTGGCCGCATCCAGTGCGAGCGTCGTCGGCGCGGTCGGCCAGGTGGCCACCGGGGCCGACCGGCTCTCCTCCGGCGCCACCCAGCTGCAGAGCTCCGTCGGCGCCGCCGCCTCGGGGGCTGAGCAGCTCTCCTCCGGCGCCACCGCCCTGTCCAGGGGCCTCGGTTCGACCGGTGATGTCTACGACGCCGCCACCGGCAGCGGTGCCACTCTCACCGGGGTGCTGGCCACCCTGTCCTCCGAAGGCGCCGCGCTGACCTCCGGCGCCGCCACCGTGAGCAGCGGCGCGGCGCAGCTCGCCACCGGCTCCTCCGACCTGTCCGCCGGCCTGAACACCCTGTCGGACGGGGCGACGAGCCTCTCCGCGGGAACCTCGCAGCTGGCCACCGGCGCCGACTCCGTAAACTCCGGCGCCCAGCGCCTGTCCGCCGGGGCCGGCACCCTGGCAGGTGGCCTGGGGACGCTGGCCTCCGGCTCCGCCACGGCCGCCACCTCCTCCCAGAGCCTCGCCGACGGCCTGGGCCGTCTGGCCGACGGCGCGAGCACCGCCTCCACCGGTGCCGACACCCTGGCCGCCGACCTGGGAACCGCCTCCTCCGGTTCCAGCACGCTGGCAGAAGGCGCCACCACCCTCAGCGACGGCCTGACCCGGCTCCAGGAGGGCTCCACCACCCTGGCGGACGGTGCCGACACCCTCGCCTCCGGCCTGGAAGACGGCGTCGAGCGCATTCCCAACTACACCGCGTCCCAGCGGCGGACCATGACGGACGTCGCCGCGGACGCCGCCGATGTGGACGCGGTCCGCGAGCACGCGGTCGCCAACAATGGCGCCGGCTTCACGCCGATGTTCATGAGCCTGGCCCTGTGGGTCGGCGCCATCGCCCTGTTCCTGGTGCTGCCGGCCCTGGACAAGCGCGACCACGGCGAGCGCTGGTACGCCTCGGCCATCCGGCCCGCCGTCACGGCCGCCCTGCTCGCCGTCGCCCAGGCCGTGGTCATGATGGTCGCGGTCAACGCCGCCGGGGAGATCCACGCCGCCAACCTGGTGGGCCTGTGCGCCATGGCGATAGCCGCCTCGCTGACCTTCGTGGCCGTCAACCAGGCCTGCGTGGCCACGCTAGCCTTTCGCGGCCGCTTCGTGTCCATCATTCTGCTGAGCCTGCAGATCACCTCCATGGGCGCGAGCTTCCCGATCGAGACCACGCCGCGTTTCTTCCAGTGGGTTCACCCCTACCTGCCGATGAGCTACACCCAGCTCGCCTTCCGGCGGCTGATCGCCGGCGGCGGCGTGGACGGGATCTACTTGAAGACCCTGGCCGTGCTGGCCATCTGGGCGCTGATCGCCTGGGCCTTCATCCTGCTGGGCGCCCGCCTGCGCCGCGGGCCCAGACCGCTGCCCGCCGACAACGCCCTCGCGCCCACCGCGGCGTAAGAGGCGCTCCGGCCGGGTTCGCAGCCCCGGCGCGTGCGGCCGGGGTCCAAGACACCCCAATTCGCTCTGATGCGAGCTTTTGTACCCTGGTGTGCGTCAATTTGCCATACAGCAGGGCACAAAAGCTCGTAGTAGGCGCGTAGCCCGTGACCGCGGTGCGGGTGACCGCGGTCGGGGCGAGGACGTCCCTAGCCACTCCCGCACGTAGGCTTGGGGATCGTGCCGATCCCCGTCACTCGCGCCCCGCGGCGCTGGCCCGCCTTCCTGTCGGTGCAGACGACGCCGCCTCCCGACCTGCCCACCACGGCGGGTGGACTGCTGCGCGCCCTGACCCGCATGAGCGTGCCCGCCATCGCCTGCGGCGTGGTGGTGTCCGCCGTCGCCTACCTCGCCCAGGCGCTGATCCCGCTGGCGCTGGGCGACCTGCTCGACGCCGGCCTGGAGGCGGGATTGACCGCCCGCCTGCTGCCCGGCCTGCTCGCCCTGGCGGGCCTGGGCCTGCTCGGCTCGCTGGCCGCCGGCCTCGAGGACGCCACCGGCATGGGCGCCTGGGCCAGCGCCTGGAAGCCCGCCATGCGCGGCGCCGCCCACCGGCTGGGCCTGCGCTCGCGGGCCGTCACCCGCCAGATCGCCAGCGGCGACGTCGTGGCCACCATTGACGCCGATACCGACAACATCGGCGCCCTGATGTACTTCGTCGTCAACGTCATCGGCGCATTGATCAGCGTGGTGGCGGTCGGCGTGCTCATGCTGCGCGCCTCGACCGCCCTGGGGCTGTTGGTGCTGATCGGTCTGCCGATCGTGCTGGCGCTGGTGGGTGCCTTCGTCCGGCCGCTGAACCGGCGCCTGTCCGCGCAGCGCGAGGAGCAGGGCCGCCTGTCCACCATCACCACCGACGCCGTGGCCGGACTGCGCGTCCTGCGCGGGATCGGCGGGGAGGACGTCTACTCCGCCCGCTACACCGAGGCCTCACACCGGGTGCGCGACGCCGGCATCCGGGTCGCCTCCACCCAGGCGCTCCTGGCCACCGTCAAGGCCGGCGCCCCCATGGTCTTCACCGCCGTCGTCGTCGGCGCCGGTGCCCGGGCGGCCCTGGCCGGGGCCATCACCCCCGGCCAGCTGGTCACCTTCTACGGCTACACCACCTTCCTGGTCGGGCCCCTCGGGGTGATGGCCGAGCTCATCCAGTTCTCCACCCGCGCCTGGGTGGGGGCGCGCAAGGTGGCCCGCATCGAGGCCGTTGCGCCGCTCACGGACGACACCGGGGTCGTGCCCGGTGCGCGCCTGGACCCGGCCGGCGACCTGGTCGATCTCTCCTCCGGGGTGGTGCTGCGCGGCGGACGCATGACCGCCCTGGTCTGCGCCGACCCGGCCCGCGCCGCCGCCCTGGCCCAGCGCCTGGGCCGTGCCGACGACGCCGACGGCCCCGTCACGCTCGGCGGCACCGCTCTGCGCGCGGTGCCCCTGGAGGAGGTGCGCCGCACGATCGTCGTCTCCGGAGCCCACGCCGAGGCCTTCGCCGGGACGCTCGCCGAGGAGCTCCTCGGCGACGAGATCCCCCTGAGCGGCCCGCGCCAGACCGCCGAGGTGATCCGCTCCGGTGCCGTGGCCGGCGCCCACGGCGACGCCGGACCCGCCGCCGGCGGTGGGTCCGCGCCTCTGACCGCAGCCCAGCGGGAGCGCGCCGAGCACGCCCTCGCCGTCGCCGCGGCGGGCGACGCCCTCGACTCCCTGGGCGGCCTGGACGGTCAGCTCACCGAGAAGGCCCGCAACGTCTCCGGTGGACAGCGCCAGCGCCTGGCCCTGGCCCGCGCCGTCGCCCGCCGCGCCCCCGTACTGGTGCTCGTCGAGCCCACCAGCGCCCTGGACTCCCACACCGAGGACCTGGTGGCCCGGCGGCTGCGGGAGGATCGACGCGGGCTCACCACCGTCGTCGTCACCGCCTCCCCCCTGCTGCTGGGGCGCTGCGACGAGGTCGTGCTGCTCGCGCCCGTCGGGGCGGATGCGGAGCCGGACGGGGAGGCGGACGCCGCCGGCGCCGCTGCTTCAAACGGGACCACCATCCCGGCGGCGGATGTGCGCGAGCTCGCCCGCGGCACCAACCACGAACTGAGCGCGCTGGAGTCCTACCGGGCCGTCGTCGAGCGCGGCCTCGAAGCGGGAGGGAAGTGATGAACCAACGCCTTCCCGTGGCCGACGGCGCCGCCGTCCGCCGTCGCGCCGCCCGGCTGATCGCCGAGCACAAGGGGGCCGTCGCCGCGGTCACGGTCATTCAGCTGCTGGCCGCCCTGGCCTCGGTGGGTATCCCACGGGTGCTCGGCTCCATGGTCGACCTGGTGTCGGGCGCCCCGGGCGCGGACGCCGCCGGTCGGCTGCAGGGGCTGATCGCCGTCGTGATCGCCCTGGCGATCGGCAATGCCGCCCTGACCGGCTGCGGCGAGTACCTGGCGCGCGTATTGGGGGAGCGCGTCTTCGCCGAGCTGCGCGAGCGGCTGGTCGGCTCGGCCATGCACCTGCCGCTGTCCGTCGTGGAGTCCGCCGGCACCGGCGACCTGCTGGGGCGCACCAGCCGCGACCTGGAGTCCATTCGCAACGTGGTCCGGCGCGGCATCAGTCAGATCCTCGTCATCATGCTCACGCTGCTCACGATCGTGGTCGCGGCAGTGGTCACCTCCCCGCGGCTCAGCCCGGCGCTGATCGTGCCGATGCTGGCGGTTGCGCCGGTGCTCCGCTGGTACCTGCGGCATGCGGTGCCCGCCTACCGGGCCATGAACGCCATGTGGGCGGAGGTCGACGGCGTCATTGCCGAAACCGCCGATCAGGCCGCCACCGTGGACGCGCACGCGCTCGGGGCGCGCCGCAACCGCATCCTGGACCGCGCCATGATCGAGGTCTGGTCCACCGAGCAGTACACGCTGTGGCTGCGCATCGTCCTGATCACCGCCCTCGGGCTGGGCTCCTTCGCACCGGTGATCGCCGTCGTCGCCTGGGGCGCCTGGCTGGCCGGGCACGGCGCGGTCACCCTCGGCGCGATCACCACGGTGGCGCTTTACGCCGTCCAGCTGCGCACCCCCGTGTCCGAGGTGACCTTCTGGATCGACTCGCTGCAGTCGGCGGGTGCGGCCATGTCCCGCATCGTCGGCGTGGAACTGGTCCGGCCCGATCGGGAGCCCACCAGCGGGGCGGTCACGGGCCGGCCCCCGCGCGTGTGCGGCGTCTCCTACGCCTACCGACCGGGGCATGACGTGTTGCACGAGGTCGACCTGGAGCTGATTCCGGGGGAGCGGCTGGCCGTCGTCGGCCCGTCCGGCTCGGGCAAGTCCACGCTCGGCCGCATGCTGGCCGGCATTCACCCGCCCACGCGCGGGCGCGTGATTGTCGGCGACGGGGATGAGGGCGGCATCGACCTGACCGCACTCACGGAGGACGCCCTGCACCGCGAGGTCGCACTGGTGACCCAGGAGCACCACGTCTTCGCCTGCACCCTGGCCGACAATCTGCGGCTGGCGCGCACGGACGCCACCGACGCCGAACTGGAGCGCGCCCTGGAGGTAGTGGGCGCCGCCGACTGGGCGCGGGAACTGTCCGACGGGCTGGGCACGCTCGTGGGCGCCGGCGGGGTGCAGCTGACCCCGGGGCAGGCCCAGCAGGTGGCCCTGGCGCGCATCGTGCTGATGGATCCGGCCACGCTCGTGCTGGACGAGGCGACCAGTCTGCTCGACCCCGGCGTCGCCCGCTCCGCCGAGCGCTCGCTGGACGCGGTCCTGGCCGGGCGCACCGTGGTGGCCATCGCCCACCGGTTGGACACGGCCGCGGCCGCCGACCGGGTGGCGGTGGTGATCGGCGGGCGGATTGTGGAGCTGGGCCCGCACGCGGAGCTCCTGGCCGCCGGCGGGGAGTACACCCGCCTGTGGCAGGCCTGGACCAGCGATTGATCCCTGTCCCGCCACTCCCCGTCCCGCCCCTCCCTGTCCCGCCCCGCCCCTCCCCTCCCCGCGAGATCGGTAGAAGTTACGTGCCGAGATCGGCTGTTGTGGTGGTTGCTTCCTGGTTGTCCTGGTGGTGGTCGCCGACGTGCCGGCGGGCCGGGTACGTCCGGGGCGGTCGTGAACACGTGTTTGCGCCATGAACACGTGTTCTTGGAGGTTTGCATGGGTCCTACCCGTGTAAACCTCCAAGACTCGTGTCTTTGAGCCGAACTCGTGTTCCCGGGGCCAACTCGTGCGTTCGGCCCCCGCGGCAGGGACGACGCCTGCCCGGGCAAGGCGAGCGGGGCTGTGTCTCTTGGGCTGGTGCAGCCGCCGATGGTCGGTTGCTCGCGTAGTGGTGGACGCGGGTTAGACCTCGGGGACGCTGGGCAACCCGCGAGGACGCTTGCCCGGAGGGCGTCTTCGGCGGTCGGAGCGCGTCCTCGAGGGTGGGAGTGCGTGCTCGGCGTCGGGACCGCGCCCTTGGCACTTTTGCCGACCTCGGTGTGCAAGGTTCATGCAAGGGTTGCAGATCGCGGTTTCATGTCGTAGCCTCGAGTGACCCTATCCGGCCCCGTCAGGCTCCGGCCGGATCCCAATCTGCTCGCCATGACGCGGGCATGACTTGCACAGACGAAGGAGTCACCGTGCGCTTGCATTCCTTGCACGCCAGGCGGCACAAGCGTTCCCGCGCCCTCGGCGCCATCGCCGCCACCGCTCTGACCCTGTCTACCGGCGCCATCGGCCTGGCCGCGCAGCCCGCCATTGCCGCCGCAGACGAGGCCGCTCCGGGCTCGGTCGCCCTGGTCGGCTCTCTCCAGGATGAACTCGGCTGCGGCGCCGACTGGGACCCCGCCTGCGACGTCACTGAGCTGACCGACGCCGACGGCGACGGCACCTGGGAGTACACCGCCACCGTCCCGGCCGGCTCCTACGAGGTCAAGGTCGCCCTGAATGACACCTGGGACACCTCCTACGGCAAGGACGGCGGTGCCGACAACATCCCCCTCACCCTGGCCGGCGACGCCGAACTCACCTTCACCTGGAACCAGGACAGCCACCGCATCGGCCTGGCCTCTGCCGACCTTGACGGCGCCTACACCGACGCCGACGCCGCCCTGGCCGCCGCCCCCGTCCGCCAGGGCACCGGCGAGCAGTTCTACTTCGTGCTCACCGACCGCTTCGCCAACGGTGACACCTCCAACGATGCCGGCGGGCTCACCGGCGGCAGCGACATCACCGGCTTGGACCCCACCGACAAGGGCTACTACCACGGCGGGGACATCCAGGGCCTGATCGATCACCTGGACTACATCCAGGACTTGGGCACCACCGCCATCTGGCTGACCCCCTCCTTCACCAACCAGGCCGTGCAGGGCACCGGTGAGAACGCCTCGGCCGGCTACCACGGCTACTGGATCACCGACTTCACCTCCATTGACCCGCACCTGGGTGGCAATGAGGCACTCGCGCAGCTCCGGGACGCGCTCCATGAGCGCGGCATGAAGCTGTACCTGGACATCATCACCAACCACACCGCCGACCTCATCAGCTACGAGGAGGGCACCTACACCTACGTCGAGACCGCGGACGTGCCCTACACGGACGCCGCCGGCAATGTCATCGACATCTCCGCGCTGGCAGGCCGGGTCGACTTCCCGACCCTCGACGCCGCCACTTCCTTCCCCTACACGCCGGTGCGCAACGGCGACGTCATCCCCGAGGCGCTGAACGACGTCACCCTCTACCACAACCGCGGCGACTCCACCTGGACGGGGGAGTCCACCACCATGGGTGACTTCCAGGGCCTGGACGACCTGATGACGGAGAACCCGGTAGTCGAGCAGACCTTCGAGGAGATTTACACCGCCTGGATGGACTTCGGCGTCGACGGCTTCCGCATCGACACCGTCAAGCACGTCAACTACGAGTTCTGGCAGGCCTGGACCGCCGCCATCGACGCCCACGCCGAGGCCACCAACCCCGACTTCTTCACCTTCGGCGAGGTCTACGACGCCGACGCCACCAAGACCAGCCCCTACGTGCGCGGCACCGGCATGGACGCCACCCTCGACTTCGCCTTCCAGGCCGCCGCCCAGGGCTTCGCCAAGGGGCGGCCGACGACGAACCTCGGCACCTTCTTCGCCACCGACGACTACTACACGACCACGCACTCCAGCGTCTACGCCGAACCGACCTTCCTCGGCAACCACGACATGGGTCGCATCGGCTACCTGCTGGGCGGTGGCTCCGGCAGCGAAGAACTGCTGGCCCGCTCCGAGCTGGCCCACTCGCTGATGCTGCTCACCCGCGGCCAGCCGGTCATCTACTACGGCGACGAGCAGGGCTTCGCCGGCTCCGGCGGGGACAAGGACGCCCGCCAGGACATGTTCGCGACCCGGGTGGACCAGTACGCAGGCGAGCAGCTCATCGACGGCACCGTCGCGGGCTCCACCGATCGCTACAACACCGACTCCGCGCTGTATCAGCACATCGCCGAGCTGTCCCAGCTGCGCGCCACCTACCCGGCCCTGTCCACCGGCTCCCAGATCGAGCTGTACTCCCAGGACTCCGCGGGCGTGTACGCCTTCGCCCGCGTGGACCGCGACGAGAAGGTAGAGCACCTGGTCGCGCTCAACAACGCCGGCGAGGAGCAGACCGTCACCCTGACCAGCCTCACCCCGGGTGCCGCCTACACCCCGCTGTACGGCACCGACAAGGCGGTCACGGCCGACGGCGACGGCAAGGTCACCCTCACGGTTCCGGCCCTGGGCGCCGTCGTCCTGCGGGCCGACGCCACCGTCGCCGCCGCCGCGGACCAGGCCGTCACCTTCACCACCCCCAATGGCGCCAACCTGTCCGGCTCCACCGCCGAGATCGCCGCCATCACCGCCGCCGACCGCTGGGCGGAGACCACCTTCTCCTACCGGCCGCTCGGCACCGACGAGTGGACCGCCGTCGGCACCGCCGAGGACGACACCCCGCGCGTGTACGCGGACCTCAGCAACCTGTCCGCGGGCACCGTCCTGGAGGTGCGGGCGGTAACCACCGACGCCGACGGCAACCGGGCCGCCGCCTCGATCCTCGCCGTCGTCGGCGCGGACCTGTCCGGCGCGCAGCCGCAGGCCGACCCGGAGGCCCCCATCGACGGCCTGGAGGTCACCATCCCCGGTGACCACAACACCGAGATGGGATGCATCAGCGACTGGCAGCCCGACTGCGAGCAGGCGCTGCTGACCCAGGACTCGGCCTCCGGCCTGTACACCGGCACCTTCGACATCCCCGCGGGCACCTGGCAGTACAAGGTCGCCATCGGCGGCACCTGGGACGAGAACTACGGCGCCGACGCCGTCGCCGGCGGAGACAACATCTACTACACCACCGCCGGCGGCCCGGTCACCTTCTTCTACGACGCCCGCACCCACCAGGTGTGGAACGACGCCGAGGCCCCGGTGGTGACCCTGCCCGGCTCCTTCCAGGACGAGCTCGGCTGCGCCTCCGACTGGGACCCCGCCTGCCTGGCCTCCATCATGCGGCCCGCGGGGGAGGGCAAGTGGACCTTCTCCACCGCGGCGCTGCCCACCGGCGCCTACGAGGTCAAGGTCGCCGTAGGCCGCTCCTGGGATGAGAACTATGGGGTCGACGGCGTCGCCGGCGGCGCGAACTACTCCTTCTCCGCCACTGCGGGCAAGAGCGTCGTCTTCACCTATGACGAGTCCACCCACCTGCTGACCATTGAGGTCACCGACCCGCCTGCCGCCGGCACCGGCGAGGAGCGCGCCTACTGGATCGACTCCACCACGCTGGCCTGGCCGGTGAGCCTGCTGCCCGACGGCGTGACCCGCGCGGACGTGGTCGGCGACGACGGCACTGCCGTAGCCGACGCCCCCATCAGCCTGGGCCTGGTGCTCGCCCCCGAGGGCGGCGCCACCCTGAGCGACGGACAGGTGACGGGCGGCACCGAGACGCCGCTGCGCGTGGTCGGCAACCTGCCCGACGACGTCCTGGCGGCGCACCCGAACCTCGACGGTTACATCGCCGTCTCACTGACCGACGCGGACGGCAACGCCCTGCTGTCCGAGGAGGAGGTCGCCGAGGCCCTCAAGGGGCAGGTGTCCGTGGTTCAGCGCTCCTCCGGGGACGCGGCCGGCTCCGGGGTCACCGCCTTCACCGGCGTGCAGACCGCACCCGTGATCGACGCCCTGTACGCCGACGCCGCCGCCGAGGCGCCGCTGGGCGTCACCTTCACCGACGGCGTCCCCGAGTTCGCGCTGTGGGCGCCCACCGCCCAGGCGGTCACCCTGCTGACCTGGGACACCGGCTCGGCCACCGGTTCCGCGGCCCTGGTGGACGGCGACCCCGTGCGCACGCCCGCCGTGCGCGGGGACGATGGCCGCTGGACGGTCGATAACGCCGACGGCGGCATCACCGCCGGCTGCCAGTACCAGTGGGAGCTGCAGGTCTACGCCCCCAGCACCGGGAAGGTGGAGACCAACCTGGTCACCGACCCCTACTCGGTGGGCTTGACCCTCAACTCTGCGCGCTCGGTCGCCGTCGACCTGTCCGACCCGGACCTGGCCCCCGAGCAGTGGGCCTCCACCGCCTCCCCGCAGGTGGACTCCGATGCGGGACGCACCATCTACGAGCTGCACGCGCGCGACTTCTCCGCCGCGGACGCCACCGTCCCGGAGGCCTATCGCGGCACCTACAAGGCCTTCACCGTCTCCGACTCCGACGGCATGAAGCACCTGGCCGAGCTCGCCGACGCGGGCATCGACACCATCCACCTGCTGCCCACCTTCGATATCGCCTCGATCGAGGAGGATCGCTCCGCGCAGCAGACCGCTGACATCCCCGCCGATGCCGGACCGGATTCCACCGAGCAGCAGGCGGCCGTGTCCGCCGTCAAGGACGCCGACGCCTACAACTGGGGCTACGACCCCTACCACTACACGACCCCCGAGGGCTCCTACGCCACCGAGGGCAACCAGGACGGCGGCGCCCGCACCGTGGAGTTCCGCGAGATGGTCGGCTCCCTGCACGCCACCGGGCTGCAGGTGGTCCTGGACCAGGTGTTCAACCACACCGCGGGCGCCTGCCAGGACGCCACCTCCGTCCTGGACCGGGTGGTGCCCGGCTACTACCAGCGGCTGGACGCCAAGGGCGACGTGCTCACCTCCACGTGCTGCCCCAACACCGCCACCGAGAACGCGCTGATGGAGCGGCTGATGATCGACTCCGTGGTCACCTGGGCGCGCGACTACCACGTCGACGGGTTCCGCTTCGACCTGATGGGCTACCACTCGGTGGACACCATGAAGAAGCTGCGCGCCGCACTGGACGAGCTCACCCTCGAGAAGGACGGCGTGGACGGCTCGGCCATCTACCTGTACGGCGAGGGCTGGAACATGGGGGAGATCGCGGACAACGCCCTGTTCACCACCGCCACCCAGGGGCAGCTGGATGGCACCGGCATCGGCACCTTCAACGACCGGCTGCGCGACGCCGTCCACGGCGGTGGCCCCTTCGACGATGACCCGCGCATCTACCAGGGCTTCGGCACCGGCCTGTACACCGACCCCAACGGGCTGTCCGACAGCACCGAGGAGCAGCAGCTGGCCGACCTCGGTCACCTGACCGACCTGGTCAAGCTGGGCCTGGCCGGCAACCTGAAGGACTACTCCTTCACCCAGTCCGACGGGACCGTCAAGCGCGGGGCGGAGATCGACTACAACGGGCAGGCGGCCGGATACGCCTCCAGCCCGGAGGAGACGATCAACTACGTCGACGCCCACGACAACGAGACCCTGTTCGACCTGGGCGTGTTCAAGCTGGCGACGGACACCCCCATGGCCGACCGGGTGCGCATGAACAGCCTCTCGCTGGCCACCGTCGCCCTGGGGCAGTCGCCGTCCTTCTGGGCGGCGGGCACCGAGATGCTGCGCAGCAAGTCGTTGGACCGCGACTCCTACAACTCCGGGGATCACTTCAACGCGATCGACTGGACCGGACAGGACAACGGCTTCGGCGCCGGGCTGCCCGTGGAGTCCTCCAACGGCTCCAAGTGGGACATCATGCGCCCGCTGCTGGCCGACGCCTCGCTCAAGCCGACGGCTGAGGACATCGCCACCTCGAACGCGCAGATGCTGGACATGCTGCGGATCCGCACCTCGACCCCGCTGTTCCGCCTGGGCTCGGCCGATGCCATCCAGGCCAAGCTCTCCTTCCCGAACTCCGGGACCGAGGCGACGCCGGGCGTGATCGACATGTTCATCGACGACACCCTGGGCGACGACGCGGACGCCTCCCTGGCGGGCGTGCTGGTGGTCTTCAACGCCTCCGATGCGCCGGTCAGCGAGACGATCACGGACCTGGCCGGCCGGGAGTTCGTGCTGCACCAGGTGCAGGCCGACGGCGCCGACGCCGTCGTCAAGGGCTCGACCTTCGACACGGCCACCGGCACCGCCACCGTCCCGGCGCGCACCGTGGCGGTCTACGTGGAGAAGCAGGCGGGCGGCACCGCCGGGCCCACTGCCGAGCCGACGGCGGAGCCCACCGCCGGGCCCACCGCCGAGCCCACGGCGGAGCCCACTGCCGAGCCGACGGCGGAGCCCACCGCCGGGCCCACCGCCGAGCCGACGGCGGAGCCCACCGCCGGGCCCACCGCCGAGCCCACCGCCGGGCCCACCGCCGAGCCGACGGCGCCCACCGCCGGGCCCACGGCGGCGGCGAGCGCCTCCGCGCAGGACGGGGGTGCGCCGTCGGGCCAGGGTGCGACCGGGGCCGCCGCCTCGGCCACTGCGGCCCCCGGCAAGACCGGCACCGGCCCGCTCGCCCGTACCGGCGCGGAGGCCGTCGTCCCGCTGATCGCCATGGCCGTGGCGCTGATCGTGGCGGGAGTGCTCCTGGGTCGGCGTCGCCGCGCCTGAGCCGCAGCGCCCACCACTGAGGGGCGGCGCCCGGGACCATCCGGCCTCGGGCGCCGCCCCTCGTTCGCGCCCGTGGCCGGGGGTCGTCTACTACGCCGGTTCGTGCTCTAGTACGCCACTTAGGCGTGTGTTGAAGGGCTGCGGGCCCTTCAGCAGAGGTCTAACCGGCGTAGTAGACGCCGAAGGGGCGTACCCAAGGGTCGGCCGGCCCAGCAGACGGTGCGGCGGTAGGCGGTGGAAGTGGGCGCGGGGGGCGAGGAGCCGGAGGACCCGGATGGCGCACCCGGACGGCTGACCGCCACCGCAGTGTCTTGACAGGTGATGGAAGTTCCTGGAAGCGTCGGGTTAGACTCGCGTCAGCAGGCAGAAAGGTGTTCCCATGGCCAATGTCGTCCCGGTGCATCACGACGCCCCGGTCCGTCACGAGCTTCCCGGCGTCGGCGAGGCTCGTGCCTATTGGGTGGACGAGACCACCCTCGCCTGGCCCGCCGACCTGCTGCCGGCCGTGGTGGACGTCGAGGCGCTGCGCGTGCGCCCGCCGGTCGGATCCCCGGCACATACCCCGGTCACCTTCGGCCTGATCGCCGCGCCCGAAGGCGGCGCCCGGATCGTCGACGGCATCCTCCAGTCGGGTCCCGATGCCGAGGAGATTCCCCTGTGCATCCACGGCTCCCTGGAGGACCTGCTCGGCGAGGAGGCCATGGCCGCTCACCCCGCCCTGCGGGGCTACCTGGGACTGTCCCTGGAGGACGAGTTCGGCAGCCGCCGCGTTGAGCGGGAAGACGTCATGATGCTGCTGTCCGGCCAGCTCGCGGTGGTGCAGCGCACCGCCGCCTCCACCGGGGGCTGGGTCACCGCCTTCACCGGCGTGCAGACCTGGCCGCTGCTGGACCGCCTCTACGCCGACGCCGCCGCCCGGGACGGCTCGGCCCCGCTGGGCGCCGTCCTCGGCCCCGACGGCGCCCCCGCCTTCGCCCTGTGGGCTCCCACCGCCGTCGACGTCGCCCTGCTCGCCTGGCCCACCGGCGACCCCACCGGCTCCGTGCCGCTGGCGGAGGGCGACCCGATTCGCGTGGCAGCAGACCGGGCCTACGCCGAGTACTGGGACGGCCGCTGGGAAGTGGACGCCCGCACCGCTGCCGCCGCCGGCATCGACGCCGGCTCGCAATACCTGTGGGAGGTGCGCGTCTACGTACCCGCCACCGGGGAGATCGAGACGAACCTGGTCACCGACCCCTACTCGCGGGCACTGACCGTCGACTCCCGCAGGAGCGTCGTCGTCGATCTGAACCAGCGCGCCCTCAAGCCATCCTCCTGGCGGGAGAACCTCAGCCCCGTCGTCGTGTCGGACGCGGCCCGCGCCATCTACGAGCTGCACGTGCGCGACTTCTCCGCCGCCGACGCCTCCGTCCCCGAGGAACTGCGCGGCACCTACGCCGCCTTCTCACTGCCCTCCGAGGGCACCCGTCACCTGCGGCGGCTCGCGGCCGCCGGCATCGACACCCTCCACCTGCTGCCCACCTTCGACTTCTGCTCCGTCCCGGAGGACCGCTCCGCCCAGCGCACCCCGCGCGTTCCGGACCACGCCTCCCCGGCCTCCCGCCGCCCGCAGGCCGCCATCGCCGCCGTCGCCGATCAAGACGCCTACAGCTGGGGCTACGACCCCTGGCACTGGCAGGCCCCCGAGGGGTCCTACGCGCGCGAGGGCCGCCAGGACGGCGGGGCGCGCGTGCAGGAGTTCCGGGAGATGATCGGCGCCATCCACGGCATGGGCCTGCAGGTGGTGCTCGACCAGGTCTTCAACCACACGGGGGCCTCCGGGCAGGACGCCCACAGCGTGCTCGACCGGATCGTTCCCGGCTACTACCACCGCCTCGACGCCGCCGGGAACATGGAGATGTCCACCTGCTGCAACAACATCGCCACCGAGCACCGCATGGCGGAGCGGCTCATGATCGACGCCTGCGTGTCATGGGTGGTCGACTACCGGGTCGACGGGTTCCGCTTCGACCTGATGGGCTACCACTCGCTTCAGACCATGGCGCGGCTCCAGGAGGCCCTGGCCGAGGTGGCCGACGACGCCGTCGGCCACCCCATCTACCTGTACGGCGAGGGCTGGAACATGGGGGAGGTGGCGGACAACGCCCTGTTCACCCAGGCCACCCAGGGGCAGGCGGGCCGGCTGGGCATCGGCACCTTCAACGACCGCGTCCGCGACGCCGTCCACGGGCGCAGCGATGACACCGATCCGCGGGTGCCGCAGGGCCTGGGCAACGGCGAGCTCACCGACCCCAACGGCTACGACGACCGTTCCGAGGAGACCAAGCGCGACGATCTTGCCTGGCGCGCCGACCTGGTGCGCCTGGCCCTGGCCGGGAACCTGTGCGACTTCGAGCTGCCCGGCCCCGAAGGGCAGTGGGTCCGGGGCGACGAGATTCGCTACGGCGACGAGGCCGCCGCCTATGGGATTGCGCCGGTCGACTCCATCAACTACGTCGACGCCCACGACGACGAGACCCTTTACGACCGGCTCGCCTACAAGCTTCCGCCCGGGACCCCCATGTCCGAGCGCATCCGCATGAACACCCTGTGCCTGGCCACCGTGACCCTGGGGCAGTCGCCGTGCTTCTGGGCGGCCGGCACCGAGCTGCTGCGCAGCAAGTCGCTGGACACGGACTCCTACAACTCCGGCGACCACTTCAACGCCATTGACTGGACCGGGCGCGACAACGGCTGGGGCCGGGGCCTGCCGCCCGCCGCCCGCAACTTCGACGCCTGGGTGGTGCAGGCCGGGATCCTCATGCGCGAGGACCTGCGCCCCTCCCCGCAGGACATCGCCACCGCCCGGGAACAGGCGCTCGACCTGCTGCGGCTGCGCCGCTCCAGCCACCTGTTCTCCCTGGGGTCGGCTGAACTGATCCGTGAGCGGGTGTCCTTCCCCACCGGCGACTTCGATGTGCCCGGGCTGGTGATCATGCTGGTCGACGACGGCGCCGGCGCCGACGACATCGATCCGGACCTGGACGGGCTGCTGGTGGTGATCAACCCCGCGCCCACCACGGTGGAGCAGCGGGTGGACGCGCTGGTGGACCGCTACTTCGAGTTGAGCGACATCCAGATGGAGGGCGCCGACCCGATCGTCAAGGACACCCGCTTCGACGCGAACACTGGCACCATCACCGTCCCCGGCCGTACCGTCGCCGTCCTGTACGAGCGCTGACCGCACGTTGCGTGCCTGCGGCTCCGCCCCCTCCTCCTCTTCGCCGAGATCGGTAGAAGTTACGTGCCGAGATCGGTAGATATGGCGGCGGCTCACTGTTCAGCGCGCAGCTTGGCGCGCAGGCCCTCCCAGTAGGCCAGGCGCTCGCGGATACGGCGCTCGTGGCCGTGATCGGTGGGCTCGTACAGGCGCTCGCGCTGCTCTCGCGGCGGGAGGCCCTCGGGCATGTAGTCGGCACCAGAGAAGCCCTCCGGGGTGTCCGGGTCGTACTGGTAGCCCTCGCCGTAGCCGAGTTCCTTCATCAGCCGGGTGGGTGCATTCAGAATGTGCGCCGGCGGCATGAGCGAGCCGGTTTGCCGAGCCAGTTTCGTCGCCCGCCCCAGGGCCCGGTACACGCTGATCGACTTCGGCGCCGTCGCCAGGTAGACGACCGCCTGGGCGATGGCCAACTCGCCCTCGGGGGAGCCCAGGCGCTCGTAGGTGTCCCAGGCGGCCAGGGTCATCTGCAGGGCGCCGGGATCGGCCATGCCAACGTCCTCGGAGGCGAAGCGCACCAGCCGCCGCGCGATGTAAAGCGGGTCCTCCCCGCCGGCCAGCATGCGCGCCAGCCAGTACAGGGCGGCGTCCGGGTCGGAGCCGCGCATGGACTTGTGCAGCGCCGAGATGAGGTTGTAATGCTCCTCGGAGGACTTGTCGTACAGCGGCGCTCGGGAGGCGACGACGGCGGTCAGCGCCTGCTCGTCGAGTTCGGTCAGCCCGGCTCCGGCGGACGAGCCGGCGGGTGCGACGGCGTCCTTGCCGGCGGCGCCAGCCTTCTCCTGGGAATCCGCATAGCCGATGACCTGCTCGACCATGCCCAGCAGATAGCGCCCATCGCCGTCGGCCATGGCCAGTAGCGCGCGCCGGGCGCCGTCGGTCAGCGGCAGCCTCCGACCGAGCAGCGCCTCGGCGCGGGAGAGGAGCTCGGCCAGGGCGGCGTCGTCGAGCCGGTGCAGCACCAACACCTGGCAGCGGGACAGGAGCGCGCCGTTGAGCTCGAAGCTGGGGTTCTCGGTGGTGGCGCCCACGAGCACCACCGTGCCGTCCTCGACGTAGGGCAGGAACGAGTCCTGTTGGGCGCGGTTGAAGCGGTGGATCTCGTCCACGAACAGCAGGGTGCCCTGGCCGACCTCGCGGCGACGCGCGGCGGCGGCGAACACCTTGCGCAGGTCGGCCACGCCGGAGAAGGTGGCCGAGACCTGCTCGAACACCAGGCCGGTGCGGTCGGCCAGCAGCCGGGCGATCGTGGTCTTCCCGCAGCCGGGCGGGCCCCACAGGATGATTGAGGCCAGGCGTCCTGCGGCCACCATCCGCCCCAGCGGGGCGTCCGCAGCCAGCAGGTGGTCCTGCCCGACGACGTCATCGAGTGTGCGCGGCCGCAACCGGTCCGCGAGCGGGCGGGTGGGGTCGTCGACGATCGGGCCGCCGCCCTCGGCCGCGGCGTCGAAGAGTGAGGGGGCGTCCTCCGGGCTCATGCCACCAGGTTACGGGGCGAGTCCGACGCTGCGGGCGGGGTAGCTATTGCGGGTGATGCGCCGCCCAGGCGGCCAGGGCGGCGGAGATGGTTGTGCGGGTGCTGGAGGCGGCGGCAGGCGACGTCCAACTGCTCAGGTGGCACGGAATGCACCGCTTTAGGGTGCGGTCCTGTCGCGAAGACCGGGTGCTGCCGCGGAACTGTGCCGTTTTTCGGAGTGGGGGCTGGGTGGGGCGGCTGAAAGTGGTGCATCTGGTGACAGTTGCGGGCCTGCGGGTGGGTAGCGGTCAGGGGTGCGGCTTGTCATCGCCCGAAAAATAGCTATCATATTGCTATAGCCGTCGCGGGAGTCGAGAGGTCTACGCCTCCGCCGCTGTGGCTGGAACTGGAGGTCGCCATGTCCACGACGCCGCGCGTCGTTGTTCCCCAGCAGGACCCCGTCCCCGCCGAGGGGCGTGTCGATATCGCGGAGAGGCCCGCTGCCGGCGCGGGCTCCGGTGCGGCTTTCCTGGTACTGCTCCTGTTGCTGGGGCTCTTCGGCGTGTCCATTGCCGTCTTCGTTGCCGGCGCCGTCGCCGCGGACCGGGGCGAACCGGGCGGGGTGCCGCGCCTGGTCGTAGGCGCCGTGGGCCTGATCATTCCGCTGCTGTTGTTCACCTCCTTCACCATCGTCTCTCCTGGGCAGACCAGCGTGCGCCAGTTCTTCGGCCGCTACATCGGCACCGTGCGCCGCACCGGCCTGGTCCTGGTGCCGCCGCTGACATCCGGCAAGAAGGTGTCCATCAAGGTCCACAACTTCGAGACCAACGAGATCAAGGTCAACGACCTGGACGGCAACCCCGTGGAGATCGCCGCCATCGTCGTCTGGCAGGTGGCCGACACCGCCCGCGCCGTCTTCGCCGTCGAGGCCTATGAGGACTTCATCAAGGCGCAGGCGGAGTCCGCGCTGCGGCACGTGGCCACCACCCACCCCTATGACGAGCCCGGCCCCGGCGAGACCTCACTGCGCGGCGGCACCGACCTGGTCTCCGCCGAACTCGCGGAGGAGGTCGCCGCGCGCGTGGCGATCGCCGGACTGGAGATCATCGAGGTGCGCATCTCCTCCCTCGCCTACGCCCCGGAGATCGCCCAGGCGATGCTGCAGCGGCAGCAGGCCGGCGCGGTGATCGCCGCCCGCGAGCAGATCGTCGAGGGTGCGGTCACCATGGTGGATCAGGCCCTCAAGCGACTGGAGGCCGACGACATCGTCTCCATGGACGACGAGCGCCGCGCCCAGATGGTCTCCAACCTGCTGGTGGTGCTTTGCTCCGACCAGCGTACTCAGCCCGTCGTCAACACCGGCTCCCTGTACGCCTGAGGTCTGTCCGGTTCGGTTACGGAGGCTGCCGATGGCGGGCGGTAAGCGCAAGCAGGTCCTGCTGCGGCTGGACCCGGCGGTCCACGCGGCGATAGCCAAGTGGGCCGCCGACGACCTGCGTTCGGTCAACGCGCAGATCGAGATCATCCTGCGGCGTGCGCTCGACGACGCCGGTCGGGGCGTCAAGGCCGCGCCCATGCGGGGCAGGGGGCGGCCCCGGAAGGGTGCCGACGACGTCGAGGATGCCGAGGGCACGAGTGGTGCCGACGCCTGCGGCGGTGGGCGCGGCGGTGACGGCGGGTGAGTTCGCCTGGTCGGCTCGGGGTGACTGTGATGGGAAACGCGGCGTTGATGTGCCGATGTGCTGATGCGAACAACGCTGGATATCGATGATGATGTTCTCGCAGTGGCGCGGGAGAGGCTTCACCGGGAGGGAATCTCTCTGGGCTGGGCCGTGTCGGACGATGCGCTGCGCGGGATTCGCGGCAACGGGGGCGAAGCCGGCTCTCGCGGCGTGGCGGTCTTTTCACCTCCGGGCGGGCAGTCGGTTTATACGGTGGCTTTGGGCCTCGTTGAGAGGTGCTGCGATGGTGCCGCCTGACCGGCACCCGCGCCTGCTCGACGTCAACGTGATGCTCACTATTTCCCTTGTCAATCATGCTCACCATGAAGCGGCCAGCAATTGGTTTGAAGGTGTGGTGTCTTGGGCTACGCGTCTGTTGGTCACCAACTTCCACCTCATGGACCTGGCGGCGCGCTCCGGACTGTGCTCGCCACGCTCGGAGCGCGTATCCCAACGGCTCTCGCGAAGGAGCACTGCCGCTCAGTGGAGGTCATACCGGTCGACTGAGGTGATGCAGTCCGGATGTGGGGTCGGGGTGTCAGGATTCATGACAAACGGGTTCGACGGTGTTAGCGGTTGTGGGCGAATCGTTGGAATTGTGCGGGTGCCGAATCGGGACCTGTTGGGCGTCGACGGCGTTTGTCATCGATTTTGACACCGCGTCCGCGGGGTCTCGGCGCACAGGCCACCTCGGGGTGGACAGTTCGCGTGTTCCCTGACGGTCCGGCACTTAGCTCGGACGGTTCGCCAAGTATTGCCGCTGGTACGTGCCTCTAAATGGCTGGCTCTAAGGATGGTGCCGGGGTTCGCCCTGGTGCGCTCGCCTGGACCGTCTGGCTTCAGTTGGACCGTCTCAGACGCACTCTCAGACGGTCCAGCTGGAGGAGCGCGGTCCAACTGGAGGAGCGCGGTCCAAGCAGAGGACCGGGATCCAACCGGGTTCGAGTTAGCCTCCGGATGACTCCCAACATCTGTCTTTACAAGATGCCCCGACGCGCGGGCCGACGTGGGGCGAACCGTTGAGTGAAGACGTGAACGGTGACGCCTCGTCCACCGCGCACATCGCGGCCGCCGGGATCCGCCCGTCACTCGTCGGCCTCCGAACTGCCTGATGTTGATGCAGATCCGCGCTTGTCGGGGTGGGGGCCTTCACGTCCCTGGCGCCGCCGACCTAAACCGGTGTTCAGTGCGCGCTGCTTTGAGCTAGATGTTCCGCCAAATAGCGTCCCGTGATTGAAGCCGGATCTGCGGCCAGCTGCTCGGGGGTGCCGGCGGCGACCACGCGGCCGCCGGCCTCGCCGCCGCCCGGGCCCATGTCGATGACCCAGTCGGCGTTGGCGATCATGTCCAGGTCGTGCTCGATCACCACCACGCTGGCGCCCCGCTCCACCAGGCGATCCAGCACGCCCAGCAGCACGCGCACGTCCAGCGGGTGCAGGCCGATGCTCGGCTCGTCGAGCACGAACACCGTCCCGTGCTGGTCGCGGCCCAGGTCGGCGGACAGCTTCAGCCGCTGCGCCTCACCGCCGGACAGGGCCGTGGTCGTCTCCCCGAGCGTCAAGTAACCCAGGCCCAGCTCCGACAACAGATGCAGGTGACGACGCGCCCTGGGCAGGTCGGCGCACACCTGCTCGGCCTCGTCGACCGTCAGCGCCAGCAGCTCCGGCAGGGACAGGCCCGCGGCGTCCCGGTCGCCGTCGGCCAGCACTCGACGGATGTCGCGCGCGGCCTCGCCGTAGCGGGAGCCGCCGCACTCGGGGCAGACGATGTCGACGTCGGGCAGGAACTGCACGTCCAGGACGATCTGGCCGGTGCCGTCGCAGTGCGCGCAGCGCAGCGAACCGGTGTTGTAGGAGAAGTCGCCGGCCCTCAGCCCCGCCTCGCGCGCAGCCGGGGTGCGCGCGTACACGCGCCGCAATTCGTCCATCACCCCGGAGTAGGTGGCCACCGTCGAGCGGACGTTGGTGCCGATGGGGGAGGCGTCGACGACGACCACCCGCTGCGCCTGCTCGGTCTGGATGGAGGTCGCCGGGGCGGGCAGCGGGGCGTCGTCGGCGAGCGCGCGCAGGGCCGGCACCAGCGACTCCAACACCAGGGTGGTCTTGCCGGAGCCGGACACGCCGGTCACGGCGGTGAGCCGCTGCTCGGGGATGGCGACGTCGAGCGCATGGACCGTGTGGATGGGGGCGGTCTCCAGATGCACGGCGCCGTGGGCGAATACCTCTTCGGCCTCGGTGGGTTCGCGGCAGATGACCTCCGCCGCGCCGGTGATGAACGGGGCGATGCGGCTGGCCGGGTCCGCCACCGCCTGCGCCACCGGCGCGTTGACCACGATCTCGCCTCCGGCGTGCCCAGAGCCCGGGCCGATCTCTAGCAGCCAGTCGGCCTGCCGCAGCAGGGCGACGTCGTGATCCACCACCAGCACCGAGTTGCCGTCGGCCAGCAGGTCCCGCAGTACGCCGGTCAGGCCGGCCAGGTTGGCCGGGTGCAGGCCGATGCTGGGCTCGTCGAGCACGTACAGCACCCCGGTGGTGCGGTTGCGCACGGCGCGGGCGAGCTGGACACGCTGCCGCTCCCCGGTGGACAGGGTCGACGACGCCCGGTCCAGGCTCAGATACCCCAGGCCCAGGTCCAGCAGCCGGCGGGCGGTCACGATCAGCTCGTCGACGATCTGCCGGGCCATGGCCACCAGTTCCTGCGGCATGGTGTCCGCAATGCCGGCCGCCCACTCCACCAGCTCGCTGAGCGGGAGCCGACAGGCCTCGTCCAGGCCGATGCCGCGCACCTTGGTGGAGCGCACCAGCTCCGACAGGCGGGAGCCGCCACAGTCCGGGCAGACGGCCTCGTGGAGGAACTTCTCCACGCGCTTCATGCCCCGCTCGTCCTTGACCTTGGACAGCGCGTTCTCCACCGTGTGCACCGCGCTGTAGTAGGTGAAGTCCATTTCGCCGGCGACGCCGGTCTTCTCGTTGACGTAGAGGATGTGCCGCTTCTCCGCGGGGCCGTGGAACACGATCTCCCGCTCGCGCTCCGTCAGCTCGCGGAACGGCACATCGGTGCGCACGCCCATCTCCCGGGCCACGTCCTTCATGAGCGACCACATCAGGTTCTGCCAGGGGGCGACGGCGCCCTCGTCGATGGTCAGCGACTCGTCGGGCACCAGCGTCGCCTCATCCACGGTGCGCACCACGCCCGTGCCCTCGCAGCGGGGGCAGGCGCCCTCGGAGTTGAAGGCCATCATCTCTGCACCCGGCCCGTAGAACTCGACGCCGCAGGCGGCGCAGGTGGTGGGTATCTCCAGGGCGACGTCGGTGCTGGGCGCATTGGCGTGACCGTTCGGGCAGCAATGGGAGCCCAGCCGCGAGTACGCCAGGCGCAGGGAGCTGAGGACCTCGGTGGAGGTGCCGAAGGTGGAGCGCACCCCGGGCACGGGCGGCCGCTGGTGCAGAGCCAGGGCGGCGGGCACGTGCAGCACCTCGTCGACGTCGGGGCGGGCCGCCTGGGTCAGACGGCGGCGCGTGTAGGTGGACAGGGACTCCAGGTAGCGGCGGGCGCCCTCGGCGTAGAGCACCCCCAGGGCGAGGGAGGACTTGCCGGATCCGGACACGCCCGCCACCGTCACCAGCTTCCCGAGCGGCACCTCGACGTCGACGTTCTTGAGGTTGTGGACACGGGCGCCGCGCACGCTGATGGCGGTGGGGGCGGCGGGGGAGGAGTTAGCGGGGACGGCGGTGGACATGGGGCTCACGCTACGTGGAGTCGCCGACGCAAACAGCTACATCGTTATAGCATCCCTGCTATATGCTTGGTGTGTGAGACGCTTCGATACTGATGCGGCGCCTGAGCTCATCCGTGCTGCACGACGTGACGCGGGGTTGACGCAGACCCAGTTGGCTGAACGCGCCGGCCTGCGGCAGCCGAGTCTGGCCCAGATGGAGTCGGGCAGGCGTTCCGTATCCGACGAAATGCTGGAACGCGTCTTGCGTGCGGCCGACTACCGTCCATCCATTCCGCTCGCCGCACACGCCGATGCGATCATCGCCAGTGCCCGGGCGCACGGCCTGGCGAATCCGCGGGTGTTCGGTTCGGCGCTGCGCGGCGAGGACACCTTCGACTCCGATATTGATCTGCTGGTCACCCCCGCCTCCGGTGCTGACCTGTTCGATCTGGCCCTGTTTGCCGCCGAGGTTGAGGAGCTAACGGGATTCCCGGTCGAGGCGGTGGCCGATACCTCGGTGCCCGACGTCCTCAAGAGCGCCGTCCGAGAGGCGGTGCCTTTGTGAACGACGCCGACCCGAAACGGCGGTTCGCGCCGCGTCCCCGCAGAGCTGCTGCACGCAGCCATGACCGAGAAAACCTGGTGGAAGAGCTGAAGGCGATTCGCAGGCGCGTGCAGATGGTTTCCGGCACCTCGCGGGACTCGTTTCACGACGGCTCGGACGCCTACGACGTCGCATCGATGGTGATCATTTGGCTGGCGGCACTGTTCGAGCGACCCGAGTTCGTGCCGTATCTGACTGCTGTCACTCGCGAGGAGCGGCTGGCGATCAGTACGACGCGGAACATAGCGGCCCACACGGGTTACCGATCAATGAATGACGACCTGTTCTGGGCTGCGGTGACGCAGCGGGTACCGGAGATTCTGGACCGGCTGATCGATGAGGCCGCAGGCGCGGAAGACTTCTGACGGGCCGAGTCTTTGAACTCCGGCGCTCCCGGTGTGAGGTGGGCGCTGCCGGCGGTGCGATCTAGGGGCTCTATTCCTGTCGGTGCCCACGCCTATCCTGGCCCCGATGCCGCCGACACTGCCCGAGACTTTCGCTCCCGCCACCCGCGCCTGGTTCGACGCCGCCTTCCCGGCCGGGCCGACGCCGGTGCAGCTGCGTGCCTGGGAGGCGATTGGCCGCGGCGAGAACGCCCTAGTGATCGCCCCCACCGGCTCGGGCAAGACCCTCGCGGCGTTCCTTTCCGCCATTGACCGGCTCGCCCGTCCCGGGGCGCAGGTGGCCCAGGGCGATGAGCCCACTTCGGCCGACCGCCCCGCCCGGCAGCCGCACCGTGGGGTACGGGTCCTGTACATCTCCCCGCTCAAGGCGCTCGGCGCCGACGTGGAGCGCAACCTGCGCCGTCCCCTGGCCGGCATCACCGCGGCCGCCGCAGACCTGGACGCGCCCGCCGCCCCCATCTCGGTGGGCATGCGCACGGGCGATACCACCCCGGCCGAGCGCCGCCGCCTGCGCACTCACCCGCCCGACATCCTCATCACCACCCCCGAGTCGCTGTACCTGATGCTCACCAGCGCAGTGCGCGAGACCCTGCGCAGCGTGGAGACGGTGATCGTCGACGAGATCCACTCCTTCGCCGGCGAGAAGCGCGGCACCCACCTGGCGCTGTCGCTGGAGCGCCTGGACGACCTGCTGCCCCGGCCCGCCCAGCGCATCGGTCTGTCCGCGACCGTGCGCCCGCCCGAGGAGATCGCCCGCTTCCTTGGCGGCACCCATCCCGTCAGCATCATCGCCGACGACGCCCGCACCGCCCCCGACGTGACCGTGGCCGTGCCCGTGACGGACATGGCCCGCGTGCCGGCCACCTGGGATCGTCACGAGCGGGCCCTGCGGGGCACGCCCCGGCGTAGCGGGACGGCGGGTGTGGGCGGTGGAGCCGGTGATCGCGCGGGTGACCCGGTCGGCGCGCGTGTCGGCAGCACTCGCGCGGATGGCCGGGCGCCGGTCGGGACCGGCGGCCGGGGCGGCCGTAGCGGCCGGGAGGCGTGGCGCTCGGATCGGGCCCTGCGCGCCGCCATGGCCCCCGGCCGCGCCGACGGCGAAGCCCCGGCCCGCATGACGGCCTCCATCTGGCCGCATATCGAGCACGCCCTGCTGGAGCAGATCCTCGCCCACCGCACCACGCTCATCTTCGTCAACTCCCGCGGTGTGTGCGAGCGCCTGACCGCCCACCTGAACGAGGCCTACGCCGAGTACCTGGCCGCGCGGGGCCCGGCGGCTGCCGAAGGCTCCGAAGACATGGCCCTCGAACCGGTCCGTCACCACGAGTCCTGGGAGATGGGGGAGAGCCACCACGCCCGGCCCCTGCCGGAGGGCGTCCCCGTGATCGCCAAGGCCCACCACGGCTCGGTCTCCAAGGAGCAGCGCCGCGAGGTCGAGGAGGAGCTCAAGTCGGGCGAGTTGCGCTGCGTGGTGGCCACCGCCTCCCTGGAGCTCGGCATCGACATGGGCTCCATCGACCTGGTCCTCCAGGTGGCGCCCCCGCCGTCGGTGGCCGCCGGGCTGCAGCGCGTGGGCCGCGCCGAGCACCGCGTCGGCGGGCGGCCCCGCGGAATCATCTACCCGGTTGAGCACACCCAACTGGTGGACGCCGTCGTCGCCGCCGAGGGCATGCGCACCGGCGGCATTGAGCGCACCTCCCTGGTGCCCAACGCGCTGGACGTGCTCGCCCAGCAGACGGTGGCCGCCGTCGCCGTCGAGGACCGCACCGCCGACGACTGGTACGCCACCGTCACCCGCGCCGCCCCCTACCGGGGCCTGCCGCGCACCGCCTTCGACTCCGTCCTGAACCTGCTTGCGGGCGGCTACGCCTCCGCCGAACTGGCCGACTTCTCCCCGCGGATCTTCTGGGACCGCAAAACCGGCGCGCTCACCGCCCGCCCCGCTGCGCAGCGCCTGGCCGTCGCCGCCTCCGGGACCATCCCCGACCGCGGCCTGTTCCCGGTGATGCTGCCCGAGGGCGACGCCGCCGCCGGCCGCCGCCGCGTGGGGGAGCTGGACGAGGAGATGGTCAACGAGTCCAGCGTCGGTGACGTGATCACCCTGGGCACCTCCTCCTGGCGCATTCGCGAGATCGGGGCGGACCGCGTGGTCGTCGACCCGGCGCCCGGCCGCAGCGCCCGCCTGCCCTTCTGGCGTGGCGAGGGGGTCGGGCGGCCCGCCCCCACCGGCGCCGCCAAGGGCGCCTTCCTGCGCGAGGCGGCCGCGGCCCTGGGCGACGGCGGCTTCGGGGACCCTCCGCAGCCGGAGCTGACCGAGCGTCTGGGCCGCGCGGGCCTGGACACGAGTGCCCAGGCCAACCTGGTGTCGCTGCTGCGCGAGCAGCGGGCGGCCACCGGCGTCGTCCCCAGCGACACCACGATCGTGCTGGAGTGCTGCCGGGACGAGGACGGCAACTGGCGGCTGATCCTGCACAGCATGCTGGGCCGCCGCGTGCACGAGCCCTGGGCCATGGCGATCAAGGAGCGGGCGCGCCGCATGCTGGGCTTCGACCCGCAGATCGTCACCGGCGACGACGGCCTGGTGCTGCTCGCACCGCCCAGTGAGCGCCCGCCGGGTGGCGAACTGTTCATCTTCGATCCTGCGGAGATCGAGCAGCTGGTGCGCACCCGCGTCGACCAGACCGCCGTGTTCGCCGCCCGCTTCCGCGAGTGCGCCGCCCGCGCCCTGCTGATGCCGGGAGCCCGTCCCGGCCGCCGTACCCCGCTGTGGCTGCAGCGGCTCAAGGCCGGCCAACTCCTGGAGGCCTCCCGGCAGTTCCCGGGCTTCCCGGTGCTGGTGGAGGCGGCCCGCGAATGCCTGCAGGACGTGTGGGACCTGCCCGCCCTGCGGGGCCTCATGGAACGCCTCGCCGCGGGGCGGGCGCAGGTGGTGGAGGCGGCCACGCACACGCCGTCCCCCTTCGCCGGCCCGCTGCTGTTCGGCTACACCGCCACCTTCCTGTACCAGTACGACGTGCCCAACGATGAGCGCCGCGCCCACCTGCTCTCCCTGGACCCCGACGCCGTGGCCGAACTCGTGGGCGACGGCGGCATCGCCGACCTGCTGGACGAGGAGGTCATGGCGCGGGTCGAGTGCGAGCTGCAGCGGCTGGAGCCCGGGCGGCGGGTGCGCGCCGACGCCGAGGGCCTGGCCGACCTGCTGCGCGAGCTCGGGCCGCTGACTGTAGGTGAGCTCGCCGCCCGCTGCCGGGGCGACGACGGCGAGTCGGCGGGTGAGATGGTGGCGCACGAGGCTGTGGGCGAGCCTGAGCCCGATGCGGCAGGCGGCGGTACGGAAGGTGAGTCGGCCTCGGGCGGTGGCAGTGCGGATGTCGGCGTTGCTGTCGGGTCCGGGATCCTCGCGGTCGTGCGTTCCGGGCTCGCGGAGCTGGAACGGGCACGGCGCGCCTTCCCTGTGCGCGTGGGCGGGCGGGAGTGCTGGGCGCGCACGGAGGACGCCACGGTGCTGCATGGTGCCCTAGGCGTCGCGGTGCCCGACTGGGCGGATGGGGCCTCGTCTGTCGCCGGGTCCCGCACGCCACTGGCCGAGCTGCTGCTGCGCCATGCCCGCACGCACGCCGCGGTGACGGCCGAGGCGGTGGCCCGTGCCTTCGGGCTGGGCGTGTCCGTGGCCGCCGACGAGCTGAAAGCACTGGCCGACGAGGGCACGCTCATGCGCCTGGGCGGCGGCGACCAGGCCCGCTGGATGGCGCCTGGAGTGTTCACCCGGGTGCGCAACCGTTCGCTGGCCAAGGCGCGCGCCGCCGTGAAGCCGGTGCCTGCCGCCGCCCTGCAGCAACTCGTGCTGGAGCGCGCCGGCATAACTGCGCGTGTGGAGTACACGGGCGCCGAGCCCGCAGCTGCCGGGGCGCCGGCAAGGCCTGGTGCTGTGGCCGGCAGCGCCGCATACGGCGTCGGGATCGCGCCCCCGCATGGCGTCGAGGCGCTCGCGGAGGCCATTGCCGCCTTGGAGGGCGTGTGGCTGCCCGCCGGGCTGTGGGAGGCGGTGGTCTTCCCGGCCCGGGTTGCCGACTACCGACCCTCCGTGCTGGACGAGCTCATCGCCTCGGGGGAGGTGGTCTGGGTCTGCCGGGCGCGGGGCGCAGCCGGTGCGGATGCGGCCGCCACTGCGGGCGTCCCGGCGCCGTCGGTCGCGGCTGCTGCGCCAAGGTCTACTGATCCGAGCCGTAGCGGCGCGCTACTTGGCGAGATCGCCTTCTTCCCCTCCGACTCGCCGCTGGCTCCCGCAGTTGGGGCGAGCCTCGGTCGGGACGAGCTAGACCCCGAGGAGCACTGGGCGCTGGTGCTCTCCGGGCGGCTGACGGCCAGCTCTTTCGCGCCGGTGCGCACGGTCCTCCAGCCCCGGCCGACCGCCGCCCCGCTCCGGCGGGTGAGCAGCCGCCGTACGCGCCGCTACGGCGGTTACCGCAGTGGCTACTACACCGACCGCGCCCGCCTGGCTGGGTCTGCGGGGCTGCCGCGCTCGACGCCGCCCGCATCACAGCCGCTGCCGCCACCAGGCTCCCGGCGGCCATCGGCCTCGACCGGTGGGGGCGTCCCCTCCAACGGCAGCACCGTGGCCGCGGGCCACAACCCGGCACTCGTGGCCGCGCTCGCAACGGCCTCCTGGCACCGGCTCTCCCCGCAGCAGGTTACGGCCGAGGAGCAGGCGGTGGTCGACGTCGAGTCCCTGCTCGACCGCTACGGCGTCGTCAGTAGGGACGTGGCGCTCGCCGCCGGCGTGCCGGGCGGCATCGGCCCGCTGCTGCCGGTGCTGCGCCGCATGGAGGACACCGGCGTGGTGGCGCGCGGAGCCTTCGTCGACGGGCTCGGGCCGAGCCAGTTCGCGGGCCGGGAGACCGTCGACCGGCTGCGTGCCCTGGCGGGGCGGGACGCCGACGGCGATGTCATGGAGGCTCCCACTGCCGTGCAGAAGGGCGAGGGCTCCCGGCCCTCCGGTGCGACTTCCGAGTCCCTACCGGCACCCGATCCTGGCGCCGCACCGGTGCCGGTGGTGCTGGACCTGAAGGACCCCGCCTGCCTCGTGGGCGGCGTCGTCCCCTGGCCCGAGCCGGCGCTACCACCAGAGTTGGCCGCGCGGGCCGCAGCTGTCGCAGATGCCGCGGAGCTGCCGCGCCCGGCCGCGCGGCAGGGGGCGCGTGTGGTCCTGATAGGCGGGCGGCCGGTGCTGCACGTGGCCGAGCGGCTGCGCGCCCTGACCGCCTACACGGCCAATCGGGCGGAGCTGGAGCGGGCGCTGGCCGCCGTCGTCGCCGCCGAGACCCGCGACCTGCTGCGCCGGGCGGCCCGTTCCGGCAAGCGCGTGGTGGAGACGCTCAACGGCGTCTCCGCGCTCGACCCGGAGGTCGGTCGGCTGCTGGAGACGGCCGGGCTGGTGCGCGACCCGCGCGGCATGCGCCTGCACATCGACCCCTACCGGAGCTGAGCCGTGCCGGACCCGCACCCGCTTACCGGAGTCCTCTTCGACTCGCCCGTCCCGGCGGGCGGCCGGTCGTTCATTTCTGTTTCGGTGCGCGGTCTACCGCGATACGGTAATCCTCAAGAGCGGTGTGAAGTATATACCGCTGCCGCTCGATTTGCTCATCATCGTGTTCCGCTCGAGCTAGTGAACGAATCAGGGCTAAAGATGCCTCGTATACTGCATCCTGTGTGCGGTCGATGTCCGGGGTGCGCGGCTTCGTTCGGTCCATCGGGGATGCGACTGAGCGTAGAATATCGTTCGGTGTTGTTGGTAGTTTCGTTCTGCTGTCTTCTGGAACTGCTGAAGGACTGAGTGACAGTAAATGCTTAGCGGCATGGATGACTTCATGATGTGCGTCTAGTTGTTCTGGCGTCAGGGGCTGTTCAGCGTTCATGGAGTAAAGGTATCACGATGTGGCCATGGTTGTAAACGTCTGTGACAGGCTCTTTTAGTGGAGATATGCGGAGGCGTGCCTCCCAGGGTATTCATAGTCATAGATGTCGGGTGGTGCCTGACTTCCTGGTGCGCGGAGGCGGTACGGTGGCGCTGGGGGTGTTGTCGAGCCCGACCCTGCAACGATTACTGGGATTTACTGGACGGCCGGTAGCGATGACATCTGCGAACCTGTCCGGCCGGGCCGACGGCGTCCTGGTGGACCTAGAACTCATGAGCGAGCAGATCGGTGACGAGGTGGACCTGATCCTCGGGGCAGGCATCAGGGCACCACGGCGTCGTCGACGATCATCAAGGTTCAGGATGGTCGGATGTTGATCTTGCGGCAGGGAGATGGGCTCCCCAGAGACATCCGTGACGCTATGGACGGGGTGAGCGTTCAGACGGACTTCTAGAGGTGCCTGGGGCGGGTCTGGCGGCTCGTCTGCTACGCCACTTCGGTGTTTGGAACGCCGGTTAGCGGTCTGCTGAATACCTCGGAGGCCTTCAGCAGACCGCTAAGTGGCGTAGTAAACGGTGAACCGGCGTTGCAGACGGGCTCTTGGTGTTTGTGGGGGCGGCGGTTCGGGCCCGGGGCTGCGGCGTGGTGGTCGTGTTCGGGCCGATGAGGTCGACGTCGAGCCGGCCGACGCCGTCGGGAGGGCGTAGCGGCGGCCGGTGGCCCGACCGGCGTCGGCTGCTGGCCGCCGGGCGGAAACGCTCTCAGGCGGGCGTCGGCTGCTGGCCGCGGCGGACGGACTCCAGCATGAGGGTGGCCACGTCGGTGACGCGCACGTCGGCACCCTCGGAGGCGACGCCGTCGGAGAGCATGGTGGTGCAGAACGGGCAGGCCGTGGCGATCACCTGCGCGCCGGTGCCGATCGCTTCCCGCGAGCGCTCCACCGCGATGCGGGTGCCGATCGACTCCTCCATGAAGGCCCGGGCCCCGCCGCCGCCGCAGCAGAATCCGCGCTCGCCGCTGCGCGGCATCTCCAAGGTGGCGGCGCCGGTCGCCTCCAGCAGCTCGCGCGGCGGGGAGTAGACGCGGTTGTGGCGGCCCAGGTAGCAGGCGTCGTGGTAGGTGACGCTCGGGGCGCCGCCCGCCTCAGGCCCTGCGGCGGGCGGCGCCGTCGGCCCCGCCTGCGGGGGAACGGGACGCAGCCGCCCCTCCCGCACCAGCCGACTCAGCAGCTGCGTGTAGTGCAGCACCTCGTAGTGCCCGCCCACCTGCGGGTACTCGCGGGCCAGCGTGTTGAAGCAGTGGGCGCAGGTCACCACGATCTTCTGGGCCCCGGCCTCGTTGAGCGTCTCGACGTTCTGTGCCGCCAGCGTCTGGAACAGGATCTCGTTGCCGGCGCGGCGGGCCGGGTCGCCGGTGCAGGCCTCGGCGTCGCCCAGGACCGCGAAGGACACCCCCGCGGTGTGCAGCAGCTCGGCCACCGCCCGCGTCGTCTTCTTCGCCCGGTCCTCGTAGGCGCCCGCGCAGCCCACCCAGAACAGGTAGTCGACCTCCTCGGCCGACTCGATGTCCTCACCAATAACCGGCACATCGAAGTCCAGGCCCTTGGTCCAGTCCATGCGCTTGCGCGCCGCCAGGCCCCACGGGTTTCCCTTGGACTCCAGTTTGCGGAACATCTGCCCCAGCTCCTTGGGGAAGGCCGAGGCCATTAGCACCTGCTGGCGGCGCACATCGATCACGTGGTCGACGTGCTCGATGTCCACCGGGCACTGGTCCACGCACGCCCCACAGGTGGTGCACGCCCACAGCACGTCGGCGGGGACCACCTCGCCGGCCAAGGGCGCCGGGCGCGTGGCCACGCCCGACTCGGTGGGGGCGGCCTTGGCGGCCAGGAGGGCACCCAGCACGTCGCCGGTGTGGGCGCTGCCCGGGGCCAGGCCCAGATCGTCGTCGTCCTCCAGGCCGTCGGTCATGCCCGTCAGCCGTCCGAGCGGGCCCCGGGCGCTGCGGCGCTCGGCCAGCATCGCCTCGGTGACGTCGTCGGGCTCGATGCCGAGGGCGCTCGCCGCGCGCAGGTAGGGGGCGACGGCGGCGTGGTGGTCGCGCAGGGCCAGCGTGAACAGCTTGGGGGACAGGGGTTTACCGGTGTTCCACGCCGGGCACAGGTCCTGGCAGCGGCCGCACTCGGTGCAGGTGGAGAAGTCCAGCAGGCCCTTCCAGGTGAAGTCCTCAATGCGCTCCACGCCGAGCTTGACCTCGGTGCCGGCCGCCTCGGCGGCCTCCATGGCGGCGTCGAGGTCGTCCAGCGTGTCGGCGGTGAGCGGGCGGCCGTCGGGCAGCAGCAGCGGCTTGGCGGGGCCAAGTGCCTTGGTGCCGTCGGGGTTGCGGCGCGCGTAGAGGTTCACGAAGGCCAGGAAGCGGTGCCAGGCCACGCCCATCGACGGCTGTCGGCCCACCACCACGAACCAGCTCATGGAGATGACCACCTTGATGGTGGCCACCACCGTGATCGCGGCGGCCAGGGCGTTTGCGCTGAGCGGCGCCAGCAGTGGGCCGGTCCAGGCGGTCAGCGGGAAGTGCGTCCAGTGGGCCAGTGCGGCGTCGGCCGGGTCGGGGGAGAGGTTTAACTGGGCGTGCTCCAGCATCCGCAGCACCAGCACGCAGACCACCACTCCGGCCACCACCGCTTCCACGAAGTGCGCCTGCCCCTGGCTGGAGCCGGCGAAGCGGGAGGTGCGGGTGCGGGTGCCGCCGGCGGAGTCGGCGTCGAAGGGGGGCGCGGCGGCGCGGCGGCGGGTCAGGACGCGGCGCACCGCGATCAGGTGGATGATGCCGGCCAGGCTCAGCCAGGCGATGAGCTCAACCACCCACGCCCACCAGGCCTGATGTCCCAGCCACGGCAGCTCCCATTGCGGCCCCGCCAGCACCTGGCCGTAGCCGGTGACCAGGGTCAGGAACAGCAGTGGGAAGCTGACCATCACCAGCCAGTGCGCCGCCCGGATCCAGGGGCGGCCCTTGAAGGCGGTGTGGCCGACTACCTCGCCGAGCATGCGTGCCAGGCGGCGGCAGACGGGGTGCAGGCGCTCGCGGGGGACGGGGCGGCCCACGCCCATGCGGTTGGCGATGGTGCGACAGGCGCGGCCGAAGACGAACACGCCGACCACCGTCGTGACCGCGACGATGACGGCACACGCGATGCGCAAGCCCAGCAACCAACTCATGGCGTCAGCCTACGCAGGTGGGCGGGTGCGGGTGCGCAGGCGTCACCAAGGCGCGGCTGGGATGCGCGTGAATGGGCGCGCCGGGGCGCGGGGGAGATGGCTGGGGTGGAGCTGTTGGCGTTGGTGCCTGGCTGCCGGCGGCTGCCGGCGTGGCGTCGGGTGTCATTGGATGCACCGCTTTCAGGCCCGCGACCGCAGCCCGCGTCAGCCGTGTTCGCGGAATCCTGCAGTTCCAGCGTGATCCTGACAGTGACGCGGTCCGAAAGTGGTGCATTCTGTGACAGGTGCGGGGTGCGTATCCGGTGGAGGCGTCGGTGCGTGTGCGGCGGGTGTGTTGGGACGGAGGAGCGTGGCCGGGGAAGGTGGGTGTTGGCGCGCAGGGGCGCAGCGGGTGTGCCGCACGCTTAAGAAATGAGTGTGTTGGTTGAAATGGCTTGATCCTGCGGTTTCAGGTTTGCGGGGAGGGGTGGTGGGAGGTCTCCCATGAGCGGCGGGGATGTCGGCGCACATGGGAGACTTGGAGGTGGGTTGGGCTGACTGGTGCGGATTGGCGGAATTTCAGCGAAAAGTCTGTTACTGAGGGAGTTGTGAAGGCGCCTTGAGCATGCGGAGGCTCGGGGTGGCAGACCTGTTGCCACGCTGAGGGCCGTGGCTCCGGAAGAACGTCGTTTTTTTCGGGGTGCGCCTCGATCTTAAGGCTCTCGATGAGTTCTTCGCGCCCCTGCCGGAAGGTGAGGTTGAAGATCGACCTGGTCCGTAGTCCACGTGACCCACGCCGACGATGAAGTCCTCAGGACCAGGCCGACGGTCGGCCTGGTCCGGTGGCCCAGGCGACCTCGGATCACGTCGTTGTACCTGTCTGCAACGAGTTTGCGCTGACGGGGATGCATGTGACGGGGCGCTCGCGCCGATCCACTGCAGCTCGCGGGGCAGAAATGAATCTCCCCACCCGGTGCTCGCCGGGCAGCCGGGTGTCGGTACGCGCTTGGTGCCCGCCGCGGCCGACGGGCCTGCCGCTGGCCTCGCTCGCCCGTTCCCGATACGCTGCGGGAACACGGGCGGATCGCGGCGGCCCGGGAGTTCGCTCAACGCGACCACCCAGGAGTCCCGATGACAAGACCGCTCGGGAGCGCCGTTAACGGGTTGCTCGGCAGCTTCGCCTGCGCGTCGCCGACGCGCTGCTTACGCCGCCGCCCAAACAGCCATGGCTGCACCGGACCCTGGAGGAAGTCGACATGAGCCCAAACCGCAGTACCGATGACCACCACGAGCCCGACGATCCCGACATTGCCCAGGCTATGCGCGCCCGCCGCCAGGAACTGGGGCTGAGCGTGCCGGCGATGGCAGCACGCGCCGGAGTCTCCGAGCAGACCTG
This sequence comes from Actinomyces ruminicola, assembly GCF_900103885.1. Lineage (GTDB taxonomy): Bacteria > Actinomycetota > Actinomycetes > Actinomycetales > Actinomycetaceae > Actinomyces > Actinomyces ruminicola. The sequence goes on from NZ_FNIM01000013.1 coordinate 62,266, forward strand.
GCGCAACTATGAGGCGGGCCGCACCCAGGTGCGGGGCGACAAGCAGATGGGAGTGTGGGAGGCCCTCGAATGGGAACCGCCGGCCCATTGGCAGGCCCTGGCCGGACTCCGCGCCTTCCTGCAAGGTGGCGATATGGCGGCGGGTCTGAACGGCGGCCCGGACGCCTTCGGCGCCGGGGTCGGCGGCCCCGACTTCGACATCCCTGACGAGGCCTACGAACCTTTCGAAGGCCTCGATCCCGAGGAACTTGCCGCCCAGGCCGCCGCCGAACTCCCCGTCCCCGACTGGGACGACATCCCCACCGTCCTGTCCGAGGTGTACTCCCCGCGACTGGCGCGCACGCTCGGGGAGGAAGCCGCCCGCTGCTTCGCCTTGGGCGCCTTCCTGTTCGACATGTCCGTCGCCGAGGACCTCGAGAACCTGGCCCAGCTGCCCCGCGGTGCCCACCTGGGCCAGCTCGACGAGACCCACATCGGCTCCACCCTGCCGCAGTTGTGGCTGACCCGTTACGACTACGAGTTCGTTTTCCAGCTGCGCGGCACCGCCCGGGATATGGCACTGCGCCTGACCGACGGGGGCCCGGCGGTCGGTGAACCGCTGGCGCGCACCCTGGCCGACGTCCTCGTGCTCCACGACATCTTCAACCTCGGCGGCGTCATCGCCGACTCGCGCGGCGCCGACATCGACGAGGACCGCTGGGATGGCTGGGTGGACGCCCTGTCCGGCCCCGACCAGCCCGCCCACGCGCTGATCACCATGGGCCTGATCCCGCCCGCCGACGCGCCCGAGCACTTCGACAACTGGTTCAGGCCGCTGCCCAGCCCCTTCATCCCCGACTGGGACGGCGCTTCCGCCGGTGGCTCGACTACGGCCTTCGGGCCGACCGACAGCACCGTCACCCCGCTGCGCCGGAATCACTGACAGCGCCGACGCCGAGAGCGTTTACAGCGCCGGCGCCCCCGCGTCAGGCATTAGGCCCCCAGTTAGGCCTCCAGGGCCGGCGCCTCACCCGCGCCGGGCACGACCCCGCTGCGGCGGGCGTGGATCTTGGCGGCCTGGCGCAGCGTCAGCTGCCGGGTCAAGGTCATGACCGCGCCGGAGATCACCGCGAATGCGACCACCTCGCCAAGGCGGTAGCTGAGCACCTGCTCCTCGTCCTTGGGGGCCGGCTTGCCGGTGATGGCCTTCCACCCGACGGCCACGGCCTTCTCGGCAACGGCGCCGGAGACCAGTAGGGAAAGGGCGGAGGCAACCGTCCAACTGAGACTGTTCTTCATGGTGGTGACTCCCTGAAATCTGCTCGCTGACTGGACACTCGACGGCGGCGACGGCGCTGCGGCCGGTCGCCGACCCCACCCCCGATCCTGTCACATGTACCGGGGGGCCAAGGCCACGGACGCACCCCGTTCAGGCTTTTGCTCCGCAGCGCGCAGCGGAATCACAAGTTGCCGCCATGCGGCATCGCGCTAGGCTGGCCCCACAACGACAGGGGAGCGCCCCGTCGTCGGCGGGCCCGCCCCGCCCACGACCACGGCGCTGAGAGTGCGGGCAGCCGCAGACCCTCGAACCTGCCCCGGTTAGCACCGGCGAAGGAAGTCGAGAATCTCCCCGGGCGCACCGGCTGCGCCCGGGCCCTCCGGAGAGCCCATCCAGGAGGACCATCATGACCATCAACGAGCCCACCAGGTACCCCGCCACGGGCGGTGCCGCACGCGCCACCGCAACGCGCAGCGCCCACCCACTCGCCGCCATCCGTCCCAGCCGCCGTGCGCTGCTCGCCGGGGGCGCCGCCACCGCCGTAGGCCTGGCGCTCGCGGCCTGCGGCTCGGGCAGCAGCGGCTCCGGAGCCAAGTCCACGGCGCCGGGCGGCGGCAAGGTCACCGTCGTCACCTACGACTCCTTCGATCTGCCCGACGACCTCATCGCCGCCTTCGAGGCCGACACCGGCTACACCCTGGAGATCGCCCGCTCCGGCGACGGCGGTGAGGTCGCCAACAAGCTCATCCTCACCAAGGACGCCCCGCTGGGCGACGCCGTCTTCGGCATCAACAACACCATGGCCTCCCGCATCCTCGCCGAGGGCGTCATAGACACCGACACCGCCCTGAACCTGCCCGACGGCGCCGCCGACTACCTGGCCCCCTATATCGTCGACGACACCCCGGCGCTCGTGCCCATCGACTTCGGGGAGGTGTGCGTCAACGTCGACACCTTCTGGCTCTCCGACCACGGCCTGGAGCCGCCCGCCGTCTTTGAGGACCTGACCGATCCCGCCTACAAGGACCTGTTCGTCGCCATCAACCCCACCACCTCCTCCACCGGAATGGCCTTCCTGCTGGCCACCATCGGCCACTTCGGCGTCGACGGCTTCGCCCAGTACTGGAAGGACCTGGTGGCCAACGGCACCAAGATCGACGAGGGCTGGTCGGACGCCTACTACACCGACTTCACCGCCGGCGGCGGGGACGGCGCCTACCCGATCGTCGTCTCCTACGCCTCCTCGCCCGCCGCCACCCTCACCGACGACGGCGCAGCCACCACCACCGCCGCCCTGCCACGCACCGCCACCCGCCAGGTCGAGTACGCGGGCGTGCTGGCCGGGGCCGCCAACCCCGACGGCGCCGCCGCCTTCGTGGCCTGGATGCTCTCGCGCCAGGTGCAGGAGGCCATCCCGGACGCCATGTACATGTACCCCGTCGACCCCGACGCCGCCCTGTCGGACGCGCTCGCACGCTTCGGCTCCACGGCGGAGGACCCGATCGTGGTCGACCCGGCCGACATCGCCGCCCACCAGCAGGAGTGGCTGACCGCCTGGGCGGAGGCCGTCGGCCAGTGACGGCGGCGCGCAACTTCGACCGATCTCGGCGGTTATTTCGACCGATCTCGGTGAGAGGGGGCGGGAGCGCAGGCGGGCTGCGCGCAGCCCACGGCCCACGGGCGACGGCGGGGGAGCGGATCGGCTGGACCCTCGCCGTCGCGCTCCCGCTGGTCTTCCTCGGCGTGTTCTTCGCCTGGCCGGTGCTGACTCTAATCGGGCGCGGCCTGGCGCCCGACGGGGCGCTCGACCTGAGCGGCTTCGGCGAGGTGCTCGCCCGGCCGCGCACCTGGCGGGTCATCGGCCAGACCCTTGTGCAGGCCACTGCGGCCACCGCCATCTGCGTGGCCCTCGGCATCCCCGGGGCGCTGGTGCTCTACCGGCGCCGCTTCCCGGGGCGGGACCTGCTGCGCGGCATCGTCACCGTGCCCTTCGTGCTGCCGGGCGTCGTCGTCGGCACCGCCTTCCACGCACTGGTGACCACCGGCGGGCCGCTCGGCGGCCTGCACCTGGACGGCACGCGCACCGCCGTGGTCGCCGCCCTGGTGTTCTTCAACTACGGGTACGTGGTGCGCAATGTCGGCACCATGTGGTGCCGGCTGGACCCGCGCGCCGTGGAGGCGGCCCGCGCGCTGGGCGCCTCCCCGTGGCGGGCGTGGCGCACCGTCACCCTGCCGAGCCTGCTGCCCGCCGTCGCCTCCGCCGCAGCCACCGTCTTCCTGCTGTGCGCCACCGCCTACGGGGTGGTGCTGGTACTGGGCGGAACCGGCGCCGCCACCATCGAGACCGAGATCTACCAGCTCACCGCCCGCTTCCTGGACCTGCGCGCCGCCGCCGTGCTGTCGGTGGTGCAGCTGGTGGTGATCGCCGCCGCCCTGTGGGCGGGGGAGCGGGCCCGCCGTGCCCGCCAGGCCCACCTGGCCCTGCGCACGGACGTGCCCGCCGCCCCGCTGCGTGCCGGAGACCTCCCGGCGCTGGCGCTGACCGCCGTGACGATCGTCGGGCTGCTGATCGCGCCCATGGCCGTGCTGGTGATCCGCTCGCTGCGCCGGGCCGGGCGCTGGACGCTGGCCAACTACGCCGACCTGTCCACCACCGGCGGCGACAACGCCCTGCTCGTCTCCGTCTGGGAGGCGGCCGGCAACTCGCTGCGCGTGGCCGCAGCCGCCACGGTGATCGCCCTGACGGTGGGCACGGCCGTGTGCCTGGTGCTCTCCCGCAGCCCGCGACGCCGCCTGCTGACGCGTGCCGTGGCGCTGTTCGACGCCGTCTTCATGCTGCCGCTCGGGGTGTCGGCGGTGACGGTCGGCTTCGGCTTCCTGATCACCCTGACCCCGAGCGGACTGACCAATAGCTGGTGGATCCTGCCGCTGGCGCAGGCGGTGGTCGCGGTGCCGCTGGTGGTGCGCACCCTGCTGCCGGGGCTGCGGGCGATCGACCCGCGCCAGCGGGAGGTGGCGGCCACGCTCGGCGCCGGCCCGGGCCGGGTGCTGGCCAGCATTGACGGGCCGCACCTGCTGCGTGCCGCGGGCCTGGCCGCCGGCTTCGCCCTGGCCACCAGCCTGGGGGAGTTCGGGGCGACGTCGTTCCTGGCCCGGCCCCAGGGGCCGACCCTGCCGGTGGTCGTCTACCGGCTGGTCGGCTCCCCGGGCGCGCAGAACCAGGGCATGGGGCTGGCCGCCGGGGTGGTGCTGGCGGTCGGCGCCGCCGCCCTCATGCTCGCCTGCGAACGCCTCCAGACCCCGGCCCCCGCCCCCCACTCGCGCCCCACTCCCGCCCCCACTCGCCGAGATCGGTAGCAGTTACGTGCCGAGATCGGTAGCAGTTACGTGCTGAGATCGGTAGCAGTTACGTGCTGAGATCGGTAGATATGGTCGCTGACACCGGTGCCGACAACGTGCCGGGTCCCGCACAAACGACGTCCTCCGCATCGCCCAACAACAGCCCAGGAGCCCCGGCATGATTCAGCCCCACACCCCTGACTCCACCGCCCGGGGGCGCGGCCGTGGCCTTGAGGCCTCCGCTTCCGTCACCGCCGACACGCCGCCCGCCGAATCCGGCCTGAGCGTGCGCAACCTGAGCGTCGTCTACCCGGGTGCTCGCGGCGCCGCCCCGCTCACCGCCGTCGACGCCGTCAGCCTCGACGTTCCCCGCGGCCAGGTCCTCGCCCTGCTCGGCGCCTCCGGCAGCGGCAAGTCCTCGTTGCTGCGCGCCGTCGCCGGCCTGGAGGACATCGCCGACGGCACCGTCACCTGGGACGGCGACGACGTCGTCCCCGTACCCGTGCACCGACGCGGCTTCGGGCTGATGTTCCAGGACGGGCAGCTGTTCCCCTTCCGCGACGTCGCCGGCAACATCGCTTACGGGCTGGCCGGCATGCCGCGTGCCGAGCGGGCGCGCCGCGTGGAGGAGGTGCTCGACGTCGTCGGCCTGCCCGGATACGGGGACCGGGCGGTGACCACCCTGTCCGGCGGGCAGGCGCAGCGGGTGGTCCTCGCCCGCGCCCTCGCCCCCCGCCCCCGCCTGCTGCTCTTGGACGAGCCGCTGTCCGCCCTCGACCGCGCCCTGCGGGAGCAACTCGCCACCGATCTGCGCAGGATTCTGAAGGCGCAGGGCACCACCGCCCTGTACGTCACCCACGACCAGGACGAGGCCATGAGCGTGGCCGACCGGGTCGGCGTCATGGCCTCCGGCCGCCTGCTGCGCCTGGACACTCCCGAACAACTGTGGACCGACCCCGGCAGCGCGCCGGTGGCCCGGTTCCTCGGGTTCGGCCCGCTGCTCGACGTCGACGCCGCCGCACGCCTGGGCTGGTCCGGCCTCCTGGAGGGACGACCGGGGGAACTCCTGGCGCTGGCGCCCGGAGCACTGACCGCCTACGCCGCCGACGACGTGGGCGCTGGAGCCGACGTCGTCATCAGTGGGAGGACCGAGGCGGGTGTGCGGGTGCCCGTGTCCGCAGTGGGAATGCGCGGCGGGAGGCGCGTGATCGGGGTTGAGCTCGCGGGAGAGACTGCCACCGCCGTGCTTGCCGACGACGGCGCCGAGCCGGTGCGGGCTGGGCAGGAGGTGACGGTGCGGCTGGACCCGCGTCGCACCGCGGTGGTGCAGGCATGAGCGGGGCGCGCCGTCACAACGACCGATTTCGGCACGTAACTGCTACCGATCTCGGCACGTAACTGCTACCGATCTCGGCGAGGGGCGCAGGAAGGCGGGGCGGGATGTCAGTCGCCCAGCTGGGCGCGCGGCGCGCGCCAGATGCCGAAGCGCTCGATCTCGGCCCGCAGTGCCGGGCGGGCGGCGATCTCATCCCACGGCAGAAACACGCGCCGCATGCGGTCGTCCACGAGCATCAGCACCTGGCTGTCGGCGTCGTAGCCGGTCAGCTGCAGGCGGGACATGTCGGCCCAACGCACGGAGGTGTTGCCCGTCAGGCGCCAGGTGCCGTCGTCGCCGCGACGGCGCTCGTGCCACAGAGCGGACAGCGTGTGCTCGCCGACGCACACGCTTTCGGGACGGGAGATGTCCCGGGCACCCGCCGGGTCCCGGGGGAGTGACACCTCCAGCCGGGTGGGTTCCTCCGGCAGGGCCCAGACCAGGTATCCGTAGCGGTTCGCCAGGGCCTCGGTCTCGCCGTTCAGGGGAATGTGCACCGAGGCGCACAACTGGTCATAGGCGTGTCGCACCCCGGCGGAGGTCGGGTGCAGCTCGGCGCTGCGGCCGGTCAGGCGCAGGTGGCGGTCGAGGGCGGCGATCTGCTCGGCCCCGAATTCTTCGAGCGCGCCATCGACGACGGCGTCGGGGATGGGCAGCGGGTTGTGAATCAGCTGCTCAATGATGCGGCGCAGCAGCATTGAGGTCGGTACCTGCTCGTCCAGGTGGATGCAGCAGTAGGCGACGTCCCGCAGCTCCACGACGTTCAGACCGAGGTCGTCATAGACGTTGAACTCCCGCAGGGTGCGAATCGTTTGACGGGCCAAGGCGCGCATGGCCACCAGCGTGTTCGCGCCCGGGTTCCCGACCGCGCTCAGCAGGATGCGCCCATCGTCGTTGCAGGGCAGCAGCGCGGGGCGGCGGTCGAGGTACAGGGGCGGGCGGGCCGGCGCCGTGCCGTAGGCGGGCTGGGCGGTCCACCCCACCCCCACCAGGTAGGGGTCGTTGGTCTCGAACACGTGCCGGACCTCGCCGCGCCGCGGGTCCAGGTGCGCCAGCAGGGCGCGCACGGCCTCCCAGGCGGCCTCGCTGTCGGGAGCGTGGATGCGCAGATTGCCGAGGGTCTGGGTGTTCGTGCCGACGTAGGTGGCCAGATCGCGGTCCCAGACGACGCCGGGGCGGGGCACGGGCTTGGCGTCCGTGCTCAGCTGCTGCGGGTCGGCGAACAACTCGCCGAGGTGCGCCCAGGCGCGCAGCACGGCCTCGCGCCGTCCCCAGACGGCGACGGTGAGTCTGGTGGCGGTGAAGCTCGCCTCCGCCTCGGGCACGGAGACGTCGCCGACGCCGAGCTCTATCGGCCGCTGCAGCTCGGCCTGGAGCGCCCCGCACAGGCGCGCCAAGGTGTCGAGCGCGGCGGGAGCCTCGTCGACGGCGCCGTAGTCCAGGCTCAGCCCCAGCAGCGCCTGCCCGGGCTCGAGGCTCGCGGTGCGCACCATCCAGTCGTGCCCCGCGAAGGAGGCCCACTCGTGCTCGGGCTCGACGACGTCGCTCATGCCGGGCTCACCTGCCTGACTGTGTGCTTGGGTGTTGGGCGCGGCCGGGCTCGGCGGGGCGGTCGGCCCCGGCGGGCGCGGTCATTGGATGCGTCCGAAGGTACCGCGCGGCAGGCCCCAGATGCCGCGGCGTTCCAGTTCGGCGCGCAGCTGCGGGTGGGCGGCGACCTCGTCCCAGTACAGGTTGACGGTGCGCAGCCGGTCGTCGATCAGCTCCAGGTACTGGTCGGAGGGGTCGTAGCAGGCCATCACCAGGCGGGTGGAGTCCACCCACCGGTAGCCGACGGAGCGGGCGGGCAGCCAGCGCCGGGGCAGGCCGCGCTGCTCCCACTTGAACTGGTGCGTCTGAATCTGGTGGGCGGTGAGCCTGATGGCGTCGGGATGTCCGGCATCGCGCCGGTGCTGCGGCGCTTCGTGGAGAAGAGTGACGTCGTCCCCGGGCTCATCAATGTGCTTCCAGAGCAGGTAGCCGGCCTGCTCCGCCAGCGGCTCGGTCTCCTCACGCAGCGGCAGGTGCACCGAGGCCCGGATCTGAGCCAGGGCCCGCCGCACGCCGTCGGCGGTGGGCTGTACGCTGCCCGCCCGGCCGCTGGTGCGTAGCCGCAGGGCGTGGTCGACCGCCTCGGAGGGACCGTAGGCCGCCAGCGCCCGCTCGATGAGCGCGTCGGGCACGGGCTGGGGGCGGGCGACGACGGCGTCGTGCACGGCCATCACCTCCCGCCCGCCCAGGCGGCCGTCGTTGGTGTTGAGCGCGAAGCAGCAGTAGAAGGCGTCGCGCAGGGGGATGTACTCGTAGCCGAGGCGGGCCTGCATCCCCATCCGGTCCAGCAGGGTGCCGATCAATGACTGCATGACGAACCCGGCCACATAGGCGTCGGCGCCCGGGGTGGCGGTGCCGGAGAGCACCACGCCGTCGTCGGGCGGGCACAGCACCAGGGCCGGGCGCCGGTCGAGGTAGCGGGGCGGATGGGTGGGAGGCGCGGCGGCGGGCGGGTCGGACGTCCAGCCGACGCCGACCACGGCGGGATCGTTGGTGATCAGCACGTGGCGGACCTCGCCGCGGCGCGGATCCAGGTGGGCGAGCAGCTCGCAGGACAGCAGCCGGCCGGCCTCGCCGTCGGGGCCGTGGATGGGCATGTCGGCCAGGTTCATGGCGGTCACGCCGGCGTAGGTGGCCAGGTCCCGGTTCCAGGCGTTGAGCTGGCGGGGGAGCAGTGGCGCGCTGGCGGGCAGGTCCGGGCGGTCGAACAGCTCGCCCAGTCGCGCCCAGGCGCCGAGCACGGCGGCGCGGCGTCCGCGGATGCGCAGCCCCAGCATCGTCGGCTCCAGCTCGACGGCGACCTCGGGTACGGAGACCTCGCCGACACCGACCTCGATCGGCCGTTGCAGCTCGGAGCGCAGCGCCCCGCACAGGCGGGCGGCGGCGTCCAGGCGGGCGGGCGGCTCGTCCACCAGGCCGTGGTCGAAGTAGGCGGCCAGCAGCAGCTGGTCGGCGTCCGGGTCGGACAGCACCAGCCAGTCGTGCCCGGCGGCGGTGGTCCAGGTGCCGATCTCGCCCAGGTCCGGGGGCGGTGCGGATGGGGGCGGGGTGCCGGTGTGTCCGGGGGCGCAGGTGCTGCCGTAACCGGCGGGGTTGCCGGTGGCCGCGGAGTTTCCGGGGGCGCCCGGGAGACCGTAGCCGTCGCCGACGTGTGAGCCGTGATCGCCGTCGCTCATGAGGGTGGTCCTTCCTGCGCCGCGGCTGGGAACCGCGCACCCTGGCAGGCTACTCGGGTGAGCCCGTGCCGCCATGGGCAGCGGTGCCCACCCTTCGCCGAGATCGGTAGAAGTTACGTGTCGAAGTCGGTTGATCTGACGATGTGACGGCGGGCCCGTGGGGCGCGACAGCCGGCGACGGTCAACCAGACGGACCTCAGCACGTGACTTCTACCGAACTCGCCACGTGACTTCTACCGAACTCGCCACGTAACTTCTACCGATCTGGGCACGTCACTTCTACCGATCTCGGCGAGGGGAGGGGGTGGCGCGACGAACGGGCGACGAACGGGCGCCGGACGGCTAGGCTGGGGACGTGAAGATCTTGCTGCTGGGGTCCGGCGCGCGCGAGCACGCCCTGGCCCGTGCCCTCGCTTCCGACCCCGCCACCACCGAGCTCGTCGTCGCCCCCGGCAACCCCGGCACGGCCGACATCGCCACCAACATCAAGATCGACCCCACCTCGCCGGAGGAAGTCGTCGACCTGGCCACCCAGATGGCCGCCGACCTGGTCGTCGTCGGCCCGGAGGCGCCCCTGGTTGCCGGGGTTGCCGACGCCGTCCGCGACGCCGGCATCCCCGTCTTCGGGCCCGGCGCCGAGGCCGCCCGCCTGGAGGGCTCGAAGTCCTTTGCCAAGCGAGTCATGGCCTCCGCGGGCGTGCCCACCGCCGACTCCGCCACCTGCGCCACCGAGGAAGACCTGCGCGTCGCGCTGCAGAACTTCGGCGCGCCCTACGTCGTCAAGGAGGACGGGCTCGCCGCCGGCAAGGGCGTCGTGGTCACCACCGACCTCGAGGCCGCCCTCGCCCACGGCCGCGCCTGCCTGGCCAAGGAGGGCGGGACCGTCGTCGTCGAGGACTACCTCAAGGGCCCGGAGGTCTCCCTGTTCTGCGTGTGCGACGGCGCCACCGTCCGCCCGCTCGCCCCCGCCCAGGACTTCAAGCGGCTGGGCGACGGCGACGTCGGCCCCAACACCGGCGGCATGGGCGCCTACACGCCGCTGACCTGGGCGCCCGCCGACCTGACCGAACAGGTGCTGCGAGAGGTCGCCCAGCCGGTGGTGGACGAGATGGCCCGCCGCGGCACCGCCTTCATCGGCCTGCTCTACTGCGGCCTGGCCCTGACGGACAAGGGCGTGCGCGTGGTCGAATTCAATGTCCGCTTCGGCGACCCCGAGACCCAGGCCGTCCTGGCGCGCCTGGACTCCTCCCTGGCCGAGCTGCTGCTCGCCGCCGCCACCGGCCGCCTCGCAGAGGTCCCCGCGCCCCGCTGGTCGGAGCAGGCCGCCGTCGACGTCGTGCTGGCCGCCCCCGGCTACCCGGGCACCGTCACCACCGGCGGCCTGATCACCGGCATCCCCGACGCCGAGGCGCTCGACGGCGTCCACGTCCTGCACGCCGGCACCGCCCGCGACGACGACGGCAACCTGATCGCCTCCGGCGGACGGGTCCTGTCCGTGGTCGGCCTGGGGGACACGGTGGCCGCCGCCCGCGCCCGCGCCTACGAGGCCATCTCCAGGATCCACCTCGACGGCGCGCAGTACCGCACCGACATCGCCGCCGGGCGCTGAGACGAACGGCGGGCATCGCCGTCGGCGCCGCCGCGGTGGCAGGATGGGGCCATGAGCGAGACCAGGACCCCTGACGCCCCCGCTGCCGAGCCCGGTGCAGGCATGCCGCCGTCGGCCCCCGCCCTGCCCGGCTGGGAGCACGTCTCCTCCGGCAAGGTGCGTGACGTCTACGCCCCCGCCGACGCCGGCCCCTGGGCCGGGCAGGACGTGCTGCTGCTGGTGGCCTCCGACCGCATCAGCGCCTACGACCACATCCTGTCCACACCGGTGCCGGACAAGGGCAAGGTGCTCACCGCCCTGTCCGTGTGGTGGTTCGAGCAGCTCGCCGACATCGTCCCCAGCCACCTGGTCTCCCTGGACGTGCCCGCGGCGGTCGCGGGCCGCGCCATGATCTGCCGCCGCCTGGAGATGTACCCGGTCGAGTGCGTCGCCCGCGGCTACCTCACCGGCTCCGGCCTGGCCGAGTACCGCGACTCGGGCACCGTGTGCGGCCTGCCCCTGCCCGCGGGCCTCACCGAGGCCTCCCGCCTGCCCGAGCCGATCTTCACCCCCGCCGCCAAGGCAGAACTCGGCGAGCACGACGAGAACGTCTCCTTCGAACGCGTGGCGGAGATGGTGGGCACCGACACCGCCGAGGCGCTGCGCGAGACCACCCTCGCCCTGTACACCCGCGCCGCCGACATCGCCAGCGCGCGCGGCATCATCCTGGCCGACACCAAGTTCGAGTTCGGCCAGGACCCCGCCACCGGCCGCCTGATCCTGGGCGACGAGGTGCTCACCCCCGACTCCTCCCGCTTCTGGCCCGCCGACGCCTGGACGCCGGGCCGCCCCACCCCCTCCTTCGACAAGCAGTACGTGCGCGACTGGCTCACCTCCCCCGCCTCCGGCTGGGACCGCGGCTCGGCTGCGGCGCCCCCGGCCCTGCCCGACGACGTCGTGCAGCGCACCCGGCAGCGGTACCTGGAGGCCTATGAGCGCCTCACCGGCAGCCCCCTGGACCTGACATGACTGCACCCATGGCCACTCCGGGCTCCGCCGCCCCCGGCACCACCCGTAGCTTTCAGCCCGGCCCCGGCTTCTTGGTGGCGCTGGTCGCTGTAGTCCTGGTGCTGCTGCTGGCGCTAGCCGCCGCCGTCTCCAGTGCCTTCGGCGCCCGGGGGCTGTCCGCCATCCTGGGCGGCGTGGCGCTGGTGATCGTCGGCGTCGGGCTGCTGCTGCTGTTGCGCGTGCCGGCGCGAAGCGTCGTCGTCAACGCCCCGCGGCTGCGGTTGGAGCGCAACCGCGCCCGACTTGCCCGCCGGGATCGGGATGGGCGCCGGCCCGCCGGGCCGAGAGGCTCAGGCCGTCAGGGCGGAACCGAGGAGACGGCCGCACCGCTGACGGTGCCCGGCACCGACCTGGTCATCCCCGACTCGGGTGGACGCCGGGAGCTGACCACCCTGGACGTGGTGACCGGGCCGCTGACCACCGCCCTGGCCACCACCGGTGTGGGCCGCAAGGCCGATGAACTGCTGGCGGGCACCGCCACCGGCGAGACGGCGATCCGCGTGCTCCAACTGCTGGCCGGCACCCTCGGCTTCCTGCTGCTCGCCCTGGGGCTGGCCTCGATCCTCGGGCAGGTGATCGCGTGACGCCGCCGCTGCGCGACCGCCGCTCCGAGGATGAGCGCGGTCCCGTCGACTGGGGTACCGGCGCCCGCGCCGCCGCCTACGCGGGAGGGCGGGACAGCTACACGCATGCCTACGGCGGAGCTGACGCCGAGCCCGATGTGGACTGGGGTGCGCCGGCCGCTCCCGGCGGCTCACCACGCGTGCGCCGGGCCGAGGCCGGTACCGACTGGGGCGTGGGCCGGGGCGCGGCTCCCGCCACCTCCGGGGAGCCAGGACCTACGCCTTGGCCGCAGGCGGCGCGCAGGCAGCGACTGGTCGGCGTCCTGTTCGCCATGGCCGGCTTGGCGCTGGCGACCTGGTCGGCGATGCACCTGGCCACCAACGCGGAAGCGGGGCACCCGTGGGTGCCGCCGTGGCTGGTGGTGGTCCTGGGAGGGGCGGGGCTGGTCTCGGCGGCCGGATACCTGGCCTGGGCCGGCGGCACCGCCGTGCGCCACGAGGCCGAGCGGTGGGAGCCCACAGTGGTGGATGCCGCGGCGGGATTGACCACGGGCACCGTTGACGCCGCCGACCCGCACCACCTGCTGGCGGCCTCCGGCCTGTCGGCAGCGGCGCTGCCGCCGGGGCGGCGAGGCGCGGGCCGGGGCGTCGATGGTGCCGGGGGCGTGCGCGTGGACTCCGGGCCCAAGCCCGTGATGGGCACCTCCACCATGGACCAGTCGGTGCACGCCCCGGCGGGCGTGGCCGGCGCCGTCGGCGGCTTCATGCTCGCCGCCGCGGTGGTGTGCGCGGTCCTGGCGCTCGTGCTGGGCGCGGAGTGGCTGCTGGGCACATTGGCGCTGGCTACCGGCGGCGTCCTCGCGGTCCGCCTGGCCGGCGACTGGCTCGGCGCGATCTAACTCGCCGAGATCGGCAGAAGTCACGTGCCGAGATCGGTAGAAGTCACGTGCCGAGATCGGTAGAAGTTACGTGCCGAGATCGGTAGTTGTTGCGGGCGAAGCCGATTCACGGGGCGCGGACGGGTAGGCTGAGCGCGGACCCGCTCCCGCCCGACCGCATCCAGGAGGACCGATGGGACGCATCGTCGTCGAGGTCATGCCCAAGCCCGAGATCCTTGACCCGCAGGGCAAGGCCGTTATGGGCAATCTCCCACGCCTGGGATTCGACCAGTTCACAGCGGTGCGCCAGGGGCGCCGCTTCGAGTTGACCGTCGACGGCCCCGTCACCGACGCCCACCTGGCCGCAGCCGCCGAGGCCGCCGAGACGCTCCTGTCCAACCCGATCATTGAGGACGTCGTCTCCGTCACCGCCGACCCGGCTTCCGACGCGGGCGCCGCGCCGAGCCCCGAGGAGGCCTGAGTGACCCGCATCGGCGTCATCACCTTCCCCGGCACGCTCGACGACGTCGACGCCGCCCGCGCGGTCCGCCTCGCCGGCGCAGAACCCGTGTCCCTGTGGCACAAGGACGCGGACATCCGCGGCGTGGACGCCGTCGTCGTCCCGGGCGGATTCTCCTACGGCGACTACTTGCGCTGCGGCGCCATCGCCCGCTTCGCCCCCGTCATGGACGAGGTCATCGCGGCCGCCGAGCGGGGCATGCCGGTGCTGGGCATCTGCAACGGATTCCAGATCCTCACCGAGGCGCACCTGCTGCCCGGAGCGCTCATCCGCAACGACCACCAGAGGTTCATCTGCCGCGAGCAGCGCCTGCGGGTGGAGTCCACCACCACCGCCTGGACCAACCTGTTCGAGGAGGGGGAGGAGATCGTCGTTCCGCTCAAGAACGGCGAGGGCAACTTCATCGCCTCGCCCGCCGAGCTGGACCGCCTGGAGGGCGAGGGGCTCGTCGTCTTCCGCTACCTGGGCAACCCCAACGGCTCCGCCCGCGATATCGCCGGAGTCCGCAACCAGCGCGGCAACGTCGTCGGTCTCATGCCGCACCCCGAGCACGCCGTCGAGCCCGGCTTCGGCCCGGACTCCGCGGCGGGGGCACGCCAGGGCGTGGACGGCCTGCGCCTGTTCCAGTCCGCCATCAGCGCGCTGGTCGGCGCCTGAGGCCGAGGGCCGCGCCGCTCCCTAACCGAGCGCCTTCGCAGCCGGGCGGCTCCTGACGACGCGGTGAGGGCGCCGACCGGCAGATGCGGTCGGCGTTGGCTGCGCCAGTTGGATATTCGGTACGCCACTCAGCGGTCGGTTGTGCCCACTACGGGTGGGCGGTGTCTGATGCTGGTTGGCACCTGTTCTCATCCCGGTTGCCTGTGGATAACTTCTTGGACGTCGAGCCGTGCGGCCGCGGCGGCCCGGGTGTGCGGGCGGCGCGCATCCGGCTTCGGGACCGCGGCGGAGACCGCGGAATGACGCTTGCTGGTGCGGATCCGTTCCGTTCGGGGGATACCGCCGGATGGCGTAAAACCGCGAAATTGCAACGATTTGACCGCATGGGTGCGTGTGCGATAAAGGGGCTCGAAGATAGGCTTCGCGCCTGCTGGGGTGTTCCTGGACGCCGATCGATGACTTCCCTGGGGGCTGCCCACAGGTAGAGCGGCGTGATTCCCCCTGTCCTCAGAGCTGTGCACAAAGCTGTGGATAATACCTGTGGATTACCGTGTAACAAACATGCTGCGAGTGGGCGGCAGAACCCGCCTCACAGGTTTGCTGGACGCCTCTGCGGCGCTGTGGTTCTGCTCACCCCAGGGCCTGCGCGATGGCCTCGACCAACTCGAGCAGGTGCCGGTCGGGCAGGAACTCCCGGCGCACGGACTCGTGCGCCGCCAGTCCCATCTCATGCGCCCGCTCCGGGAAGCGCAGCACGTCCGCGACGGCCTGGGCCCAGGCGGCGCCGTCGGCCGGGTCAACGAGCACGCCGTCGACGCCGTCGTCGATCTGGTCCTGGATGCCGCCCACAGCCGAGGCGACCACGGGCGCCTTCTTCCACATCGCCTCCGCCACCGGCAGCCCGAAGGCCTCCACGAGGGAGCGCTGCGTGACCACGTCGGCCACGCGCTGGACGGCGTTGACCACTGTGGCGTTGACATCCCGGTCGTGCATGGGCACGGCGGCGATGTGCACGCGCGAGGCCACCGAGTCCGGCAGCAGGTCCCAGCGGTCCAGCACCTCTCCAAGCACGGCGGCGGATTCGGCGTCGCGCTCCGGGTCCGGGTCCGGTCCCACCAGCAGCAGGTGCGCATCGGTCGGCAGCAGCGCCACGTTGTCCGCGAAGGCGTCGACCAGCTCCTTGCAGCCCTTGAGGCGGTCCCAGCGGGACACCTGCGCGATCACGCGCACGCCCTGCGGCACCGGCAGACCCGCACCCGCCAGGGACGGCAGCTCACGAATCGCGTCCGGGCGCCCGTCCTCGTGCACCAAGGCGACCGCATCGAAGGGCGGCTCGCCGTCGAACACGCCCGCCAGGCGCGCCACCGACCACGCCTCGTCCAGGTCCAGCACCCGGTTCTTGGGGGAGTCGGGGTTGATGGAGGGCGCGATCACCACGCAGCGCTCCGGCTCCACGAAGGGTGGCCGGTAGTTCGGCCGCGAGACGACGACGAGGTCCACCTCCTCCAGGTAGCGGTCCAGGAATGCCCAGGCGCGCTGGCCGGCGTCGCCCGTGTCCTGGGCGCCCAGGTGGCAGCGCCAGATGACGGTGGCCCCCGCCGCCCCAAATGCCTTGGCCAGGCCGGCGGTGGGTGGGTCGTGCAGGATGACGACGTCGCCGTCGCGGATGTCATCGACGACGTTCTCCGCGTTGGAGGCGATCACGTGCTCGTAGATGTCGCGCTGCTTGTCCCCGAGCTTGCCGCCGTCGCCCCGGTCGCCGTGGATGCCGGCGTGCAGCCGTGAGGCAATGGTGTTGAACTCGCGCGGCGCGTCCAGCACCAGCCACCGGGCGTCGATTCCGATGTCGAGCGCATAGCCGACCAGCGGGGCGACGATCTCCGCGGGGCCAGACGCCGCCGCGGCTGTGGGCGTCACCGTCCAGACGGTGCGCCCTTCAAGCAGGGTTCGGGCCGCAGCGACGCCGTCACGCAGACGCCGAGTGGCGACCTCATCCAAGTGGCTCTCGAGGTCCGACAGGGGGAGCGGGGCGACGTCGATGGTTCTCATGTCCCGATACTGCCCCAATGTTGTGTGATGCGCAGCACTTTCGACGGCGTGCCGTGTGTTTCAAGGTGTTGCGTCACCCTCAGTTGTCCGCACCGGCTTGCGCGTCGGGAGGTGCGGGGGAGAGGCTAGCCGGGTAACGAGCATGTCGCGGGATGGCTGTGTTACCGGTGCGACCTGCGATCATCCCGTGCCCGGTCCAACCCGTCTGAAGGGAAACAGTCATGAGCCAGAGCCCCAATATCCCCGGCCAGCCGCAGCCCCCTGCGTACGGCAGTGGGCAGCCGAGCAATCCCTATGGCCAGCAGGCATACAGTCAGCAGCCGGCCTATGCAGCCCCCGGTTACGGTGCGCCCTACGGGCAGGCTGGGTATGTGCAGCCCAAGTCGAAGGTCGCCGCAGCGGTGCTGGCCTTCTTCCTCGGGACCCTGGGCATCCACAACTTCTACCGGGGTCAGACCCGCAACGGCATCATTCACCTGTGCCTGGTTGGCGGGGCGATTGTGCTGCTCATCATCGGCGGGGTGGTCCTGGGGGCTAACGTCGATGCCTACGGCAATGTGTCGGGCGGTGCAGCTTCCACCGCCGGGATGCTGATGCTGCTGGGCTGGCTCGTCGCTGCTGGTAACGGCATCTGGGCCTTCGTCGAGTTCATCATGATCCTGGTCTCCAACGACGGCAGCCTCCAGTGAAGGCGCTCCGCGCCGTCTCCTCAAGGTAATCGCCGCCGTGGTCGGTCGACGTTACCGCCGAGGCCGGTCGACGTGGCTGTCCGGGCGGGATTCGGCGGCGCGGTGATCTGGGGCCGTTGGTCTTCCACTGAAGGAGTCGGTTGTGGAGACGCTGCCTGAGTTCGACGAGCGCGTCAGAGCATTCCAGACCAACTCGGTCCCCGACGAGCCGATGTTCGGGCTGCCTGCGTCGCTGGAGGAGAAGGTGGCCCGACGAGTAGGCGCGCTGCGGCCCTTCTATGGGGACACGATCGCCTACTTCCTCGACGATCAGGTTCGGGAACTCGTAGGGGCGATCGCGCATGGCCTCCACGGCCGTTTCGGCGAGTCGCTGTCGCTACCGCTGCCCGTGGAGATGACATGTGACGCTCCACGATCTCCACGCCGGCCCGGACCGGGCGCAGGTGTGGCCACTGGTGGAGGCCGGCGCGGCGAGGGTCGCGGAGCTGGTTGCGCGGGCGCGCGCGGTCGGCCCGATCCGCACCAGGTGCACGGCGGTCTTCAACCTGGTGAATACGAGCGTCGTCGTCGGGACCAGAGCGGTGGAAGAGGGCGAGCACCACAAGCTGCTTTCGGCGCGCGCCCTGTTCGACGAGATCGTCCCCTCCGGGCCGTTCACGCCCCATATCACTGTTGCCTACTACCGGCCGGACGCGCCCATACCGCTGGCACCCGGAGCATTGCGCGCCGCGCTCAGCGAGTTCACCGTACAGATCTCGGGCAAGTCCGTCGTGCTCGCACCCGAGCGCCTGCACGCCCTGCACTTCGACTCAATGAGCAACTACTGGGTGGCCCAGCCGTAGGACCCGGCGCCATCGTCTGTGTGTACGCGCGGCTTCGATAGTTCCGCCGGACGCCATTTGGGCCGCTGTCCTCTGTTTGGACCGCCGTAGTGCGCCACTGGGGCGGTCCGAATAGACGCAAGGGGTCCAAACAGAGGGCCGGGGTCCAGACCGAGGGCCGGGGCAGCTTGGGGCAGGACACGCCGCGGCTCGGGGACGCGGGAAGTCCCCTGGTTGAGGACGCGGGCGCCAGGCGCCGGACTCGTGCAGCCGCCGCTCGGCGTTGGGCTCGCGTGGATGCCGCTCGACGTCGACCACGTTGTGAAATAGGTGCAAGGCCGCCCCGCCGGGTAACCTCTAACCCGGTTCCACCGCCCACCCAGGAGCAGACATGTCCGCCGTCGAGCCCAACGCCGTGACCGAACCCGCCCGCCCCGACCGGGTGGCCGAGCACCCCGACACCGTCGCCCACGCCGCGGCCACCCCCGACCAGGCGATGCCCTACCGCGAGCTCGGCCTCAAGGACGACGAGTACGCCTCCATCAAGAGCATCCTCGGCCGCCGTCCCACCGCCGCGGAGCTGGCCATGTACTCGGTGATGTGGTCCGAGCACTGCTCCTACAAGTCATCCAAGCTGCACCTGCGCCAGTTCGGCCAGAAGACCACCCCGGAGATGCGCGAGCACCTGCTGGTGGGCATGGGGGAGAACGCCGGCGTCGTCGACATCGGCGACGGCTGGGCCGTCACCTACAAGGTCGAGTCCCACAACCACCCCAGCTTCGTCGAGCCCTACCAGGGCGCCGCCACCGGCGTCGGCGGGATCGTGCGCGACATCATCTCCATGGGCGCCCGCCCCGTGGCCGTCATGGACCAGCTGCGCTTCGGCGCCGTCGACCACCCCGACACCGCCCGGGTGGTGCACGGCGTGGTGGCCGGCGTGGGCGGCTACGGCAACTGCCTGGGCCTGCCCAACATCGGCGGCGAGACCGAGTTCGACCCGTCCTACCAGGAGAACCCGCTCGTCAACGCCCTGTGCGTGGGCGTGCTGCGCCATGACGACATTCACCTGGCCTCCGCCTCCGGCGCGGGCAACAAGGTGGTCCTGTTCGGCGCCCGCACCGGCGGCGACGGCATCGGCGGCGCCTCCATCCTCGCCTCGGAGGCCTTCGAGGACGGCATGCCCGCCAAGCGGCCCAGCGTGCAGGTGGGCGACCCCTTCATGGAGAAGGTCCTGATCGAGTGCTGCCTGGACCTGTTCGGCGCCGACCTGGTGCTCGGCATCCAGGACCTCGGCGCGGCCGGCATCTCCTGCGCCACCAGCGAGCTGGCCTCCAACGGCGACGGCGGCATGCACGTGGACCTGGAGAACGTGCTGCTGCGCGACCCCACCCTGACGGCCGGGGAGATCCTCATGAGCGAGTCCCAGGAGCGCATGATGGCCGTCGTCGCCCCGGACAAGCTCGACGACTTCATGGCGGTCATCGACAAGTGGGACGTCGAGGCCAGCGTCATCGGCGAGGTCAACGGCACCGGTCGGCTGACCATCGACCACTTCGGGGAGCGGATCGTGGACGTCGACCCGCGCACCGTCGCCCACGAGGGGCCCACCTACGACCGCCCCTACGCCCGCCCCGCCTGGCAGGACGAGCTGAACGCCGACACCTCCGACGCCCTGGCCCGGCCGGAGAGCGTGGAAGAGCTGGCCGCGCAGGTGCGCGCCGTCGTCGCCAGCCCCAACCAGGCCTCCGCCGCCTGGGTCACCGACCAGTACGACCGCTTCGTGCGCGGGGCCACCGCCCTGGCCCAGCCCGACGACGCCGGCGTGATCCGCGTGGATGAGGCCACCGGCCGCGGGGTCGCCATCGCCACCGACGCCAATGGCCGCTTCACCAAGCTCGACCCGGCCACCGGCGCCGCCCAGGCGCTGGCCGAGTCCTACCGCAACGTGTGCACCGTGGGTGCCCGGCCGCTAGCCGTCACCGACTGCCTCAACTTCGGCTCCCCGGAGGACCCCGACGCCATGTGGCAGCTGGTGGAGGCGATCACCGGCCTGGCCGACGCGTGCCGCGAGCTGGGCGTGCCCGTCACCGGCGGGAACGTCTCCCTGTACAACTCCCACGGCAAGGTCAAGGGCCTGCCCGACTCCTCCATCAACCCCACCCCGGTGGTGGGCGTGCTCGGCGTCATGGACGACGTGCGCCGCGCCAACCCGTCCGGCTGGCAGGAGGAGGGCCTGGCGATCATCGCCCTGGGCGAGACCCGCGACGAGCTGGACGGCTCGGCCTGGACCCGCGTGGTCCACGACCACCTGGGCGGCCTGCCCCCGCGCGTGGACCTGGACGCGGAGGCCGCCCTCGGGCGCGTGCTGGTGGCCCTGAGCGAGGCGGACCTGCCCGACGGCGCCCGGCTGGTGCGCGCCGCCCACGACCTGTCCACCGGCGGGCTCGCGCAGAGCCTGGTCGACGCGTGCCTGCGCTTCGGCGTCGGTGCGGCCGTCGACCTGGCGGCCCTGCCCGGCGACGTGGACGACTTCACCGCCCTGCTGTCCGAGTCCGGCGCCCGCGCCCTGGTGGCGGTGCCCGAGGTGGCCGTACCGGCGGTGGCCGCGGCCGCCGAGGCCGAGGGCGTGGCCTGGGGGCGCCTGGGCACCACCGGCGGGGACATGCTCGCCGTCACCGGCACCGACCTACTCGCCGACGGCGGCTCCGGCCGCCCGCTGGTGCTGGACCTGGCCGAGCTGCGCGCGGGCGTGGACGCGACGCTGCCGGCGCTGTTCGACTGAGGTCGACTCAGCGACGGAGGGGCTGAGCCTGCCCGGGGTCGGGTGGGTGTGCGCTTGCGCAGTCTCCGCGGCCGAGTGACGCCACCGGTGCGGGGCGTATTTCGCGGCCCGGAGCACGTTTGGAACGCCATTTCGTGGTTTGCTACGCCGGTTTGCCGTCTGCTGCGCCACTTGACCGTTTGCTGTATACCTCCGCGTCCTTCAGTAGAGCGTTGGCTGGCGTTGTTAACGGTGAAGTGGCGTGGTGGACGTCCGGCGGGGCGGTGGTGGTTGTGGTGGTCTTCGTCGGGGTGCCTGTGGTCGGCCGTGGGTGTCCGGAGGCGGGGTTGGGTGGCGGTTACGGCTGTGGCAGGTGGTGCTGTTGGGGCGTGTGTGCCTGGTGTGGCGTGCGCCGGGAGGTCACAATTTGGTCTACGGTACAAAGATTGGTACGTTTTGACCCCGACTTTTCCGCATGACTTCGTTGAAAGTTGGTGGCTGGAGGGGCCTGGAGGGGTGTCGGTGGCGCTTGGCTTGTTTCCAACGA
>NZ_FNIM01000006.1 GCF_900103885.1 Actinomyces ruminicola
GTCGCATACGTCGAATGCGTATGCACCACCCCACCCACACCATCCATATGCCGATACACATACGCATGCGCCGCCGTATCCGACGACGGCACCAAGCCCTCCGGCGTCCCATCCACAACCTTGTCCCCATCCAGCGTGCACACCACCATATTGTCAGCACAAAGCTCGTCATAGGCCACCCCCGACGGCTTAATCACAAACAACCCCGTCCTCTCCACACTCCCATCCGCCCGGGTCACCACCACCCGCTCAGACACATTCCCAGCCGTCCACACCACCAAACCCCACCGAATCAACTCCCCATGCAAACCAGCCACCCGCTCCCGCGCAGCCGCCACCGCCCCACGCACACCAGCATCCAAATCAGCCAGGACGATTCGTTCGGTCTTCTCCACCATGAGAGCACTCCTTCGTGACGGGCCGGCCCGCTGCCGGCCGATTTCTGCTGTCGTCACGATCCTGCTCGCCGCGGGGCAAACAGTCACCGCCTCCACCGCACGTTCGTGCAGCGGAGGCGGGGTGACTTATACCGGTTTCGGCACGTTGCTTGTGCCGGTCTAGATGAAAGTGGACGAGTGGTCGGTTCAGCGCAGGGTGTCGGCCAGGTCGCCGATGCGTCCGAGTAGTCCGTTGAGGAAGCGGGGCGAGTCGTCCGTCGACAGCATGCGGGCGAGGGTGATCGCCTCGTCCACTGCTACCGGTGAGTCGACGTCGTCGTTCCAGACGATCTCCCAGGTGGCCAGGCGCGCGATGGCCCGGTCCGTGGCAGGCATGCGGCTGAGCACCCACCCGTGGGAGTAGGTCTCGATGGTCTCGTCGATCTCGGTCAGGTGGTCGGCGACGCCCGCCAGGGCCTCGCGGGTGTAGGCGGGGGCCTCGGTCTGGTTCGCGGAGTGGGAGGCCCGCTCGGCGGCGAGCTCCCGCAGCCTCTGCGCGCCCGATTCGCCCCGCAACATGCCGCGCTGGTCCGCTTCGAACAGGACCTCGACGGCCCGCCTGCGGGCCTTGGTGCGGGCGGTAATCGGGTACTTGGGGTGCTGGTCCGACGCGGCGTCGGCGTCGTCGAGCGACGCACGCGGCGCGTCGGACTCAACCGGCATGGATTCGGTCATCGGCGCTCAGTCGGTGACGCGGGAGATGTAGGAGCGGGAGCGCGTGTCCACCTTCACCCTGTCACCGATGTTGAGGAACAGCGGGACCTGGATCTCGGCACCGGTCTCAAGCGTGGCGGGCTTGGTGCCCGCGGAGGAGCGGTCGCCCTGCAGGCCCGGCTCGGTGTGGGAGATGGTCAGCACGACGGCGGCCGGCAGCTCCACGAACAGCACGTTGTCCTCGTGGAAGGCGACGATGACGTCCTGCCCCTCAAGCATGAGGTCGGCGGCCTCCCCGACGACGTCGGCGGACACGTAGGTCTGCTCGTAGGTCTTGACGTCCATGAAGACGAAGTCGTCGCCGTCCTTGTAGGAGAACTGCATGTCGCGGCGGTCGACGGTGGCGGTCTCCACCTTGAGGCCGGCGTTGAAGGTCTTGTCGACGGTCTTGCCGGAAAGAACGTTCTTGATCTTGGTGCGCACGAAGGCGGGGCCCTTGCCCGGCTTGACGTGCTGGAACTCGACCACCTGCCACAGCTGGCCCTCCAGGTTCAGCACCATGCCGTTCTTCAGGTCGTTCGTCGTTGCCACGTGCGGTTTCCTATCTCGCTAGGGGATTGTCGGAGTCTCAGACCGCACCAGCCTACCGCCATGTCGCTGTCATCCCCCAGCCGCCGCCTGTCATGCCCATCACGGCCAGTGGGTCCCCCGCCACCATATCTACCGATCTCACCACGTAACTTCTACCGATCTCGGCGAGAGGGGGCGGCTAGTGGAAGTCAGTCATGTCCTTGACGTCCTCGCGCAGGGCGTGCACCTCGCCCAGGCGGGCGAGCGTGGCGTAGCGCTGCTCCGCATACGGCAGGGAGACTTCCAGCAGGAACTCGGCCATGCGGTCCTGCCCCTGGCGGGCCAGCTCGGCGGCGAGGGAGCGGATGTCGTCGGGGTGCCGGTTCTGGCTCATCTTGGCCTTGCCCTGGACGCGCTCGATGCGGACCTCCACCGCCACGATCCCCCGCGACATGCGCTCC
Source organism: Actinomyces ruminicola (assembly GCF_900103885.1). GTDB lineage: Bacteria > Actinomycetota > Actinomycetes > Actinomycetales > Actinomycetaceae > Actinomyces > Actinomyces ruminicola. The sequence continues at coordinate 2,123 of NZ_FNIM01000006.1, forward strand.
AACTTCTCCTCGCCGACACCGGCCAGCACGTCGTCCGGCTCGCTCAGCTCGGTGAGCCCCCGCGCTGCCCGCAGTGCCGCCTCGGGGCTGGGGTCAACCCGAACGGGCCCCCACACGTGCAAGGTGATGTAGTCCCAGGTGGGAACATTGGGCTTGACCGCGTTGGTGGCGTACCAGCGGGGCGAGACGTAGGCGTCGACGTCGTCGAAGATCACCATGCCGCCGCCGGTGATCGGCTCGCGCACCTGCGGGTTGTTGCGCACCAGGTGGGTGACCAGGGTGCCCCGTTCGGGGTCCCGGTAGAAGGGCACCAGCGTGGCCCGTGGGCCGTCGGCGTGGACGGTGATCAGGTTGCCGACGTGGGGCCGGTCCAGCAGCTCGGTGGCGTATTCCTCAGGAAGTTCAAAGTGCCGCGGCACATACATGCGCTCAGCCTATGGTCCCGTCCGCCGCCGGGTCGAGGCCCTCCCGGTCCGCGACCCGCGCCAGCACCAGGGCGGCGGCCTGCGCCGGGGTGGTGTCGGTGGTGTCGACGACGATCGGGCACCACCGCGCACACGCGGCCTCCCGCTCGCGCAGCATCCGGGTGAAGGTCTGGTGGACGTTTCCCAGCGCCACCGAGCGCGGCGCGTCCAGGCCGTTGCGGGTGGCCAGGCGCCGCGGCGTGGCGGTCAGGTGTACCAGGCACACCCCGGCGGCAGTCGCACCCGCAAGCGCGCTTTCAACGGCCGGGTCTCCCAGGCAGCCCGAGCCCAGGGCGACGACGGCGCCATCGCCGACCCGGGCCAGGGCCCGCAGCGCGATGGCGGCCAGGGCGCGCCGGTAACGCTCCTCGGGGACGGCCACCAGGGCGAGCTCCGGGGCGGTGCCCAGTGCCCGGGCGGCCTCCGCGCCGACGTCGAGCAGGGGCGTCGCCTGGGCCTCCGCAAGGGCGGCGCCCACGCTGGAGCAGCCCGCACCGGGGGCGCCGAGCAGCACCACGCCGGCCGGGCTCACGCGTCCCCTCCCGCGACCGTGCCGGCGGCAGCTGCTGCCGTCGGGGCGGTGACGGCGCCGTGGGCGGCGCGCAGAACCTCCAGCCCGGGTTCGATGCCGCGCACGGGGCGGGCGACGTCGTCCAGCAGCACCATGCGCAGCCGGCCGGCACGCACCTTCTTGTCGGAGGTCATGGCCGCGTGCAAGGCGTCGAAGGCATCCGCTCCCTCCGGGAACGAAGTGGGCAGGCCGGCCGCGGCGAAGGCACGGCGGTGGAGGGCGAGCGCGTCCGCACCCAGCCGCCCCAGCCGGTGGGAGACCTCCGCTGCGAACACGCAGCCGACCGCGACCGCCTCACCGTGCCGCCAGGCGTAGCCGGTCACCTTCTCGATGGCGTGGGCGTAGGTGTGCCCGTAGTTGAGGATCTCCCGCAGCCCGGCCTCGGTGAGGTCCTCCCCCACCACCGCGGCCTTGACCGCGACCGAGCGGGTCACCAGCTCGCAGATCACCGGGGAGTCTGCAAGTGGCGGGGCGGAGCCGCTCAGGACCCGGTCCAGGATCACCGGGTCGGCGATGAACCCGCACTTGACGACCTCGCCCAGGCCCGCACGCAGCTCCGGCGTGGGCAGCGTCTCGAGAACATCCAGGTCGGCGATGACGGCGGCCGGCGGGTGGAACGCGCCCACCAGGTTCTTGCCGGCGTCGGTGTCAATGCCGGTCTTGCCGCCGACAGCGGCGTCCACCATCGCCAGCAGGGTGGTGGGCACCTGCACGATGGGGACGCCGCGCAGCCACGTGGCGGCGGCGAAACCGGCCAGGTCGGTGGTGGCACCCCCGCCCACGCCCACCAGGCAGCCGTCGCGGCCCATGCGGAAGGCGCCCAGCTGCTCCCAGATCTCGTTGAGTACGGCGGCGTGCTTGGCGCGCTCCCCGCCTGGCACCTCGATGCGGGTCACCCGCAGTCCGGCGGCGGCCAGCGCGGACGCGTAGGTGGTGGCGGCGGATGCCAGCGCGTCGGCGTGGATGATCGCGACCCCGCCGGCCCCCGCACCGGGGGCCGCGGCAACCGCACTGGTGACGGCTTCGGCCAGCCCGGCGCCGACCACCACGTCATAGGGGCGGGCAGTGGCGGTTCCCGGGACGGTAATGCGAGTAATGCCGTCCTCGTGCACCTGCCGCGGCGCGGCCGTCCGAGAGGCGTGCACGGCGCCGGGTGCCGGGTTCAGCGCGGCTGCCGCCTGGGAGGGGGCCGCACCCAGCGACACCAGGACCAGGGCGGCGACCTGCTCCGGGGTGAGCCCGTCCGTGGGCACGCTCAAGGTGGCGACCTGCCGATACAGCTCGGCGCGCTCGGTGTGCAGGGCCTCCATACGGGCCAGTACGTCTCCAGCAAGGCCTTCCCGAGCGGCCTCGGCGGCATCCGAGTCCGCCCCGCGGCCCGCCGGGCAGGCCGGGTTCATCAGCGGCCGACCGGCGCCGTCTCCCACGTGGGCCGCCGCGGTCGCCGGGCTGGCCACCAGGTAGACGACCTCCCGTCCCTGCAGCAGCCGCCGGTTCTCCGCGCGCAGCACGGCGCCACCGCCGAGCGCCACCACTCCGTGAGCGGCGGCCTCGCCGGTCAGCACGGCCCGCAGCGCCCGGGTCTCTCGCTCCCGGAAGCCCTCCTCACCCTCGGCGGCGAAGATCTGGGGGATGGTCATGCGGGCACGACGCCGGATCTCCGCATCGGTGTCGGTCACCTGCACACCCAGGGCGGTGGCCAGCAAACGAGCCACGGTGGTCTTGCCGGAGCCGGGCAGGCCGACCAGCACCAGCGGAAGGCGATCGGGGTCGATGGCCGCGCGCAGCGGCCGGGCCGGCCGGTCGGTGGAATGGAGATTCATCGCTCACGGCTCCTTCGGCGTGTGAGGGTGCGTACGAGCCCGGTCACCAGCTGGTGCGTTCAGCCACGCGGGCTAGGTAGCCGGACAGGTTGCGGCGGGCCTCGGTCAGCGAGTCACCGCCGGTCTTTTCCAGCAGAGCATCGGCGAGTACCAGGGCCACCATGGCCTCGGCGATCACCGCGCCGGGGACGACGGCGGTGGTGTCGGAGCGCTGATGCAGGCCGGTGGCGGGCTCCCCGCTGGCCAGGTCGACGGTGCGCAGGGCCCGGGGCACCGTGGATATGGGCTTGTAGGCGACCCGCACCCGGATTTCGTCGCCGTTGCTGATGCCGCCCTCGATACCGCCGGCCCGGTTGGTGGCACGCTCCACGTGCCCGGCGTTCAGGGAGAGGATCTCGTCGTGGGCGGCGGAGCCCCTGCGCGCGGCCTCGGCGAAGCCGTCTCCGATCTCCACGCCCTTGACCGCCTGGATGCCCATCAGTGCGCCGGCCAGCCGGGCGTCGAGGCGCCGGTCGGACTGCACATGGGTGCCCAGACCGATGGGCACGCCGGTGGCGACCACCTCCACCACGCCGCCGAGGGTGTCGCCCGCCTTCCGGGCGGCGTCGATCTCGGCGACCATCGCGGCGCTGGTGGCCGGGTCGGTGCAGCGCACCGGGTCGGCGCTCAGCCGCTGCTCATCATCCGGGGTGGGGCCGGGCACCGCCTCCGGCAGCGCTACAGTGCCGATGCGCACCACGTGGCTGACGAGCCGGATACCGGCGATCTGTTCAAGCACCGCCTCGGCAACGGCCCCCAGGGCGACCCGGGCGGCGGTCTCGCGGGCGGAGGCGCGCTCGAGGACGGGGCGGGCGTCCGCCAGGTCGTACTTGAGCAGGCCGGGCAGGTCGGCGTGGCCGGGGCGCGGCCGGGTCAGGGGCAGATTGCGGGCGATCTCACGCTCGTCGCCGGTACCGGCGTGCTTGCGCAGGGCGGAGTCGGGGACCGGGTCGGCACTCATGACGGTGGACCACTTGGGCCACTCGGAGTTGCCTATGCGCAGGGCGATGGGACTGCCCAATGTGCGTCCGTGGCGGATGCCCCCGAGAACCGACAGCTCGTCGGCCTCGAACTTCTGGCGGGCGCCGCGCCCATGCCCGAGGCGGCGACGAGCCAGGGCGGTACGGATCCGCTCACTCGAAATCTCAACTCCCGCAGGCACGCCCTCAATGATGGCGGTGAGGGCCTCGCCGTGGGACTCGCCGGCGGTCATCCATCGAAGCATGGGGCGATCATCCCATGTCTTCGCCGGGTGTGCCGTCGGCGTCCGTGCCGGCGCGGTCGGCCAGCGCCGCCAGCAGCGCCCGGCGCATGGGCTGAAGCGCGGGGGTGCGGCCGGTCATGAGGGTGACCTGCGGAACGGCCTGGTGCAGCAGCATCAGCCAGCCCGGTGCTACGGCTCCCCCGGCCTCCTGCCAGGCGCCGGCCAGCGGAGTGGGCCAGGGCGCATAGACGACGTCGAGCATCATTGCCCCGCTCCGGGGCCTCGAGCCGGACAGTGCGGCCGCCAGTGGCGCGGCCAGGGTGTCAGCGGCGCCGGCCGGGAGCGTGGAGACCAGCAGGTCGGCGGCTGCCGCCGCCTGCGCCACCTGTGCGTCGGAGTCGGCCTGACCGGGTCGCCAAGTCAGGGCGGTCACCTCCAGCCCCATGCGGTGAGCTGCGGCCAGCGCCCGTCCGGGACCGGCGTGGCGGCGGGCGGCGACGGTGATCTCGGTGGCGCCCAGCTCGGCCAGAGCGGCCAGTGCGGAGCAGGCGGTGGCGCCGGAGCCGAGGACTACGGCGCGGGTCGGCTCGGAGCCGGACTCCGTCCCTGACCGGGCGGCGGAGGCGGTCTCGCGCACGGCGCCGACGATGCCCGCGACGTCGGTGTTGAAGCCGGCCAGCAGGGCGGCGCCGCGTCCGGGCCGCTGGGTGATGACGGTGTTGACCGCGCCGACGGTGGCGGCCAGGGGGTCGATGACATCCAGCCGGCTCAGCAGGGCCTGCTTGTGCGGCATGGTGACGCTCAATCCCGCCCACACGGGATCTGTCGGCGCCGGGGCGGCCAGCTCCTCCAGCAGCGCGGGCAGCTCGGCCGGCGCGGTCTCGCGGCGCTCATAGGTCCAGTTGTCCAGGCCCAGGGCGGCGTACGCCGCCCGGTGGAGCACCGGGGACAGGGAGTGCAGTACCGGTGCGCCGATGACGGCGGCCCGGTACCGGGCGGGCAGGGCCGCGGTCGACGCCGCCATGGCTGCCTACTCGCCCCCCGCGGTGGCGGTGGCCGCGGCGCTGGGCGAGGCGGAGGCGCCGGAGCAGACCTCGGGGTTGGACTTGCAGTAGGCGGTCAGCTTCTCGGTGTTGGTGACCTGCTCCTCGTGGGAGGTGGCGAACAGGGTCTCACCGGTCTCCAGGTTGACGGTGACGAAGTACAGCCAGTCGCCCTCGGGCGGGTTGATTACCGCCTGGATGGCGGCCTCACCGGGGCTGCCGATCGGGGTGGGGGGCAGCCCCGCGTGCTGGTAGGTGTTGTAGGCGTTGGAGGAGTCGGCGATCTCCTCGGAGGACGGGATGCCGCCGGTACGCCCCAGCCCGTACAGGACCGTGGAGTCCATCTGCAGCATGCCCTTGGTCTCGCCGCCCTTGTCGGCCAAGCGGTTCTCAATCACCCGGGCCACCTGCCGGTAGTAGGTGGCGTTGGAGACCTCGCGCTCGACGATGGAGGCCTTGGTCAGCACTGCCTCGTAGTCGGACTCTGACACGCCGGCGTTGGCGAGCCGCGTCAGGGTGGTGGAGACCATGGAGGCGACCACGTCGGTGGCGGTGGCGTCCTCGGCAATGTCATAGGTGGAGGGGGCCAGCCAGCCCTCGACGTCGCCGCCGGCGGCCTCCGGCAGGCCGATGGCGGCGGTGTCGGCGAAGGCCTGCTCCACATCGGCGTCGCTGTAGCCGCCCACGCTCATGAGCCGCTCCTTGACCTGGGCCTTGGTCGCGCCCTCGGGAATGGTCAGGGTGTGGTCGGAGCGGGAGGAGGGGTCCAGCAGCAGGGCCACGGCATTGGCGGCAGACATGTGCGTCTTGAGCGTGTAGGTGCCGGCCTGGATACTGCTGGAGTTGGAGTTGGCCGAGTAGGCCTCCTTGAAGGCTCCGGCGGTGGCGACCACTTCCTTTTCAACCAGGATCTCGGCGATGTCGGCGCCGGTGGCGCCGTCGGGAATGGTGACGATGACGTCGTCCTCGCCCGCACCCGTGTAGTCGGAGACGGTGGTCTGCGCCGGTTGTGCGCCCCTGATGACGCCGAGCGCCTTGAAGCCGACGAATCCGACCCCGGTGAGAACGACGACTAGCACGATGGCGGTCAGTGCATGCCGCCGGCGCTTGCGGCGTCGGCGGTTGCGTTCTGCCTGCCGACTGCGGTGACGCCGACGGCGGCTGTCCTCGGGCTGCCCGGCGTCGGGGGCCTCAACCCCGACCGCCGAGAAGAAGTCGTCCTCGGTCACTGTCTGCCTCTCTGGGTGGGTGCGGCTGCCTCGCCGGCGGGCGCATGGGTGGAGCGTTCGGTGGCGAGCGCCTGTTCAAGTATGACCACGGCGGCCGCCTGGTCGACAACACTGCGGAAGCTCTTCTCCCGCCGCCCTGACTCGTGCAGCTCCCGGTGGGCGGTCACGGTGCTGAGCCGCTCGTCAACCAGTCGTACCGGCACGGGGGCAATGAGCCCGGCGAGTTCGCCCGCCCAGCGGCGGGCGTCCTGCGTGGACCGGGAGGAGCCCCCGCTCATGGAACGGGGCAGGCCGACGATTACCTCGACTGCGTCCAGATCGGAGACCAGGTCTGCGGCCTCCTCCAGGTCGGCGCCATAGCGGTCGCGGTGCAACGTGGTCAAGGGTACGGCAAGGATCGCGTCGGCGTCACAGCGGGCGACGCCCACACGCACCTTGCCGACGTCGAACGCCAGCCTTACCCCAGCTCGCACAGTGGCCCCCGACTTCGCGCGCGGTCAGGCGGACAGGGCGGCCGTGACGGCGGCCAGGGCCGCGGGAATCGCCGCCGGATCCTGGCCACCTCCCTGAGCGACGTCGTCCTTGCCGCCGCCGCCACCGCCGAGTGTCTTGGCGGCGGTGCGCACGAGCGCGCCGGCACGAGCGCCCTGGGTCCGGGCGGCGGGGTTGGTGGCGACGACGATGAGCGGACGCCCATTGGTCTCGGCGGCCAGGGCGACCACGGCCGCCTCGGCCTCCGGCAGGCGCCCGCGCACATCGAGTGCGAGGGTGCGCAGCGCGTCGGCGGAACCGACCGGGCCCAGGGAGGCGCTGGCTAGCAGGTAGTCGCCGGTGCGGGTGGCGGAGTCGGCGATCTGCGCGGCCCGGGCGGTCAGAGCGGCCTGCTCGGCGGCGGCCAGTCGCTTCTCAGCGTCCTTGAGGCGGGCCATGAGGCTCTCCACACGGCCCGGCAGTTCCTCGGGGCGCCCGCCCACCAGCGCAGCCAGCTGGGAGACGAGGGCGTGCTCCTTGCGCTGGAAGCCGTAGGCCGAGTCCGCCACCAGCGCGTCAATACGACGTACTCCGGAGCCGATGGAGCCCTCACCCAGCAGGGCGACGCGACCGATGTGCCCGGTCGAGGGCACGTGGGTGCCTCCGCACAGCTCCCGGTCGAAGCCGTCGCCGATGGTGACCACCCGCACCCGGTTGCCGTACTTCTCACCGAACAGGGCGATCGCGCCGGAAGCGCGGGCCTCGTCCAGCCCCATCACCTCGGTGGTCACCGGCAGGTTCTCGGCGACCTTGTCGTTGACCAGGGCCTCGATGTCGTCCATCTGGCCGCCGGTCAGCGCCGAGCCGTGGCGGAAGTCGAAACGCAGCCGGGCGGGCGAGTTCTCGCTTCCGGCCTGGGTGGCGTCGGCGGAGACCACGTTGCGCAGCCCGGCGTAGACCATGTGGGTGCCGGTGTGGGCGCGGGCAATGGCCAGGCGGCGTACCGTGTCGATCTCCGCGTAGGCGCGCTCGCCCACCGTGGCGGTGCCCTCGGTGAGGGTGCCGCGGTGCACGAACAGGCCGCGAATGGGGGCCTGGACGTCGTGCACCTCGATGACGCCGCCGTCGGCCAGGCGGATGCTGCCGTGGTCGGCGAGCTGCCCACCCATCTCGGCGTAGAACGGGGTGCGGTCCAGGATCACCTCGACCTCGGCGGGGGCGTTGGCAGTCAGTGCGGGGGCACCGTCGACCAGCAGGCCGGTGACCGTGGCGTCGGCCGCCGACTCGGTGTACCCGAGGAACTCCGAGCCGCCGCCCATCTGCTTCTCGATGTCCTGGAAGACGCGCACGTCGGTGTGGCCGGCCTTCTTGGCGCGCGCGTCCGCCCGGGCACGCTCCTTCTGCTCCTCCATGAGGGTGCGGAAGGTCGCCTCGTCCACGTCGACCCCCTGCTCGGCGGCCATCTCCAGAGTCAGGTCGATGGGGAAGCCGTAGGTGTCGTGCAGCTCGAAGGCGGCCTTGCCGGGAACCACCGGGCGGGCGCCGCGCGCCTCGACCGCTGCCGCCTCCTTGGCGGCAGTGACGGCGGTGTCCAGGATGGTGGTGCCGGCTGCCAGGGTGCGGCGGAAGGCGTCCTCCTCGGCGTAGGCGACCTCGGAGATGGTGGCCCACCCGGTCTCAAGCTCCGGGTAGGAGGCCTTCATGGCGTCCTTGGAGGCGGTCAGCAGGGTCGGCAGGGTGGCCTCCCCCACGCCGAGCAGCCGCATGGAGCGCACGGCGCGGCGGATCAGGCGGCGCAGCACGTAGCCGCGGCCGTCGTTGCCGGGGCGCACGCCGTCGCCGATGAGCATGAGGGCGGAGCGGACATGATCGGCCACCACCCGCAGGCGCACGTCGTCCAAGTAGGCGTCCCCGGCCTCCGGTCCGGCCGCCCCGAGGCCGTAGGTCTTGCCGCTCATGGCCTCGGCGGCGGCGATGACGGGGAAGACCTCGTCGATCTCGTACATGTTGGGCTTGTCCTGCATGATGAACGCCAGGCGTTCGAGGCCCAGCCCGGTGTCTACCGCGGTCTGTTCGAGCTTGCCGATCAGCTCGAAGTCGTGCCCCTCGCCCTCGCCCCGGATGAACTCGTCGAAGACCAGGTTCCAGATCTCCAGGAAGCGGTCACCGGCGGCGTCGGCGATGGGCCCGCCGTCGGGGCCGTAGGCGGGGCCGCGGTCGTAGTGGATCTCGCAGCAGGCGCCGGCGGGGCCGGGCTGGCCGGTGGACCAGGAGATCTCCGCGAAGGGCAGCCGCTGCACGCGCTCGGCGGGGACGCCGATCACCCGGGTCCAGTGGTCGAGGGAGACCTGGTCCTCCTCCCAGATGGTCATCCACAGGCGGTCTCCGTCCAGACCGTACTTGCCCTCCTCGCGGCTGCCGGTCAGCAGGTCCCAGGCATAGTCGATGGCCCCCTCCTTGAAGTAGTCGCCGAAGGAGAAGTTGCCGTTCATCTGGAAGAAGGTGCCATGGCGGGTGGTGCGTCCGACGTTGTCGATGTCATTGGTGCGAATGCACTTCTGCACCGAGGCGACACGCGGCCAGGGGGCCTTCTCCGTGCCCAGGATGTAGGGGATGAAGGGGACCATCCCAGCCACGGTGAACAGGATGGACGGCTCCGGGGAGACCAGGGACACGGAGGGGCGGATCTCGTGATCGTTCGCGGCGAAGTAGTCGAGCCAGCGTGAGCGGATCTCTGAGGTGCGCATGAGGTGCCTCGTCCTGTTCGTATCGGGTAGGGCGTGCGGGCGGCACGCGTTGGGTTGGAGGGCCGGGGCGAGACTACCCCGAAACGCTGGGGACGCCCCGAACCGATGTGCGGTCAGGGGCGTCCCGGCGTCGTGAAGGGCGCGGGATCAGCGCGAGTAGTACTCGACGACCATCTGCACGTCGCAGATGACCGGGACCTCGTCACGCTTGGGACGACGCACCAGCTGGGCCTGCAGCTTCTCCAGCTCGACGCTGAGGTACTCCGGCACGGGCGGCAGCACGTCGCGGTGAGTGCCCGCGGCGGCGACCTGGAACGGCACCATCACCTGGGAGCGGGGACGCACCTGGATGGTCTGACCGGGCTTGACGCGGAAGGAGGGGCGGTCCACGACCTTGCCGTCAACCATGATGTGCCGGTGCACCACGCTCTGGCGGGCCTGGGCGATGGTGCGTGCGAAGCCGGCGCGCAGGACCAGGGCGTCCAGACGCATCTCGAGCAGCTCGACCAGGGACTCACCGGTCATGCCCTTCTCGCGGCGGGCCTCCTCGAAGACCTTCTGCAGCTGGGCCTCGCGGATGCCGTACTGAGCGCGCAGGCGCTGCTTCTCCTTCAGCCGGACCGCGTAGTCGGACTCGGTACGGCGACGGGCGCGGCCGTGCTCGCCGGGGCCGTAGGGGCGCTTCTCGAAGTAGCGGACGGCCTTGGGGGTAAGCGGAATGCCGAGGGCGCGCGAGAGGCGCACCTGGCGGCGGGAGCGTGAAGAACTCATAGGCTTCTTCCTGTCGGATCGGTTCGCACGCCGTGGGCGGAAGCCCCGGCGCGGGGCCGGCCGTTTTGCGGCTGGGGCCCCAGGAGTACCCAAGCGCGCGCTGGGAGCGCGACGCCGCGGGCAACCCGGATACATTAGCGCGGGCCGAGGAGCGATGCACGCCGGCGTCGCCGGGTGTGAGCCGGTCCTCATCCGGCTTGCGTCCACTCGACGTCAGACGGCGCGCCGGGCGCGCAGCAGCGTGGATACGATCACATAGACCAGGAACAGGTTGAACAGCACCGAGCCGGCACGGGGGCTGACCAGTCCGGCCACGACACTGCCCAGCGGAGAGGCGGCGGCGGAGGCGACTCCGACTACCACCCCCACGCGCAGGTCGGCAATCCCGTGGCGCAGGTTGGCAATCGTTCCGGACAAGGCGGTCGGCAGCATCACCACCAGGGAGGTGCCGCGGGCCAGCAAGTCGCCCACGCCCACGGCCAACTGTGCGCCGGGAACGATCACCGCACCGCCGCCCACGCCCACGAGGCCGGACAACACACCCGCGACCAGGCCGACGCCGATCAAGGCCGCGCCGCTGGCAGGGGTGAGGGTGAGCCCGGCATCGCGCACGGGCACCATGATCTGCTGCGAGATGATGACGAACACGGCGAAGGCCACGAAGATCCAGGGCAGGATGCGGGCCGGGAGGGTGCGCAGCAGCCGTACGCCGATCTGGGCTCCGGTCAGGGAGCCGCCGATCAGGAACACGGCGGCCACGAGCGACACCTGCCCCTGCACACCGTAGGAGACCGCGCCCACGATCGAGGTGGGCACGATGGCGACCAGCGAGGTAGCTGCGGCGTGACGCTGGTCCATGCCCGCGAAGACCATCAGTGCGGGCACGATCACCAGTCCCCCGCCGACGCCGAACAGTCCGGCCAGGAAGCCCGCTCCCAGTCCCATCAGGACGATTGCCGGCCAGCGCCGAGCGGCCGGAGACGCCGCTGCGGGCACCGAGGCGGACCCTGGGACGGCCCCTGGGACGAGCACTGAGGCGGGCGCGCCGTCCGGGTCCGCCTCGCTCGCATCGGCGCGGGCGGCGGGGCCGGAATCTTCGGCATCGGGGATTGCACTCACCCGCCGACCCTACCCCCACCGTCGACACCGCCGTCATCCCCGACCGTCCTGCGGCCCGTGCACGATCCGCTTCACGGCCGCCAGCCGTCTGGCCAGCTGTTCTTCGAAGCCGTTGCCGGTGGGACGGTAGTACTCGGAGCCGGCCAGTTCCCCGGGCAGGTACTGCTGGGCGACGACGGCGTGCGGGTAGTCATGCGGGTAGCGGTAGCCGGCGCCGTGGCCGAGGCGCTCGGCGCCGGCGTAGTGGGCGTCGCGCAAGTGGGCGGGCACTTGCCCGCCCCGGCCCGCCCGTACATCCGCCATGGCCTCGCCGATGCCGACGGTCACCGCATTGGACTTCGGCGCGGTGGCTACCGCCAGGGCCGCCTGGGCGAGCACCAGTTGTGCCTCGGGCATGCCGATCAGGGCCACCGCCTGCTGCGCGGCCACGGCGGTGGCCAGCACGCTCGGGTCCGCCAGTCCGACGTCCTCTGCGGCGTGGATGGTGATGCGCCGGGCGATATAGCGCGGGTCCTCCCCGGCGACCAGCATGCGGGCCAGGTAGTGCAGGGTGGCGTCCGGATCCGATCCGCGCATGGACTTGATGAAGGCGCTGATCACGTCGTAGTGCTGGTCTCCCTGCCGGTCATAGCGCACGGCGGCCACATCGGCGGCGCGCTCGACATCGGCCAGGGTGATCTCCTGCGGGGCCTCGGCGGCGCCCGAGCCGGTCCCGGGGGCGTCCGCGAGGACGGCGCCGGCGGCCGCCTCCAGGACGGTCAGCGCCTTGCGCGCGTCCGATCCGGCCATGCGCACGATCTGCTCGTGGGCGTCTGCGGCCAGCGCGACCGTACCCGCCAGGCCACGGGAATCGGTAAGGGCGCGCTCGATGAGGGTGCGCACGGCGTCGGCTCCCAGCGGGTGCAGCGTCAGCAGCAGGGAACGGGACAGCAGCGGGGAGACCACCGAGAAGCTCGGGTTCTCGGTGGTGGCGGCCATGAGCGTGACCCACCGGTTCTCGACGCTGGGCAGCAGGGCGTCCTGCTGGGAGCGGGAGAACCGGTGCACCTCATCGATGAACAGGACCGTCTCCTCTCCCGCGGCCAGACGCCTCCGGGCAGCGGATACGACCTGGCGGATGTCCTTCACTCCGGCGGTGACGGCGGACAGTTCGACGAAGCGTCGGCCGGAGCCGCGGGCGACGAGATAGGCGAGGGTGGTTTTGCCGGTGCCGGGCGGCCCCCACAGCACCACGCTGGACACGCCCGCACCGGTGGCCTGCGGGGAGGCCGGCTCAACGAGCCGCCGCAAGGGCGAGCCGGGCGCGAGCAGATGGTCCTGGCCGACCACCTCGTCCAGGGTGCGTGGCCGCATCCGCACCGCCAGTGGCGCACGGGCGTCGGCGGGCAGGCCGACGTCGTCGGTGCCCGCGCTCTCAAACAGGTCGGTGCCCTGATTCATGCATACGATTCAACACCCGATCCGGTGCGGACCCGAGCGGCGGCCCGCTTGTGAACGGTGGGTCTGCCAAACTAGGCCCCATGCTTGCCTGGCTCTCCCGCCGCGTCGTCAAGGACGCCTGGATCGTTGTCGGCACTTGGGCACTTGTCGCCCTGGTGTGTCTCGTCGCCTCCGTGACGGGACTGGGCGGCAGCAACCTGTTCGAGCGGGCGGTGGCGGGAAGCCAGTCGATCAGCGGCACGCAGAGCGCCGCGGGCGAGCAGATCCTGGCCACACTGTCCGGGGATGCCGAGACGGTCTCGCTGCTGGTCACCGACATCGACATCTCCGAGCCCGACACGCAGCAGGCGGTCGCCGACGCCCTGGAGGACGCGCATGCGGATCTGCGCGCGCTGGTGGGCGAGCAGAACGTCATCGACCCCTTCGTGGTCCCCGGGATGCTCTCCGAGCCGGCCGCCCAGATGCTGGCGTCCGCGGATCTGGACGGCTTTCTCATGGTGGTCACCGTCGACCCGAACGGTGATGCAGTCGCCGCCGCCGAGGATGACGCATACGCACGGGAAGTGGCACAGCTGGTCGCCCGAGTTGAGGCGCGGCTCGCCCAGGTGCCGGACGAGTTGGGCGGAGTCGAGCCCTCCGTGCGCGGGATCGTCTCCGACGACACGCTCATGGTCAACGCCGTCAACGACCAGGTCAGAGCCGACCTGTTCAAGGGCGAACTGATCTCCCTGCCGCTGGCGCTGCTCATCATGGTGCTGGTGTTCGGCGGCTTCCTCGCCGCCGGCATGCCGCTGTTCGGTGCGCTTGTGTCGATCGCCGGGACCATGGGGGTGCTGTACGCCCTGAGCTTCAGCATGGACCTGCAGTCCTTCGTGATCAACATCGTGACGGTGATCAGCCTGGGCTTGTCTATCGACTACGGACTGCTGATCACCTCCCGGTACCGGGAGGAGCTGGCTCGCTCTCGCGACGCGGAGGACACCGCAACCGGTGGGCGCCGGCGTCGGCGCCGCACCGGAAGGCGGGATCCGCTCATCACGGCCTGCGTGACGACGACCCTGACGACCGCCGGCCGCACGGTGCTGTTCTCGGCGCTGACGGTGGCGGCCTGCATGTTCGGCCTGGCGCTGGTGGGGACGTCGATTCTGCGCTCCATCGGCGTCGCCTGCCTGGCATCGTGCCTGATCGCGGTCACCGCCGCACTCACGCTGGTGCCGGCCCTGCTGGTGCTGCTGGGGCGACGCATGCTGCGGCCGCCGCTGCTGCAGCGCATCCCGGTCGTCGGTGCCGTGCAGCGTCGCCTGGGAGACGTCACCAGCGACAAGGGCCTGTTCCGGTGGATCGCCCGCCAGGTTCAGCGCATGGCCTGGGTGGTGCTGGTGGCGTGCGTGGTGGCGCTGGTGGTGCTGGCGTCCCCGGCGCGCAACCTGCACCTGCTCACCTCAACCACCGAGCTGCTTCCGACCGACTCCGATCAGCGCACCTATCTGACCGTCTTGGAGGAGAACTACTCGGCCGTCACCCAGCAGGATGCCACCCTGATCATCGCCGCCACCGGTGACCGGGTCACCGACTTCATCAATGCGGACGTGGCCGCCGTGGACGGCATCGCGGAAGTGCTGCGGGTGGCTACCGCGGGCGACTACACGGTGGTCTACCTCGATCTGGCCGCGGAGCCGTCCTCCCGCGGGGCCGAGGAAGCCGTCGCCTCGATTCGGGCACTGGCCGCTCCTGCCGACATGTGGGTGACTGGGCAGGCCGCGGATCAGCTCGACTTCCGGCAGGCGATACTCGCCGCCCTGCCGTGGGTGGGCGGATTCATCGTGCTGGTGACCTTCGTCCTGCTGTTCCTGATGACCGGCTCCCTGCTGGTGCCGTTGAAGGCGCTGGTCATCAACCTGCTGTCGCTGGCGGCGTCCCTGGGCGTACTCGCCTGGGTCTTCCAGGAGGGGCACCTGACCGGCGTGCTCGGCTTCACCCCCATCGGCGGAGTGGAGGCCTATGTGGTGGTGACGGCCATCGGCGTCGGCTTCGGCCTGGCCATGGACTACGAGGTGTTCCTGCTGGGCCGCGTCAAGGAGTACTGGGACGCCGGAGCGGACAACGACACGGCGGTGGCCAAGGGCCTGCAGCGCTCGGGGCGCATCGTCACCTTCGCCGCCCTGATCATGGTGGTCGTGTTCCTGGGATTCGTCAGCGGCGAGTTGCTGATCGTCAAGGAGATCGGGCTGGCGCTGGCGATCGTCGTCGCCCTGGACGCCACGCTCGTGCGAATGCTGCTCGTGCCGGCCACCATGACCCTGCTGGGTCGGTGGAACTGGTGGGCGCCGGAGTCGCTCAAGCGCGTCTACGACCGCTACGGGCTGGCGGACGCTCCCGCCCGCCGGCCCGCGCCGTCGGTGCCCGCCACGGAGGCCGGACAACCGTGACCCGCATCCGCCAGGCGTGGCCGCGGCCCCCCGGCCCGGCTACAGCAGGCTGATGTCCCCGGCGCCCTCGCGGGCAACCTCCGGCACGTCGTCGGTCAGGTCGATGACCGTGGTCGGCTCGGTCGAGGTCACCGGCCCCTCGATGACCACGTCGATCAGGTGGCCGAGCTCCTCCTCGATCTCCCAGCCGTTGGACTCCGGCGTGGTCCACCCGGGGCGGATGAGGGTGGAGGACAGGATGGGGGCGCCGAACTCCTTCACCAGCGCCTGGGCGATGGCGTGGTCGGGAATGCGCACACCCAGGGTGTGCTTCTTGGGGTTCAGCGTCATCCGCGGCACCTCCTTGGTGCCCTTGAGGATGAAGGTCCACGGCCCGGGCGTGAGCCGCTTGATCAGCCGGAAGGCGTTGTTGCCGACGATCGCAAGCGGGCCGACCTGGGCGAAGTTGGCGCACACGAAGGTGAAGTTGTGCTTGGAGTCCAGCTGGCGGATGGTGCGGATGCGCTCCAGCCCCTCCTTGTTGCCGGGCGCGCAGGCGAGCGCGTAGCCGGAGTCGGTCGGATAGGCGATGAGCTCACCGTTCCGGAGTCTGTCGACGATCTTGGTGACCAGTCGTGCTTGGGGGTTGACGGGGTGCAGCTCGATATAGCGGGACATGGGGCATATTGTTGCATCGATCACCCCGCCTTGTCGTGCGCCACACTGCATGTGCGGATCCGTGACGGCGCGCTCAACCTCCCCCGCGCCGGTAGGCACTCGGTGTTGTGCCGGTCTCATCGCGGAAGCGTCGGTTGAAGTTGGCGAGGTTGGTATAGCCGCTCAGCAAGCACACCCGGGCCACCGGCAGGTCTGTGGTGCGCAGCAGGTGACAGGCTCTGGCAATGCGGCGTCGGCGCACAAGGCCGGAGAAGGTCAGCCCGGCAGTGGTGTGGAAGAACCGTGAGAATGCCGACGGGCTCAAGGCCACGAGGTCGGCGACCCTGGCCGAACAGGATGAAGCCCCGCCTCGCCCGGGATACCAGCTCCCCGACCGCGGCCCCATCAGTGTGACCTGTCCCGCCGCGAAGTCAATGGCGCGATCACCGGCGAGCATCTGTCCGGAGCCGGAGCGGATCAGGTGAAACTCGATCTCGGGATGGTGATGCCGGCGGGCGAGCGGGTCGGGGTATCCGTGCGTCCACCACCGCACGGACGAGCCCACGTCGGGGACGATGACCTCGAGCCGACATCCGCCGTCGCCGGAGCCACTGCTGCATTTGCTCCGGCTGCGCGGGGGTGGATGGCGGCCTTGGTGGCCGCATGCATGCCAACGGCGAGCGGTTCCAGCAGTGCACCTTCCCCATAAGAGGCGTTCTCGGGCAGGTGGTATGTGAAGGCTGCCGGGTGGACAACCTCCTCCACCAGGCAACCGTCCACCGGCGGGATGGCCCGGAAGGAGACCTCGGGGTCGACGTTGTACATACCCATGCGGGAGGCGCGCGAACTCATGTCCGGCACGCCGGAGGCCCAGCCGGCCAGGGCGGCCATGAGGCCGTAAGCGGTGATGACGGCGCACGCCTGAGTGGCGGCGAAGCCGAGTGAGACCAGGTACTTGGATAAGAAGGTCGGCTCGAAGCCATCGCCGGTGATGAAAATGGCGATGGCGATGAGTCCTGGGAGCAGGATCCTCGGGGGTGCGAATCGCATGCGTTCACTCCGTCGTGTTGTCGTCCGCGGCTCGTTCCGCGGTTGCCGCCTAAAGCCTCGCGCCGACGCACACGAGAGTCTTCCGGTGTCGATGCCGCGCACCGGTACTTATTTGATAGTCCGACCGGTCGGCGTCGTCCTGATCTCCCCCTGGGAGCACGAGCAGTAGCGGGCCAGCGGTACGTTTCGCGACCTTAGGTGACAGTGCACGACCTTGGGGTACAGATCACGACCACCCCGGAGTCGTGGAACGTACCCCAAGGTCGTGAATTGCACGGGCGAGACGAACAGGCATCTCCACAGGCATAAGGCCGGTAGCATCGGCCGCAGCCGCTCAGGTCGAGGAGGACTCCGAAATCCCGGTGCGAGCCTGGATACTTGAGCGTCTTGAGGCCGAGCACGCCGCCTGACCGGCGCGGGTCGGCGACACCTCGGCAGCCGCATGAGGGGGTGCTCAGCTTGTCAGGCTCAGAACCAGACTCAGATGCGCCGCGCGACGCTTGCGGCGCTCGACAGCACTGGTGGAGGCGGGCGCTGACCTGGCCGTGGCGGCAGCGGATGCCCATCCTGGCGCACCTGGTCGGGATCACGGCGACACTGCTGACACCTGTTGTCTTCCTGTGGCTCGGCCTGAGTCTGCCGACCACTGCTTTCGATCCCGACGACGCCGATTACCGGTGCGCCTACATACTGGAACAGCCGGCGGTCGCCGTCCAGGCCCACGAGTCGTGGTTCTTCTCCTCCTGCGACATCGTCACCTCCGACGACGCCGTGCTGGCGCGGGTGCCCATGAGCCCGCTCTGGTGGCCGTGGGCGGCTGGGGGCCTCGTCGTGGCGTGCGCGAGCGCCGCCGCCCTGGCATTGGCGGCACTCGGTCTACGGCACGGCGGGCGCCGGAGGCCCGCACGCGCACTGTTGGCAGTTGCCCTGGTGATCGTGCTCGTCACCCCGCGCGCAGCCGGCTTCCTGTCTGATCACGCCGAATCGCCCGACGCCGCCGCCCTGGCCCAGGCCCGGCAAATGGCCATTCCGGAGCTGGTCGGAAACGGCGCCGTCATGCCCATTACCACCTCGGTGGAGGAGTGCGACCCCGCGCAGCTCAGCTACTGGCACATCTGGAACGCAGCCTCGCTCGGCGGGCACCGGGAAGCGGCGATTGCCGTGCAGAACGACTCCAGGGCAGCCTGCACGGTATCCGGCTGGCCCGACATCGTCGTGCTCGATGAGCAGGACCAGACCCTTGAGGTACCCGTACTGCACGTGGACGGCCAAAAGGCGAACTCACCCAGTGCCCAGGACCCGCCCGCGGTAGAGATCGGTCCGCGCGTACGGGCGGTCGCCACCCTGAGGTGGGACAACGACCAGACACGCCCCGCTGGCACCCACCTGGCGGTGACGACCGTACTCGGCCGCGAGCCGGTCGTGAAGGACCCCGACCCCAGGTATGAGGAATGGGGCGCCGCCGAGGACCTGTCGATCCCCGAGGGCGGCCTCGTTCTGATCTCCCCCTGGGAGCACGAGTAGACACAGGTGCGCAGGCCGGTGTGCGTTGTACGACCGCAGTGACACTCCACGACCTTGGGGTACAGATCACGACCACCCGGGGGTCGTGGAACGTACCCCAAGGTCGTGCTTTGCACGATGGGCACTGCACCGGTTGGTCCCGGCGCCGGTAGCATCGGCCGCAGTCGCTCAGGTCGAGGAGGACCATGATGCCCAGGACCAGTCCGCCTGCCTCGAGCGGGCAGGTGCTGATCACCGCCCGCGATCTTGCGGTCGGTTACGGCGGTAATGCCGTATGCGGCCCGGCCAGCTTCACGCTGCGTTCCGGCCAGGCGCTCGCGCTGGTCGGCGTGAACGGTGCCGGCAAGTCCACACTGCTGCGCACCTGCGTCGGCCTGCTCCCGCTCGTGGAAGGGGAGGTGACGCTGCTGGGGCGGGTTCCCGACTCACGCTCGAGCCGACAGCGCCGGGCGGTGGCCCGCGACATGGGCGAGGAGTCCTTCTTCCCCACTCTCACCGTGGCCGAGCACCTGGCACTGGTCTGCTACGGCCACGGCGTGCCCGATGCGGAGCGAACCACCGGCGACCTGCTGGAGGAGTTCAACCTGGCTCAGCTGGCCAATGCCCTCCCCGATGAACTGTCGTCGGGGCAGCGGCGGCGCCTCGCCCTGGCCGCGGTGCTGGCCCGACCGCGTCGTGTTCTGGTCATGGACGAGCCCGAGCAGCGCCTGGACCACGTGACCCGCCGCGCCCTCGCCCACCGGGTTGCGGCCGAGCGGAAGGCCGGGGTGGGAGTCCTGATGGCCTGCCACGACGCCGACTTCGTGCGCACCGCCGCTACGGGCGTGCTGCTGGTGGGCGCCGCCACCCGCCTGCTGAGCGTCGCCGACGGGGTGCGCGCCATGACCGAGGGCGAGCTGTGAGCGCCCGCGGCCGCTGCTCCCCCGCCCTCCCCACGGGGTGGGATCTGCGCCGCTGGGTGCGCGTACGCACCGTCCGCACGCGCAGCCCCTGGGCGCTGGTCGGAGACATCTATGACGCCGGGCTGGCCATCGTCGTACTGGGCGCCATGGTCGTGCCTTACCTAGGCCGGCTGGGAACCGGTTCCGTACCGGAGGGAGGCGGGCAAGGACTGTCGGGTGTGGACCCGGCCTGGGCCGCGCTGCTGCTGGCGCTGGTCTCGGTGGTTCTGATCCTGGAACCGCTGCGGCGGTTGGGGCCGCTGTTCCTGCGTCCCTACGAGGCGGCCTGGTGGCTGGACCTGCCCGGTGACCGCCGCGGGCTGCTCGAACCCGTGGCGTGGGTGGAGGCGGCCGTGGCACTGACCGTTGGCAGCGCCACCGGGCTGCTGCTGGCGGTGGTCGCGGCCAGCACGCCGACGACGGCGGCCGGGATGGTCCTGTTCGGAGCCGGCTGCGGCGGGATCCTGCTTCTGCTGCTGCTTCGTGCGCAGCTGGCGGGCACCGACGGCCGCGGCGCCAGGACCGCGCTGCTGGGGGCGGCCACCGCCGCCCTGGCGGCCGACGTCGTGCGGTTGCCCTTCCCGCGTCGCGAGGGCGGCCTTCTGCTCGCGGTCATCGGTCTGCTCATGTGCCTGGTGGCCGCGCTGTGGTGGCGACGGCTGCGGCCCCGACTGGTTGATCTGCCTGATGCGCACCTGCTGGAGGTAGCCGCCCGCAGCCGAGGGGCGCAGGTCTCCGTACTGTCGCTGGACACCCGTGCCCTCGGCCGTCTGCTGTCCGCTCCGGCGCGCCGCCCCGCCGCCTCCTCCCACCTGCCGCTGGCCCGGCTGGCCGGTCGGCTGCCGCGGGCCCTGCGCCCGGTGTTCTGCGTAGCCCAGGCCGACTGGCTGTTGCTGTGCCGCCAGCCACGGCGGGGACTGCAACTGCTGGTGGGCTTGGTCATCGCGGTATTCCCTCTGTTGTCCGACGGCGTCGGTGCGGTCAGTGCCGTCGCTTTTCACCTGGTCGGCGGCTGGGTCGCGGTCCTGGCCGTCGCCGAGCCCGCTCGGCGCGCCTGGTTCGACGGCGGGGCCGACGCGTCCTGGCCCGCCGGTCCCCTGCTGGTCAGGTGCGGGCACCTGCTCATGCCGACGGCGGTCATGACCGCCTGGGCGCTGTCGGCGGTGACTGTCGAACTGTGCGCGAGGCCCTCGGCGCCCACGTCCGGCGAGGTGTTGGCGGCGCTGGGTCTGGCGGCATTGGCGGGCTGCGGCTGGGCGGGCGCGGCACTGCGATCGGGATTCCGCCCGACACCGGACTTCTCGCTGGGTCTGGTGGCCTCCCCGGTCGGCTCGGTGCCGCCGGGAGTGGTGGAAATGCTGGTCAGCGGTCCCGACGCCGCCGCCCTGGCCGGCCTGCCGACCGCCCTGCTGGCCCTGGGCACGCCGCCTACGGCGCAACTGCTGGGCGTTCAGCTGGCGGCCAGTGGCGTCGTCGTCGCCTGGGGACTGCTAACGGGCCGTCGGATGCGGTGGTGACCTGTCACTCGCAACGCAGACGCGGGCGGGGCCGTTGTGGCCCCGCCCGCGTGTCGGTCCCGCGCGGTCACCCGCGGTTCAGGCCGTCATCCCTCCTTGTCGGGGACGGCGTCGACACCGGCCTCCTTGCGCTGCTCGGGGGTGATCGGTGCGGGTGCGTCCGTCAGCGGGTCGTAGCCGCCCCCGGACTTGGGGAAGGCGATGACGTCGCGGATGGAGTCGGCGTGGGTGAGCAGGGAGACGATGCGGTCCCAGCCGAAGGCAATGCCGCCGTGCGGCGGGGCACCGAACTTGAAGGCGTCCAGCAGGAAGCCGAACTTCTCCTGGGCCTCCTCGGGGCCGATGCCCATCACCTTGAAGACGCGCTCCTGCACGTCACGGCGGTGGATACGGATGGAGCCGCCGCCGATCTCGTTGCCGTTGCACACGATGTCGTAGGCATAGGCCAGTGCGGAGCCGGGGTCGGTGTCGAAGGTGTCCAGGCACTCCGGCTTGGGCGAGGTGAAGGCGTGGTGGACCGCGGTCCAGGCGGATTTGCCCAGCGCGACGTCACCCTCCGCCTTGGCCTCGGCCGACGGCTTGAACAGGGGCGCGTCCACCACCCAGACGAAGGACCAGGTGTCTTCGTCGATGAGTCCGCAGCGCTTGCCGATCTCCAAACGGGCGGCGCCCAGCAGGGCACGGGAGGCGTCCACACCTCCGGCAGCGAAGAAGATGCAGTCGCCCGGCTGCGCGCCGGCGGCCTGCGCCAGGCCGGCCCGCTCGGCGTCGGTGATGTTCTTGGCAACCGGACCGCCCAGGGTGCCGTCGTCGGCGACAGTGACATAGGCCAGGCCACGGGCGCCCCGCTGGCGGGCCCACTCCTGCCAGGCGTCGAAGGTGCGGCGGGACTGCGAGGCTCCACCGGGCATGACGACGGCGCCCACATAGGGGTTCTGGAAGACGCGGAAGGTGGTGTCCTTGAAGAAGTCGGTCAGGTCCACCAGCTCGCAGCCGAAGCGCAGGTCCGGCTTGTCGGTGCCGTAGCGCTCCATTGCGTCGCGATAGGTCATGCGCGGGATCGGGGTGGGCAGATCGTAGCCGATCAGGGCCCACACCTCCTTCAGCACATCCTCGGCCACCGCGATGACGTCCTCCTGGTCGACGAAGCTCATCTCGACGTCGAGCTGGGTGAACTCCGGCTGGCGGTCGGCGCGGAAGTCCTCGTCGCGGTAGCAGCGGGCGATCTGGTAGTAACGCTCCATGCCTGCGACCATGAGCAGCTGCTTGAACAGCTGGGGGCTCTGTGGCAGGGCGTACCAGGAGCCCGGAGCCAGACGCGCCGGAACCAGGAAGTCCCGGGCGCCCTCGGGGGTGGACCGCGTCAGGGTGGGCGTCTCGATCTCTACGAAGTCGTGTGCGTCCAGCACCCGGCGGGCCGCCCGGGAGACCTTGGAGCGCAGGCGGATGGCGTGCTGCATGGGGGAACGGCGCAGGTCCAGGTAGCGGTACTTCAGCCGGGTCTCCTCACCCACCTGGCCGGAGTCCTCGGCGTGGTCGGAGACTTGGAAGGGCAGCGCGGCGGCCGGGTTGAGGATCTCGACGTCGGAGACGACGACCTCGATCTCCCCGGTGGGCAGGTTCGGGTTGGCGTTGCCCTCGGGGCGGGCGGACACCTCGCCGGTGACCTTCAGCACGTACTCGGCGCGCAGGTCGTGGGCGACCTCCTCGCGGATCACGACCTGGGCGATGCCGGAGGCGTCGCGCAGATCTATGAAGGCGACGCCGCCGTGGTCGCGGCGGCGGTCAACCCACCCGGCGAGAGTGACGACCTGGCCGATGTCGGCGGCGCGCAGGGTTCCTGCGTCGCGGGATCGCATCACGATGCTGTTTTCCTTCCGTTGGGGACGCTGAGCCGGCGCCCGGCGGGGCGCACCGCGAGACGGGCGGGCGCCGGCGGCGATACTACGCCCGGCCAAGCCCTCGCTTCAGCGCCGGGCCGCGTATTCGAGCTCGCGTTCGTAGGCGGTCAGGCGGCGGCGCTCGATCAGCACGATGACGGTCAGCACCAGCAGGACCGCCGCCAGCGCGAACAACACCGTGGTCACCACCGGCAGCGAGGCGGACGCCCAGTTGCTGCCGCCGGTGGCGGAGCCATCGGTATCTCCCCCGGCCGCGGCCGCCGGGCCGGCCGCCGCTGCGGTCTGCGTTGCCGTGGCCGTAACGGATGACACGGTGTCCCCGGCGGATTGCTGCGTCGGCAGATTGGTCCGCGACTCGCCGCCGATGATGGTGACGTCGGCGACGGTGAAGTATGGGCTCTTGTTGGTGTAATCGAGAGTCCGTACGGCGTTGGTCGGAATGTCCTCGCCCGCCGTCACCCGGAAGCGCAGCCAGTGGGGTCCTTTGGAGACGTATGCGGGCAGCTCAACAGCCCCGGAGTAGGTGCCGTCCTCACCGACGGTGAGTTCGCTTATCGCCCCCGACTCACCACCGGGCGCGAGGTCGCCGTCGTCGACCAGGATCTCGACGGTGGCACCCTCCGGGAAGCCCGAGAGCGTATAGGTGAGCGTGCCACCGACGGCAATAGTCGAGGGACTGACCGTGGAGGCGGTTCCCATGGTCGAGCCGCCCATGGCTGAATCAGCGCGCGCGCCCGCGGCAGGCACAAGCGCCAGCACCCCGGCGAGTACCACCACGAGCGCAAGTGGGCGGCCACGCAGCCGACGCACGCGCGACACGGCGATCCGCAGCCCTTGTAGCACGCCCCCTCCTCTCGTTACGCCGCCGTAACGAGCATACACGTTATCGACGAGTGATTCGCGTTCCAGTTCCGCGCAGCGTCGGAATCGCGAGCATGAAGAATGATGCGGCACCAAGCGCCAGCAGCAGGCCGGCAGACACGAGCTTCCAGCCGTCGGCACCCAGCGCGCCGTCACCGGTCAGGTCCTCGCCCACGGTCAGCGTGATGCCAGTGCCGTCGGAGCTCTGAACGCCTGCGGATTCGGCGATCTCCAGCTGGGCCCACCCCAGCAGCTCAGAGTCGCGGTTACCCACGGCGATCTTGTAGCTGCCCGGGTCGAGGGTGGAGATGTCCACGGAAACGGAATTGTTCGCATCGACCTGGACCCAGCCGGCGGTAGTCGCGCCCGGGAACACGAACACGGCCACCCAGTCGCCCTCGCTAACCTTGGCCGACGGAAATATCAGCGTGATGGTTGTGCCCTGCCGCGTGCCGGACAGTGAGCCCGCGTTGTCGGGCCCGAGCTCGCTGGCGTCCTGGACGGGCGACGCCGGGGCGCTGCTCGGGCGCGCATTGGCGTCGACATCCTCCGCCTCTGCCGGCGGCGCCGCCGACACGTCGCGCGAATCGGGCTGAGAGGCACTGGCGGTCCCCGCCCGCGCACTTGAGGACGTGGTCGTCTCCTGCACTATGAGCGGGTCGATGTCGATGCCTTCGTTGAGC
The DNA here is from genome assembly GCF_900103885.1 of Actinomyces ruminicola. GTDB lineage: Bacteria > Actinomycetota > Actinomycetes > Actinomycetales > Actinomycetaceae > Actinomyces > Actinomyces ruminicola. The sequence goes on from NZ_FNIM01000006.1 coordinate 26,586, forward strand.
ACGTCAAAGTTGGCCTGAGCCGTGTTCGAGTCGGCATCCGCTGCCGCGGCGGAGGGAGCGGCCTCCGGCTGCTTCCCGGGCGCGGCGTCATCCGCCGTGGTGGTGGCCGAAGCCTCCGGTTGGGTCACTGCCTGCCCACTCGGCACCGCGCCTTCCGATGGCTGCGGCTGCACGGACGGCAGGTCGGAGGGCGCCGCAGAGGGCTCGGTGGTGGACTCTGCTGACGGCACGTCGGTGGGTCGGTCTGTCGCCGCGTCGGAGGGCTGCGTTGCGGGCGCCGTCGTGGCGTCGGTCGGTTGCGCGGTGGGCCGGTCCTCGCCGGCTCCCGCTATCCGCACCGACACGGCCCCGGCCGCACCGTCGCCAGGGGTGGCAGAGACGACGTACCCGGCTCCCAGTGACACCCCGGCGGCCTCGAAGGCCTCCGCGGAGACGGTGAAGTAGGTGCCGCAGAAGCGGGCGCGCACGGTCACCGGGCTGGTGCTGCCATTGGGGTCGGTCACCGCGAGCGCGACCTTGAAGCTGCCGGAGATATTGGTACTACGGTCGAAGGACCAGCCGACGCCGACCAAGACACCGTTGGTGTAACTCAGAGTTGCTCCCGCAGTGGCCTCCGGCAGCCGCACGTCCATGAGCAGCGTGTCGACGGTCACCCACTCGGCCGATGACGACTCCCGCCACTGCAAGGTGTATGTGGCGGTGTGGGCGTCCATGGCCTGCGTAAACGGCCACAGCGGCAGGGCGTAGTCGGAGCGGCCATGGGTGAAGGCCGGATAGATGGTAGCCGACTGCGCCGCCCCGGACTCGGCGACCAACCGCACCTGCACCGCCGTGCTGACCGTCCCCTTCGCACCCAGCGGCCGCCCCGCCTCGTCCTTCCAGCCGGAGAACATCAGCAGCGGCCGGTCTGTGCTGCTGGAGGAGACGTAGCTTGCGCCCGGGCTCCTCACTGCGACCGTCTTCTCGCTCCGCTCCTGTGCCGCCACCGCCGTGGGTGCAGCGCCCGGATCCTCTGTGGCGGCCGGTGCCGGCCCGGCGGCGTTTTCCTGGGGGTCGGCGATTGCCTCGTCCAGCGCCGATGCGGGCGCGGTCATGTCGACCGGAGCTGTCGTTTGCGCCCCCGCGGTCCGGGACGGGAGGGCGCCCGACGTATCGTCCGGGGGGCTCGCCGTGTACGGCGTCGCGGCTGCGGCGGGAACGGTCGCCGCCGCTTGCTCCGCGGCGTGCGCGGGAGCCGACGCCCACTGGTCGGCGACGGCCACGGCGCCCACTCCGGCGGAGGCGGTCAGGATGACTCCGAGCACAGTTGGCACGGCGAGCGCGGCTCGCAGTACTGGTCTGCGGGCTGTGCGAGCTGCCTTGGAGTGGCGCGGAAGATAGGTCATCGATACGGAACTCGTCTGTTGGCCTTGGTCTGTTCGGGAACCGTTGCGGCACAGGCACGGTCACGGTGACGATGGGAACAACCCGCATGCTCTCAAGCGACCTCGGGAACCTCGAACACAGGGCCTTCGGGGAGCTCGGGAGTCGATACGTGTGGGTCACCCCCAACGCGCTTCGATCGTATCTCCCAAATTGTCTGAACGACACTGAAATGCCGGGAGCGTGCGGCGTATCACCCACACGCGGCACGACCGGCGGCCGCCCGCCGCCCCGCCCCGACCGGTGATGTTCCCCGTGATGGCAAGGAATGCCCCAACCGCCGAGTCTTAACGGCGCACCTTCTTCTCGGATGTACCATTATCATCTCGAAGGTATCGGTTACATCTACGAAGGCCCGGGCCGCCGAGTCCGCGAGACCGGACTCACGTGTGAGCTTGTGCGGGAGGCGGCAATTCACGCCCACACACCCCTAAGCTGGGCGCCAGGAGTGATCCGTGCTGTGAGCCCCGTTCACGGCTCGTTCTGCCGCTTGACATGCGCAGCGCCGAGCGTGATCCCGTGAGTTGGTACGTGAAGCCCAGGAGTCCCCGTTGTCGACCTCGGCCGGGCGCCGGGCAAGTGTGGTGGGTGCGGCGCGGCAAGAGCGGAGACCATCCGGTTTCCCCCACACTCCGCGACCGGTTCCCCAAAGCGGAACCAGATACGGGAACAGACAATGACAGCCACCCCGACTGGGCCTACTGCGCCCTTCGGCACCCCCGACGACGCCCCTCTCGGCATTGACGACCTGTTCAGCGCCGAGATCGAGGGCGCCGCCCAGAACCCCTCCCGGGGCTCCGCCCCCGACGCCAACGGACCCGAGGCCGTTGCCGCGCCCCGCGACCTGGCCTTCGTCTCGCCGCCGTCCGCGGAGTCCTTCGACACCCCCGCCTCCTCCGACTCGCCCGAAGACCCCGAGGGCCTGGAGGACGAGGAGGAGGCCGACGACGTCGACCTGAACCTGCCCGAGTCCGATCCCGAGGAGCTCGAGGCCGCGGACGAGTCGGATGATGAGGGCGACGCAGACATCGCCGAGGACGACGTCGACGGACACGCTCCGTTCATCGATTCCGATGAGGACGACGATGACGGTGATGAGCCCGCCCAAGCGCCCGAGGACGTCACCTTCGACGACCTGGGCCTGCCCGCCGACCTGCTCAAGGCCGTCAAGGACATGGGCTTTACTACCCCCACGGCCATCCAGCGCGAGGCCATCCCCGTGCTGCTGGCCGGTCGCGACGTCGTCGGCATCGCCCAGACCGGCACTGGTAAGACGGCCGCCTTCGGCCTGCCGCTGCTGGACGCCGTCGACACCCGCGACGACGCCGTGCAGGCCCTGGTGCTGGCCCCCACCCGCGAACTCGCGCTCCAGAGCGCCGAGGCCATCACCGACATGGCCGCCCGCTCGCGTGGCCTGGACGTCGTCGCGGTTTATGGCGGCGCGCCCTACGGACCGCAGATCGGCGCCCTGAGGGACGGCGCCCAGGTAGTGGTCGGCACTCCCGGGCGCGTGATCGACCTGATCGAGAAGGGCGCTCTGTCGCTGGCGGAGGTGAAGTACTTCGTGCTCGACGAGGCCGACGAGATGCTGCGCATGGGCTTCGCCGAGGATGTCGAGACCATCGCCGCCTCACTGCCCCAGCAGCGCCGCACCGCCCTGTTCTCCGCCACCATGCCGCCCGCCATCCAGGCAGTTGCCCGCCAGCACCTGGACGACCCGGTACGCGTGGAGGTCGCCCGTCAGTCCTCCACCGTGGACACCGTCCACCAGACGTACGCCGTGGTGCCCTTCCGCCACAAGATCGGGGCCGCCGCCCGCGTGCTGGCAGTAACCGACGCCGAGGCCGCCCTGGTGTTCGTGCGCACCAAGTCCACGGCTGAAGACGTGGCCATTGAGCTGGCCGGCCGCGGCATCCAGGCCGCCGCCATCTCCGGCGACGTGCCCCAGCGGGAGCGCGAGCGCCTAGTGGAGCGCCTGCGCGCCGGCACGCTCGACGTGCTGGTGGCCACCGATGTCGCCGCTCGCGGCCTGGACGTCGACCGCATCGGACTGGTCGTCAACTTCGACGTCCCCCGCGAGGCGGAGGCCTACGTGCACCGCATTGGACGCACCGGCCGCGCCGGCCGCCACGGTGAGGCGGTCACCTTCCTGACCCCCAAGGAGAAGGGCAAGCTCCGCCAGATCGAGCGCCTGACCGGCACCCGCCTGGAGGAGATCACGCTGCCCTCCCCCGCGGACGTCTCCGAGCACCGGGCCGGCAAGCTGCTGGACCGCGCCGCCGCTCGGCGCGAGCGTGGTCGCTTGGACATGTACGCCCAGCTGGTGGCCGCCAAGAGCGAGGAGCTCGGGATCGGCGCCGACGAGCTCGCCGCCACCCTGCTGGCGCTCGCCGTCGGCGACGAAGGACCCCGCCGCCGTAGAGAGGAGGACCGCCCCCGGCGCGGAAACCGGGAGGAGCTCCTGGACGAAGATGGCTCCTTCGTATCCGCCTCCTTCGAGGGCGGCCGGGATGACCGGCGTGGACGCCGCACGGACCGTATCGATGGCAAGCCCGGCGCTAGCCGCGGTGGCCGTCGCTATCACGACGAGGGCTCCGGCACCGTCTACCGCATCGAGGTCGGCCACCGTGACCGCGTGCTGCCCGGCGCGATCGTCGGCGCGCTGGCGAACGAGGGCTCCATCTCCGGCTCCGACATCGGCAAGATCGATATCCTGCAGTCCTTCTCGCTGGTGGAGATCCACACGCCGCTGAGCGAGGAGCAGCTGGAGAGCATGCGCCACGCCACCTTCGCCGGTCGGGAACTGCGTATCCGCGTGGATGAGGGCCCGGGACACGGCTGGGACAATGGCCAGCGCGGAGGTCGGTCCGGTGGCGGATACCGGGGCGGACGGAATAACGACCGCGGTGCCGGACGTTATGACCGCGGTGGTTTCAAGCGTCGTTACGACCGCGACGACCGCCGCAGTGACAGGAATGACAGGAGCGGCCGCTGGGGCAATCGCGGCTGGGACGGCGGTCGCAAGGGCGGCTTCCGCGGTAACCGCGACGGGCGGTGACGCCCTAGCCAGGAGCCCGGCCGCGGACGAGAGGACCACAGCATGATCCCGGCCGTGTATCTGCTCGCCGTGGTGGTGTTCGGCTTCGCCGCCACCCTGCTGCGCCTACCTCCGCTGGTCGGGTTCCTGGCCGCAGGCTTCCTGCTGGGATCCTCGCCGCTGCCGAATCTGGAGTTCGTCGAGATCCTCGGCGACCTCGGGGTGGCGGTGCTGCTGTTCACCATCGGGCTCAAGCTCGACCTGCGGGTTCTGCGCCGCAAGGAGGTCGTCGGCACGGCCGCCATCGTGATCGCGGTGCTGACCCTCCTGGGGACGGCGCTCGTGGCCGCGCTGCTGGCTCTCGGCCTGGACCTCGGTGCCACCACGCCGGCAGGCGTCGCCGCCGTCGGCTTCGCCCTGTCCTTCTCCTCCACCGTGGTGGTCGTCAAGCTTCTGGAGGAGCGGGACGACTCCGGCTCCCTGTACGGGCGCATCGCCATCGGCGTACTGGTGCTCCAGGACATCGCCGCCGTCGCCTACATGACCGCCGCCTCCGGTCGCCTGCCCAGCCCCTGGGCGGCCGCCCTGGTGCTGCTGTGGCCGGCGTCCCGTTTGTTCGGGAAGGTGCTGGACCGCATTGACCATCGGGAAATGCGGGCCCTGTTCGGCATGTCGATGGCGCTGCTGCCCGGCTACCTGCTGTTCGACCTCGTCGGCGTCGACGGCGATCTGGGCGCCCTGATCATGGGCGCGCTGCTGGCCCCCCACCCTGCCGCCAAGGAGCTTTCCGGCGCCCTGTTCACCATCAAGGAGCTGCTGCTGGTGGGGTTCTTCCTCGCCATCGGGTTGGACGGCGTCCCCGGGACGGCCGCCTTCGCGCTCGCCGGCGCGCTGCTGCTCCTGCTGCCGGTGCGCTCGCTCATCTACACCCTGGTGGTGCGGGTGCTGGGGATGCGGCGGCGCACCTCGGTGCTCACCGGCCTGGCCCTGACCGCCTACAGCGAGTTCGCACTCATCGTGGTGAACACCGCCACCGACCACGGGCTGCTCGGCGCGCAGTGGCCCACGGCGGTCTCCCTGGCCCTGGCACTGTCCTTCGTCGTGTCCGCCATGGTCAACCACAAGCCGGCCGCCCTGGTGGAATGGATGTCGGGGCTGCTCCCCCACCGCCCGGCCGGCAGACTGCACCCCGACGAGCGCCCGCTGCGGCTCGAGGGCGTGTGCACCGTTGTGTTCGGCATGGGGCGGGCCGGGCGCTCCACATACACGCGGCTGTACGCCGACGGGCAGAAGGGCGTGCTCGGCATCGACAACGACGCCACCAAGGTGGAGGAGCTCGCGCGCCAGGGCTTCAACGTCCTGGAGGCGGACGCCACCGATCGCCAGTTCTGGGAGCGGCTGGAGGCCGTGCACGTAGCCACGGTGGTGCTGGCCATGTCCGAGCCGGGCGCCAACGTGCACGTACTGGAATGGCTGGGACGCCTCAATTTCGACGGCCGGGTCCTGGCCATCGCCCGCTACGACGACGAGGCCTCGGCCATGCGGGCCGCGGGCGTGGACGCCGTCATCAACCTCTATGAGGGCGCCGGCGAGGCGCTCGCCCGCGCGGCCGAGGCGCTTCCGTCCGCCGCCGGATCACCCGGCCGGGACGGTGCCACTCCCGCCTGATCCGTAACCGCGACGGGTCGGCGAGCACAGTCCGTCTACGAGAGTCGCGACCTCCTCGAAACGAGCGCTCTCCTGGTCCAGGGGGTCGGTCAGCGTCGTCCGTACCGCCTCCGCCACCCCCCGGTGCAGGCGCGCACGAACGCGTCTGCGGCGGCGGGCGGCCCCGGCACGCGCCAGGCTCGTGCCGACGACTCCCAGCGCCAGGCCGACCAACAGGCCGCCCAGGAGCAGGACGGTAGGCCAGGGGACGTGTCCCCAGCGCGGCGGATCCACCGGAAGCAGCAGGTAGCGGTCCATGACTCGAAGAAGCGCCAGCCAGCAGCCGCCGACGAGTGCCGCGCACGCCAGGAGCACTTGCAGGGCATTCGCGGCCCGCCACCAGCGCGGGCGGCGGGCCTGCTCCAGGTCCGTGCCTCCCACGGCGGCGTCCAGGCGGTCGTAGAGCTGCTCGGCCCGCGCACTCAGGCGGTCAAGGGCCTGCTCCTGCGCCACCGCGGGCAGGTGCCGGGTCCGCTGCGCCGTGTAGGCGTGTACGGCCGCGCGCAGTGCCGCGTCGGCGGCCGCGTCGGGCGCGGGCAGGGATGTGCGCGAGATCGGCGCCTCCCGGCTGGAGGACGGCGGCCTGCGCCTGCGGACGTCGGCCCCCAGGTGCAGGGCCCGCAGCGGGTCCTGGCGCAGGCGTGAGAGCCAGCGCAGGGGCAGCCAGCCGACGCGACGGGCGGCCTCCAGCCGCATGGAGGCGCCGACGGCGTCGGCGACGCGGTCCGTGCCCACGGCACGGCGGGCCGCCGCCTCAAGGGCCTCAACCCCTGCGGCCTCGGCGGGCCCCGGTGCGTCCGCGGGCTCCTGTCGGAGCACGTCGCGAGCCCGGGCGGCCAGCGTCCTCGCGTCGGCGGCAAGGCGCGCCTGGGTCACGTCCTCCAAGTCGGCGACCGCGCGGATGCGGGCGCGCAGCTCCTGCACGCCCTCGCCGGTACGAGCGCTCACCTCGACGACGTCCACGCCGTCCAGGCCCTCGGCGGCGAGCAGGGCGGTGAGGTCGCGCACGGCTTCTTCCCGCTCGGTCTCCGTCAGGCGGTCCACCTGGTTGAGCGCCACGACGGATACGGCGGCATGCTCGGCCATCGGTGCGATGAAGTCGTGGTGGATGACGGCGTCCGCGTACTTCTCCGGGTCCAGGACCCACACGAGGATGTCGACGAGGCCGGCGAGCCGCTCAGCGACGGCACGGTGCCCCCGGATAACGGAATCGATGTCGGGCAGATCCAGCAGGACGGTGCTCTCCCCCACCCCGACGGCGGCCGGCCCCCAGGCCGGGGTCTCCGGCAGGCGGACCCGCTCATGGACCCCGAGCCAGTCCAGGAGCCGCCCGACCGCGCCAGCCGTCTCAGGCGACGGTGAGGCGGGCAGGGCGGCCAGTGGGTGGGTGGTGGTCGGTCGGGTGACCGCGGCAGGCGACAGCTGAGCCCCGCAGATCGCGTTGAAGAGGCTCGACTTGCCTGATCCCGTCGCCCCTAGGAGCGCGACCACGTTGACGCCCGGGGCGATGAGCCGACGTTTCCCGGCGCGCTCAAGCAGGGCACGGGCGGGCTCGATGGCATCCACGGGCAGGAGGTCGTCGCCGATCTCCACCAGGCGGGCGAGCCTCGCGAGCGGGTCCTCGCCGACGGCACCCCCGCCTGCCGCGGCGCGCGGGCGGCTCCTCATCGCATCCCCTCTCCCATCAGCCGCTCGACGGCGGCGGCGACCTCGCCCAGATGCTCCGCGAGCTGCTCGGGCCCGGGGGACGGCTCCGGCAGCGCGCGGACGAAGACGGCCTCCTGCTCGGCGAGGAAGTCCGCCACCCGCTCATCGAGGGACAGGCGGGAGCGCCTGGCGAGGTCACGCATCGCCTGATCGCCGAACACCGCCTCGAGCAGGCGCTGCGCCACGACGGCGGTGCCGCCCGCAATCCCCACTTCCACGCCGGTGAGGCCGCCGGTGTGGGCGAAGACGACGACCATGAGCGCGACGCCGACCCCATTGATCCCCAACGACAGCAGCCGTGCGGTCAGGCGCTTGTCAGCTCCTTCGGCGCGGACCATGTTCAGGACGTCGCCCTGCCAGTCGCGCACGAGCTTCTCAGCGCGCCGGACACGCTCTGCGTGTGTGGGCAGCGCGGACAGGGCGGACGACAGCGGGTAGGCGGCCGAGCCGGCCCGTCTCCAGGCCCGCTCCGTCTCCAGGCGCGCACGCTGCGCCTCATTCACCAGCAGGATCGTCAGCGAGGACTCGATGGCCTCCTCCACGCGTTCGGCCGGAGCCGGGCGCCCCAGCACCGCTGCCGTGATCCGGTCGCGGAGGCGACTGACCCGCGCCTCGATCCCCCGCATGAGCTCACCCGTGCCGACGAGTTCCTGCCACCGGGCGAGCACCTCCCCGCGCAGCAACGAGCCGTTCTCCGTGGCGGCCGTGACCCGGTCGCGGGCCTCGGCGTGGACCGTGGTGGCAGTGCCGGCCAGGCGGTCGCATTCCTCCTGCTGGGCATGGACCGCCTCCAGGAGACCGTCCATGCCCTCCAGGGCGGAGCCGAGCGCTCCGGCGAGGGTGCGCCGGGCGACCTCCCGCCTGGCAGCGGTGTCCGCCGCCAGCGTTCCGAGCCAGTGCCGCAAAGGCGCGACGTGCTCGTCCGGCAGGAGGCCGCCGGGTTCGAGCGCCGTCTCCGGTATGACGAAGACAGGCGAGGAGGACAGGCCGGCGCCGTCGAGGCGCCGTCGCAGATCCTCGGTGACCGCCTCACCGGCCCCCGCGGGGACGCGGTCCAGCACGACGGCGGTGACGACGTCACGCTCCGCGGCCGCGCGCAGGTGCTCCCAGGCGACGGCGTCGGCATAGCGGGAGGCCGTGGTGACGAAGACCCACAGGTCGGCGGCGGCCAGCAGGGTGGCGGCAAGCTCCCGATTCTCGTCAACGACGGAGTCGACGTCCGGCGCGTCCAGGACGGCGAGCCCCTGCGGGAGGGCGGAGCAGGACCGGACCTCGACCTCGCGGGCCGTGCGCGCGCCCGCGGGAGTCGGTGGCGCCTCCTCGGCCACGCGCACGTGTGCCAGCGAGCCGAGCACCCGGTCACCGTCGAACCAGGCACCATCGCCGGTGGCGTGCAGCAGCACGGGGCGGCGCGTCGTCGGTCGAACAGCGGAGGAGATGGCCACGCGGCGGCGCACGAGTGAGGACACCAGGGCCGACTTGCCCGCCCCGGTCGAGCCGCCGACGACGGCGAGCAGCGGCGCGTCCATGGCGCTCAGGCGGGGCAGGACGTAGTCGCCGAGCTGGTCGTGCACGAGCCGGGCCGTGCTGGCGGCGGCGTCCGCCCCCGCCAGCGTGTACGGCAGGCCGAGGTCGGCAAGGTCGCCCTGAAGGCGGCGCAGGGCGGCCGCGGCACCGCGAGTGCCGCCGGTGCCGGATGAAGGCGCCGGCTCAGTCCCCGTGTCGGCGCGCATGTCTCAGTCCCGTTCACCCGCCTGGATGCCCGCCTCGCCGGCAGGGTGCAGACGCGGGGCCAGGTCGGCCTCGTCGCTGGGGATCCAGGTGGCGGCGTCGGAGCGGACCTGCTCGCCGGAGCGGATGTCCTTGACCGAGTCCGGCTCCCCGTCGGCGCCCGGGAACCAGACGTACGGGATGCCGCGCCTGTCCGCGAAGCGGATCTGCTTGCCGTACTTGGCGGCCGTCGGCGACACGTCCGCGGCGATGCCACGGGAGCGCAGCGCGTCGGCGATGGAGTCGGATGCGCCGCGGTGTGCCTCGTCGGTGACCGCGACCAAGACGGCGGTGGGGACAGCGCGCGTCACCTCCAGCATGCCGGAGCCGATCACCCGGGCCAGCAGGCGGGACAGCCCGATGGAGATGCCCACGCCCGGGAAGGTCCGCTTGCCGTCGGAGGCCAGGGAGTCGTACCGCCCGCCGGAGCACACCGATCCGAGGTCCTCGTGACCGGCCATGAAGGACTCGTAGACGGTGCCCGTGTAGTAGTCCAGGCCGCGTGCGATCTTCAGGTCGGCGACGATGGCGCCGGGGCGGCGTCGACCCGCCGAGCGCAGCAGCTCGGACAGCTCGTCCAGGCCCTGCAGCAGCAGCTCGGTGGGGGCGGCGCCTGACAGCGCAGCCAGGACGTCGGCGCGCACCTGCTCGGGATCGGCGCCGGAGATCTCGGCGAGGCGCAGTGCCGCCTCGGCCTGCGCGGGGGTGACGCCGACGACGTCGACCAGCTCGGTGGCGACCCGGCCCGCACCGATCTTGTCGAGCTTGTCGACCACGCGCAGCACCTCGGGCAGCTGTTCCTCGCGGATTCCGAGTGCCTGGTAGAAGCCCTGCGCGACCTTGCGGTTGGACACGTGGATGGTGACGGCGGGAATCGGCAGCGCGGATAGGGCCTCGTGCATGACCAGCGGCATCTCGACGTCGTGGTACAGAGGCAGGGCGCCATCCCCGACGACGTCGATGTCCGCCTGGATGAACTCGCGGAAGCGGCCCTCCTGCGGGCGCTCGCCGCGCCAGACCTTCTGGATCTGGTAGCGCTTGAACGGGAAGTGCAGGGTGCCGGCGTTGTCCAGCACGTAGCGGGCGAAGGGCACCGTCAGGTCGAAGTGGAGCCCGAGCTGCCTGGCGGGGTCGGTGGTCTCTTCCCCGGGGTCTGCCTGCAGGCGGGAGAGCAGGTAGACCTCCTTGCTGGTCTCGCCCTTGCGGGTCAGCTCCGACAGCGGCTCCACGGCGCGGGTCTCGATCCCGCAGAACCCGTGCAACTCGAAGGTGCGGCGCAGCGTGTCGATGAAGTGCTCCTCGACGATGCGGGCCGCGGGGAGCCACTCGGGGAAACCGGATAGGGACGATTGCGCCTGTCGGACCTGTACTGCCATGGGCGGCATTGTGTCATGCCGTCTCACCGTGCATTGACTCACAGCGGCGCGTGGAATGGCCGTGCCCGCCCCGACCGGCGCTCACGCGCCGGTCTCGCCGTGTTGTGCGCCGTGCCCGCCCCGACCGGCGCTCACGCGCCGGTCTCGCCGCCACGCGCCTTGGCCTCGGCCAGGTAGGGGTTGGCCCGGTGCTCGTGCGCCATGGTCGTGGCCGCGCCGTGGCCGGGCAGCAGCACTGTGGCGGGATCGACGGCGGTGGCCAGCAGCCGCAGCGTCGCCCACATCTGGTACTGGTCCCCGCCGGGCAGATCCGTGCGGCCCACGCTGCCCTTGAAGATGACGTCCCCGTCCAGCGCCAGCAGGTAGTCCCGCTCCGGGATGTCGGTCGGATCGTCGAGTACCTCGGCTTCGAACAGGAGCTGGTTGTCACCCAGCTGGGCGTTGAGGAAGAACAGGGTGGATCCCTCGGAGTGGCCGGGCGCGGGCACCGCCTGCAGCGCCACCCCGGGAACCAGCTCAACGGTGCGGCCAAAACCGTCCTGTGGGAAAGGGCGCGCATCCGCCGGTCGCAGCCACGGGGTGCCGGCCAGATCGGCGAAGGTCATGCCGTCCACGGTGATTCCGGTGGTGATGGCCGGGTCCTCAAGCCGGTAGAGATCCGGCCGGGGAATGTAGACCGGGACGCTCGTCCCGGCACTCGCGCCGTCCGCGCCGGAGGCTACGCGGCCCTCGGTGACCGCGGCGTCGATCAGCCGCTGCGCGTCCCAAACGTGGTCGGCGTGACCGTGAGTCAGCAGGATGGCGCCGAGGGTCAGATCATGGGAGCGCAGCAGGGCCATGGCGCCGCGGGCGGCGCCGGCGCCCGGATCCACCACCAGGGCGCAGGCGCCCGGCTCAGCGGCCAGGACGTAACAGTTGGCTCCGAAGACGGGGGCGAGAGTGCGCTCTATGAGCATGACGGCATGCTAATGGAAGCCAGTTCGCCGCCGTGTCCGCTACTGGATGATTCGCAGCCGACCGGGCAGGTACCGCCAGGCCCCGCCGACGGGTAGGCTCAGCCTCGACCGCCGTCTTCCGGCGGCATGTCGTCGTCCGGCAGCTCGCCGGACGTGAACGGAACGGAGCGGGACTGTCCGCTTCCACCCCGTCAGATCCGTGAAGGAGCGCAATGACCGAGCAGACACAGCCCCAGGCCGAGTCCACCACGCCCGCGGTGGAGCCGACGACCGCCACCGGGCAGGCTGCTACCGAGGCCACGCCGACGGCGCCCGCCGACGAGCAGGCCGCTACCGAAACCAACGAGCCCGCCGCGGCCGCAGCGACGCCGGAGCAGGCCCAGACCACCACCGAGCCCCAGGCTGAATCCCAGGCTGAGCCGGACGCCCAGGCGTCGGCCGCTGCCGAGGCACCGGCTGCACGGTCCGAGGGCGGATCGGCCGCCTCCGACCCGGCAGCGCCGACGGAACCGCCGGTGGATCCGGAGGCCGCCATGGACGCGGCCAAATGGGGTCGCGTCGACGGCGAGGGCCGGGTCTACGTGCAGGACGGCGGCACCGAGCGCGAGGTGGGACAGTTCCCGGGCGTGCCGATCGCCGAGGCCATGGCCTACTACGTGCGCCGTTACCTGGACCTGAGTTCCACGGTCGACCTGTTCGCGGCCCGGCTTCCCCACCTATCGGTGCGGGAGATCGACTCCACCATCAAGAACCTGGACGAATCGCTCAAGGAGCCGGCCGCCGTCGGTGACCTCGAGGCGCTGCGTGCCCGGTTCACGGCGCTGAAGTCCGTGGCGATGGAGCGTCGTCAGGCGGTCGCAGCCGAGCGCGCCGCCGCCAAGGAGCAGGCCCTGAAGGACCGCACCGCGATTGTGGAGCGCGCCGAGGCGGTGGCCGCGCAGGACCCGGCCCGCACCCAGTGGAAGTCTTCGGGTGCCGAGCTGCGCACCCTGCTGGAGAACTGGAAGGAGGCGCAGCGGCGCGGGCCGCGCCTGGATCGCACCTCCGAGGACTCCCTGTGGAAGCGCTTCAGCCACGCCCGCACCACCTTCGACCGTCACCGCCGCCAGTACTTCAGTGAGCTGGACGCCAAGCAGGCCAAGGTCAAGGCGGCCAAGGAGGCCCTCATCAAGCGGGCCGAGGAGCTGTCCTCCTCCACGGACTGGGCGGCCACCTCCGCCCGCTACCGGGAGCTGATGGATGAGTGGAAGAAGGCCGGCCGCGCCTCCCGCAAGGAGGACGACGCCCTGTGGGAGCGCTTCCACGCCGCCCAGCAGGTCTTCTACGACGCCCGGCGCGCCAAGGACGAGGCCGCCGAGGCCGAGTACGTCGGTAACCTGAAGGTCAAGGAGGAGTTGGCCGCCAAGGCCGAGTCGCTGCTGCCGATCAAGGACCCCAAGGCGGCTCGCAAGGCCCTGCGCCCCATCCAGGAGGCGTGGGACGAGGCCGGTCGCGTACCCCGCAACGCGGTGCGCCGTCTGGAGTCTCGCATGCGCGCCGTCGAAGAGGCGCTGCGCCGGGCGGAGCAGGCCGAGTGGCGCCGCACCGACCCGGAGACCATGGCCCGGGCCCAGGGGCTTGCCAGCCAGCTGGAGGACTCCATCGCCGAGCTGGAGGCCGACCTGGCCGCCGCCAAGGCCTCCGGCGACGCCAAGGCGGAGGCGCAGGCGGAGGCCGCGCTGACCGCACGGCGCGCCTGGCTGGACCAGGTGCGCCGCACCACCCGCGCCTGAGCCGAGCGGCAACGACGGCGGGCCCCTCCGCACCATGAGGAGGGGCCCGCCGTCGCGTTACCGTGCTCGTTGGACTACTGCGCGAGCCCGGCGAGATTGCGCCAGGCGCGACGGTGCAGCAGCACGCCGGCGGCGACCGATACGTTCAACGACTCGACCGCCGGATTCATCGGGATGCTCACCGTCGCCTGCGCCAAGGAGCGGGCCGCCGGCGTGAGCCCGGTGGTCTCCGCCCCCAGGATCAGGGCTAGCCGGCCCTGCCAGCTCGCCAGCCGCTCCAGCGAGCCCGTCGCCCCGGCGTCCAGGGCGGCCAGGTGACCGCCGGCACGGGTGAAGTCCGCCGCCAGGGAACGCACCTGGTCCCAGTCCATCAACGCCACCGGCAGGGAGAACACGTAGCCGCGGCTGGCTCGGATCAGCCGCCGGTCGGCGATGGAGGCCAGCCCGGAGTCCACGAGAATGATCCCGGCGGCCCCGAAGGCGTAGGCGCTGCGAGCGATCGCCCCGATGTTGCCGACGATCCGAACCCCGTCGAGGATGAGCAGATCGCCCTCCCCCTCCAGCAGCTGCGCGGGCTCCACCGCAGCGGGCACCCGCGCGACACCGAACACCTCGGGGCGCTTATCGGAACGGAACAGCTCGGTCGCCAGGCCGGCGGCCATGACGGTGACCGGCACCCGCCTGCGCCCGCACTCCTCCAAGAGCTCCGGGGAGGGCCGCGCGGAGTCCAGGACGTACACACCGCTGAGCCTCAGCCCCGCGCGCAGGGCGTTGAGCAGCGTCTCCGAGTCCTCCACGAGGAGGGACTTGCTGGGGTGAGAGGTCGCCTTGGCCAGGTCGGCGATCCGCTGCGCGGCGGGTGCGGCCCTGTCGGCCAAGACCTCTCCCCCGGAGACGTCCCCGTGTCCGCCCTCGGCCGTCTTCCCCGTCATCGTCACGTCCTCTCCTGGTATCCACTCGGTGCGCGCCGAGTCTAACTGCAGAAGGGTTTTCCACAGGCCCGGCTCAGGTGCTGGCGCCCGTGCGTGGAGGCCCGCGAGGATGACTCCATGGCCAACCAGCCCGCCCCGCCCCCGCCGCCCGGTTCCATGACGCGCACCGTTCCCGCCCGGGTCGTGCTGGCGCACCTGCTGCCGGGGCCCGTGCAACCGGTCCTCGGCCCGCTGCCCGACCGGGAACCCTCCCTGCTGCGTTGCGGCGGCTTGGATGAGCATGTGCTGGTTGAGGTGCTGGGCAGGCCTGTGCCCGCGGACGTGCTCGGCAACCCGGCTGCACGCGCGCGTGCCCTCCGGGCCCGCCTGCCGGTCGGCGCCGTCGTCGCAGGGTACCCGGCCCTGTGGGTGCACACCGGCGGAAGGCCGCCCGGCGGCCTGGAACTGCTGCGCAACGTTGAGCCGGGCGCCGTCGTCACCCTCGGCGGCGTGGGCTGCCTGCGTCTGGAGCGAGTCGTTGTCGACCTGGCGCGCACCGCACCGCCCGGGTTGGCCGTGGAGGCCGTGCTGCGGGCGCGTCGCGCCGGGCTGACCCGCCGTGAGCTCGAGCCGGCTCTGCTGGCCCGCCGAGGCGGCGGAATGCGGGGGCTTCGCCGGGCCCGCCGCCTGATCGACGACCTGTACGCGCCCGCATTTCAGGCGCCGACGTGAGCCTCGTCGTGCTCGTGCTGACGGCGGGTGGCCGAGGAAGTCAGCCTGCGCGCCTCGAACACGCCGTCGATGCGACGCAGGGAGGCAAGCGTGTGGTCCAGGTGGCCGGCCTCGGCGAGCTCGACGACGAACCTGCCCACCACCACCCGATCGCGGGAGGTGCCGACGTTGGCACTGATCAAGTTGACATGGTTGTCCGCCAGGACCCGGGTGATGTCCGCCAGCAGTCCGCCGCGGTCGAGCGCCTCCACCTCCAGCTGCACCAGGTAGGCGCTCTGGGCGTGCTCGGCCCAGCGGACCTTGAGGATGCGCTCGGGCTGCTGCTTGAGCTGTTCGACGTTCTGGCAGTCGGCGCGGTGTACGGACAGGCCGGAGCCGCGGGTGACGAAGCCGACGATCTCGTCTCCGGGCATCGGAGTGCAGCAGCGGGCGAGCTTGACGTACACGTCGCCCTCATCCATGCCCTCGACGATGATGCCCGGATCGCCCACGGCACGGGTGCGCTGCTGGCTGAGGGCGGCGCGGGTCGGCAGCACCCCTTCGGCAAGCGTCTCCTCCGCGCCGGCCTCGCCGCCCATGGAGGCGACCAGCGTGTCCACGACGTGCTGGGCGGAGACGTGCCCCTCACCGACCGCCGCGTACAGGCCGTCAATGTCCTGCTTGTTGAGCGTCTCGGCCACGTTCATGAGCGAGTCGTGGCTCATGAGACGCTGGATGGGCAGGTCCTTCTTGCGCATGGCGCGGGCAATGGCGCCCTTGCCCGCCTCAATGGCCTCCTCCCGGCGCTCCTTGGAGAACCAGGCCTTGATCTTGTTGCGGGCGCGCGTGGAGCCGACGAAGTTGAGCCAGTCGCGGCTGGGCCCCGCCCCCTGCGCCTTGGAGGTGAACACCTCCACCGTGTCACCGTTCTCCAGCTTGGTGTCCAGCGGCACGAGTCGGCCGTTCACGCGGGCACCGACGGTGCGGTGGCCCACCTCGGTGTGCACCGCATAGGCGAAGTCGACCGGGGTGGACTCGCTCGGCAGTGCCAGCACGTCCCCCTTGGGAGTGAACACGTACACCTGCCCGCCGGACATCTCGTAGCGCAGGGAGTCCAGGAACTCGGCCGGATCCTGCGTCTCCTTCTGCCAGTCCACCAGCTGGCGCAGCCAGCCGAGCTCCCCGGCGTCGGACTCGCCGGGGGCGCCGCGCAGCGGGCTGGGACCCGTGGCGTTGGGGTCCTCCTTGTACTTCCAGTGCGCGGCCACCCCGTACTCCGCCATGCGGTGCATCTCGTGAGTGCGGATCTGAATCTCGACCGGCTTGCCGCCCGGACCGATCACGGTGGTGTGCAGCGACTGGTAGAGGTTGAACTTGGGGACGGCGATGTAGTCCTTGAACCGCCCGGACATGGGGGTCCAGCGGGAGTGCAGTGCGCCGAGCACGGCATAGCAGTCCTGGACGGTGTCAACGATCACGCGCACCGCCACGAGGTCGTAGATGTCGTCGAAGTCCTTACCCCGCACGATCATCTTCTGGTAGATGGAGTAGTAGTGCTTGGGACGGCCGGTGACGATGCCCTTGATCTTGTTTACCCGCAGGTCCTCCTCGATCTGCAGGCGCACCTGGCGCAGGTACTCCTCCCGGGCGGGGGCGCGCTCGGCCACCAGGTGCTCGATCTCGTCGTACACACCGGGATACAGCGCCTTGAAGGAACGGTCCTCCAGCTCCCACTTGATGGTGTTCATGCCCAGCCGGTGAGCCAGCGGCGCATAGATCTCGAGGGTCTCCTTGGCCTTGCGTGCGGCGGTCTCCTCGGGCACGTACTTCCAGGTGCGGGCGTTGTGCAGCCGGTCGCCGAGCTTGATGACCAGCACCCGGATGTCCTTGGACATGGCCACGATCATCTTGCGGACCGTCTCCGCCTGGGCGGCGTCGCCGTACTGGACCTTGTCCAGCTTGGTCACGCCGTCAACCAGCAGGGCGATCTCATCGCCGAAGTCGGCGCGCAGCCGCTCCAGGGTGTAGTCGGTGTCCTCGACCGTGTCGTGCAGCAGGGCGGCGGCGAGCGTCTGCGGCGTCATGCCCAGTTCGGCCAGGATGGTGGCCACGGCCACCGGGTGGGTGATGTACGGCTCGCCGGACTTGCGCCGCTGCCCGGCATGCGCCTGCTCCGCGACCCGATACGCGCGCACAATCAAGCTGGTGTCGGCCTTGGGATGGTTGGCGCGCAGGGCGCGCATCAGCGGTTCGATCGCGGGCGGGGTGGAGTGCCCCCGCGCCCCGAACCAGGCCAGGCGGCTGCGCACGCGCGAGCCCGGCACGACCGTCTCGTCGGCCGTGCCGGTTCCATTGCGCGTGTCCGTCGTCATACCCGGATCATAGCCGGGTTGGGCGGTGCGCGAGGCCGCGCCGAGCGGGATCAGGCCGATTCGAAGACGACGACGGAGTCGATGCTCCGGCCGGCGAGCTTCTCACGGCCGCCCAGACCGGCCAGTTCCAGGAGCATGCAGATCGCCTCGACGCGGGCGCCGGCCTGCTCCAGCAGGCTGATGGAGGCGGCCGCGGTGCCGCCGGTGGCGAGCACGTCGTCGATCACCAACACGCGTGAGCCCTCCCTGACCGTCTCGGGGCGCAGCTCCATGCGGGCCGTCCCGTACTCCAGGGCGTAGTCGACGCCGAGCACCGGGCCGGGCAGCTTGCCGGCCTTGCGGACGGTGACCATGCCGATGCCCAGGTGCACGGCCAGCGGCGCGGCGAGAATGAAGCCGCGGGACTCCAGGCCGGCGACGGCGTCGATGTGGCCGCGGTAGTGGGCGGCCAGGCCGTCGATCAGGTTGGCGAAGGCCTCGCCATTGGACAGCAGTGGCGTGATGTCGCGGAACAGCACGCCGGGCTCGGGAAAGTCCGGGATCTCGCGGAGGTTGTCCAGGACGAGCTGCGTGAGCTCCGGGGGCAGCGCGGGTGAAATGGTCATGACCGCTTCTTCTTCCTCTTGGGCTGGGCGGAGATACCTAGGTGGTGGCCGGGAATCACGGGTGCGGCCGCAGGGGCGGCCGCGATGGCGGCAAGCGCCTCCGGGTCGTCGCCGGCGGCGGCGATGCGCTCGCCCCGTTCCTTCGCGACCCGGGCCGCCTGCTCCTTGACCGCCTTCTCGCGGCCGCGCAGGTCGACGAGAATCGGGGTGGCCAGGAACAGGGAGGAGATAGTGCCGGCGATCATGCCGATGAACAGGGTCAGGGCGATGTCGCGCAGCGTGCCGGCCCCCAGAATGAAGGCGCCGACCACGAGCAGCGACGCCACCGGCAGCACCCCGACCACGGAGGTGTTGACCGACCGGATCAGCGACTGGTTGACCGCCAGGTTGGCCAGCTCGCCGTAGGTGGAGCGGGTCTGGGTCTCGAAGCCGGCGGTGTTCTCCCGGACCTTGTCGAAGACGACGACCGTGTCATACAGGGAGTAGCCGAGGATCGTGAGCACGCCGATGATGGTGGCGGGTGTGACCTCGAAGCCGCTGGCGGCATAGACCCCGACGGTGATCAGAATGTCGTGGACGAGGGCCGCCAGCGCGGCCACCGCCATCTTCCAGGTGCGGAAATAGGCCCAGATCAGACCGCCAACCAGTACGAAGAAGATGACCAGGCCGCGGATGCCCTTGTTGGTCACGTCGGAGGACCAGGTGGGGCCGATGGTGGTGGCCGACACCTCCGCGTCCGTGACGCCGTAGGCATCCGCCAGCGCCGCAGACAGGCCGGTCAGCTGGTCATTGCTCAGCTCGTTGGTCTGCACCCGCACGGAGGAGGAGCCCGCGGTGGTCACCGAGGCCCCTGAGGACAGCCCCTCATCGGCCAGGACGTCGTTGGCAGGGCCCACAGCCGGATCGGCCAGGCCGGTGACGGTGACCTCCGAGCCGCCCCGGAAGTCGATGCCGGGGGTGAGGCCGACGGTGGCGATCAGCACGATGGACGCCACCACCACGGCACCGGCGATCGCGTACCACAGGCGGCGTCTGCCGACGAAGGGGAAGGAGGTGGTGCCGGAGTAGAGCTCGTTGCCTAGCTGGGCGAGGGACTTCATGCCTGCTCGTCCTCCTTTTCGCTCGCGGTCTGCGCATCATCGGCGTCGGTGGGCTCCGGCTGCTCCGCCGCGTCGACGGCGTACGCGTCGGACTGCTCCTGTGCGCGGCGCGCCTCGGCTCTGCGCCGGGCCAGGGATCCGCCGGTGGATGCGGCGGTGGCCAGCAGCCCGCCCCGGTAGGCGGCGCGTGAGCGGGCGCCCAGGTGCTCGGGGTCGAGACCGGACAGCCGGTGCCCCTCGCCGAAGAACCGGAAGCGCAGGATCCACACCATCATCGGGTGCGTGAACAGGATGATCACCGCCAGGTCGACGACGGTGGTCACTCCGAGGGTGAAGGCGAAGCCCTGCACGCCGCCGACGGCGAGGAAGTACAGGACGATCGCCGCCAGCAGGTTGACCGAGTCGGAGACGATGATGGTGCGCCGGGCGTGCCGCCAGCCCTCGTCCACGGCGGCCACGAGCGTGCGACCGTTGCGGACCTCGTCCCGGACACGTTCGAAATAGACGATGAAGGAGTCCATGGTGATGCCGATGGCGATGATCAGGCCGGCCACACCCGCCAACGACAGGCGGTAGCCCATCGACCAGCTGAGCAGCGCGATCACCAGGTAGGTGCCCGCGGCGGCCACGAGCAGCGAGGCGACCGCAACGATCCCCAGGCCCCGGTACTGCCAGGCCAGGTACGCCACGATCAGCACGAAGCCGATCAGCCCGGCAATCAGTCCGTTGCGCAGCTGCTCGGTGCCCAGGGTCGCGGAGATGCGCTGCTCGGACTGAACGGTGAAGGACAGCGGCAGTGAGCCGAAGGACAGCTGGTTGGCCAGCGTGTTGGCCTCGGACTGGGTGAAGCCGCCGGAGATCTGCACCCGGCCGTCGGTGATGGCCGTGGTCACGTCCTGGTTGAAGCCGGAGGACATGATGGTCAGCCCATCGAGCACGATGGCGAACTGGGCCTTCTGCGAATCGGTGGAGGTGGCATCGGCGTTGCTGGAGGTCGAGGCAGCGGACGCAGCGTCCCGGTAGGCGATCAGCCGCTCGGACACGTCGGCGAAGGCCTTGGTGCCGGCCTCGTTGAACTCCAGAGAGACCACCCAGTTGTTGGTGGTGGTTCCCTGGCTGGTGGTCTCCAGTCCGGAGGAGGCGGAGGACACGTCGGTGCCGGCGATGTCGGCAGGCCCCAGGATGTAGATGGTCCCGCTGCCGTCCCGGGCGCAGGAGATGACGGCCGCATCCGGATCCTGCGCCTGGCCGGTGAGCGACTCGGCGGCGGTGCAGTCGGTCATGTAGGCGTCGTAGATGAGCTGCTCGGAGATCCAGGAGTCGGAGGAGTTGTCGTCACTGGTGGACTCCAGCGGATCAGAGCTGATGGTGCCGTCCCCATTGACATCCGCGAGGCCGGTGGCCATCTCCTCCACGGTGACGGTCTCCGCCGTCGCGGCCGCGCTCGCCGCGTCAGTTGCTGCATCGGTGGCGGTATCCGTGGTGGCATCCGTGGCGCTGTCACCGGCATCCTGAGCCGCCTCGGAAGCACCGTCCGTCGCGGCGTCGGTCGCGCCCCCGGTGGCGCCGTCCGTCGGGGCGGCGCTGGCCAGGCTCGCCGCGTACTCGTTCTGGGCGTCGGCGTAGGTGGCGGCACTGGCCTGCAGGATCCGGATGACGGGCCGGAAGTACAGCACGGCCGAGGTACGCACCAGGTCCAGGGTGTCCTCGCTGGGCGTGCCCGGCAGGGACACCATGATGTTGTTCCCGCCCTGGCGGGAGATCTGCGCCTCGGCCACGCCGCTGGCGTCCACCCGCTGCCGAATGATCTCGATGGCCTGGTTGAGATCCTCGTCCGTAATCTCCGAGCCGTCCGAGGTGGTGGGGGTCAGGATGATCTGGGTGCCGCCCTCCAAGTCGAGGGCGAGTCCCGGTGCCATCCGGGTACGGCCCGTGGCGGTGCCCACCGCCAGCGCGACGTAGCCGAGCACGATGACCAGGAGCAGCGCCAGCAGACGCCGGCCCGGATGCTTGAGCTTGTTGGTGGACACGCGGTCCTCTCTTCGGAAGCGGTGCGCGCCGTCGCCTGCGGGGCGACGGCGGCGCTGTGTTGACTATCGGTGTGGGACTCAGGCCCGAGGCTGCGGTTCCGCGGACTCCTCCGGGGAGGCATCAGCTCCGGAGCCGGCCTCGGCTTCCGGGGAGGCGACGTCGGCGTCCTCGCCGTGGACGTCGGACTCGGCACTCGCATCCATGTCATCGGAGGCGGAGGCGAAGGGCGGCTCCTCGGCGCCGACGATGGCGTTCTTGGCCCACAGGGTCTCGTCCCCCAGCGGGGTCGCCAGCGTGACCACGTCCCCGTCCACCTCGACGACGGTGCCGTAGAAGCCGGCGCGGGTACGCACCCAGGTACCGGGCACGAGCGCCTCCTCGGTGCGGCGCTTCTGCTCATCCATCATCCGCTGCTGCTGCTTGCGGGCGAACCTGGACATGAGCCAGAAGGCCAGCAGCATGACGATCAAGATGAGAAGCATGGGGTCCATGACTGTGACTCCGTTCGTGAAGAAACCCTGCGTCGCCCGAGCGACGGCCTTAGCGAGTCTAGGCCACTGCGGGGCGCGTCGGTCCAGCCGGTCCGTCCGCAGCGGTGTGACACGCGCCCCTTATCCGTCCTGGCGGACCCGGGCTCAAGTGAACAGGGCGCCGTCGTCGGGCGGCCGCAGGCCCAGGTGGGTGTAGGCGGCGGGAGTGGCCATGCGGCCGCGCGGGGTGCGGACGATCAGTCCCTCCCGGAACAGGTAGGGCTCGGCCACCGTCTCAATGGTCTCGGGCTCCTCCCCCACGCTCACCGCCAGCGTGCTCAGTCCCACGGGCGCCCCGGCGAAGCGGGTGCACAACGTCTGCAGGACCGAGCGATCGAGCCGGTCCAGGCCGAGCTCGTCGACCTCGAATACCTCCAGTGCCCCCCGGGCGGCGGCCAGGTCCAGCCGTCCGGGCGTGCCATGCACCTGGGCCCAGTCCTGGACCCGGCGCAGCAGCCGGTTGGCAATGCGAGGCGTGCCGCGGGAGCGGCGGGCCAGCTCGCTGGCGGCCTCGGCATCGATGCTCACTCCCAACAGGCTCGCGGAGCGGGTGACAATGCGGGTCAGGTCCCCCGGGCCGTAGTAGTCGAGGTGTCCGGTGAAGCCGAAGCGGTCCCGCAGGGGGGCCGGCAGCAGTCCGGCACGGGTGGTGGCGCCGACGACGGTGAACGGCGGCAGGGTCAGCGGGATGGAGGTGGCGCCCGGCCCCTTGCCGACCACGACATCGACCCGATAGTCCTCCATCGCCAGGTAGAGCATCTCCTCGGCGGTGCGGGCGAGCCGGTGAATCTCGTCGATGAACAGCACATCGCCCTCCTCCAGGGAGGACAGGATCGCCGCCAGGTCCCCGGCGTGCTGAATGGCCGGACCGGAGGTGATGCGCAGCACGCCGTCGACCTCGTTGGCGATGATCATGGCGAGCGTCGTCTTGCCCAGCCCGGGAGGTCCAGACAGCAGCACGTGGTCGGGGACGACGCCGCGGGCCAGCGCGGCGCGCAGCACCACGGACAGCTGCCCGCGCACCACCTGTTGCCCGACGAAGTCCTCCAGCCGCTTGGGGCGCAGCGCGGCCTCCGCGGCGCGCTCGGCGTCGTCGGCGCCGCCGCCGACCAGACGTCCGCCGCCGTCAGGGCCGCCGTGTTCGGCCGGGTAGTCAGCCACGGGCGCCTCCTCCCAGGTACCGCAGCGACGCGCGCAGCAGTTCCGGCACGGGCAGCGGCCTGCTCTCCTCGCCGCCCCCGTGCTCGGCCGCAACAGCCGCCACGGCGCGGGTGGCGGCGGTCTCGTTCCAGCCCAGCTGGATCAGGGCGGCGACGACGTCGGGGTTGGGCTCACCTGCGGTCGCGGCGGGTTCGGGGACCGGGGCTGCACTGGTGGGAGGGCCGAGCTTGTCGGCGACATCGATGATTACCCGCTGGGCGCCCTTGGGGCCCAGCCCGGGGACGCGCTTGAGTGCGGCCACATCGTTACCGGCGACGGCGCGGCGCAGCGCGTCCGGGGTGTGCACGGCCAGGATCGCCAGGGCGAGCTTCGCGCCGACGCCCTTGGCGCCCAGCAGCACCTGGAAGCAGCGGCGCTCGTCGGCGTCGGCGAAGCCGTACAGGGTCAGGGCATCCTCACGCACGATCAGCTCGGTGTGGACGAATCCCTCCTCGCCGGCGCGCAGCCCTGCCAGAGTCGCGGGCGTGGCCTGGAAGGTCATGCCCACGCCGCCGACCTCAATGGTCGCGGCGGCGAGGGAGACCTCGAGGACGGTTCCGCGCAGTGAGGCGATCATGCGGTGGTGGCTCCTTCGGATACGGGCGTCGAACACCTGTTCGGCACGGTGCAGACTCTAGCGCAGCCGACGGCGCGGGTCGACGGCGCCGGTGCGGCGGGCGCGCGCCTGTGCCGCCGCCCACGCCTGCTGCGCGGGGGTACGGGCGGAGACACGAATCGATCCGCCTGCGGAGACCATGTCGGTGCCGCCGTCTATACCGGTGCCGCCGCCGCGCCAGCCATGGCAGATGGCCTGGGCGAGGGCGTCGGCGGCGTCCGCGGGGCGCGGTGGAGCATCCAGGCCGAGTATGCGCTGGACCATCGCCTGCACCTGCGCCTTGGTGGCGGTGCCGGAACCGGTCACCGCCGCCTTCGCCTCGCTGGGCGTGTGCTGCGCCACCTCCAGGCCGGCACGGGCGCCGGCCACCATGACCACGCCGATCACCTGGGCCACGGAGATCACCGACCGCAGGTTGTCGTGGGCGAAAACGCGTTCCACGGACAGGCTGGTGGGAGCCAGACGGGCGATCCAGTCGTCCAGCGCCTCGGCCAAGGTCAACAGCCGCAGCTCGGGGCTCGCCGCGGCGGGGGTGCGCACCACGGCCACCTCAACCAGCCGGGCGCGGCGGCGCGGGTCCACATCCACACACCCCAGGCCGCAGCGAGTCATGCCCGGGTCGATGCCCAGAATGCGCTGTTCGGCGACGGCGCGGCGCGCTCTGCGCCCCCGTGCCGAAGACCGCTCGGTCGCGAGCGGGGACGTATCGGTCATGGACGGCGCTCGCGGGGGTGTTACTCGTCGTCCGCGTCCAGCTCGGCGGCGACCTCCGGGGTGATGTCGACGGAAGTGTAGACGTTCTGCACGTCGTCCAGGTCCTCCAGGGCATCAACCAGGCGCATCACCTTGCGGGCGCCGTCGGCGTCGACCGTGACCGTGGTTCCGGCCACGAACTGGGACTCGGCGGACTCGTAGTCCATGCCGGCATCGGTGACGGCGGTGCGCACCGCCACCAGGTCTCCCGGCTCGGAGATGATCTCGAAGGAGTCGGCGCCCTCGACGACCTCCTCGGCACCGGCGTCGAGCACCGCCATGAGGATGGTGTCCTCGTCAATGCCCTCGCCCTTGGCCACCTCGACCACACCCTTGCGGGTGAAGTTGTAGGCGACCGAGCCGGGGTCAGCCAGGGAACCGCCGGTGCGGGTGAAGGCAACGCGCACGTCGGAGGCGGCGCGGTTGCGATTGTCGGTGAGGCACTCGACCAGGAAGGCGACGCCCTCGGGGCCGTAGCCCTCGTACATGATGGTCTGCCAGTCCGCCCCGCCGGCCTCCTCGCCGGAGCCGCGCTTGACGGCGCGGGTGATGTTGTCGGCCGGGACGGAGTTCTTCTTGGCCTTCTGGATGGCGTCGAACAGGGTCGGGTTGCCGCTGGGGTCACCGCCGCCGGTGCGAGCGGCGACCTCAATGTTCTTGATCAGGCGGGCGAAGAGCTTGCCGCGCTTGGCGTCGATGGCGGCCTTCTTGTGCTTGGTGGTGGCCCACTTGGAGTGACCCGACATGTGTTCTCCTTGCAGTTTCCTGTCCCTCCCGTAGGGCAGAGTCGGGAGGGCACTCGCGGACATACCTATGCCAAGTCTAGGGGATCGGTCAAAACACTCCGCCCTCCCCCGGCGCGGTGCCGTGCCGTCTTCATCATGGCGGCCGGTTACCGTCCCCGCCCCCCCTTCCCCCGCCCCCTTGGCCGAAATCGGTAGTAGTTACGTGCCCAGATCGGTTGATGTGGTGCCCGGCCCCTGTTGGACGGGCGGCGGGCGCCGGTAGGCCCGGGGGCGTGCGTGCCCGGGGCCGTCATGAACACGAGTTCACGCCACCAACACGACTTCCTGACGACCTGCACGGGTACAACCCATGCACACCTCCAAAACTCGTGTCTTCGAGCAGAACCCGTGTCCCCGAGGCAAACACCTGCACCCGATCCGCCGCCGGAGGGTACGCACCGAAGCATGCGAAGCGTTGACGCCGCCGGGGCGTCCTCGGGGTAGGCGGGGAGTCGGAGGCAATGTGACGCGAGGCAGGAAAACAGGCCGGCTTAACAGCCGCCTGGGAGCGCGGCCTGAGCGAGATCTCGGCGTCAGGTCTCAGTGCTCGACGAGGTGACGTACCCTGCCGTCCCAGCCGTCCATGAGCTCGCGGGCGAGTGCCGGCAGGATGCGCGGATAGACGGTCATGCCGGAGGCGACGGCGGCATCCAGTTCGTCCAGCTCCCACCAGCGCAGCGAGTCCAGTACCTGCCGTTCGGTGGCGGTCCAGCCCGAGCGGTCCACGGTGTCACCGCCGACCGCCAGGTGGGTCAGGTAGAACAGCTCGTCCTGTCGGCAGGTGACCCGGTTGAACATGAACACGGCCTTGCGCTCCACCACCGGACCGGTCAGCGCCGACTCCGACAATCCGATGCCGGTCTCCTCCGCCAGTTCCCGGCGGGCGCCGCCGACCGGCGTCTCCCCGGGCAGCAGGCCGCCGCCCGGAGTGAAGCCCCAGGAGTGGGCCGTATCCCCGAAGTCGTGTCCAACCACCAGCAGAATCGCCGGCTGCGGCTCCCGGCGCAGGGCGATCACGCGAGCCGCACGGCGGAAGGGCAGCCCGTCGGCGTTCAGGCGCCACTCGTCGGGATCCAGCAGCTGCGCCCAGTTCTCCGGTACGCGCAGCGGATCGCGCCCGTCGGCGGCCAGGCCGGTTCCCGGTCGCCTGCGGGGGTCGGCCTCATCCGGTGAACGCATACCGATTCTCCACGATGGCTGTCAGAAGGGCGGACTCATGCGCCGTGAAGTCGGCGTCCGCATGCCCGTCGATCGCCTGCTGCCGTAGTTGGGCCAGCGCGGACGCGCAAGCCAGGAAGTCCCGCATCGCCCGGGCGGCGACCGGTCCGCGGCTCTTGGCCCAACGGCGGGCGGCCGAGCGGCCCGCACCCGTGGTGATCATGGTGACCTCGGTGGGCGAGAACCAGCCGGCGCGCTGGTAGTCGGCCAAGCGCTGCCGCATGGTCATGCGCTCGCTCCAGCGCAGCCATATGACCAGGCCGACAGCGGCGATGAAGAACGGGACCGCGACATAGAAGTACAGCTCCGGGTCGGTGGTCAGCATGCCGTTCCAGAAGGAGTGCAGCACGATGGCGCAGGCCAGCCCCAGCGGCGCCGTCCACATCCAGGCCAGGTTCGAGCGCATGCGCGCGCTCGCCCCGATCGCCAGTCCGGTGCAGGCGGTGAAGGTGACATGCGCGAACGGGGAGGCGATACCGCGCATGAGGAATGTGACCAGCAGGGTGTCCGCGTACTGCACGAAGTACAGGATGTTCTCCGCGAAGGCGAAGCCGGCGGCGACAACGGAGGCGTAGACGATACCGTCCACGGCACCGTTGAAGCTGCGCCGCCAGATCAGGAAGATGATCAGCACCCCCAGTCCCTTGGTGCTCTCCTCCACGATGGGGGCGGTGACGACGGCGGACACGAACTGGCCTCCGGTAACGGAACCGGTGGCAGCGGAGACCAGCAGGGATGCAGACGTGTTGACCACCAGCGAGATTACGGTGGCCACGCCCGCGCCCCACAGGAAGGCGGCCGCCAGGAGGCCGGGCGGTTCGGGCTCCCAGCGGTCGATCCAGCGGACGGTGGCCAGGACGATGCCCAGCGGCACGAGCGCCAGCAGGATGGGTACGAGCAGTTCGGAGGCCGCCCCGGCGGTGGAGGAGTAGATGATCCACAGCATCAGCGCCAGTCCGACCGCCCCCACGCATGCCAGGACCGTACTGGCCACGGCGCCGCGACGACGGTGCACCATCGCCTGCGGAGTCCACTGCGGTGCGGAACGAGGCTGAGTGCGTCCGACGGGCGGATAGCCGCCGCGCCGGTAACCGGGCCGGGGAGCCCAGGAGCCCCCGGAGCCGCCGCTCGGGAAGGGCACACTCATGGTGCCGTCTCCGTCCGCCCGCTGCCCGGCTCCGCGGCGGTGGCATCATCGATATCGAAGGTCTGCGGGAGCGGCGCATGGCCGGCCAGGTGCAGCGCCCGCACATCCAGGGCGCCGCGCAGCCGTCTGGCCTCGGCCACGTGCGTGTTGTGGAAGCGGCGCGCCAGCACCAGCCGGTAGGAGGCCCGGTCGAGCCGCTCCAGGGAATCGCGTCCCCGCGGGTCGGCGTTCAGGTCCAGGCGCGCCTGAGGATCAACGACGGTGCGGATCACGCGCGAAAGATCGGACTCAATGCGGGCCCGGCTGCGCGTCGGCTCACCGGTGGCGGTGTCACCAGCGTCACGGCGGGGCGCCTCGGTATCCAAACCGTCTTCTACCAGCGGCCCTTCAGCGTCGAGGGCGTCGTAGGCGGCCCGCGAGAGGATGAGCGCCGAGGCCGGGTCGAGCAGCCCGGTGGCGGCCAGGTCGGCGGCGGCCTGCGCGCGGTGGACCAGTTGCGCCTCGAGGGTGGCGCGTGATCCCAGCACCTGTCGGTGGAGCCGGTCCACGCGCAGCGCCTTGGCGTACAGCGACCAAGCGATGGCCAGCAGCACGAGCGCGAGCGCGAGGACGACGACAGCAGGCATCAGCCAGACCGGCGGGCCGCCGGGGTGAGTTCCGGGAGGAACCGCACCGGGCGGCGTGGTGATGGGAATCGGCAGGTTCATCTTTCGGTGCTTCCGATCAGTCCTCGAGGGCGTCGCGCAGCCGACCCACCATGGTACGGGAGCCGGGGGCGACGGTCACGCGTGTATGAGCGGTGGACAGGGCCATGTCGTACACGTCGAGGATGGCGTCGGTGACCGCCGACCAGTCGTAGCGGCCGACGACGGCGGCCGCCGCGGTCCTGCGCGCATCGGCTGCGGCAGTGTCGGTGAGGGTGTCGAGGATGGCGCGGGCGAGGTCGTCTCCGTCACCGGTGCGGAACAGGGAGCCGTAGGCGCCGGCACCGAGTACGTCCGAGAAGGCGGTCAGGTCGGATGCGATCACGTGGGTGCCGGCTGCCATCGCCTCCACCAGTACGATGCCGAAGGACTCCCCACCGGTCTGCGGCGCCACATAGCAGGAGCAGGAGGCGAGCATGGCGGCCTTGTCGGCGTCCGAGATGCCGCCCAGGAACACCACCCGGTCGCCGTAACGGCTCAGGGAGTCCCGCACCGCCTCGGCCTCGCCCCGGCCGGCGATGAGGAACCGGGCGGAGGGGAGCGCCGCCAGCACCGCCGGGATGGCGCGGGCGAGCACCTGCAGCCCCTTGCGGGGCTCATCCAGGCGCCCGAGGAAGGAGATGGTAGGCGCCGTGGGAGTGCCGACGAAGCGGGGGTCGTCCTTGGGGGCCTGAGCGAAGGGAGCCACGTCCACGCCGTTGGGGATCACCACGGCGTCGCCGCCGTGGTACTGGATGAGGGTGCGCCGGGCCTCCTCCGATACGGCGATGCGGGCGGTGAGCTTCTCCATCAGCGGCACGGCCACCGGGGACAGCAGTTCACGGGTGAGCGAGCGGTCCATGGCTGCGTGGAAGGTGCCGACTACCGGGCAGGTGGCGGCCTGCAGCGCGAGCATGCCGACGCTGGGGGTGATCGGCTCGTGTATGTGCAGCAGGTCGAAATCGCCGGCGGCCAGCCACCGGTGGGCGCGGCGGGCGACCGCGGTGCCGAAGTTGAGGCGGGCGATCGAGCCGTTGTAGGGGATGGCGATGGAGTCGCCGGCGCTGGTGACCCAGTCGGGCAGCTCCAGGTCCTGTGAGGCGGGGGCGAGTACCTGGACCTCGTGGCCGCGGCGCATCAGCTCCCGGGCCAGGTCCATCACATGCACCTGTACCCCGCCGTGCGCATCGAGCGAATAGGGGCATACGATTCCTACTCTCACGGCTGCGGCTCCTGCCCGGCGCCTCCGGCCCGCTGCTGCGCGGCCTCGGCGGCGTGACGACGGGCCAGGCGCGCGGGGTCGAGGTCGGCGTCAAAGACCGCCTGCAGCATGTGCCAGTCGACGGCGTGCTCGGCCAGGCGCGGCGAGAGATCATCCACCCATGACCGGGTCCAGGCGGCCACCTGCTCACGCCCCTCAAGGCCCTCCGGTGCGGCGACGGGGCGAATGGTCAGGACGATTCCCCAGGGGGATCCGGCCCGACGGCGGCGCTCGCCCTCCAGGCGCTCGTAGTGCAAGGAGGCGCTGTACAGGGGCAGCTCCAGTCTGGCCGCCAGCGCGGCCGGCCCGGCGGCCACGCGCGCGCGATGGCCGCCGAGGTCGGTCGGCACGCCGGAGCTGGACAGGTCGCGATCGGCGAGCAGGGCAATCACATAGCGCCCTTCCTGAGCGGTCTGGATGAGTTGGTCGAATACCTTCTCCCCACGCCCCTGGCCGATGACCTTCATCCCCAGTCCCTCGCGGAAGCTGACGAACTGCTCGAACAGGTCGGCGGGCTCGAGCCTCTCGGCGACGGTGAGCACCTGGGCGAGCTCCTGGCCGGCCCAGGCGCCGGCCAGGTCCCAGTTGCCCATATGCGGCAAAGCGATGACGATGGAGCCGCGGGAGATGTCCGTGTAGACGCTCGGGTCGATGTCCGGGCGCACGCGGGCCCGAAGCTGCTCCAGGCTCATGCCGGGCAGGGCGAAGGCCTCGTAGAAGTAACGCATGTAGGAGCGCATGCCGGCACGGGAGACGCGACGCACCTCCCGCGCGGGGGTGTCGGGAGGCAGCACGCGCGCCAGGTTCTTCTCCAGCTGCCCGACCCCCTTTTCGCCGCCGCGCAGCCGGTGCAGCAGCCAGACGGCGTCGGCTCCGAGTGCGGACAGCCCGTAGCCCACGGGGGCGGGCAGCTTGCGCACGTGCCTCCAGGCCAGGCGGTACAGGTCCTCGATGCCGACGCTCACGAGCGCGTCTCCTGCGCGGCGCGCGGCAACTGGTCACGCACCGTCATGACTCTCTGCACGACGGTGATGAAGGAGGCGACGGCGATCAGTGCGAGCGCCGCCGTCAGCGCCCATGACGGCGCGCCCAGCCCGACGGCGAGCACGCCGATGGCGGCCACGACGAGGCGATCGGTGCGCTCGGCGACGCCGACGGCGGCGGTCGCGCCGACGGACTCGGCACGGGCACGCGCGTAGGGCACCGCGGCGGCGAGCACGACCACGCTCACGGCAATGGCCACGGTCCAGGTGCGCAACGGTCCCGGCTCCAGGTGCAGGGCCGCCCAGACGGCCAGGGAGCCGAACACGGCGCCGTCGGCCAGGCGGTCCATGGTGGAGTCGAGGAAGGCGCCGAAGGCGGAGCTGGTGCCCGTGAGGCGGGCGAGGATGCCGTCGAAGGAGTCGCCGATCAGCACGAGTGCCAGCAGGACGGGGCCAAGGATGAAATGCCCCTGCGGCAGGGTGAGCACCGCGACGGCGATGGTGGCCACCGTGCCTGCGACGGTGAGCATGTTGGGAGTAACGCCGACCCTGGCCAGGCCCCGGGCGGGGCCGGTGAACAGGGCCCGGGTCAGGCCGCGTCCGTGTTGTCCGAGCAAGGCGGGCTCCTAGTGATTCGGGCCGACGGGCCGGTCGGCGTCCAGGCCGGTGGGGGCCGTGTCCCAGGCGGCGGCGAGCTGGTCGCGCTGATCGCCCAGCAGCTGCGGCACGGGCTTGGTCTTGCCGATGATCGGCATGAAGTTGGCGTCCCCGGTCCAGCGCGGCACCACGTGCTGGTGCAGGTGGGCGGCGATGCCGGCGCCCGCGACCTGGCCCTGGTTCATGCCCAGGTTGAAGCCGTGCGGGTGGGAGACCGCGCGCACCACCTCCATGGCGCGGGCGGTGAGCCGCCCGATATCCGCGCGTTCGGCCTCGGTGGCCTCGGTCCAGTCCGAGACATGCCGGTAGGGGCAGATCAGCAGGTGGCCCGTGTTGTAGGGGTACAGGTTCATCAGCACGTAGGCGGACTCGCCGCGGTGCACGATCAAGGCGTCGGTGTCGCTGCGGCCCGGGGCTGCGCAGAAGGGGCACTGTGCCGCGGAGTCGTCGGCGGGCTTGTTCTGGCCGCCGATGTAGACCATGCGGTGAGGGGTCCACAGCCGCCCGAACGGGTCGGGGGTGTCGGCGGGTTGGAAGGGGGCCTCGATGCGCACGCCGTCGACGACGGTGCCGGTGAGCTCATCCAGCGGGCCGGCGCCGGAGGGCGCGCCGAGGCTCTCGGGCACGTCCGCCTGATCAGTCACGGCTGAGCCTCTCCCCCGCCGGGTCGTTGACGCGCTCGGCGATCACGCGGGTGATGTGGGCGACGGCCTCGTCCACCGGCACGCCGTTGGTCTGGGAGCCATCGCGGAAGCGGAAGGAGACTGCCCCGGCGTCGGCGTCCTCCCCGCCCGCAATCAGCGTGAACGGGACCTTCTCCTTGGCGGCGTTGCGGATCTTCTTGCCGAAGCGGTCGTCGGAGTGGTCCACCTCGACGCGTACGCCGTGGGCGCGCAGCTTGGCGGCGACGTCGTCGACGTAGGCGTCGAAGGCCTCGGCCACCGGCACCAGCCGCACCTGCACGGGTGCCAGCCAGGCGGGGAAGGCGCCCGCATAGTGCTCGGTGAGCACGCCGATGAAGCGCTCGACGCTGCCGAGCTTGGCGGCGTGGATCATGATCGGCCGCCGCCGGGTGCCGTCGGCGGCGGTGTACTCCAGGTCGAAGCGCTCGGGCTGGTTGAAGTCGTACTGAATGGTGGACATCTGCCAGGTGCGGCCGATGGCGTCCTTGACCTGCACGGAGACCTTGGGGCCGTAGAAGGCGGCGCCGCCCGGGTCGGGGACGAGCTGCAGCCCGGTGGAGTCGCACACCTCCTGCAGGGTGCGGGTGGCGGCCTCCCAGTCGGCGTCGGAGCCGATGAACTTGTCCTTCTTGGCGCCGTCCTCGTCGCGAGTGGACAGCTCCAGGTAGAAGTCCTCCAGGCCGAATGCCTTCAGGATCGACAGGAAGAACTCGATCTGCCGCCGGATCTCCTCCCCCGCCTGCTCGGGGGTGCAGTAGGTGTGGGAGTCGTCCTGGGTGAAGCCGCGCATGCGGGTGAGTCCGTGCACCACGCCGCTCTTCTCATAGCGGTAGTCGCGGCCCATCTCGAAGAACTTCAGGGGCAGCTCCCGGTAGGAGCGGCCGCGGGAGCGGAAGATGAGGTTGTGCATGGGGCAGTTCATGGCCTTGAGGTAGTACTCCTGGCCGGCCTTGGTGATACTGCCCTCGGCGTCGCGCTCCTCATCGGCGAGCATGGGCGGGAACATGGTGTCCGCGTAGTAGGGCAGGTGGCCGGAGGTGTGGAACAGGCCGCCCTTGGAGATCTCCGGGGTGTGGACCAGGTCGTAGCCGGCCTGGATGTGACGATCGATCACGTACTGCTCGATCTCGTGGCGCAGGATGCCGCCCTTGGGGTGGAAGACGACCAGGCCGGGGCCGATCTCCTCGGGGAAGGAGAACAGGTCCAGCTCGGCGCCGAGCCGCCGGTGGTCGCGGCGGGCGGCCTCGGCCATGCGGGTCTGGTAGGCCTTCAGGTCGTCCTTGGTGGCCCAGGCGGTGCCGTAGATGCGCTGCAGGGAGTCGCCGTTCTGGTCGCCCTTCCAGTAGGCGGCCGAGGAGCGGGTCAGGGCGAAGCCGTTGCCGATGAGCCGGGTGGAGGGCAGGTGGGGGCCGCGGCACAGGTCCTTCCAGACGACGGTGCCGTCGCGCCGGACGTTGTCATACATGGTCAGGCCGCCCGCCCCGACCTCCACGGAGGCGGACTCCGCGCCGGCGCCCTTGGTGGTGATCAGCTCCAGCTTGTAGGGCTGCTCGGCCAGCTCTGCGCGCCCCTCGGCCTCGGTGATGTCGCGCCGCCGGAAGGTCTGGCCCTCCTTGACGATGCGCTTCATGCGCTTCTCGATCTCGCGCAGCAGCTCGGGGGTGACGGCGTCGATGCCCCCGAAGTCGTAGTAGAAGCCGTCGGTGATGAAGGGGCCGATGCCGAGGTTGACGTCGGGGAACAGCTCCTGGACGGCCTGCGCCATGACGTGGGTGGCGGAGTGCCGCAGAATGTTCAGCCCGTCCTCGCTGCCGAGCGTGATGGGCTCGACTACGGCGTCCGCGGGGACGGCGCGGTCCAGGTCCCAGGGCTCACCGTCGACCTTCATGGCGACCACCTCGCGGTCGGCCGCGAACAGCGTGGTCCCCGTTGTGCCCGCCTCAATGGTGCGCTGTGCTCCGTCAACAGTGATGGCGAGTGTGGGCTGGGGTGACACGAATGCTCCTTTGATCAACTGATCAGCTCGGCGCGAGCTGTACTGGTGCTCGCGCGCACGCATCGGATCATACCGAGTGGTGCCTCCGCCTCAGCGGCCCAACCGCCCCCGCACGGCGTGACGCGCGCGACGTGCCCGCACCAGTGCCCGGTACAGCACCGGGCGCACCGCCACGTCCCAGGCGCCGTCGACCTCGGTGGGATGCTGGGCGAAGCGCCGCTTGTAACGGCCCACGCTGTACAGCTCCGGCACGCGCGTGGACTCGGCGCCCATCAGGTCCAGGCCGTGCATGCCCTCCTCGGCGAGTCGGCAGGCCACGGCCCAGTCCAGCGCCTCGGCGCCGCGGAAGGTGCGTGACTCGTTGGAGGAGGCGCCGTAGTAGGCGACCGCATCCTTGCCGGAGACGGTCACCAGGTCCCAGCAGTGCGGCACGCCGTCGCGCCGCAGCACGAACAGCCTGGCATGCTCCGGCCCCAGGCTGGTGAGCATGTCCCAGTACACCTGGGAGGGGTGCGGACGGAAGCCGTCTCGCTCGGCGGTGGCGACCAGCACCTGGTAGACGCGCTCGAACTCCTCCCGGTCCAGGCTGGTCTCCTCGGCCACGGTGCAGCCGGCCTCACGGGCGACGCGCTCAGCCCGGCGCACCCCGCGCCGCCCGTCCCGGGGCATGGCGGCACTGATGGCCTCAGGCGTTCCCGGACGCAGGTCGATGATGTAGGTGCGGTCGTAGGTGATGGAGCTGAGCAGCGGCAGGGTGTCGCGCGCCTGGAAGCGGGCGTGCATGCGGATGAAGGCGATGCGCCGGTCGCGCCGCCGCGCCTCGGCCACGAGCAGGCGCCGCAGCTCTGCCTCGCGCGCCGGAGTCTGCTCGCTGAGCCACACCGGGCCGTGCTTGGCCCACAGAAAGGGGCGGCCGGCCACCTGGTGGCGGTACAGGGCGATGACGGCGACCTTCCGGGAGTCGCACACGTAGGCGTAGCGGCCGAACAACTGCCTGCCCTGACTGCGTTCGAATGCCTCCCATGGCTCGGTCTGCTCCAGCGGCGCCGGCGTGCAGCCGATCGCTATGCGCATCTGACGGGCATCTAGGGGGACGAGGCTGCCGGGGGCGGGCGGCGTCGCTGTGGACATGGGCTGGCACTCCTGTGCGGAAACTGTGTTCAGCCACATCATAGGGAACGCAGCCCCGGACCCGCCCTCATCCGTGGGGATGATCCTGAGCCCCGAGTCCTCCTCAGGGAGAACCCCGACTCCTCCTCCGGGGGCGGGACTGGACGGCGTGCCGCCTCCTCCGGGCGGCGCCCGGACACCCCGGGAGGCGCCTTTCAGCGGCGTCGCAGCAGCGGCTTGGGATGGTAGCGATGGAACTTGCGGTCGTGGTTCAGCTTCTGCGCCGCGACCAGCAGGCGCCGCCGCAGCGAGCGCTCGGCCGGGTCCAGGAGCGGGTCGACGGCGCGCGGCGCCAGCCGCAGCACGCGTCGCCGCAGCGCCGGATCATCGAGCTGGTGGAGTACGAGATGATGCGGCAGCAGGCTGTAGAGCACTTCGCCACGGGCCTCGCGGCGCGGGCCGGGTCGGCCATCGACCAGGTCGGAGATCATCGACAGCATCGGGTTGACACCGGCAGCGCTCATATAGAAGGAGTTGCGGCCGATGCGCGGATTGACCTCGAAGAAGACGGCCCGCCCGTCGCGCGGGTCGATCTTGATGTCGAAGTTCGCGAAGCCGCGGTAGCCGACGGAGGCCAGCAGGCGCTCCGCCCCCGCCCACAGCTCCGGATACGCCTCGGTGATCATCGCCACCGGGTTGCCGATGAGCGTGGGCGCGTGGTCCTCGAGCAGCACCCGAGCCGAGCCGATCACCGTCGTCTCCCCGGTGGAGGCGATATAGGCGGTCACCGAGCGCATGGCGTCGTCCTGACCGGGGATGCGTTCCTGGATCAGGAAGGTGGAGTCGAAGCCGGCCCGCCGCAGGTCCTGCCACAGCGCGCGCAGCTGAGCCGGGGTGTCGAGGAAGTAGATCTTCCGCTTGCCCTCGAACTCCAGGTCGTCCCAGTCTGAGCCGATGGCCGCCTTGCCCACCAGTGGGAAGGGGATGTCGATCTCCGGGTCGCCGTCGGCGAGGTCGGCGCCGGTGATCTCGACCTGCCGCGGCGTGTGCAGGCCCAGCGCGGCACAGGCCTGCGCGAAGCCGACCTTGTTGCTCAGCTCGTCCATGGCCTGCACCGAGGGGAAGGGGACGACGTAGCGCGGCTCGAGCTCGTGCCTGTGGGCGGCCAGATCCCGCGCGACCGAGTCCCGGTTGGCCATCACGATGGCGCTGCGCTCCCCACGTCCGTCCGCCAGTTCGTGCAGCCGGGCGAGCATGGCGGCGGTGTCGTTGGACACCTGCGGCACGACGTCGATGTACGCGGAAAGGCTGATGGCCTCGATCGGGCTGGCCGACAACAGCTTGACCCGCTGACCGGTTGCGTCGTGGAGCTGGCGAGCCAGGGCGTAGGCGCCGATATCGCCGCCAATGACGACGGGGAGTAGGTCCGGTCGGGAGGGGGTTTGGCGCTGCGAGCGGGGCAAGTGGGACCTCCTGCTGGTGTGCCCGGGAACCGGGCCGCATTCAGAAACGAAGACCCCGGGCCATTCGGTCCGAGGTCTTGCCGGTGGGCGATACTGGGATCGAACCAGTGACCTCTTCCGTGTCAGGGAAGCGCGCTCCCGCTGCGCCAATCGCCCGAGCGGATGACGGGACTCGAACCCGCGACCCTCACCTTGGCAAGGTGATGCTCTACCAACTGAGCCACATCCGCATGTTCGGCCTCCCTGTGGAGGCACGCGAGAAAACTAGCAGAGGGCTACGGACGCTGACAAATCCTCCCGGCCTCGCGCACCGATGACCTCGCTCACGCCTCGCTGCCGACCGCCGTAGTGCGGCGCGGGCCGGCATGCGGGTGGCCGGAGCTCCACGATCCGGCCGCCCGCAGCCATCGGGGCGCCCGCGGACCTCCGAGGTGCAGGCGTTCGGTACGAAGTCATATGCAAGGTTCCCGTACCAGGACGTCAATCCGTGGCACAGTTGAGCCCATGCACAGTCCCGCACTCGTCTCGGCCGACTCGGCGGAGCAGTCAGCACAGCCCGTCGAGTCGCCCGCACAGCAGCCCAGCATCCAACCGTCGGTTCCGCAGCCAGCGGCGGAACCGGAGCGTCCCGAGCGGGCGGTATGGCCGGGCCGCCCCTACCCGCTGGGCGCCAACTACGACGGCTCGGGCACGAACTTCGCCCTGTACTCCTCAGCGGCCGAGGCCGTGGAGCTGTGCCTGTTCGACGACGACGGCCGGGAGACCCGCATCCCGCTGACCGAGGAGGACGCGGATGTGTGGCACGCCTACCTGCCGTCCGTGCAGCCGGGCCAGCACTACGGCTACCGGGTGCACGGCCCCTACGATCCGGCCAACGGTCATCGCTGCGACCCCTCCAAGCTCCTCCTGGATCCCTATGCGAAGGCGATCTCCGGCGAGGTGACCGGCTCGCGAGCCCTTTACTCCTACGACTTCGAGGATCCGTCGGCGCGCAACCAGGAGGACTCCGCCCCGGTCACCATGCGCTCGGTGGTGGTCTCCCCGTACTTCGACTGGGGCCGGGACCGGCCGCCCAGCCACGAGTACCACAACACCATCATCTACGAGGCGCACGTCAAGGGCATGACCAAGCTCAACGAGCGCATCCCCGAGCACCTGCGGGGCACCTACGCGGGCCTGGCCGAGCCGGCGGTGATCGAGCACCTCAAGGACCTGGGCATCACCGCGATCGAGTTGATGCCCGTGCACCAGTTCGTCAACGACACCTTCCTGCAGGACAAGGGGCTGTCGAACTACTGGGGCTACAACACCATCGGCTACTTCGCCCCGCACAACGCCTACGCCGCCCACGGCACCGACGGGCAGCAGGTCCAGGAGTTCAAGACGATGGTCAAGGCCTTCCACGAGGCCGACATCGAGGTACTCCTGGACGTGGTCTACAACCACACGGCCGAGGGCAACCACATGGGCCCCACACTGTCCTTCCGCGGTATCGACAACGCCGCCTACTACCGCCTGGTGGACGGCGACCAGGCCCACTACTTCGACACCACCGGCACCGGCAACTCCCTGCTGATGCGCTCCCCGGCGGTCCTCCAGCTGATCATGGACTCGCTGCGCTACTGGGTCACCGAGATGCATGTGGACGGATTCCGCTTCGACCTGGCCTCCACCCTGGCCCGGCAGTTCCACGAGGTGGACAAGCTCTCGGCCTTCTTCGACATCATCCACCAGGACCCGATCCTGTCCCAGGTCAAGCTCATCGCCGAGCCGTGGGACGTGGGCGAGGGCGGCTACAACGTGGGCGAGTTCCCCGCCCTGTGGAGCGAGTGGAACGGCAAGTACCGGGACACGGTGCGCGACTTCTGGAGGGGGGAGCCCTCCACCCTGGGCGAGTTCGCCGCGCGGATCACCGGTTCGTCGGACCTCTACCAGCGCTCCGGCCGCACCCCCGTGTCCAGCATCAACTTCGTCACCGCGCACGACGGCTTCACCCTGCACGACCTGGTCTCCTACAACACCAAGCACAACGAGGCCAACGGCGAGGGAGGCGCCGACGGCGCCTCGGACAACCGCTCCTGGAACTGCGGCGCGGAGGGCCCGACGGACGATCCCGACGTGCTGGCGCTGCGGGGGCGGCAGGTGCGCAACTTCATCGCCACCATGATGTTCAGCCAGGGCGTGCCCATGCTCTGCCACGGCGACGAGATGGGCCGCACCCAGGGCGGCAACAACAACGGCTACTGCCAGGACAATGAGATCACCTGGGTCAACTGGGACCTGACCGAGGAGCAGGAGGACCTGCTGCAGTTCACGCGCAACATGATTCGCCTGCGCCGGGAGCATCCGGTGCTGCGCCGGCGCCGGTTCTTCACCGGCGCGGCCGGCCACGGCGGGGAGTCCGAGCTCGGCGAGATCGAGTGGCTCAGCCCCTCCGGCGCCCGCATGACCGACGAGGACTGGGACACCTGGTACGCCCGGGCGATCACCGTCTTCCTCAACGGCCATGCCATCCACGAGCCCGACGAGCGCGGCCAGCGCATCGACGATGACTCCTTCCTGGCGCTGTTCAACGCCTC
Source organism: Actinomyces ruminicola (assembly GCF_900103885.1). GTDB lineage: Bacteria > Actinomycetota > Actinomycetes > Actinomycetales > Actinomycetaceae > Actinomyces > Actinomyces ruminicola. The sequence continues at coordinate 65,727 of NZ_FNIM01000006.1, forward strand.
CGGCGAGGACATTGTGTTCACCCTGCCGGGTCCGGGTCACAGTCCCCGCTGGTGCACCGTGCTCGACACCGCCCCGAGCACGGCTCCCCGCCCCCAGCAGGTGGCGACCGGCTCCGGCGAGGAGTGGGAAGCCGGCCAGCAGGTGACGGTGGAGGCCCACTCCATGCTGTTCCTCATCTCCATCCCCGAACCGGAGCCGGAAGCGCCCGAGGACCGGCGTGAGCATGAGGAGACGGCCGCTGACACCGCCGATACGGCCGCCGAGGTCACCGGGGCGGCCACCGGTGCCGTCGGCCCGACCGCCCCGACACAGCTGAACGCAGCAACGGCAGGAGGCGCCGCATGACCACCCCTGGCTCCGACCGGCACCTGCCCTCCCCCTCTCACCGCACCCCGGTGACCACCTACCGGCTGCAGCTGGGCGCGTCCCTGACCTTCGACGACGTGCGTGAGCTGCTGCCCTACCTGGGCGAGCTGGGTGTCACCGACCTGTACCTGTCGCCAGTGCTGGCCGCCAGCCCGGGGTCTACGCACGGCTACGACGTCGTCGACCACAATCGCATCAGCGACGTCATGGGCGGCCGGGAGGGGCTGGAGAGGCTCGCCCGGGCCGCGCACGACGCCGGCATGGGCGTGTTGGTGGACATCGTCCCCAATCACATGGCGGTGCCGACGCCGCTGTGGCACAACCCCGTCCTGTGGTCGGTGCTGCGTGACGGCGAGGCCTCGCCCTACGCGACCTGGTTCGACGCCCCCCGGGGCGAGAAGCTGTTCATGCCGGTGCTGGGCAAGCGCCTCGGGCAGGCGCTCACCGACGGCGACTTCACCATTGAGCGAAGGGCGATCCCCACCGAGCCGGAGCGGGGCCAGCAGTGGGTGCTGCGCTACTACGACCACGTCTTCCCGCTCGCCGAGGGCACGCACGACCTGCCCCTGCCCGAGCTGCTGCAACAGCAGCACTACCGGCTGGCCTACTGGCGGGTGGGTGATGAGGAGCTGAACTACCGCCGCTTCTTCGACATCGCCACGCTCGCGGCCGTACGGGTGGAGGACCCGCAGGTCTTCGCCGGCTCGCACGCGCTCGTCCTGGAGCTGTTCGACGGAGGCGTGATCGACGCCCTGCGGGTGGATCACCCCGACGGTCTGGCGGACCCGGAGGGTTACTTCGAGCAGCTGTCCCGCGCCACTGACGGTGCCTGGATCGCCGCCGAGAAGATCCTCGCCCCCGACGAGCTGCTGCCCGGCACGTGGCCCGCCGCGGGCTCGACCGGTTACGACGCCGCCTGGCGGATCGATCAGCTGCAAGTCGACCCCGCCGGCGCCGCGCCGCTGGGCGCGCTGATGCAGGAGCTGACCGGCCAGGCACCGATCGACTACCCCCGCGTGGCCGCCGACGCCAAGCGGGAGATCATCGCCGGCTCGCTCTCCGCCGAGGTCAACCGGCTGACGCGGCTGCTGTACTCGCTGACCTCGCAGGACATCTACTTGTCCGACCACACCTTCCGCGATCTGCGGGCCTGCGTCGTCGAGCTGCTGGTGGCCGCGGACCGCTATCGCGCCTACGTGGTTCCGGGGCGGGCCGCCGATCCCGAGCAGGCCGCCGTGCTGCGGTCCAGCGCCGAGCGGGCGCGTGCGCATCTGACCGCCGAGCAGAGCCAGACCCTGGATCTGGTGGTGGCGATCCTGCTGGGCGAGGAGATCGGTTCCGGCAAGGTCTCCGCAGTGCCTGAGCGGGGCGAGGTCATCACCCGCTTCCAGCAGGTGTGCGGTGCGGTGACCGCCAAGGGCGTGGAGGACACCACCTTCTACCGGTGGACGCATCTGACCAGCCTGACCGAGGTGGGCGGTGACCCCGGCGGTTTCGCCCTGTCCGCTGATGAGGCGCACGCCTGGGCCGCGCGGGTGCAGGCCGGCTGGCCCGCCACCATGGTCACCTCCACCACACACGACACCAAGCGCGGCGAGGACGTGCGCGCCCGCATCGACGTGCTGGCCTCCTACGGCAACGAGTGGGTGGAACTCGTACACCGGTTGCGCGAGTTGACGGCCGACGCTCGGCCCGCCGATCTGGACGGGCGCACCGAGAATCTCCTGTGGCAGACGCTGTGGGGTACCTGGGCGCCCGAGACCGCGGACCCGATCGACGCCGAGCGCCTGGGCGCCTACCTGGTCAAGGCCTCCCGCGAGCAGAAGGCGTGGACCACGTGGACCTCCCCCGACACCGATCGTGAGCGCCGACTCGTCGATTACGCCGGCCACCTGCTCACCCGCGCCGACGTGTCCGAGCAGCTGGACGCCTTCGCCGCGCTGACCTCCCCGGCCGTGCGCAATACCATTCTGGCCAACAAGGCGATGGCACTGACCTGGTTGGGGGTGGCTGACGTGTACCAGGGCAGTGAAACGACCCGTACCAGTCTGGTTGATCCGGACAACCGGCGCCCGGTCGCCTATGCGGGCGAAGCCGGCCTGCGCGCGGCCCTGGAGCGGGCCTCGCGGGCGCGCGCCGGCGCCGACCTCTCGCTGGATGCGGCCAAGCTGCGGCTCACGTCGCGGTTGTGCCGCCTGCGCGCCGAGCGACCCGAGACCTTCGTGGGGGCGCGTTCGGGTTATCGGCCGCTGCCGGTGAGCACGTCCTGCGCCTTCGCCTACGCTCGGACGCTCGACGGCGAGGACGACGTCGTCGTGGTCGTCCGACGCCTCGGGCGGCGCCTGGAGCGCATCGGCGGCTGGGGTGAGCACACCGTGGATCTGCCCGTGGGTCCCTGGGACGACGTGCTCACGGATGCGCGGGTCCCGGGGGGCTCCCGGCGCCTGTCCGACGTGGTCGCGGACGCGCCGGTGACCGTGCTGGCCCGCCCGCGCCGCATCCGCGACTGACGTCCGGCCGACCCGGCGCTACTGCTGCTCCGGCGCCTCGGCCGCTCCGGGGCGCAGCGAGCGCAGGCGGCCGCGCACTGCGGCCACGCCGGACTCGGCACGATGCTTAAGCTCCAGTGCCCTGACAAGGCCGGCATATACACGCGGCCGGACGGGCAGGTCCCACGGCCCGGGAATGGCCACGGTCCCCTCGGGCGTGAACTTGCCCTTGAAGGAACCGACGCCGTTCAGCTCGGGAGTCCGCTCGGAGCCGGCGCCCATCAGGTCCCAGGTGCGCACCCCCCGTTCACGCAGCCAGCAGCCCTCCTTGTACAGCAGGGCGTCCGCGGCCCGGCCCCGACGTCCCTCCGCCGTCGACGCGGCGTAATAGCGCCCGGCGCCGTCGCCCCACAGGGTGTCGATGCTCCAGGCCAAGGCCTCGCCCCCGCCTCGGCGGGCGACGTACAGGCGGCAGTGATCGGGGCCGAGAGTGCGCAGCATGGTCCGGTAGGTATCCTCCGGAGCGGCGCTGAAGCCGTCCCGATCGCCCGTCTCCAGCAGGATCTGGTACAGCTCCCCGAACACCTCCTCGGCCTTGTCGGTCTCGTCGTGGTAGGTGAGTTCGGTGTTGCGCAGCGCCTTGCGCACATCACGGCGCCCCCGCGGCTTGAAGGAGGCGAGAAAGGCCTCGTCGTCGGCCCGATCCACGTTCAGGATGACGGTGTGGTCGTAGGCCATGGTCTGCAGCAGCTCGCGCAGCTCCGGGGCGGGGTGCGTGCAGTGCAGGCGCACGAAGACGACCGCTGGATCGTGGAACCGCACGCCCTCCACCAGCAGCTCCCGCAGCTCGGCCTCCTCGGCGGCGGTGGGCTCCTCGGCGGCGGTGGGCTCCTCGCCGAGCCACACGGGCGCGTGGCGGGCCCACAGATACGGAAAGCCGCGCACGTCCATACGGGTCAGTGAGATCAGTGCACGCGGGGTGCCGGCGGCGGTCTCGTAGACCAGCCGCCCCCAGGGCTCGCGTCCCTCCATGGCGGCGTCGAAGGCGTCCCATGCCGCGGTCTGCTCAATGGGCAGCGTGGTGGCGGCGTCTTCGGCAATACGACGGAAGGTCTCCCAGTCGATGCGCCGCATGGAGCCGCGGGATGCGAGGGGGGTGGCGTTCTCGGGCGAGGTCATGGAGTGTGTTCCTGTCCTGTTCTACTTGGCTGGTGGTGTCGCGGCCGCGAGCGGCGCCGCCTGGCCCGTCTCACGATAGACCAGGACTCCGGCCCATGGCGTGGTTGGACTCGTCAGACGTGTCGGACCGCCGGATCGGCGTGGCGACGCTACCTGCGCATATCCGCCGGTAGCCTGGGGCGGTGGCAGACATCCCCCGCGTGCAGGCTCGTGAGGCGGCCGCGGATACGATCCCGGATCGCTTCCGCACCGCGCTGGAGTCGCTGCGCTCCACTCCCCGGCCGCGCGGCCTGATCCTTCAGGAGGTGCCTGCGTCGTCCCGCCTGGCCCCGTATGCGGCGGCGCTGACGGCGGAGACCGTCCAGACCGAGGCGGGCACGCCGGTCGCCTCCGGACGCTTCGTCGTGCTGCACGATCCCGACACTCAGGCCGCGTGGGACGGAGACTTCCGCCTGGTGGTGATGGCGCGCTCGCGCGTGGATCAGGAGATCGGCACTGACCCCCTGCTCGGCTCGGCCGCCTGGTCCTGGCTGACCGACGCCCTCGACCACGCCGGCGCCGGCAGGCGCGCCCTGGTGGGCACCGTCACCCGGGTGCTGTCAGACACCTTCGGCGGCCTGGAGCTGACGGACGCCTGCGCGCATGTGGAGATCCGTTCCTCCTGGACGCCGTCCACCCCCGACCTGTCGCCACACCTGCTGGCCTGGTACGAGCTGATCCACCTCACCGCCGGGCACGAGCCGGAGAGCGCCGTTCCACTGGGCCTGGCGGGGGCGTCCCGGTGACCGGCGCCCGCGTGCCGCACTCCGCCGTCACCCCGGGCACGACCGATAACCCCGTGCCCGCAGAGGCGGTGGTCTCCTACCAGCGCCCCGCGGAGGGACTGCCCCCGGTCACGGATACGCCGGCGGCACTCGCCGCCGCGGCCGCAGCCCTTGCCCGTGGCTCCGGTCCGATCGCGGTGGACGCCGAACGAGCCTCCGGCTTTCGCTACGGGCAGGACGCCTACCTGGTACAGCTGCGGCGTCAGGGAGCGGGGACGGTGCTGGTGGACCCGCTGGGAGCCGGCGACCTGTCCGCCCTGGCCGCCGCCCTGGACGGGCCGGAGTGGGTGCTGCACGCCGCCGACCAGGACCTGCCGTGCCTGACGGCGCTGGGACTGACGGCCGGCGCCCTGTTCGACACCGAGCTGGCGGCGCGCCTGCTGGGGCGCCGGCACGTGGGACTGGGCGCGGTGGTCGAGGAGACGCTGGGGCTGCGGCTGGCCAAGGATCATGCGGCCGCCGACTGGTCTACCAGGCCGCTGCCGGAGTCCTGGCTGGTTTACGCGGCCCTCGATGTGGAACTGCTCCTCCCCCTGCGCGACGCCCTCGCCCAGGAGCTCGAGGCCGCCGGAAAGGCCGACTGGGCCGCCCAGGAGTTCGAGTACGAGCGCACCCGGCCGATCCGGCCTACCCGGATTGACCCCTGGCGCCGCACGCCCCGATCCGGCCGGGCGGTGCGCACGCCGCGTTCGCTGGCGGTGCTGCGCGAGCTGTGGACCGTCCGTGAGGAGCTGGCCCGGGAGCTGGACGTCACGCCGTCGAAGGTGCTGCCCCACCGCGCCCTGGTCGCGGCGGCCGTGGCCCAGCCGTCATCGCGCCGCCGTCTGGCCTCGCTGCGGGAGTTCTCCTCCCGGCAGGGTCGCCAGCACCAGGAACTGTGGTGGCAGGCGGTGGAGCGCGCCCTGGCACTGCCCGATGACCAGTTGCCGCCCGTGCACGCCCCACTCGCCCCCGGAGAGCTGCCCCAGCCGCGCTCCTGGGGCCGGCACCACCCGCAGTCCGCGGCGGCGCTGGAGCTGGTACGCGGGGCGGTGCGCGCCCAGGCCGAGCTCCTGCGCATTCCGCATGAACTGCTGCTGGGCACCGAGGTACAGCGGCATCTGGCCTGGGGCATCGGCGAGGCCGCGGCCGCCGGTGAGCGCGTCGACGTATCCGTGGCGGCCGTGGCCGTCCGGCTGGAGAGGCTCGGGGCCCGGCACTGGCAGGTGGAGCAGACGTCCGCGCCGCTGTCGGTCGCCCTCGGCTGACCGCCGAGGTCGGTGGAAGTCACCTGACCCAGGTCGGTCGTTTCGGCTCGAGCCCGCCGAGTCATGCTGGGCCATGCAGGATCGTCGGCCGCACCTAGGCTAGAGTCCCAGGCGCTCGCGCAGCACGATGTCGGCGATCCGCAGGTTCGTCTCCAGGAACTTGTAGGCCTGCAGGGGAATGAAACGGCGGCGCCTGAGTGTCTGTGGCGTCGGCAGGGGCGCCCGGGCGATGCGTTCCGCCTCCAGCGGGTCGAGTTCCTCGGGGCTGGGGCTGCCGGCCGCTGGCGCAGTTGCGGTAGGGGGCATCATGTCGATCACTCCGGAATGAGGAACCAGCCCGGCAGGGCCTTGGCCTTGTAGATGAACAGGTAGTGGAGCATGTACTTGATCCAGTGCCCGAACAGGCCGATCTCGCCACGGGTGTGGTACGGGTGCCTTCCGGTCTGGGGGTACTTGTGCTCGTCCGGGACCACCGGGTACATGATCATGGCGGCGGCGGATCCCGTGCGCAGGTTGGCCCCTGTGGAGGCCACGCAGGAGGCGCCCATGCGCGCCATGGAGGCCTCATGCAGCGGCCTGTCGCGCCCCTTGATACGGTCGACGATCGACTCGGCGCAGGCACGGCCGATCGTGCCGGCGGGCTGGCCGGTACGCGGCGGCGCCGGTGCGATCGGCGTCCCTTTGGGGGTGCTGCGCGGTCGGGAGATCGCATGCGGGGGCGCGAAGGCGATACCGGCGGCGAATAGCTCGGGATAGGTGGGATTCTGGTAGGTCTTCGGCCAGTCCTCCGCGCTCCATTCCTCATAGGGCTTGCGGGTGTAGTCCGCGTCAACCTTCATGAAGCCGCTGGGGGCGAAGACGACGTCGGTGATGTCGGCACCGTGGCGGTCGTATGCCTTCAGGGGCTGGCCGGTGAACGGCGGCAGGAGCATGGCGAAGTCGAAGTCCAGGGTGTGCGTGGCGCCGTCGAGCGCCTCATACACCAGCCGGCCCGGATCGACCCGAGTGACCGCCGCCCCGGTGATGGCCTTGACCTGGCGCTCTCGGAAGAGGGATTCGGTCCATAGTTGCGAGGTGGTCTGGTAGCCCTCCTGACGGAAGCGCATGCCACCGACCCCGAAGTCGCCGAGCTCGGCCTCATTGGTCAGGTAGACCACCTCGCAGAGTTCACGCACGCCGGCCTCGCGCAGCTCGAAGTCGACGTTGAAGGCGTACTCGAAGGCGGCTCCCTGACAGGTGCAGGTTCCGTGTCCCATGCCGATGACCAGCCGCTGCGGACGGCCGCCGCGGGCCGCCGCAATGACCCCGCGCAAGGCGCGGGCGGTCTGGTCGGCGTGCACGGCGGTGCACACCGACCAGGTATACCCGCCATCTGGCCCCAGTCCCGGTGTGGCGGCGAAGTCGAGTCGGGGCCCGGTGGCGTTGATCAGATAGTCGTAGGCCAGGCGCCGGACTTCGCCCTTGCGCGAGGGCTCGGTGAACTCCAGCTCGACCTGTGGTCGTGGCGTCTCGGCCCGGTCTGCCGGGTGCCCCTCGGGGTAGATGGCGGTGGCCTTAGCCTGGTGGAAGCAGATGCCCTGGCGGCGGTAGACCGGCGCCAGGGGGAAGAGCACCTGCTCCTTGCCCATGCGGCCGGTGCCCACCCAGATGTTCGAGGGAATCCAGTTCCACTGCGCGTTGGGGCTGATGACCACGACCTGGTGCCGGCGGGGCAGCATTCGGCGCAGGTGCAAAGCGGCCGTGTGCCCCGCGACACCGGCGCCGAGGACAACGACTCGTGCCATGATCATCGAACCTCATGCGATTGAAGGCGCCGACGGCGTTGTCGGCTATATCACATGGTACTGGTTAGACACGCGGATTGTCATGACACGAATTCGACACCGGCTGGATCGCGTGAATACGTCGGCCGGACCCGATTCGGGTCCGGCCGACGTATCGAGGTGCTCAGTGCACGGTGAATCCGTGCGCGCGGAAGATCGCCCGGGTGGACTCCACCAGTTCCGGTTCGGGCGGCCGGGTGTCACGAAGCCTGTACTCCAGCTTCAGGGCATCCCACTTGTCGGTACCCATCTGGTGGAAGGGCAGTACCTCCACGCGGGAGACCACCGGGCGCCATCGCTCGATGATCCGAGCCACGTTCTCAACGTTGTCAGGATCATCGGTCAGTCCCGGCACCAGCACGAAGCGAGCCCAGGTCTCGATGCCCTTCTCGGCGAGCCGGTCACCGAAGGCGATGGTCGGGGCGAGTTCACGCCCGGTCACCCGCTTGTAGGTCTCCTCATCGCCGCTCTTGACATCCAGCAGCACCAGGTCGATGTTGTCCAGCATCTCGTCCGAGGCGTTGGCGCCCAGGTAACCGGAGGTATCGATGCAGGTGTGGATGCCCATTGCCTTGGCTCCGGCGAGGATGCGCCCGGCGAAGGCGGGCTGCATGAGCACCTCTCCACCGGACAGGGTGATACCGCCACCGGTCGCCTTGAAGACGTTCCGGTAGCGCCTGATCCGCCGCAGAATCTCGTCCGCCTCCACCGGCTCGCCATCACGCATGAGGAAGGTGTCCGGGTTGTGGCAGTACAGGCAACGCAGCGGGCAGCCGTTGAGGAAGACGGTCATCCGGGTGCCCGGTCCATCGACCGCCGTGACGAGCTCCCAGGAATGGATGGATCCCAGAGATCCCTCCCGCATCCGGGCCAGGCGCTCCGACCTCTCCAGGTCGGTCAGTTCTTCGAGCGCGCCGATTCCAGCCCCGCGCAGACGGGCGGCCGGGGCCAGAAAGTCCTGGTCCCGGCCGCCGGTCTGCTCCGGGGTGATGGTCTCAGTCATCCGAGTCCTTCACCCGTTGTGGTTCAGGCGCCGGCGTGGAAGGTGCGGTTGAGCACGTCCAGCTGCTGCTCACGCGTCAGCTTGACGAAGTTGACGGCGTAGCCGGAGACGCGAACCGTCAGGTTGGGGTAGTTCTCCGGGTGCTCCATGGCGTCCTCAAGGGTGGAGCGGTCCAGCACGTTGATGTTGGCGTGGTACAGACCCTTGACGCCACCGGTGTCATCGCGCTGCGCCTTCATGGACTCCAGGCGCTCTTCATACGTGGCCATAGCAGGCCCCTTTCTGGTGAGGTGAGAAATGTGTATTCGGATGGTCTGGTGGCCCGCCGCTTGGGCGGCGGGATCAGACCTCGGCGCAGTCGTCGGGGACGAAACCGGCGTCGAGGATGCCCACGAGGTTGGACACGCGCTCGTCGAGCGTGCGGCCCAGTCCCTGGGGCGTGATGGTGTTGGTCAGGGAGATGCCGTCAAGGGCATCGTTGTAGTCCAGCTTGCCCACGCTCAGCATGGAGGCCACCATGCCGTGGGTGTCCATGCCGTTCTCCGGGTTGGCGCCCGGGGAGAAGGGGGTGCCCTTCTTGTGGCCGGACGGGAAGGAGCCGGTGGCCTTGCCGTAGACGACGTTGGAGGTGATCGTCAGCACGGACTGGGTCGGGATCGCGTCCCGGTAGAAGGGCTGCTCCTTGATCTTGGACATGATCGTGTGGACCACGGTGGCGGCGATCTCGTCGGCGCGGTCGTCGTCGTTGCCGTAGATCGGGAAGTCGCCCTCGGTGACGTAGTCGACCACGAGCCCGGTCTCGTCGCGCACCGGGGTGACCTTGGCGTACTTGATGGCGCTCAGCGAGTCGGCGACGATGGACAGCCCGGCGATGCCGCAGCCCATGGTGCGCACGATCTCGGAGTCGTGCAGCGCCATCTCGATCGACTCATACGCGTAGCGGTCGTGGCAGTAGTGGATGATGTTCAGTGCCTCTACGTAGGTGCCGACCACCCAGTCGAGCATCTTCTCGTACTTGTCCCAGACCTCGTCGAAGTCGAGCGGGGCGTCGCCCTCGATGCCGGGCAGGCCGGCGACGATCTGCTTGCCGGTCATCTCGTCGCGGCCGCCGTTGATGGCGTACAGCAGTGCCTTGGCGGCGTTGACGCGGGCGCCGAAGAACTGCATCTGCTTACCCACCCGCATCGGGGACACGCAGCAGGCGATGGCGGCGTCGTCGCCCCAGTGCTCGCGGATCTGCTCGTCCGCCTCGTACTGGATGGAGGAGGTGGTGATCGAGATCAGGGCGCAGAAGTCCTTGTATCCCTGGGGCAGCTCCTCGTTCCAGAAGATGGTGATGTTCGGCTCGGGGGCGGGGCCGAGGTTGCGCAGGGTCTGCAGCAGGCGGAAGGAGGTCTTGGTGACCAGGGTGCGCCCGTCCTCGCCGAAGCCGGCGTCTGACCAGGTGGCCCAGTAGGGGTCGCCGGAGAAGATCTGGTCGTAGTCGGTGGTGCGCAGGAAGCGGGTGATGCGCAGCTTCATGACGATGTTGTCGATGAGCTCCTGGGCGCGGGACTCGTCGATGACGCCGGCCTTCAGGTCGCGCTCGAAGTAGATGTCCAGGAAGGCGGACAGGCGGCCGATGCTCATGGCGGCGCCGTCCTGGGACTTCACGGAGGCCAGGTAGGCGAAGTAGGTCCACTGCACGGCCTCGTGCGCGTCCTTGGCGGGACCGGAGATGTCGAAGCCGTAGGAGGCGGCCATGTTCTTGAGCTTCTTCAGCGCCTTGATCTGCTCGGCGTGCTCCTCGCGGTAGCGCGCCCAGTGCTCGGAGAAGGGCTGGTCGGCGACGGCGTCCTTGGCCTTCTGCTTGAGCTCGATGAGGCGGTCGACGCCGTACAGGGCCACGCGACGGTAGTCGCCGATGATCCGGCCGCGGCCGTAGGCGTCCGGCAGACCGGTGATGATGTGGCTGGAGCGGGCGGCGCGGATACGGGGGGTGTAGATGTCGAAGACGGCGTCGTTGTGCGTCTTGCGGTAGCGGGTGAAGATCTTCTTGACCTCGGGGTCGACCTCCTTGCCGGCCTCCTTGATCGCCTGCTCGACCATGCGCCAGCCGCCGTTGGGCATCATGGCGCGCTTGAGCGGCGAGTCGGTCTGCAGCCCGACAATGACGTCGTCGTCCTCGCTGATGTAGCCGGCGGGGAATGCGTCGATGTCAGACGGCGTGTGGGTGTCGACGTCGAGGATGCGCACCTTGCGCTCCTCGGACAGGTAGTTCTTCTCCAGGGTGTCCCACAGGCGCAGGGTCTTGTCGGTTGCGCCGGCGAGGAACGATGCATCGCCGGTGTATGGCGTGTAGTTGCGCTGGATGAAGTCCCGGACGTCGATATCCTCGGTCCACGGGCCCGTGGTGAAGCCCTCCCACGCGTCGCGACTGGTGGTCTCCTCCGCAGTGGCGGATGCTGTGACCTCGGTTGTCATCCGTGCCCTCCTATAGGGTGGGTGGCCAGGGCCACCCGGTTGCTTGCGCCCTTGTGAGGCGCGGCGGTACATCGTTGCGCCGTCGACCCAAGACTAGGCCAGACGTCCCGCCTTGTGTCAGGCCGATTTGAAACCAGCCGGTGGGATCACTCACAGGCCACCTCCAGCCCGCACCCACCTAGGACTTTAGTCCCGACCTGCGGATGTTGTCCCGCCTCCGGCCACGCCACCCGCAGGCCGCCCGGGTTCGGCGGAATTCCCCCGTTCCGGCAGCGGCTCGGAAGCGGCTCGTGACTGCCGTCATATCAGGTCTGCGTCCCGCCGGCCCCCGGAGCGTCCCGCGCTCACGTCCGAACGACGCCGATCGCTGCGCACGGCCCCTCCTCATCCCCGCCGCGGGCCTCATCTAGGACGGGCGTCCTAGACGGCCGAGCTGCGTCCCGTACCGGGGCGGGCCGGGCAGCCCGCGAGGCGGCGGGCAGCCGCCCAGATCCCCGCCAGGTCCATGCCGAAGTCCGCCAGGAGCTCATCGCGACTTGCCGTGGGCAGGAAGCTGCGCGGCACGCCCAGGCGAGCCACCCGCGGGAAGGTGCCGACGCCGTCGGACAGCGCCGCGTCCTCAACCGCGTCACGCAGCTGAGAGCCCACGCCGCCGTCAACCAGCCCGTCCTCCACCACGAGCACCCCGCGGCATTCGCGTGCCATTTCAACCAGCGCGGGCGGTACGGGCACCGGCCAACGGGGGCTGACCACCCGCACGCCGATCCCCTCGGCCGCCAGGCGCCGGCCGGCGTCGAGACTCGCTGCCGCCATGGCTCCCACCCCGACCAGCAGCAGCGGCCCGGCCGCCGCGACGCCGTCCGTTGGTGCGGCGGGGCCGCCGACGGCCTCCAGCAGCACATCCACCGCGCCGAAGGGGACGTCCTCCTCCCCCACCGTGCGCAGGGCGGGCAACGGCGCGGGCAGCGAGCCCTTGGGGTAGCGCACCACGGTGGGGGCGTCGTCCACCCCGACCGCCACCGCCAGCGCCTGACGCAGCGTCGCCTCGTCGCGCGGGGCCGCCAGGCGCAGTCCGGGCACGTGCGCGAGCAGCGCCATGTCCCACATGCCGTTGTGACTGGCGCCGTCGGTGCCGGTGATGCCCGCACGATCCAGCAGGATCGTCACGCCCGCCCGGTGCAGCCCCACATCCATGAGCACCTGGTCGAAGGCCCGGTTGAGGAAGGTGGCGTACAGGGCGACCACCGGGTGCATCCCGGCAAAGGCCATGCCTGCGGCACAGGTGAGTGCATGCTGCTCGGCGATCCCGACGTCGATGACGCGCTCGGGCAGGGCATCGGCGAGCGGCTGCAGCCCCACCGGCTGCTGCATGGCGGCGGTGATGCCCACAATGCGCTCGTCGCCGCGGGCCAGCGCCAGCAGCTCCTTGGCAACCACGGCGGTCCACCCGAACCGGGAGGGCACCACCGGCAGGCCGGTCTCCGGGTGAATGCGCCCGACGGCGTGGAAGCGGTCGGCGGGGTCCTCCTCGGCGGGGGTGTAGCCGCGGCCCTTCTGGGTGATCACGTGCACGATCACCGGCTCGGCGTACTCGCGCGCACGGGTGAGGGCGAACTCCAGGGCGGTCTCATCGTGCCCGTCCACTGGGCCGGTGTACTTGATGCCCAGGTCCTCGAAGAAGGCCGAGGGCACCAGGATGTCCTTCAGTCCGCGCTTCAGGCCGTGCAGCGCCTCGAAGGCGGCGCGCCCGGGAGCCCCCTGCGCCAGCAGGGTGTGCTTCACGCCGGCGAGCATGCGCTCGTAGCCGGGGTTGGTGCGCAGCGCGTCGAGGTGGTGGGCCAGTCCGCCGATGGTCGGGGCGTAGGAGCGGCCGTTGTCGTTGACGACGATCACCAGGTGCTTGTCGGCGGAGTCCGCGATGTTGTTCAGCGCCTCCCAGGCCATGCCGCCGGTCAGGGCGCCGTCACCGATGACGGCGACGATGTGCCGCTGGTCCCGCCCCTGCAGGTGGTTGGCGCGAGCGATGCCGTCGGCCCAGGACAGGGCCGTGGAGGCGTGGGAGTTCTCGACGACGTCGTGGATGGACTCCCGCCGGGAGGGGTAGCCGGACACGCCGCCGCGCTCGCGCAGCCGACTGAAGTCCTGGCGTCCGGTGAGCAACTTGTGCACATATGCCTGGTGACCGGTGTCGAAGACGATGGTGTCGCGCGGGGAGCGGAAGGTGCGGTGCAGCGCCAGGGTGAGCTCGACGACTCCGAGGTTGGGGCCCAGGTGGCCGCCCGTGCGGGCCACCGTGGCCACCAGGTAGCGGCGGATCTCGGCGGCCAGCGCCTCCACCTCCTCGCTGGTCAAACGGTGCAGGTCGCCGGGCCGGTGGATGCGGGACAGCAGCGGGGTGGCCGGCAGATGCGGCGTCGAGCGCGGGCCCTGTCCGTCCGCACCGACCGTGGCAGTGTCTTCGCTCATCGGCGCGGCTCCTCCTGCTCCTGATCCGATCCTGATCTCCGGTCTGCCGCGGCGTAGGGGCGCGCCGCCGACACGGCATCTCAGCATATGCGCATCGGCGCCTCCGCGCCGCCACGACCCGCATCCGCTCGCCCGACATGGCACAAGAGCACGTAGGGTTGGCTCCGGACCGCGTACACCGCCCGCCGGACGGACGGCGCACGCGCCGACCGCACCGCCCTCAGGAGGAACGATGAGCACGACAGCGCCGTACGGGACCTGGCCCTCGCCGATCACCCCCGGCACCATCACCACCCGCACCCTCTCCCTGTCGCAGGTGCGTGTAGACGGCGGGGACACCTACTGGGTGGAGCAGCGCGCCTCCCAGGCCGGCCGCCAGGTCCTGCTGCGCCGCGACGGCGACGGCCAGATCGGCGAGGTGCTGCCGCTGACTCCGTCCGACGAGCTGGTGGACGCCCGCACCCGGGTGCACGAGTACGGCGGGCGCGCCTACGCCGTCGACTCCGGCATCATCGTCGTCTCCCACGCCGGGGACGGACGGCTGTACCGCTACGACGTCGCCCACCGGCTGCGCGGCCTGGTGCCGCTGACCATCTACGGGGACGTCCGGCACGGCGACCTGGAGATCGACACGGCCCGCGCCCTGGTGTACGCGGTGCGCGAGGACCACCGCGGTGATGGCGAACCGGTCAACTCGCTGGTGGCCATTCCACTTGACGGCTCGGCGGCGCGCGACGACTCCGCCGTGACCACCATCGTCTCCGGAACCGACTTCGTGGTCTCCCCCACCCTGTCCCCCGACGGCGAGCACCTGGCCTGGATCACCTGGAACCACCCGGACATGCCCTGGGACAACGCCACCCTGCACGTCGGCGACCTGCGCCCGGACGGCACCATCGGCTCTCAGACCGTGGTCGACGGCGGCACCGGCTACTCCGTGTCCGAACCGCGTTGGACCGAGCAGGGCGAGCTCGTGCACGTGTCCAACGCCTCGGGCTTCTCGAACCTGTACCGCACCGAGGGCTTCCCGCGTCGCGGCACCAACCGCGAGGGCTGGACCGAGGCACTGCGCACCCGTCCCCTGCACCCGGTCGACGCGACCTTCACCTCCCCCGCCTGGATCCTGGGACCGCACCACTTCGACGTGCTCGACGGCGAGCACCTGATCGCCTCCTGGGCGCGCGACGGCGTGTGGCACCTGGGCACCGTCAAGCTGTCCAACGGGGAGCTGGAGGAGTGGAACGTGGGCTGGCAGCCCCTGGGGAACGTCGCCTCCTCCGCCGGCCGTGTGGTCATGCTGGCCGGCAGTGAGACGGAACTGCCGAGCATCGTCGAGGTGCGCGGGCGGGAGGTGGAGGTCCTGCGCGGCTCGGGAGACTTCAACGCCCACGACGCCGGCATCTCCTTCGCCGAGCCCGTCTCCTGGTCCACCACCGACGGCGCCACCGCGCACGGCTTCTTCTACCCGCCGGCCTCCGCCGCCTACGTCGGCCCCGAGGACGAGCTGCCGCCCCTGATCGTGGGCGTGCACGGCGGCCCCACGGCGATGGACCGCACCGGTTACGACCTGCGCATCCAGTTCTGGACCAGCCGCGGATTCGCCTACCTGGCCGTCAACTACCGCGGCTCGACCGGCTACGGCTCGGACTACCGGCGCCTGCTCAACGGCAAGTGGGGCGTGTACGACGTCGACGACGTCGTCTCCGGGGCACAGTTCCTGGCCGCCTCCGGCAAGGTCGACCCGGCCCGCATCGCGGTGCGGGGCGCCTCCGCCGGCGGCTTCACGGCGCTCGCGGCGCTGGTCCGCTCCGACGTGTTCAGCGCCGGCACCTCCCTGTACGGAGTGGCCGACCTGGCCCAGCTGGCCCGCACCACCCACAAGTTCGAGTCGCACTACATCCAGCGGCTCGTGGGCTCCGACGACCTGGATGATCCGGTATACGCCGAGCGCTCACCGCTCAACCACATCGACGACATCCACGCACCGCTCCTGCTGCTGCAGGGCAGCGCGGACCCGATCATCCCGGCGGTGCAGGCCACCAGCATGTACGAGGCCGTCAAGGCCAAGGGGCTGCCGGTGGCGCTGGACGTGTTCCAGGGCGAGGGGCACGGGTTCAACCTGGCCGCCAATGCCCACCGGGCCCTCCAGGACGAGCTGAGCTTCTACGCGCAGGTATGGGACCTCGCTTCGCCGGTGACCGAGCGCGTCGTCCTTCGGGTCGACAACCTCGAGCGCTGACGGCACCGAGGCCGTGGCGGTGGGCGCGCCCGGGCGGCCCGTTGGCGGTCGGTTGCGGGCCCGTGCGCTGAACCTGCTGCGTTATCACCGCACGGGGCTGTTCATCCTGGCGGTGCTCACCGGCCTGACCGCCGGGGCGGGCGCTGTCGTCTTCCGGGTGGGCATCGACCTGTGGACGCGGGTGCTGACCGGCACCACCGACTACACCCGGGCGCTGGGCGCCTCCACCGGCGTGCTGTCCGCCCTGGGCCCGTGGTTCCTGGTGGCAGCACCCGTCATTTCCGGTCTGCTGGTGGGCCCGCTCATGCAGCGCCTGGGCGCCACCAGCACCGGACACGGCGTATCGGGGGTCATCTGGTCGGCGCGCCGGTCGGACGGGACCATGGCACCCGGGTCGGCGGCGGCGGGTGTCCTTGCCGCCGCCCTGACCATCGGCGGGGGCGGCTCCGTCGGGCCCGAGGGCCCCATCGCCGAGCTGGGCGCGAGCACGGCCACCGTCTTCGGGCGGCGGCTGGGCCTGCCCCGCCGCTCGGCGCGCCTGCTGGCGGCCGCGGGCGCGGCCGCGGGCATCGCTGCCGCGTTCAACACCCCACTGGCCGGGGCGTTCTTCGCCCTGGAGGTCATCCTCATGGACTTCACGGTGGACGCCTTCGCCTTCGTGGTGCTGGCATGCGTGGCCTCCACGGTGCTGTCCCACCACCTGCTGGGAACCACGCTGTCGCTGTCCCTGCCCGCCCTCGACCTGCACGGCGACGCCCAGCTGGTGTGGGTGGCGCTGCTCGGTCTGGTGGGCGGCGCGGTCGGGGTCGGCTTCTCCCGGAGTCGCTACCTGGTCGGTGATCTGCTGGGCGCCGTCGGCGACCGGCTGCGCCTGCCCGCCTGGCTCCGGCCCGGGGTCGGAGGCGTGCTGGTGGGGGCGCTGCTGCTGGCCGTGCCTGAGGTGTACGGCGAGTCCTCCGCCGTGCTGGACCGCGCGCTGGACGGCGGTTACTCGACGGCGGTCCTGCTGGGGCTGACGGCGGCGAAGCTCCTGGCCACCTCGGTGACGCTGGGCGTGGGCATGGCCGGGGGCGTCTTCGCCCCCTCCCTGTGCATCGGCGCCACCCTGGGAGCGGCCTTCGGCACCGCGCTCGCCCCGGACCGCCCCGAGGCGGCCGCCGTCTTCGGAGTGATCGGCATGGGGGCGGTCTTCTCCGGGGCCGCGCGCGCCCCGATCACCGGCACCGTGCTGATCATCGAGATGACCGGCCAGTACGGCCTGCTGCTACCGCTGATGCTGGCCGTGGCGCTGGCCACCACCATGAGCCGGTTCCTCACCCGCACGACGATCTACACCGAGGAGCTGCGCCGCCGCGGGGACGACATCGAGGACCCGCTGCACACCACCCTCATTGGCCGGGCGAACGCCCGCAGCATCATGCATCAGCCCCCGGCGCTCCTGCCGGTCACCGCCTCCCTGGTTGAGGCCGCTGACGTGCTGCGGGCCGCCGGCGTACCGCGTCTTCCCGTGGTGGCGCCGGTGGTCGGCGGCGGTCGGCCGAATGCCCCCGCCGGGGCTGCCTCCGGCGCGGTGTGGCGGGGCTGTGTCTCCGCCGTCGCCGTAGCGGAGGCGCGCTCACGCGCCGACCGGGAGGCGCCGCGGCAGGTCGGCGAGCTCCCGCTGGACCGGGTCCGGGTCAGCGGCGACGACGATGCCGGGCATGTGCTGGAGACCCTGATCGAGTCCCATCTGGAGGCGGTGCCCGTAACCGAACCGCTTCCGGGGTCAGACGGCGAGCTGCGCCTGATCGGCTGGGTGAGCCAGGAGGACATGGTGCGGCGGCTGTACCGGCAACAGCGCCGGGCCCTCGAGGCCGCCGAGCAGCGCACCTCCTTCGGCTCGCGCACGCAGGCGTGGCTGCGGCGCCGACGCGCGCGCTGAGCCCGCGCTCGGGCTCACGACCGATCGCGGTGGACGGTCCCCTGGATCGTGTCGGAGATGTCGGTGATGCGCTCGGCATTGGTGACGATGCGGCGCGGGTCCGCCAGCCACAGCTGCAGGGCCCCAACCAGCGGCAGCAGCACCGGCAGGTACCACAGCGCCGCGCCCCACTGCGACCAGGCGGTGCCGGACCCGCCGGCCAGGTTGACGCCGAGCAGCCCCAATGCCTCCAGCACCAGGCAGGCCCACCCGACCCGGCGCATGCGCCGGCCGTTGTGGGCCACCGCCACGGCCAGAACCAGGTAGCCCGCCCCGGCCAGCATGCTGAGTGCGGCCGGCAGGCGGCTTCCCGCGCCCGCGCGGGCCAGGGCGACGAAGGCGGGAAGCAGGATCACCAGACCGAAGATCGCGAAGACCCCGACGAGAGCGCGTCCCCAGCCATGCGCGGGGCGGCGCGTGTCGTTGAGGGCCCGCGGCTGGAAAGACTCATCCATGCGGTAGCTGACCTCGTGTTTAACTGCGGGCCCGCGGTTCGGGCCGACGGTGCCGGACGACGCCTCGGCGAGTGGCCGGCCCTGCGACGTTACCATTCCCCGCATGACTGCGATTACGACTTCCAGCCTGCCGCCCGCTGCGGCGGGCGGTGATGTCCTGGTCCTGGCCGCACGCGCCGCCGACGGCGCCCCGGCGCTGCTCACCACGGATGCCGCCCTGGACCTGGCTTCGGAATTGGGCGTCCTGGCGGAACTGCTGCCCAGTCTTGGCTTCACCGGCGCCACCGACGCACTCGTGCGGGTACCCGCGGCGGCCCTGGGGCGGGGCGGGAGCCGCGTACTCGCCCCAACCCTGCTGGTGGTTGGTACCGGTGACGCATCCGACACCGCCGCGCTGCGGCGCGCGGCGGGGCGGGCCGCCCGCGACCTGGCGGGCACCGGCCACGCGGTATTCGCCCTTCCCGCCGACACCGCCGAGGAGCTGGCCGCCGTGGCCGAGGGCGCGCTTGAGGGGGCGTACGCCTGGTCGCGCCGGGTTCCCGAGGCGCCCACTCCCCTGGCCCGGGTCACGGTGCTGACCCCGCTGGCCCCGGCGCCGCGCACGCTGCTGCACCGCAGCCCGGAGGACCCCTCCGCGCCGGTGATCGAGCGTGCCCGGATCCTAGCAGAGGCCGTGGCCGCGGCCCGGGACCTGGTCAACGACCCACCCGCCCGACTCACGCCGGTGGCCTTCGCCGACCACGCCCGGCGGGAGGCCGACGCCGTCGGACGCGGTCAGGGACGGCTGGACTTCGAGGTCTACGACGAGCGGCGGTTGGCGGACGAGGGGTTCGGCGGCATCGCGGGCGTCGGCCAGGGCGCGGTGCACCCGCCCCGGCTGGTCCGCCTGGAGTGGACGCCCAAGCTCTCCAAGGCGCGCCGCCGCGCGGCGGCGCACGTGGCGCTGGTCGGCAAGGGCATTACTTTCGACTCCGGCGGCCTGTCGCTCAAGCCCCCGGCCTCCATGCCGGCCATGAAGTCCGATATGGCCGGTGCCGCCACGGTGCTGTCCGCCACCTTGGCCGCGGCCCGCCTGGGGCTGCCGGTACGGGTGACTGCCTGGCTCGCCCTGGCCGAGAACCTCCCCGGCGGGGCGGCGCAGCGGCCCGGAGACATCGTGACCATGTTCGATGGAACCACCGTGGAGGTGACCAACACGGACGCCGAGGGCCGCCTGGTGATGGCCGACGCCCTGGCCGCAGCGGTCGCGGAGGAGCCGGACGTCGTGCTGGATGTCGCCACCCTCACCGGAGCCCAGATCGTGGCGCTCGGTGAGCGCACCGCCGGAGTGATGGGCCAGGCGCGCGATGCGGTCGTGGCCGCGGCCGCACGCGCCGGTGAGGACTTCTGGCCCATGCCGCTGCCGGAGCATCTGCGGGCCAATCTGGACTCCCCCTTCGCCGACCTGCGCAATGCCGCAGTGGGCAACCGGGCCGGCGGCATGCTCGTTGCGGGGCTGTTCCTGAGCAGCTTCGTCGGCGACACCCCGTGGGCGCATCTCGATATCGCCGGGCCCGCCTACAACGAGAAGGCCGCGTGGGGGCTGACCCCGCAGGGCGGCACCGGATTCGGCGTGCCCACGCTGCTGACCTTCTTGGAGGAACGGGCGGCCGTCGCACAGGCCACCGCCGATTGAGGGGATGAACACGCCCCGCGAAGGTGACGCATGCCGTAGGCTGTCTGGGACTCTGGTCCCCGTTCGCGGGACGACGGCCATTGCCGGCCGCCAACAATCATTGCCGACCACGGCCGATCACGGCCGACTACGAAAAGGGATCATCTACGTGACTGACACAGCTGTGATTGACGGAGCAGGTACCGCTGCAGACGCGGTTTACGACATGGTCGTCCTCGGCGGCGGCTCAGGCGGTTACGCGGCGGCGCTGCGCGGCGCCCAGCTGGGGCTGCGCGTGGCGCTGGTCGAGGCGGACAAGGTGGGCGGCACCTGTCTGCACCGCGGCTGTGTGCCCACCAAGGCGATCCTGCATTCTGCGGAGACGGCGGAGGCGATTCGCCATGCCGGCGTCGTCGGCCTCAGGGCGACCCTTGAGGGCGTCGACATGCCCGCCATCCAGGAGTACAAGAACAGCGTGGTCGCGCGCATGTACAAGGGTCTGCAGGGCCTGGTCTCCGCCCGCGGCATCGACGTGATCTCCGGCTGGGGCCGCCTGGTCGCGGCCGACACCGTGGAGGTGGGCGGCCGACGCTACCGGGGCAGGAACGTGATCCTCGCGTCCGGCTCCTACTCCAAGACCATGGGACAGGAGATCTCCGGCCCGGTGCTCACCAGCGAGCAGGCCCTCGAGCTCGACCACGTACCCGCATCGGCGGTGATCCTGGGCGGCGGGGTGATCGGCGTCGAGTTCGCCTCCGCCTGGGCCAGTCTGGGGACCCGCGTGACGATCATCGAGGCCCTGCCGCACCTGGTGCCCAATGAGGATGAGGCGATCTCCAAGCAGCTCGAGCGCGCCTTCCGCAAGCGCCGGATCGACTTCCGCACCGGCACCCGCTTCGAGTCGGTGGAGCGCAGCGACGGCGGCGTGCAGGTGCGCACCGCCGACGGCGCGGTCATTGACGCCGAGGTCCTGCTCATCGCGGTGGGGCGCGGCCCGGCCACCGCGAACCTGGGCCTGGAGGAGGTGGGCGTGTCCATGGACCGCGGCTTCGTACTGGCCGACCCGTACGGGCGCACCAATGTGCCCGGGGTTTGGGCGGTCGGCGACATCGTGCCCGGGGTGCAGCTGGCGCATCGCGGCTTCGCCCAGGGCATCGCCGTCGCCGAGCGGATCGCGGGCCTGAGCCCGGAGCCGGTGGACGATGTCAAGGTGCCCAAGGTGACCTTCTGCGAGCCTGAGATCGCCTCCGTGGGCCTGTCCGAGGCACGTGCGGCTGAGCTCCACGGAGCAGAGAACATCGTCACCAGCCAGTTCAATGTCGCCGGCAACGCCAAGTCCCAGATTCTGGGGACTCAGGGCTTCGTGAAGCTGGTGTCCCTCAAGGACGGCCCCATCCTCGGCTTCCACGCCATCGGCACCCGCATGGGCGAGCAGATCGGCGAGGGACAGCTGATCGTGTCCTGGGAGGCCGACGCCAACGACGTCGCCGCCCTCGTGCATGCCCACCCCACCCAGAACGAGGCCATTGGCGAGGCCGCCATGGCGTTGGCCGGAAAGCCGCTGCACAATCACGGCTGACCACGCAACCGTCCGACTGATCCAACTCCGTCAATCCGGAAACCTACGAGGAAGAGATTGCCCAAATGTCCGAGTCCGTGAAGATGCCCGCGCTGGGCGAGTCGGTTACCGAGGGAACCGTCTCCTCCTGGCTGAAGTCCGTGGGAGACACCGTCGAGGTCGGCGAGCCCCTGCTCGAGGTGGCCACCGACAAGGTGGACACCGAGGTCCCCTCCCCGGTCGCCGGCACCCTGCTGGAGATCCGCGTCGCCGCTGACGAGACCGTCGAGGTCGGCGCCGTCCTGGCGATCGTGGGCGACCCGGCCGAGGCGGCCGAGGCGGCCGGCGCACCCGCGGCGCCCGCACCGCAGGAGTCCGCGCCCGCTCCCGCGCCGACTGCTCCTGCCCCCGCGGCCCCCGCACCCGAGCCCGCAGCCCCGGTCTCGGAGCCGGCCGCCGCGCCGCCGTCGGCGGCTTATGTGACCCCGATTGTGCGCAAGCTCGCCCGCGAGCGGGGTGTCGACCTGGCCACCGTTACCGGCACCGGCATCGGCGGGCGCATCCGCAAGCAGGATG
Organism: Actinomyces ruminicola; assembly: GCF_900103885.1. Classification (GTDB taxonomy): domain Bacteria; phylum Actinomycetota; class Actinomycetes; order Actinomycetales; family Actinomycetaceae; genus Actinomyces; species Actinomyces ruminicola. The sequence goes on from NZ_FNIM01000006.1 coordinate 88,030, forward strand.
TGGAGGCCGCTGCGGCGCAGGCCGAGGCCGCCCGCAGTGCGGCCGCACCCGCGGCCCCCCAGGCAGAGGCTGCGGCGGCTACTGCGCCCGTGGCGGAGGCGGCTGCCGAGCCCGTGCCGTCGGCTCCCGCCACTGCGGGCGATGCCCGGCCCGCGCCGACGGCGGACGGCAGCGAGCTGCGTGGCCGGACCGAGAAGATGAGCAGGCTGCGCCGCCTGATCAGTGAGCGGATGATGGCCTCGCTGCAGACCTCCGCGCAGCTGACCACGGTCGTCGAGGTCGATATCACCCGCGTCGCCGCCCTGCGGGCCCGTGCCAAGAACGAGTTCCTGGCGCGCAATGGCACCAAGCTCACCTACCTGCCGTTCTTCGTCGCCGCCGCGACCGAGGCGCTGAAGGCCCACCCGAAGCTGAACGCCACCATCGGCGACGGCCAGGTCACCTACCACGACGTCGAGCACATCGGCATCGCGGTCGACACGCCGCGCGGTCTGTACGTGCCGGTGGTCAAGCACGCCGGCGACCTGAACATCCCGGGCCTGGCCAAGCGCATCAACGATCTGGCCGCACGCACCCGCGACAACCGGGTCGACCCGGGCGAGCTGTCCGGCGCCACCTTCACGATCACCAACACCGGCTCCGGCGGCGCGCTGTTCGACACCCCGATCATCAACCAGCCGGAGGTCGCCATCCTGGGGCTGGGGGCGATCACCCGCCAGCCGCGTGTGGTCAAGGACGCCGACGGCAACGAGGTCATCGCCGTGCGCTCGGTGTGCTACCTGTCGCTGTCCTACGACCACCGGCTGATCGACGGCGCGGACGCCTCCCGGTACCTGATGACGGTCAAGAAGCGTCTGGAGGAGGGCGACTTCGCCGGCGAGCTGGGGCTCTGACGCCAACCGCCGCATAAGCGAAGTTCGCATCACCGCTCATGCCAAAGGCAGATGGGCCCGCACCAATTGGTGCGGGCCCATCCTGTTCCCGTGGCTTGTCACTTGTGCGGGCTCGGTCGACGCGCCGGAGGCGTTACTGCGTGCAGCTGTGGACCAATTGCGCCGGGGCCTCGGAGGTCGTGCGACTCTGGCGCTGGCACTACGGGGGTGCCTGCTGAGGAGACGCCCCAGTCGGCCGGGACCAGTCGGCCCGGACCAGGGGGCGTGGTGTGCCAGGAGTGACAGCCGGGGCATGCGACGGACAGCATCCGACCCCTCGGGTCTTGGGGACGTGCCGATCCGGGCGCTGACAGCAGGCGTCTTTCACTCAACGGCCGGTGCGCAACGGCAAGCCCTCGTGAGCCCACCCCCGCATCACCCCAGACACTCACGCCGCCTCGCCCTCCACCCGCACGCACCACTTGGACCGCCACTGTCCACTCGGACCGCCATTCTCCACTTGGACCGCGCGTGTCCACTTGGACCGCCTCAGAGCGCGTCTTGGACGGTCCAAACGGCGGCAGGCGGCCCAAACGGCGGCAGGCGGTCCAACCGTGCGCGGACGCCGAGAGCGCCCGTTCAATGCGGGGCCGCCGGGTACTACCCCAGAACCGGAGGACCCCATTAAGCAACCCATGTTGACAACTCGGTGCTTGTCAACGTAGGTTGCTCGCATGGGATCGAACAATGTTCCTTCACCCGGCCAGGTCGCCGCCACGGCCGCAGATACCGCAAATCCAGTCGCGGGATTGCGCGCGGTGGCCGCACTGCGCCGACTTACCGAGGCCATGGAGCTGGCACAGGTGGAGGCCGCCCTGCGCACAGGCATGGGCTGGACGGAGATCGCCACCTACCTCGGCATCACCCGCCAGGCCGTGCACAAGAAATACGCCAAACGCGTCACCCCGGGGCTGGCACGAACACGAAGGAGTCGCCGATAACAATGAGTACGACTACGCACTTGATCGCCTGGCTCGCTTGTTCCTCACACGAGGCCGCGCGCCTGCGCCACCCCGAGGTGGACGTGGACCACCTGCTGCTGGGCCTGATTGCCGAGGGCGGCGCGGCAGCGGCTCTGTTGGGCATGCATGGGGTCACCCTGGCCGGCGCTCGGCAGGCGATACAGGAATTGGCCGACACCGACCTTGCGGCACTAGGTGTTGACGCCCCCACCATCAGGGCTACCGCGCCGCCTTCGGCCTTGGCGGCGCAGGCCTTCTCCGAGCTTGGGGAGATCCCCATATCCGCCCGGGCGCAACAGCTCGTCGGCGCCCGCCAGGCATCCTTCAACACCTCGCTCTCCACGCTGCAGGCCCTGCTGGATGCAGACACCGATGCGCCCATGCGGCTACTCGCCCATCTCGGCGTGGATCCGGAGTCCCTGCACGCCGAACTGACCGCCCGCGCGCGACGCCGTCCCCGCGGCCAGGACGGGACCTCCCGTAGGGACAGCGCGGTGGTCGAACGAGACCTGCTGCCCGACGGTCCGGCGGCGGCGCTGTGCCTGACTCGCTTCATCTCCGCGCCGTCGGCACGCGTGCGGGCGGTGCTGGCAGATCCGTCTCTGCTGCACGACTGGGCCGTGCTTCCCGAGGAGGTGCGCGCAACGCACCCGGACGGAATCATCTCCCGGCATGACTCACGGACCGGACGACGGCACCTGGACCTGCGTTGGTGTCGCGTCGAGCCGGCTCCTGACTCGCTCGTCTGGGCCAAGACACTGCTGAACGGACCGAACCGCGGACAGGCCTTCGCCTACGACCGTTTCGACTTACGACCGGCGCCCGGCGGATGCGCTCTCACCCTCACCCGCGCCTACCGGATCTGGCGGCTGTCCGGCCGCCTGCTGCACCCGGTAACGCGGCGCCTGACGCGCATCGGCATGGTCAACGCCTTCGGCGCCATCGCCAGAACGGTTGCCGCGTCTCTGTGATTGGTTCACACCAAGCCGGAGACTCGGCCTAGGCCTCCCGCACCTCGGCCACCCGCCACGGTCCGGGCACGAGCACCAACACGACCTCGCGTGCGGCCTGCGCCGGCACCGTGCGCACCGTTCCGTCCGCGCCCGTCCTCGTGGATGCAGGCTGGGACTGGCGGATCCGCACCGCCCTGGCACCGGGCCAGGTCTGCTCGTAGCCCTCCGGCAGGTCGACCTCGACCACGCTCAGCACGGAGGTGTCCAGGCCGCCCACGCTCTCCCCCGCTGCGGCTAGCGCATCGAGAACTGCCGTATCCGCGAGCGCAGCCGGCGACCCGGGAACGGTGGTTTCCGCCAGGGCCGCGGCGTCGGCGGCACTCAGCGCCGCATCGCGCCTGTCCGCCAGTTCCACCACCACGTCCAGGAGGGACTCCGGCGCTGCGTCCTGCGGTGCCTGCGCAGAAGTCGCGGGCGCGGCGGCGGTGGGTTCTGCGCTCATTGATGCAACCTGCGCGGCCGGCCCAGCTCCGAGCATCCCGATCACTGCGGTAACACCGCCGATGCCGATCAGGGCGACGCCGCCCAGACGCGCCGCGCTGCCCGTTAGGTGCCGCCGGGAGGACCGCGGGCGGCGTCGTGACGGGACTACGCGGGTGGGTCGAGCCACGGCGGCCCGCAGGGCGCCTGCGGCCAGGCGGGCGCCGTCGGGGAGGACGACGCGGCCGGGCTTGGCGATCTCGGGGGCACGCGCCGCGAGCGCGCGGGCACTGGGGCGCTGCTGCGGATCGGTTGCCAGTGCGTCGGGCAGGATGCGGTCGAGCCGCGTCCGCAGAAGCGCGGAGCCGGAGGCGCATTCGCGCAGCAGCGCCGCCAGCGCGTACACGTCGGAGGCGGGCGTTGCGGGGCCGCCACCGCGGCGCTCGGGTGCGGCGCAGGAGTCGGTCCCGGACTCGAGGATTCCGCCGAACAGGTCGATGAGCACCAGTCCGCCCTCGGTGGTCACCATGACATTGGCGGGCGAGACGTCCCCGTGGGGCAGCCCGTGAGCGTGCAGGTGGGCCAGGGCACTGCCGACGTCGTCGAGTACTCGGGCTGCCTCGGCGCGGGTCAGTCCGCCGCGGGCTCCGAGGACCACGGCGAGGTCGGCGCCGGCGACCAGGTCGACGGTGACGGCGGCGCATCCATCGGGCAGGAGGATGACGTCGCGCACCGGTGCGATACCCGGATGGGTTAGGGCCTTTAGCTCGCCCAGTCGGCTCAGTGTGCGCCCGCCGGCCGCGTCGTCGGGCAGGTCTAGCAGGTGGATAACCACGTCCCGGCCGGCGGCGTCCAGCCCGCGCCGCGGCGCCCGCCGCCCGGGCGCGTCGGCGCCCAGCGGGGCGCCGACGGCGAGGCCCGCCCGGATGAGGGCGTCCAGGAGCTCGGGGGCAAGGGCATCGGGGTCCTCGGGCTGGGACTCCGACCGGGAGCGGCGGCGGTGATACTGATTGGTGCCCATGGCCTCCATGGTCGCGGCACCGGGGCGCGGCGGCCAGGGGCAATATGCTCCCTGTGGATAACCGGTCACATTTGCCGCCGGCCGCCGCCAGGGGACGCCGTCACCGCTGCCGCCGAGCGCCGTGGCGTTCAGGCACCTGAACGCCCCCGGGCGACCTCATCTAGGCTGGCGGGGTGCAGTACCTGGATCGCGTCGACGTCGGCCTGGGGTCCCGGCTCGTGCCCTTCACGGAGGGTCTGGAGCTTCAGCGCTCCGTGCACGCCGCCGTTGCCGCCGGCAGCCGGCCCGCGACGGTCCTGCTGCTGGAGCATGAGAGTGTTTACACGGTGGGGCGCCGTACGCACTCGTGGGAGCGTCCCCGGGAAGCGCGCGTGGGCGCGGACCGCGTTCCGGTGGTGGACGTCGACCGGGGCGGTAAGACGACCTGGCACGGACCGGGCCAGTTGACCGTCTATCCGATCATTCGGCTGGCCCCGCCGATCGACGTGATCAAGTACGTGCGCGCGCTCGAGGCGGCGGTGATGGACGTCTGCGCGGACTTCGGTGTGAGCACGCTGCGCGTGGCCGGACGGTCGGGGGTGTGGGTGCCCCCGGCGCCAGGCCGGGACGGTGCCGCGAGGCGGGAGCGCAAGCTCTGCGCCCTGGGGGTACGGGTGGCCCGCGGGACGACCATGCACGGAATCGGTCTGAACGTCGACCCCGACCTGGCCGCCTTCGACCTGGACCGCATCATCCCCTGCGGAATCACTGATGCAGGCGTGACCTCCCTGACCGCCGAGACAGGCATCCACTACGAGGCGGCCCAGCTGGCGGATCTCGTTGCGGCGGCGCTGCAGGAGCACTTGGGTCCGCTCATGGCCGACAGCTAGCCGCTTGCCACCGGGCCGGAGACCGGTTGGGAGGCTCCGCGCTGCCGGCACCTTCGCCGTATCTACCGATCTCAGCACGTAACTCCTACCGATCTCGGCGGAGGAAGACGGCATAGACTACGGGCCCATGGTCCTATGTCAGGGAGGAGTGCCAGTGCCCGACGCCGTCGCCCCCGAGGGTCGCCGCCTGCTGCGCGTGGAGGCCCGCAACGCCGAGACGCCGATCGAGGCCAAGCCGGACTGGTTGCGCACCCGCGCGGTGGTGACCGAGACCTACCAGGACGTGCGCGACCTGGTGCGCGCCCACGGCCTGCACACGGTGTGCGCCGAGGCCAACTGCCCCAACGTCTACGAGTGCTGGAACGACCGCGAGGCCTCTTTCCTGGTGGGTGGGAGCCTGTGCACCCGGCGCTGCGACTTCTGCAATATCGCCACGGGCCGCCCCACCGAGTACGACGCCGGCGAGCCGGAGCGGGTGGCCGCCTCGATCGCGGAGATGCGGCTGCGGTACGCCACCGTGACCGGGGTGTGCCGCGACGACCTGCCCGACGGCGGCGCCTGGCTCTACGCCGAGACGGCCCGGCAGGTGCACGCCCGGGTGCCCGGCTGCGGCATCGAGCTGCTGGTGCCCGACTTCCGGGGCCGGGAGGAGTCCCTACAGGAGGTGTTCTCATCCCGCCCGGAGGTGTTCGCCCACAACCTGGAGACCGTGCCCCGCATCTTCAGGCGCATCCGGCCCGCCTTCTCCTACGAGCGCAGCCTGGAGGTGCTCTCCCGCGCCTCGCAGGCCGGGCTGCTGACCAAGTCCAACCTGATCCTGGGGATGGGCGAGACCCGGGCGGAGATCGAGCAGGCGATCGCAGACCTGGTGTCCGCGGGCGTAAACATCCTCACGATCACCCAGTACCTGCGGCCCTCCAAGCTGCATCACCCGATCGACCGGTGGGTCAAGCCGCAGGAGTTCGTCGAGCTGGCGGGTCTGGCCGAGGAGATGGGGATCGCCGCGGCCATGAGCGGCCCCATGGTGCGCTCCTCATACCGCTCCGGCCTGCTGTGGGCGCGCGCGATGCGCGCCGCGGGCAGGCAGATTCCCGAGAACATGCTTGACCTGGCCGAGCCGGGCACCGCCCGGCAGGAGGCCTCCGCCCTGCTGGCCGACCGCACCGCCTCCTGAGGCCGCCGCCGTCGGCTAGAGTTGTCGGTGTGAGCACAGCCCAGAGCGCCAAGCCGAAGAAGAAGCGGCGCCTCGCACAGGTCGCCCAGAACATCAAGGACTCCTACACGATCTCGCGGCGCAGTTATCCGTGGATCGGTTGGGCCCTGCTCGGCATCCTCGTGGTGCTGCTGGCGGTGGCCGGCGTACTGGCGGCCGTCACCAGTCAGGCCCTGTGGTACTGGCTGCTCATGGCGTTGGTATTCGCGCTCATGGTGGACATGATCGTCCTCTCCCTGGCCACGCGGCGCGCCTCCTACATGCAGATCGAGGGCCATCCCGGCGCGGTCAAGGCCGTGCTTGATCAGGCCGGTCGCGGCTGGTACGTGGAGGAGCAGCCGGTCGCCTTCAGCCCGAAGGGGCAGGACTTCGTGTGGCGCCTGGTGGGCCGCCCGGGTGTGGTCCTGGTTGCCGAGGGCTCCCCCGGCCGCACCCAGCACCTGATCGAGGAGGAGAAGAAGGTGCTGCGGCGCATCCTGTCCACGGTGCCGGTGCACGTCATCAGCGTGGGCACCGCGGAGGGGCAGACGCGGCTGATTCACCTGGAGCGGACCCTGCGGCGGCTGCCCACCAAGCCCACCAAGCTGACCAACACGGAGATCGACCGGGTGTCCAAGCGCCTGTCCTCCCTGTCCTCCAAGGGCCTGCCGATCCCCAAGTACATGGACCCGAACAGCATCCGCCCCGACCGCCGCGCCATCCGCGGCCGCTGATTCCGGCAGCCGCGCCCCGCAGCGCCGGCGAAACACTGCGGACACATTTGCGGCACGCCGACGACACTCCGTCGTCCTAGCCTGCGTTGGCCCTAGGCATGCACACCAGTCTCACAACCCCGTTGGAGGAACTTCATGTTCAGTGACGCTTCGGAAGCGCTGGCCTACATCGAGAGGGAAGGGGTGCAGCTGGTCGACGTGCGCTTCTGCGACCTGCCCGGCGTCATGCAGCACTTCACCATCCCGGTAGCCGCCTTCAAGGACGAGGCGCTCACCGAGGGCCTCATGTTCGACGGCTCCTCCATCCGCGGCTTCACCGCCATCCACGAGTCGGACATGAAGCTCATCCCGGATGTCACCACCGCCTTCCTGGACCCCTTCCGCGAGCAGCGCACGCTGGTGATCAACTTCTCGATCGTGGACCCCTTCACCGATGAGGTCTACTCCCGCGACCCCCGCTCGATCGCCGCCAAGGCTGAGGACTACCTGCGCTCCACCGGCATCGCGGACACCTGCTACATCGGCGCCGAGGCCGAGTTCTACCTGTTCGACTCCATCCAGTACGAGACCACGCCGGCCTCCACCCGCTACCTGATCGACTCCGCGGAGGCCGCCTGGAACACCGGCCGCGACGAGCCGGGCGGCAACAAGGGCTACAAGACCGCTTTCAAGGGCGGCTACTTCCCCGTCTCCCCCAACGACCAGATGGCCGACCTGCGCGACCGCGTGGTGCGCACCTGCATCGAGGCCGGGCTCGACATCGAGCGCGCCCACCACGAGGTGGGCACCGCCGGGCAGCAGGAGATCAACTACCGCTTCGCCTCGCTGCTTGCGGCCGCCGACGACATGATGAAGTTCAAATACATCGTCAAGAACGAGGCCTGGCGCAACGGCAAGACCGCCACCTTCATGCCCAAGCCGATCTTCGGCGACAACGGCTCGGGCATGCACACCCACCACTCCCTGTGGAAGGACGGCAAGCCGCTGTTCTTCGACGAGCGCGGCTACGGGCAGCTGTCCGATCTGGCCCGCTGGTACATCGGCGGCATCCTGCGCCACGCCCCCAGCCTGCTGGCCTTCACCAACCCGTCGGTCAACTCCTTCCACCGGCTGGTGCCCGGCTTCGAGGCCCCCGTGAACCTGGTGTACTCGGCGCGCAACCGCTCCGCCTGCATCCGCATCCCGGTTACAGGCTCCTCCCCCAAGGCCAAGCGCATCGAGTACCGCGTGCCCGACCCGTCGGCGAACCCCTACCTGGCCTTCGCGGCCACGCTGATGGCCGGCATCGACGGCATCCGCAACCGGATCGAGCCGCGCGAGCCCGTGGACAAGGACCTGTACGAGCTGGAGCCCGAGGACTACCACGACATCGAGAAGCTGCCGGCCACCCTGGACGACGCCCTGGAGGCGCTCGAGGCCGACCATGACTACCTGACCGCGGGCGACGTGTTCACCCCGGACCTGATCGAGACCTGGGTGGAATACAAGCGCACCAACGAGATCGCACCCATGCGGCAGCGGCCGCACCCGTATGAGTTCGAGCTCTACTACGACCTGTAAGCCGGCTCTCATCCGGGTACGCCCACAGCCATTTGCATATCTATGCTCCAATGTGGATATTCTGACGGCCGTTCTTGTCATCAACCAGAAGGAGCCGCGATGGCATCCGCCCGCACGTTCAGCGCTCGGCTCTCCGGAGGGCTGCGCCTGGCGCTCTCGCTGACGCTGCCGCTGGCGGCCTGCACGAATGCCGCCGACTGGAAGGCCACCCGGGAGGGCGGCGAGGCCGCCTTCACCGGCTATGACACCTCCGGCATCCAGGCGCAGGAGGACATCATCGCCATGCTCCCCGAGGGTGCCCTGGCCGACGGCGTGCTCGACATCGGCGCCTCCACCGACTACGCCCCCGCGGAGTTCCTGGACACCGACGGCACCGCCATCGGCTACGACGTCGACCTGACCAAGGCCATCGCCGCCGTGCTCGGCGTGGAGTCGACCACGCACACCGCGGAGTTCGACTCCATCATCGCCGCCATCGGCTCGAAGTACGACGCCGGCGTCTCCTCCTTCACCGTCACCGCCGAGCGGGAGGCGGCGATGGACATGATCGCCTACATCAACGTGGGCTCCCGCTTCAACGTGGTGGCCGGCAACCCGGAGGGGGTAGACCCCTCCGACCATCTGAACCTGTGCGGGCTGACCATCGGTGTGCAGACGGGCACCGCCCAGGAGGAGGCCATGAACGCCGACTCCGCCGCCTGCACCGCGGCGGGCCTGCCCGCCATCTCGGTGCGCTCCTACTCCTCGCAGTCCGAGGCCACCACGGGCCTGATCGGGCACGTGGTCGACGCCGTCTACTCCGACTCCACGGTGGCCGGATACGCCGTCGAGCTGACCGACGGGGCCGTGGAGACGGTGGGCGAGATCGAGGACGCCCTCCCCCAGGCCATCGTCCTGACCAAGGACGATCCGCAGTTCAACGCCGCGATCCAGGCCGCCGTCCAGTACCTCATGGACTCCGGCATCTGGGAGGAGATCCTGGATGCGTGGGGCATTGAGGACGCCGCGCTCACCACCGCCGAGCTGAACCCGAACGTGGAGCAGTGAATATGACCCCGACACCCCATTCCGCTGCGGCCGCCTCCGCACAGGCCCCCGACCAGCCGGTGCAGCTGAACCGCGTCAAGCCGGTCCCCCGGCCGGGCACCTGGATCAGCGCCACCGTCGTCGCCGTGCTCGGCGCGATGCTCGTCCATGCACTGTTCACCAATGAGAAGTTCCACTGGGGCACCGTCTGGTTCTTTTTCCGCGAGGTGCACGTGGTGCGCGCGGTCGGCTGGACGCTGCTGCTTACCTTCCTGGCGATGCTGATCGGCATCGTGCTGGCGGTGACGACGGCGGTGATGCGCCAGTCCTCCAACCCGGTGCTGCGCTGGGTGTCGCTGTCCTACCTGTGGTTCTTCCGGGGCACTCCGATCTACACCCAGCTGGTGTTCTGGGGGGCGCTGTCGGCGCTGTACCAGTACCTGAGCCTGGGCATCCCCTTCGGGCCGGAGCTGCTGACCTTCCGCACCACCACGGTGTTCACCCCCTTTGTGGCCGCCGTGCTGGGGCTGGGCATCAACGAGGGCGCCTACCTGTCCGAGATCGTCCGCTCCGGCCTGGCCAGCGTGGACCCCGGGCAGACCGAGGCGGCCGGCGCCCTGGGCATGAGCAAGGGGCAGATCCTGCGGCGCATCGTGCTGCCGCAGGCCATGCGGGTGATCGTGCCGCCCACCGGCAATGAGACGATCTCCATGCTGAAGACCACCTCCCTGGTGCTGGCGGTGCCCTTCACCCTGGACCTGACCTTCGTCACCAACTCCTACGCCTCCTACACCTACCAGACCATCCCGCTGCTGATCGTGGCGGCACTGTGGTACATCATCATCACCTCGATCCTGATGGTGGGGCAGCACTTCATTGAGCGCTACTACGGCCGCGGCTTCGACGGCTCCACCAAGGCCGGTGGCAGGCGGGGCATGTCCGCGCGCCAGCAGGCGATCCTCGACTCCCACACCACTAAGGAAACGCCCTTCCTGGAGGTCACCCCGTGAGCGCATCGAACGCAACTCCGGCCACGTCCGAGTCGGCCGTGCCCAAGGTCCGCATCGCCGGGCTGCACAAGTTCTTCGGGGAGCTGCACGTCCTGAAGGGCATCGACCTGACGGTCCAGCCCGGCTCCGTGACCGTGCTGGTGGGCCCCTCCGGCTCCGGCAAGTCGACGCTGCTGCGCTGCATCAACGAGCTGGAGACCATCGACGCCGGCCGTGTGTGGGTGGACGGCGAGCTGATCGGCATGCGGGAGGTGCAGCGCCCCGACGGCACCGTGCAGCTGCACGCCCTGACGGACAAGCAGCGCGCCGCCCAGCGCTCCAAGATCGGCATGGTCTTCCAACGCTTCAACCTGTTCCCCCACATGACGGCCCTGGGCAACGTCATCGAGGCGCCCATCCACGTGCGCCGCATGGACAAGCAGCAGGCGCGGGCGCGCGGCGTTGAGCTGCTGGAGCGGGTGGGGCTGGGCGACCGGCTGGACCACTACCCCTCGCAGCTGTCCGGCGGGCAGCAGCAGCGGGTGGCGATCGCCCGGGCGCTCGCCATGGACCCGGAGCTGATGCTCTTCGACGAGCCCACCTCCGCCCTGGACCCCGAGCTGGTGGGCGAGGTGCTGCAGGTGATGCAGGACCTGGCCGCCGACGGCATGACCATGGTGGTGGTCACCCACGAGATGGGCTTCGCCCGGGAGGTCGGGGACCAGCTGATCTTCATGGACGGCGGACTGGTGTGCGAGTCCGGCGACCCGGTTCAGGTGCTGGACCACCCCACCCAGGAGCGCACCCAGGCCTTCCTCGCGTCCGTGCTGTAAGCCCCGTCCACCCGACTACCGCAAGACGTCGGCCCGCCAGGTGCCCTCGTCCCAGTCGACCAGGCGCCAGCCGGAATCCGGGTCGCCCTCCACCACGCTGACGGCGGTGTTCCGCATGGGGTGGTTGGCGATCCAGGCCGGGTCCGCGCCCCCGGCTGCGGCCGCCGCCAGCGCCACCCACAGCCGCAGGATGGTGCCGTGAGCCACCAGCAGCGCGGTACCGCCGGTGCGAGTGGAGTTGTAGATCTCCTCCACCACGGCATTGAAGCGGGCGAAGGTGTCCGCGCCGTCCTCGGGGCTGCCGGGGATGCGCGCCGCCGTGCGGCCAACCATCCAGGAGCGGGTGGTGTCCGTGTAGCAGGCCACCGAGCGCACGTCGGTGTTCATCTCCATGTCCCCGGCCAGCACCTCCCGCAGGCCGGGGCGGATGCGGGCTGCCAGGCCCGTGGCCCGCTCAATCGGCGCGATCGTCTCCCGGGCCCGCTGGATCGGGGACACCCACAGCGAGGAGATGGCATCCAGGTCCCCACTCGCCTCCAGGCGGGCGGGCAGCAGGGAGGCCTGCTCCACGCCGACGGCGTCGAGCGAGTTACCGGGGAATGCGGTGTCCAGGGCGCCGGCGACATTCGCGATGGTGCGGCCGTGGCGAATGAGGAGAAGCTTCACGGCGCCTATCCTGCCAGGCGCACCGACCGCTCCGCGACGTCCTGCAGGGACTTTAGGACCACGGGTAGGGGCCGGCGCCGCGAGGCCTACTCCCCCGGCGCGCCCCGTTGGCGCCGCCGGACGGCTCGCGCCTGGTTCCCGCCCGCGCGTTCTGCGGCGGACGGGAGGACGCCGCCCCTGTACGTGCGGGGGCGGCCGGGCGGGCCGGGGCGGCGTCCCCGAACACTACGTGCTCGACCACACGCCGGGCGTGCCTGGCGGTGCGCCGGTAGACATCCTCCAGGTCCCGCTCGCTGCCCGCCGGGATGCCCAGCAGCCGCGCGACCAGCCGGATCTCCCGCTGATCGGTGGGCAGCACCTGCACCCGTTCCCCGCCCTCGCGGCCGGTGCCCAGCACGGTGGCGGCGCGCACCCGGGAGGCCAGCACCCAGGCGGCGGTGAGCTTGCCGGCGTCGTCCACCCCGAGCAGGCCCGCCTGCGCGGCCGCAGCCAGTGCCTCCAAAGTCGAGGTGGTGCGCAGTCCCGGCACCCGCGCAGCCCGGGTCAGCTGGAGGATCTGCGCGGACCACTCCACGTCGGACAGGCCGCCTGGCCCGAGCTTGACGTGCCGACTCGGGTCTGCGCCCCGGGGCAGCCGCTCGGCCTCCATCCGGGCCTTGAGCCGCCGGATCTCCCTCAGCCCGGCGTCGTCCAGCCCCTCCGGGCTCCACCGCAGCGGACTGATCAGCTCCTCGAAGCGCTCCCCGAGTCCCCGGTCGCCGGCGCAGGCGCGGGCGCGCAACAGGGCCTGCCGCTCCCACACCGATCCCCAGCGCTGGTAGTACTCCGCATAGGAATCCAGGCTCCGGCTGACCGGCCCCTGCCGCCCCTCCGGGCGCAGCCCGGTGTCCACCACCAGCGGGTGCGGGCGGGCCTGTCCCATCAGCCGGGTAACCCATTTGGCGACCGCCTCCGCCTCCGCGGCCGCCCCGTCGGGATTGGCGCCCGGGAGCGGCTCATGCACGAACAGCACGTCGGCGTCGGAGGTGTAGGTGATCTCGCGCCCACCCAGCCGGCCCATGGCGATGATGGCGTGACGGGCGGTGGCGGCGGGCCAGGTACCGTCCTCATCCGGTCCTGCAGCAACCGCGTCCCGCCCGTCCCGCTGCGCAACCACCAGGCCAGTAGCCACAGTCAGGGCCGCCCCCAGGACGGCGTCGGTGGCGTCCCCGAGTATCCGGGCAGTGCGGCCGGGGTCGACGCCGTCGAGGGAGTCGGCCAGGGCGGCGCGGATGAGTTCACGGGTGCGCACGCTCATCACCGCACGGATGGCCTCTGTGGCCTGCTGCTCCAGGCCGGCGGTGTCGGTGGCGGTGAAGGCGCGGCGGCGCAGCACCCGTTCGGTCTCGGCACAAATGGCGCCGGCCGGGCGGGCGGCCAGCTCGGCGTCGTCGTCGAGCCAGGCGATGGAGTCGGGGCGCTCGGCCAGGCGGTCGGTGGTCCAGCGGGCACCGGACAGCACCTGGCACAGGCGGCGGGCGGCCACGGGCGAGTCCCGCAGCATGGCCAGGTACCAGTGGGAGCCGCCAATGGACTCCGAAAGCCTGCGGAAGGACAGTAGACCGTTGTCGGGATCGGGGCCCTGCCCGATCCAGCCGATGATCACCGGCAGCAGCTGGCGCTGAATGGCGGCGCGGCGGCTGACGCCCTCGGTGAGTGCCTGGATGTGGCGCAGGGCGCCGTCGGGGTCGAGGTAGCCGAAGGCGGCCAGGCGCTCCCGGGCGGCGGCCGGGGTGAGCGTCATCTCCTCGGTGGTGAGGCTGGCGGCGGCGCTCAGCAGCGGCCGGTAGTAGATCTCCTCGTGCAGGGCCCGCACGCGTCGGCGCACCGAGCTGAACAGCTTGCGCACCGCGGCGGGGTCCTTAAGCCGCCGCCGGTCTATGCCCCGACCGATGCAGCGCAGGTCGGCGGCGCTGGCCGGCAGGTCGTGAGTGCGGCGCATACGCAGCAATTGGGAGCGGTGCTCCAGCAGGCGCAGCATCCGGTAGCAGTCTCCGAGCTCGGCGGCATCGGAGCGCCCCACGTAGCCGCCCTCCGACAGCTGCGCGAGCGCGTCCAGGGTGCCGCGCACGCGCAGGCGCTCATCGGCGCGACCATGGACCAGCTGGAGCAGCTGCACGGTGAACTCCACGTCCCGCAGGCCTCCGGGGCCGAGCTTGATGCGCCGATCGTCAGGACCGGGCTGCGCGGACTCGACCTCGACCCGGCGGCGCATGGCCCGGGCGTCGTCGACGAAGTTCGCTCGTCGGCTGGCCGACCAGACCATGGGGGCGACGCCGGCCTCGTAGGCGGCGCCGAGCTCCCGGTCACCGGCGCAGGCGCGGGCCTTGAGCAGCGCCTGGAACTCCCAGGAGGAGGCCCAGCGCTCGTAGTAGGCCAGGTGCGAGTCCAGGGTGCGCACCAGCGCCCCGTCCTTGCCCTCGGGGCGCAGCGCCGTGTCCAGCGGCCACAGGGGCGGCTCCGTCCCGCTGGTCGAGGTGGCCCGGGCGATCTCGGCGGCCAGCTGCGTGCCGATACGGACCATGCTCTCCTCGTCCACGGGTTCGGCCCCATCCCAGCGGGCAGGGCCGACGACGTAGACGACGTCGACGTCGGAGATGTAGTTCAGCTCCCGGGCGCCGGCCTTGCCCATGGCGATGATCGCCATGGCCACGTGGTCGGCTCCGGGGCCGACCACGGCGCGCGCGACGGTCAGTGCCGCCTCGAGGGCGGCGTCGGCAAGCGCGGTCATGCGCTGACCAACCACCGGCATATGGGCCAGCGGCGTGTCGGAGGCCAGGTCGTCGGCGACGACGGCGAGCAGCCTGCTGCGGTAGGCGATGCGCAGGGCGCTGATGGACCGCTCGGCGAGCTCCGCGGAGATCGGCGTCGGCACCCCGTCCAGCACTGCGGTGACGGCGTCGGACAGGGCCATATCGGGCGGGGGCTGGCCGGAAGCGTCCCAGGCGTGCTCAGGGGCGAGGGAGTCCAGGTGCTCGGGGTGGGTGATCAGGAAGTCGCCGAGCGCCTGGGAGGCACCGAGCACCGCGAACAGGCGGGCACGGTGCGCAGCACGGGCTTCATCGGCCGTCCGGTCCTCAGAGTCCTCTCCGGCCTCGGGCTCCAGGCGCAGCAGCGCGCGGAGCGCGTACGCGGGGGCGCACACGCCGCTGGAACCGCCGTCGGAACCGGCGCCGCCACTAGCCTGGGCCGGCTCGGCTGCGGTGCCGGCGCCGATCACGGTGCAGGCCTCCGCCAGGCGGACAAGCGCGAGCAGGGCCAGGTCCGGGTCCGCGGTAGCGCCAAGCTCGTCCACGAGCCGTCCACGGGCCGGGTCGAGCCCTGGCAGCTCGCCCTGCGTGCCGGAGCCGGACGGGCTGGCCACCGGCGGCAGGAAAGGGGCCAGCGCCGGGTCGGTGAGCAGAGCGTAGGCGCGCTCTACCTCAGTGAACCCGGCCCAAAGCAGCCGGGCCCGGGTGCTGGGCCAGCGGCTGCGCCTGTTGAGGACGGGATCGCCGCCCGCTGGCCCCGCGGAGCTGCTCCCCGGGCCTCGCCCCGTCTCCCTCCCATGGTTGGTGGGCATCACGGCGTCACAGTCTCGGGAAGAACTGGCTGATCTCGAAGTCGGTGACCTGGGCGTCGTAGGCCAGGTACTCGCGGCGCTTGTTGCGGCGGAAGAACTCGAAGGCGTCCTCCCCCAGGGTGTCGGCCACCAGGTCCGACTCGGCCATCGCGGCCACCGCGCTCTTCAGGGAGGTGGGCAACGCGCCAATGCCGAGCGACTTGCGCTCCAGCTCCGACAGCGCCCAGACGGTGTCCTCCGCCTCAGCGGGCAACTCGTAGCCCTCCTCGATGCCCTTCAGGCCCGCAGCCAGAATCACGGCGAAGGCCAGGTAGGGGTTGGCGGAGGAGTCGATGCCGCGGAACTCGATGCGCACGGACTGGGCCTTGCCGGGCTTGTGCATGGGCACCCGCACCAGGGCGGAGCGGTTGTTGTGGCCCCAGCACACGTAGCTGGGGGCCTCGTCCCCGCCCCACAGCCGCTTGTAGGAGTTGACGTGCTGGTTGGTCACCGCGCAGATCTCGGTGGCGTGGTGCAGCAGGCCGGCGATGAACGCACGCCCTGTGGCGGAGAGCTGGTACTGCCCGGCCGGGTCATGGAAGGCGTTGCGGTCACCCTCGAACAGCGAGAAGTGGGTGTGCATGCCGCTTCCGGGCTGGCCGATGAAGGGCTTGGGCATGAAGGTGGCCTGGCAGCCCTCCTGCAGGGCCACTTCCTGGACCACGGCGCGGAAGGTCATGATGTTGTCCGCCATGGACAGCGCGTCGGCGAAGCGCAGGTCGATCTCGTTCTGGCCGGGGCCGCCCTCGTGGTGGGAGAACTCCACCGAGATGCCCATCTGCTCAAGCATGAGGATGGCGTGACGGCGGAACTCGTGCGCGGTGCCGCCGGGCACGTGGTCGAAGTAGCCGGCGTAGTCGGTGGGGACGATGCGGCCGTCACCGTCACGGTCCACCAGGTAGAACTCGATCTCGGGGTGCACGTAGCAGGTGAAGCCGGCGTCGGCCACGCGGGCGAGCTGCCGCTCGAGCACGGCGCGCGGATCGGTACGGGCCGGTTCGCCGTCGGGAGTGAGCACGTCGCAGAACATCCGGGCGACGCTGTTGACCTCCTCCCGCCAGGGCAGCATCTGGAAGGTGGAGGGATCCGGGGACAGGAGCATGTCGGATTCGAACACGCGGGTGAGTCCCTCAATGGCGGAGCCGTCGAAACCGATCCCCTCCTCGAAGGCGCCCTCCACCTCGGCGGGGGCGATGGCAACCGACTTGAGTTGCCCGAGCACGTCCGTGAACCACAGTCGGATGAAGCGGATGTCGCGTTCCTCGATGGCGCGGAGGACGTATTCCTGCTGCTTGTCCATGATGCTGTTCATTGCCTCCTTGCGCGGCACTGGCCGGCGCGTGTCCGGTAGGGCGACGCGGCCGCCGCATGCTTGCGGAGGCAGCCTATCGGCTCGAGGAGTCGGCCGGGTTTCGAGAACCGACGCCACCAGCGACTGTGTCTGGGCCTATGCTGGTGTCGGAGCGAGGCCAGTGGAGGAAGATTACGGTGATCCGGACCTACAGCGACTTCGCCGCTTGGAAAGCGGACGAGGCGGATAACCACTTCGCCGTTCAGGTGCTCAAGAACCTGGTGACGGAGCTTCAGGCCATGGCGCCCGGCCCCGAGTTGGACCAGGCGCATGGTGAGCCTCCCTCAACCGGCCATCCGGGCTGGGACCGGCTTATCCAGGGCGCCGCCCTATGGACTGGTGCCAGCAGGCTGAACGACCCCGCGGTGCTTGACTGGGCTCGCCGCACTCCGGACGATGTCAGCGACATCTTCGATCCGCTGGCGCCGCAACGTCGCTTCGCGTTGTCCTACCTGCGCACTCCCGTCCCGCTGCGGGAAAAGGGCGTGTGCCTGGCCCGCGGCAACCTGCAAGGAGTGTGAACCATGGAGGAGTTCACCCGAGAGAGCATCATTGCGCTGCTGAAGGAGCTCAACACCCTGTTGGAGGAGCACGGCCAGGAGGCTGAGCTGTACATCGTAGGTGGCTCCGCGATGGCCCTGACCTATGACATCAGGCGCACAACCGCGGACATAGACGCGGCTTTCCTGCCACGCGACGTGGTGCTCGAGCACGCGCGGACGATCGCGGCTAGGCACGGCCTGTCTCCGAATTGGCTCAGTGATGGTGTCACCGACTTGGGTTTTGACTTCTCCGCTGACGCTGACCCGCGCACGATCGAGATCGGTCCCGCGTTGACGGTCAATGTAGCCTCCCCAGACTATCTCTTGGCCATGAAGGTACTGTCCTCAAGACAGTCGGACGCTGATCGCCGCGACGCAGTCGCTCTTTGCCGCCTCATGGGGTTGACGAACGAGGCTCAGATCCAACAGCGAGTCGGCCGCTACTTCCGCGTCGACGGCCGTACAGAGCTCTTCGTGGAGGACATCGCGGCAGAGCTTTAGCGACGCTTCCGGCTTGGGGTGTGGCGAGCGGGGCATGAGGAGTCATCTCCTCGGCCTGATGGTTCGTGCCTTCTGATCGACAATCCCCAGCCCGCATGCGACGAGTAGGCTCCGGGCATGAGCACTTCCGCGTCCTCTCATCCGGTCGGCGAGCCCTCTGCGACCGCCGATACCGCCGCCGATACCGCCGCAGGTGCCGTCGCGGCCGCCGCCAGCGCTGCGGACGCTCCGGCATCGCAGCTCTCGCAGGTCAAGAAGGTGCGCGTCCACCACCTGGTCGGCGCCAAGGAGCGGGGCGAGAAGCTGACCATGCTCACCGCCTACGACGCCGTCACCGCCCGCATCCTCGACGCTGCGGGTACGGACATGCTGCTGGTGGGCGACTCACTGGGCAACGTGATGCTCGGCTACGACTCCACCATGCCGGTAACCCTCGACGAGATGGTCGTCGCCACCCGCTCGGTGGCCAGCGCCGCCACTCGGGCACTGGTAGTGGCTGACCTGCCCTTCGGCACCTACGAGGCCGGCCCGGAGCAGGCCCTGGCCAGCGCCGCCCGGCTCATGCGGGTGGGGGCCAACGCCGTCAAGCTCGAGGGCGGGCGCCCCCGCGCGCAGACGGTCAAGCTGCTGTCCGACGCGGGCATACCGGTGGTCGGGCACCTCGGCTTCACCCCGCAGTCGGTCAACAAGCTGGGCGGCTTCCGGGTGCAGGGCCGCGGCGAGGACGCGCAGGAAGCGCTGCTGGCCGACGCCGTGGCGCTGGCGGACGCCGGGGCAGTCGCCATCGTCCTGGAGATGGTGCCCGCCCCCGTGGCATCCCGCATCACTCAGGCGGTGCCGGTGCCCACGATCGGCATCGGTGCGGGCGCCGGCTGCGACGGCCAGGTGCTGGTGTGGACGGACATGGCCGGGATGACCGACTGGACGCCGCGCTTCGTGCGCCGCTTCGGGCAGGTCGGCCAGGCGCTGCATCAGGCCGCACAGGACTACAACGCGGCCGTGCAGGACGGCTCCTTCCCGGGCCCGGCGGAGAGCTTCGAGGCCTGAATACCGACGCCTGTACTCATCCCGGGTAGAGGTGTCAGCGCCGCCACCGGCGCCAACGAGCCGCAGCACCGCGCGGCCCGCGGCTCGCACATCCGGCTCTCAGGAGTCCTGCGCCGCCACTCCTTCCGGGTGCTCCCAGTCGATGGGCACGGGCACGACCCCCACGAACGCGCTGCTGAAATCCCGGACCGGGTAGGTGACCCCCTGGTTGCCGGGGTCCTCCGCCCAGGCGAGCAGCCGCGGAGCGCCGTCGACGGCGGCCGGGGTCACCTCCACGGTGGTCACCGCACAGTTGGCCATGGGCGCCATGGCGTAGATCTCGGGGCCGACCCAGCGGGCCATGATGGTCATCAGAGTCATGCCGTGGGAGACGACGAGCACGTTGTCGACAGTCTGCCCGCTCGCTGCGGCGGCGCGCAGGTCGGCGAGGATCCGGGCCAGGGCCGCGTCGACGTCGGCGAGGTACTCACGGGCGGTGATGCCGTCGGGAGCGCCGGGGTGGACGCCGGCCAGGACGGCCGGCAGGTGCTGCTCCGCGGGCAGGGCGGCGTGCATGACCGGGTCGGGGCCGCCGTCGTAGATGCCGTAGTTGTACTCGCGCAGGCCAGTGAGGTTCACGGGTTCCACTCCGGGGTGGGCCTGCAGCAGGATGCCGCCGGTCTCCTGCACCCGGCCCTGGGGGCTGAAGTAGGCGCGGGTGAAGGGCACCTCGGCGAGGTAGTCCCGGCAGATCTCGGCGCCCACGCGCCCCTCGGGAGTGAGCGGGGAGTCCGACCGTCCCTGGGTGCGCCGCTGCTCGTTCAGGACGGTGCGGCCGTGCCGCACGAAGTAGATCCTCGCCATGCCGCAATCGTATGGCAGTGCACAGTTTGGCGTGGGTTCCACTGCGCATATGGCTCCTATGCTGTCGCCATGACTACAGCGACCACCGTGCTCGCGGACCGGGCTCCACGCGGCACCCTCACCAAAGGCGTTCTCACCCCCGAGCGGCACGTGCCCGCCTCCGTCGCCCGCCCCGAGTACATGTTCCATGACGGCCCGGAGCGGGTGACGGCCTCCGACGTCAAGGACGCCGAGACCATCGAGCGGATTCGCGCCGCGGGCCGGATCGCGGCCCGGGCCATGGCGGAGGCCGCCAAGGCGATCGCGCCGGGAGTGACCACGGACGAGCTGGACCGGATCGCGCACGAGTACATGTGCGACCATCACGCCTACCCCTCCTGCCTGGGCTACATGGGCTTCCCCAAGTCGATCTGCACCTCGATCAACGAGGTCATCTGCCACGGCATCCCCGACTCCACCGTGCTGCAGGAGGGCGACCTGATCAACCTGGACGTGACCGCGTACTACGAGGGTGTCCATGGCGACACCAACGCCACCTACGCGGTGGGTGAGGTGGACGAGGAGACGGCACTGCTGATCGAGCGCACCCGCACGGCCATGGAGCGCGGCATCAAGACCGTCAGGCCGGGGCGCGAAGTCAACGTGATCGGTCGCGTCATCGAGAAGTACGCCAAGCGCTTCGACTACGGCGTGGTGCGCGACTACACCGGACACGGGGTCGGTGAGGCATTTCACTCCGGGTTGATCATCCCCCACTACGACTCCGCCCCCCGCTTCGACGACGTCATGGAGGTGGGGATGGTCTTCACGATTGAGCCGATGCTCACACTGGGCACGGAGGACTGGGAGCAGTGGGACGACGGCTGGACCGTGGTCACCAAGGACCGCTCGCGCACGGCCCAGTTCGAGCACACGCTGGTGGTTACGGAGAACGGCGCAGATATCCTCACCCTGCCGTGAGCCGCGTATCGACTCCGCACGCCCGCACTTCCGGCGCCGAGTTCCGCCCCGCCCAGACGCGGCCGGGCACTTCTCCCCATCCTCTTGGCTGAGACGAATGCGCCATGAGCGCATCCCCACGTGTACATTCATCTTCGTGACATGTCCGCGACCGACACTCGCGGCATCGCGTGACAACATGCATTCCCCTTCCCGGAAGGTTGTAACTCATGGCTCTACGCTTCAACCCGCCGCCGAACTGGCCCGCGCCCCCCGAGGGATTCACTCCCCCCGCGGGCTGGCAGCCCGACCCCGCCTGGGGCCCCGCCCCCGAGGGCTGGCAGCTGTGGGTCGAGGACTCCGCCCCCGGCGCGAGCGCCGGTTCCGCTCCACAGGCGGGCTCTGCACCCGACGCCGGCTGGGCGCCCACCCAGGCCGTCCCCGCCGGCGCGTCCGCTCCCGTGGCTGACCCCACCGGCCAGTCCGCCTCGGCTCCCTCCGGCGACTACGCCTCCGGGGCGAGTCCGTACGCAGCCAGCATGAACTATGCCCAGTCTCCGACGCCGTACCACAACCAGCAGCAGGCTCCGGGGGCCTCTCCGCAGGCCGCCGGCTGGCAGCCGATCGACGTGGGCCAGGGCGGCCCCGGCGGCAAGAAGCCGGTGACCAAGCAGTGGTGGTTCTGGACCATCATCGGCGTGGTCGTGCTGGCGCTGGTGATCGGCCTCATCGTGGCGCTGACCGGCGGCGACGACGAGGGCGAGCAGCGTTCAGGCACCACGACATCCAGCCGCAGCGACGACTCGGACGACAGCACTTCCAAGGACGACAGCTCTAGCGATTCCTCCTCGGACGACAAGAGCGACGATTCGGACTCCTCCTCTGACGTGGGCACCACCATGGACAACCCGGGCGACCCCGAGAAGCAGCAGATCACCTTCACGGCCAGCGAGTACGCCGACGACCCGGACGCGTCTTTCGATGTGGCGTTCGGCTCCGTCGAGTGGGATGCCACGTCCACCGTCGAGTCGGAGGCCGGCAAGTACCGCTACGAGGACCCCGGCAGCGGCAAGGTCTACATGCGTGTCCCGGTCACCGTGACATATCACGGCAAGGGCAAGATGGATGCCTACGACCTGACGGTCGACTACGTCAAGGACGGCAACACCACCGAGCAGACCAACCTGTACATCGACAGCGAGTTCAAGCAACAGGACATGCCGCGTGACGGCGGCACCGCCACGGGCTACTTCATGTTCATCATCAGCGAGGAGGACGCCAAGGCCCAGGAGGGCGTCTTCGCGGTCAAGGGCTTCTATGGCTCTGACGAGCTGTACATGGCGGCCAAGTCCTTCTGAGCCCGTCTGACGGGCACCAGCCCGGATGCTCAACCGGTTCTATTGAGCGACGGCGGCCCCGCCCATTGGGCGGGGCCGCCGTCTGCCTGTTTGCGAGGGAGCGCGGACGAGCCGACCTGTACGCCGGGTTCTGTTGCCGCCCACCGTTGCCGGTGCGGCGGTGGCGACCATCCATCTTGGACCACCGTTGCCGGTGGCCTCACGCGACCTACCCGCAGGCTCGGGCGAGCAACCCTTTCCGCCACCGTGATGACGGGCACCTGCTGCGCGGTCTTGCTCCGGGCGGGGTTTACCTAGCCGTGGCGGTCACCCGTCACGCTGGTGGGCTCTTACCCCACCGTTTCACCCTCACCGGCCGAGGCCGGCGGTCTGCTTTCTGTGGCACTGTCCCGCGGGTCACCCCGGGTGGCCGTTAGCCACCGCCCTGCTCTGTGGAGCCCGGACGTTCCTCGATCCGCCGGCTAACCGGCGGTACCGCGGCCGCCCGGTCGGCTCGTCCGCGGGGAAGATTCTAGGCGAACGGCGCGCCAAGGGGGTAGCGGGCTGCGCCCGGCTCAGCCTTCAGTCCTCCATGCGGACCACGATCACGTCGTTGTCCTCGGCGTGGATGATCCGGTCCTTCGGCGCGGCCATGATCCGGGCGTACTCCTGCGGGCTGATCTCGACGCTGCCGCCCTCGACCCGGCGCCCGTACAGGGCCACGGCCCCCAGCCCGCCGGTGGACTTGCGCACCGCCTCGTATTCGGCCAGCAGCTGGTCGTCGATTACGGCCGCCAGGTCCGCGCGCTTGGCGCGAGTGTCAGCGATCTGAGCATCCAGTCGGGCGAAGTCGGCGTCTCGGGAGGCCGTCAGCTCCCGGCCGCCGGCCCGAATCTCCTGCTCCTCGGCTCCGGCCGCATCCGCCTCCGCCTGCGCGGCCTCGAGGGCCTCCATGGCGGCTATCTGCGCCTCCTCCAGGGCCGTCTGGCGGCGGCCGAGCTGATCGATCTCGGACTGAATGGCCGGCAGGTCGCGGGCCGCTGCCTGACCGGATGAGAGGCGTTCCCGCAGCACCTGGGCACGACGGACGACCTGGCCGACCTCCTCCTCGCGCGTCTTGGCGTTGGCCTGCGCCTCCTGAAGCGCGGCGGCGGCCACGACGGCGCGGCGGCGGTTGGTCTTCAGGCGCTCGACCGTGGCCTCAATGCGTTCCAGCACGGGCAGGTGCTTGCGCTCGTGGGTGAGGCGTGCGAGCTGCGAGTCGAGTCCTTGCAGGTCGATGAGCAGTCGCTGCTGGCTGAGGGGGGCGCTGGTCACGGCTTGATCCTTCGCTGATCCGTCGGGGTGGGTATCGAGTTTTGAACGGCAGTGCCTTCCGCACGCTGCGCACCGTCCGCTCGAGGCGGGCACGGCTGCCACCGAGCGCCCGCGGCGTGGCCTCGAGTCAGGACCCGGTGCTCAGGCGCAGCGCCCACGGGTCGGTGACGATCTGCGACACGTGCGTGCGAAGTCTATGCCCGCGCGCGGCCGCAGCGGCCTCGAGCCCGGCGGCCAGCGGCGGCAGCCCCACCCATTCGGTGGCCCAGTGGGTACCGCACAGCAGGTATGGGCGTCCCGCCTCCAGATGCTCGCTGGCCGGATGGTGTCGCAGATCCGCGGTCAGGAACACGTCGGCGCCGGCGGCGCGAGCCGCCTCGAGCAGCGAGTCCCCGGCGCCGCCGGAGACGGCGACCGTCTCGACGACCGCCTCCGGGTCTCCGCCCACCAACAGGCCGGGAGCGGAGTCGGGCAGGGCCGCCGCCACGCTCTCCGCGAAGTCGCGCAGGCGGGCGGGCGCCGGGAGCCTGCCTACTCTGCCGATGCCCTGGGAGGGGTCGGCGGGGCTGGGTTGCAGCGGCCGGGTCCGTTCCAGGCCGACCCGTGCGGCCAGCGCGGAGGCGACCCCTCCGTGTGCGGCGTCAAGCGTGGTGTGCGCATTCGCCAGGGCGATGCCCGCGCGGATGAGCCGGTGGGCCACCCGCCCCTTGGGGTCGATGGCCGAGACGTGGTCGGTGCCGCGCAGGTAGAGGGGGTGATGAGTGATGACCATGTTCGCGCCCCGCGCAATGGCCTCGTCGACGACGGCGGCCACCGGGTCCACGGCCAGCAGGATGCTGTGCACGGGGTCATCCGGGTCTCCGCAGATCAGCTGGTTGGAGTCCCACGACTCCGCCAGCTGCGGCGGGGCGGCCGCCCGCAGCATGGCCTCCACCTCCCCGACGGTCAGGGGCCTGATGGTCTCCGCTTCCTGGGCGCCGTTGGGTGAGGGCTGGGTCATGGACACAGGTTAGCGGCCGAAGTGCCCCTGGCGGGTTTCGAACCCGCACGCCCGCAGGCAGCGACTTTTAAGGTCGCCGTGTCTACCGTTCCACCACAGGGGCCGGAGTCCTGAACCCGGTACCCCCTCTGGGATTCGAACCCAGGACCATGTGCTTATCAGGCACGCACGAGGTATAAGCTCGCTGCTCTAACCACTGAGCTAAGGGGGCGCGAAGGCGAGCCCGCGGTACGGGGCCCGGCTTCGGCGTCGGCCGCAGGGCCGACGCCCTAGAGACTATCAGCCCCGGGGGTGGCGTATTTCCCACGTCTGTTCCCGTGCGTCGCTCGGCAGGCGGGCCTAGCCTTGACTACTCCGACTCAACTTGTGCCGCGCGCCTGGCATGGTGCGCACGTCTTGGAAAGAGAACCATGAAGCTCGCGCAGCGCGGACTATTCGCACCGCCGTTCCACGCCATGAGTATCGGTGCGCGCGCCCGCGAGATCGAGGCCCAGGGGCACTCGGTGTCCAAGCTGAGTCTGGGAGAGCCCAGCTTCGGCGCCCCGCCCCCGGTGCGCGAGGCGCTCGCGCGCGCCGCCCGGCAGGATCTGCCCTACACGCCCGCCGCCGGGCTGCCGCAGCTGCGCCAGGCGATTGCCCGCTTCTACCGGGAGCACCACCGCGTAGACGTCAGTCCCGAGCGCATCCTGGTCACCTCCGGCGCCTCAGCCGGGCTGCTGCTGGCCACGGCCCTGACGACCGAGCCGGGTGACGACGTCGTCATCGCCGATCCGTGCTACCCGTGCAACCGTGAGCTAGTGGCGTCCTTCGGGGGCCGCATCGTGATGGCGCACACCTTCGCGGAGACCCGCTACCAGCTGGACGTCGATGCCATGGAGACCGCCTGGACCCCGTACACCAATGCGGTCATGATGGCGACGCCGTCGAACCCCACGGGCACCTCCATCCCCTTCGACGAGTTGGCTCGGCTGTGCGCTGCCGCACGCGCGCAGGGGGCGTGGCGGATCGTGGACGAGATCTATCTGGGGCTGTCCGATCCGGACGCGCAGGGCCGCCCGGCTCGCACGGTGCTCGCCACGGATCCCGACGCCATCGTCGTGTCCAGTTTCTCCAAGTACTTCGGGATGACCGGCTGGCGGTTGGGCTGGCTGGTACTGCCCGAGGAGCTCGTCGAGCCGGCGCAGAATCTGGCGGTCAACTACTTCCTGTGCGCCTCGACGCCGGCGCAGATCGCCGCGCTGGAGGCGTTCGCCCCCGCCTCGCTCGCGCTCTGCGAGGAGCATCGGGCGGAGCTGGTCGACCGGCGCCGGCTGACGCTGGGGCGCTTGCGCAGCCTCGGCCTGGAGGTGCCGGTGGAGCCAGACGGGGCCTTCTACATCTACTTCGACGTCTCCGCCACGGGGCTGTCCTCATGGGACTTCTGCATGCGGGCGCTGGAGGAGGCGCACGTGGCGCTGACGCCGGGGCGCGACTTCGGGGTACGCACCGCCGAGTCGCACGTGCGCCTGTCCTATGCGGCCTCGTCAGCGGAGATCACCGAGGGGCTGGACCGGCTGGGCGGCTTCCTGGAGGGCCTGGCCTGACCGCGGGCAAGCAGACGCCGCACCCCGGCCAGGCCGGTGGCGGAGTTGCGCGCCCACCCGGGCACCCACGCGGACAGCCCCAGGTCGATGATCCCGGCCAGCGCGGAGGCCGGCTTGTGCAGCAGGTCCTCGCCCAGCCGGTAGTCGCGCCCCCGGGCCAGGCGTGCGGCCAGGTCGGGGCACTGCCGACGCAGAAACATCCGGGCCTTGAGCGCGTGCACGCAGTCGGAGACGATGATGATACGGGCGGAGTCCTCAAGCAGGGGGATGACGGCGACGATGTTCTCCCAGGTGGAGCGACTCGTGGTCTCAAGTGCGAGCGGTCCGGTGTAGCCGCGGTCTTCGGTGGCGTAGCGGGCCATGAGCTCGGCCTCCGTAACCGGCCCCGCCACCGCCCCGCCGGACAGCACCAGCTGGGACTCCGGCGTGCTGCGACTGCGCAGGCCGGCCCGCACACGCCTACGATTCTCGGCTCCAGCGGTGGGACCGGGATCGGCGTGCCCGAGCACCACCACCGTCTCTCCCCCGGGCGCAGACGCCGACACGGCACCCGGCCCCAGCAGGCAGTGGGACGCGATCCAGTGCGTCGCCTCCCCAGCCGCAAGCACCGCGACGACGACGGCGCCCAGGACCAGCGGCGCGCGACCGCTGGGGGAAGCACTGGCCATGGGGATCCTTCCGGCAAGCCTCGACGCGCCAAGACCAGGGCATGGAGCTGACAGTGGACCCGGCCGGGCTCGAACCGACGACCTACGCGGTGTAAACGCGTTGCTCTACCAGCTGAGCTACAGGTCCTTGTCCGCCGCCACCGACGGTCGGCGGCGCGGGCGACAGTTTACGCCATCAATGCCTGCGGCTGGACACGCGGATGCCGCTCCAGCGCTCGCCCATGGAGGCGGCGGAGGTGGCGTGCATGCCGGCGGTGCGGGCCGCCTCCTCGATCTCGGTGGCGTCCACCGCCCCGGTGGTGCGGGCCTTGGGGGTCAGTACCCAGACCGTGCCGTCGCCGTCGAGGTTGGCCTGGGCGTCGACCAACAGGTCGGTCAGGTCGTCGATGTCGCCGTCGTCGTCCCGCCACCAGATGATGGCGGAGTCGGCGACGTCCTCGAAGTCCTCGTCCACCAGCTCGGTGCCGGTCTGGGCCTCGGCGGCCTGTCGTAGGGTCTCGTCGACGTCGTCGTCGTATCCGAACTCCTGGATGATGAGACCGGGGGCGAAGCCGAAGGCTCCGGCCGCTGTGCTCGCCACTGTTGTCCTCTCCGTTTCATGCCTGGGCCACACATGGACCACTCGGCCCACCCGTCGGCCGCGGTCGCGGCACTCGGTTGTGACTACTGCACTAGCCCACCGCACTGGACCCACCGGGCGCAAGCGAACACGCCCGAGAGGCCCACGCAAGCAGGTCGTTCCTTGGCGCTCCGCCACGAACACCCAGCACCCACCCAATGACTCAACTCACAATCATTCTGGGACTTTATTCCCGATTCTGGGTGCGGCGCGCGGCTCCGACCCAATAGATTAGAACCGCTGGTCACGGATGCGACCGGCGCGGCAGCGTGGACGCCCGTCGCGCCGCAGCCGCCGCCAGCCTGTCAGAGCCGCCCGGACACGAAGAAAGAGGATCCCCGGTGAGCCCCACCAACGACTCCACCCCACTCATCGACGGCCTGCTGCACAAGGTCGCGGACAACGATCCGGAGGAGACCGGCGAGTGGCGCGATTCGCTCGACGCCCTCATCGCCGAGAAGGGCGGTCCCCGGGCCCGCTTCATCCTGCTGTCCCTGCTCGCCGAGGCGCGCCGCAAGAACGTGCGCGTGCCCGCACAGACCACCACCCCGTACATCAACACCATCGACGTCGTCGACGAGCCCTTCTACCCGGGCGATGAGCAGGTCGAGCGCACCTACCGCCGCTGGCTGCGCTGGAACGCCGCCGTGATGGTCACCCGCGCGCAGCGGCCGGGCATCAGCGTCGGCGGGCACATCTCCTCCTACGCCTCCACCGCCACCCTGTACGAGGTCGGTTTCAACCACTTCTTCCGGGGCAAGAACCACCCCGGTGGCGGCGACCACGTGTTCTTCCAGGGGCACGCCTCCCCCGGCAATTACGCCCGCGCCTTCCTGGAGGGGCGCCTGAGCGAGGCTGACCTGGACGGCTTCCGGCAGGAGGTCTCCCGCCCGGCCGGCGGGCGCGGCCTGCCCTCCTACCCGCACCCGCGACGCATGGAGGACTTCTGGGAGTTCCCGACCGTGTCCATGGGGCTGGGGCCGGCGGAGGCCATCTACCAGGCCTGGTTCGACCGCTACCTGCAGGGCGCCGGCATTAAGGACACCTCGGCGCAGCACACCTGGGCCTTCCTGGGCGACGGGGAGATGGACGAGCCCGAGTCCCGCGGCATGCTGCAGCTGGCCGCCTCCCAGCAGCTGGACAACCTCACCTTCGTGGTCAACTGCAACCTGCAGCGCCTGGACGGTCCGGTGCGCGGCAACGGCAAGATCATTCAGGAGCTGGAGGCCTGCTTCAAGGGCGCCGGCTGGAACGTCATCAAGGTGATCTGGGGGCGCGGCTGGGACCAGCTGCTGGCCGCCGACAAGGACCACGCCCTGGAGCACCTGATGATGGAGACGCTCGACGGCGACTACCAGACCTTCAAGGCCAACGACGGCGCCTACGTGCGCAAGCACTTCTTCGGCCGCGACCCGCGCACCGCCAGGCTCGTCGAGGACTGGACCGATGAGGAGATCTGGGCCCTGCAGCGCGGCGGAAACGACTATCACAAGATGTACGCCGCCTATAAGGCGGCCACCGAGCACAAGGGGCAGCCCACCGTCATCCTGGCCCAGACGGTCAAGGGCTACCTGCTGGGCTCTCACTTCGCCGGCCGCAACGCCACCCACCAGATGAAGAAGCTGGGCCTGGAGGATCTCAAGGGGCTGCGCGACCGCCTGCACATCCCCATCAGCGACGCCGAGCTGGAGGCGAACCCGAAGCTGCCGCCCTACTACCGGCCGGATCCCGACGACCCGGCGCTGGCGTACATGCTTGAGCGCCGTCGGCAGCTGGGCGGTTTCCTGCCCGAGCGCCGTGACCCCGGCGCGCAGCTGCAGCTGCCGGGGGACGCCCCCTACGAGATTCTCAAGGGCGGCTCCGGCAAGCAGCAGGTCGCCAGCACCATGGCCTTCGTGCGCCTGCTCAAGGAACTCATCAAGGACGAGCACATCGGGCGGCGCATCGTGCCGATCATCCCGGACGAGTCGCGCACCTTCGGGCTGGAGTCGCTGTTCCCCACGCGCAAGATCTTCAACACGCAGGGGCAGAACTACACCCCCGTGGACGCCGAGATGATGCTGTCCTACCGGGAGTCGACTTCCGGGCAGCTCATGCACACCGGCATCAACGAGGCCGGCTCGGCGGCCCTGTTCCAGGTGGCCGGCACCAGCTACGCCACCCACGGCGAGCCCATGATCCCCGTGTACATCTTCTACTCGATGTTCGGGTTCCAGCGCACCGCCGACCAGTTCTGGGCCGCCGGCGACCAGCTGACCCGCGGCTTCATCATCGGGGCGACCGCGGGCCGCACCACGCTGACCGGCGAGGGCACCCAGCACATGGACGGCCACTCCCCGCTGCTGGCGGCCACCAACGAGGCGGTGGTCACCTACGACCCGGCCTACGCCTACGAGATCCGGCACATTGTGCGCGATGCCCTGGAGCGCTGGTACGGCCCGGATGCCGGCCGCAACCGGGACGTCATGTACTACCTGACCGTTTACAACGAGCCCCTCCCCCAGCCCGCCGAGCCCGACGGCGTCGACGTCGAGGGGATCCTGCGGGGCCTGTACCGGCTTGACGGGCCGCCAGAGGGCGACGGGCCCGAGGTGCAGCTGCTCGCCTCCGGCGTGGCGGTGCCCTGGATCCGCGAGGCGCGCCGGCTGCTGGCCGAGGAGTGGGGCGTGCGCGCCGGGGTGTGGTCGGTGACCAGCTGGAACGAGCTGCGCCGCGAGGCCCTGGAGGCCGACCGGCACAGCTTCCTGCACCCGGATGAGCCGGCCCGCGTGCCCTACCTGACGGCCAAGCTGGCCGGCTCCTCGGGCCCCTTCATCGCCACCAGCGACTTCGATCATCTGGTCCCCGACCAGATCCGCGCCTGGGTGCCCGGCGACTTCCACACCCTGGGCGCCGACGGATTCGGCTTCTCCGACACCCGCTCGGCCGCCCGCCGCCACTACCTGATCGACGCCGAGTCAGTCGTCGTCAAGGCGTTGCAGGCGCTGGTGGCGCAGGGACGGGCGGACCGCTCCGTGCTGGCCCAGGCGATCGCCCGCTACCGGCTCGAGGACGTGTCCGCGGGCCGCTCCGGCGCCCAGGGCGGCGAGGCCTGACCTCACCGGTGGCCGCGGGGGCGGGCGGCGGGGTCTTCAGTGCTCCGGCTCCGCCTCCGCCGCCACCGCACGCACGTCCGGATCCGAGCCGGAGTAGTGGCGGGCGTCCCGGTAGCGGGGACGCATGAGGTTGTCCGGGCTGAGCAGCTCGTCCAGCGTCGCCTCGTCCAGCAGCCCCATCTCCAGCACCACCTCCCGCACGTTGCGGCCGGAGCGGGCGCACTCGCGCCCCACCAGGTCGCCGTTGTGATGCCCGATCACCTCGTTCAGGTAGGTGACAATGCCGATGGAGTTCATGACGTTGCGGCGGCACACCTCCGCATTTGCCTCGATGCCCACCACGCACAGGTCCCTCAGCGTGGTCAGCGCGTGGCGCAGCAGCCGGATCGACTCGAAGCAGGCCTGGGCGATGACCGGCTCCATGACGTTGAGCTGCAGCTGACCGGCCTCGGCGGCCATCGTCACCGTCAGGTCGTTGCCGATCACCTTGAAGCAGACCTGGTTGACCACCTCCGGGATCACCGGGTTGACCTTGGCGGGCATGATCGAGGAGCCGGCCTGCCGCTCCGGCAGCCGGATCTCGGCCAGCCCCGCCCGCGGCCCGGAGGAAAGCAGCCGCAGGTCGTTGCAGATCTTGGACAGCTTGACGGCCAGGCGCTTAATGGCGGCGTGCATGGAGACGTAGGCGCCGGTGTCGCCGGTGGCCTCCAGCAGGTTGTGGGCGCCGGTGACCCGCAGCCCGGTCACCTCCCGCAGGTGGCGCACCACGGTCTCCCGGTAGCCGGGCGGGGTGTTCAGGCCGGTGCCGATCGCCGTCGCCCCCAGGTTGACCTCCAGCAGCAGCGCCGAGTTGTTCATCAGTCGCGGGATCTCCTCGTCCAGCAGCTCGGCGAAGGCGCGGAACTCCGAGCCCAGGCTCATCGGCACCGCGTCCTGCAACTGGGTGCGCCCCATCTTGAGCACGTCGGCGAACTGCTTGCCCTTGGCCAGCAGGGCGTCGATCAGGTCGCACAGGTCCATCTCCAGGCCGTTGATCGCGCGGTACACGCCCAGGCGGAAGCCGGTGGGGTAGGCGTCATTGGTGGACTGGGACTTGTTGACATGGTCGTTGGGGTTGACGATGTCGTAGCGGCCCTTGGCGTAGCCCAGGTGCTCCAGGGCGAGGTTGGCGATAACCTCGTTGGTGTTCATGTTGACGCTGGTGCCCGCGCCGCCCTGGAAGACGTCGATGGGGAACTGGTCCAGGCAGCGGCCCTCAACCAGCACCTGGTCGCAGGCCCACACGATCGCGTCGGCGATCTCGCCGGTGACCGTGCCCAGCTCCTTGTTCGCCAGGGCGGAGGCCTTCTTGACCTCGACCATGCCCCGCACGAACTCCTCCTGGTCGCCCACCGTCTCCTTGGAGATGCGGAAGTTCTCGGTGGCGCGCAGCGTGTGGATCCCCCAGTAGGCGTCCAGCGGGACCTGCCGGGTGCCGAGCAGGTCCTCCTCGGTACGGGTGGCTTGTGGGGTCATCGTGTCTCCTCCGTACGCGCCGCGGTGCGCTCGCCGTCGTCGGACGCTGGCCGGTGGTGGAGCCGACGGCGTCTCCCCCACGCCCACCCGACCTTACCCGGGCGCCCGGGCACGAACCGGGCGCAGCGCCGCACGACCGCATTCGGCCCCGGCGGCCATGGTCGCTAGCATCGGCGCATGGACCAGCTGAGCCCCTCCACGGTCACGGCCCTGCGGCACGCGCAGAACACGCTTATCGAGCACTCCCTCGACCGCATCAGCACGGCCCACCCCTGGTACCGCACGCTGCCGGCCGCCTCCCGCGACCAGATCGACACGGTCGCCCGCCTGGGGGTGACCATGTTCGTCGACTCGGTGGGCGAGCAGGGTGGGACGGCGGACCCGTCCGGCATCTTCAACGTGGCTCCCATCGCCCTGACCGGCACGGTGTCGCTGGAGCAGACCCTCGACCTGGTGCGCACCGTCGTCGACGTCGTCGAGGAGGAGGCGCCCGACGTGGCCCCCGCCGCCGATCACGACGCGGTGCGGGTGCAGGTCCTGACCTTCGGGCGCGACGTCGGTTTCGCCGCGGCGAAGGTCTACGCGCGGGTGGCCGAGGCCCGCGGCGCCTGGGACGCCCGCCTGGAAGCGGTGGCGGTGGACGCCATGCTGCACGATTCCGCCGACGACGCCGCCACTCGTGCCGGCACGGCGGGCTGGCGGGGCACCGGCCCGGTCCTGGCGATCGTCGCCCACACGGTGCTGGACGCCATGGCCACCTCGCACCTGCGTCACGAATGCCGCCAGTACGTGCAGGACTGCCTGGTGTCCGTGCACGGGGACTCGGTGATTGTGGTGCTCGGCGGCGCCTGCGCCCCCGAGCGGCCGGTGGACGAGCCGACGCCGGAGTCGGAGCTGGCGGCCGCCGCCGACCGCATCGCCGCCGGGCTCGACGGGGCCGTGGTAATCGGGCCGGTCGTCCCCGGAGTCGCCCAGGCCGGTCGCTCACTGCGCTCGGCGCTGGCGGGGCTGCGCGCCCTGCCCGGCTGGGCGGACGCCCCCAACCCGGTGCGCGCCGACGACCTGCTGCCGGAGCGCCTGCTGGCGGGAGACCCTTTGGCCGCCGAGCAGATTCAGGTGCTGGTGACCGAGCCGCTGCGGGCCATGGGAGCGCTCTACGAGGAGACCATCGCCACCTACCTGGCGCTGGGCCGCAGCCTGGAGATGACGGCGCGCGCCCTGTTCGTCCACGCCAACACCGTCCGCTACCGGCTGGGGCGGGTCAGCCAGCAGATCGGCTGGGACGCCACCGACGCCCGCGACGGGCTCGTGCTGCACCTGGCCGTCATCGTCGGCAGGCTTGCCGCCGCGCCAACCGAATAGCCCGCCGAACAACCGGCACAATGGCTGTCTTCGGCATCCCGCCGACCACATTCACTCCGTATCTGCATCACCACGCAACGAGCAAAGGAGACCCTCATGGCCAACACCCCCACCGATATCCTCGCCGCCGTCACCGAGATCGTGGCCGAGGAGGCCGGCGTCGACACCGCCCTGGTCACCCCGGACTCTCGGTTCGCCGACGACCTCGACATCGACTCCCTGGGCCTACTGACCATTGCCACCCAGGTGGAGGAGCGCTTCGGCATCGCCCTGGACGACGCCCAGATCCCGACCCTGCCGACGGTTGGCGCGCTGGTCGACCTGGTGGGCACCAAGCGGGCCTGAGCACCGATGCCCGCAGCCGTGCCCGCCCCGGGGCCGCGCGCCGTCGTCGTCACCGGGGTCGGAACCACTAACCCTCTGGCCGGCGACGCGCACGGCACCTGGCGGGCGCTGTGCTCCGGCCGCGGGGCCGTACGCGCACTCGACGCCGACTGGGTGAGCGCACACGACCTGCCGGTACGTATTGCCGCGCCACTCGCTGCCGAGCCCGGCGAGCAGCTTCCCCCGAGGCAGCGCCGCCGCCTGGACCGGGCCAGCCAGTGCGCCCTGCTCGCCGCCCGGGAGGCGTGGGCCCAGGCCGGGGCCCCGCAGCCGGATCCCGAACGCCTGGCCGTGTCCCTCTCCCCCGGCATCGGACCGGTGCTGTCCGTCATGGAGACCTGGGACTCGCTGCGCGAGCGGGGACCGCGCCGGGTGGCGCCGACCGCGATCCCGGCGCTCATGCCCAACGCCCCGGCCGCGGCGGTCGGCCTGAAGCTGGGGGCGCGCGCCGGCGTGCACTCGCCGGTGTCGGCCTGCGCCTCGGGGGCGGAGGCGATCGCCTACGGAGCCGACCTGATCGCGCTGGGACGCGCCGACGTCGTCGTCGCCGGGGGCACGGACGCCGCGCTGCACCCGATGACGGTGGCCGCCTTCGCCGCCATGCGCGCACTGTCCACCCGCAATGACGATCCCGCCGCCGCCTCGCGTCCCTTCGCCCCGGACCGGGACGGGTTCGTGCTGGGCGAGGGCGCGGGCGTGCTGGTGCTGGAGGCGGCGGAGCATGCGGCCGCGCGCGATGCCCGGGCACTCGCCGTCCTCGCCGGCAGCGCGGTCACGGCCGACGCCCACGACGCCGTGCGTCCCGACCCGTCCGGGCAGCAGCAGGAGCGGGCGCTGCGGCTGGCGCTGGATCGCGCCGGCCTGGAGGTCGAGCAGGTGGGGCATGTCAATGCGCACGCCACCTCCACGCCCGCGGGCGACGCCGTGGAGGCGGCGGTGCTGGCGCGGAGCGTTCCCGGTGCGGCGGTGTCGGCGACCAAGTCCGCCACCGGGCACCTGCTCGGCGGAGCCGGCGGCCTGGAGGCGGTGCTGACCGTGCTGGCGCTGCACGAGCGGTGGCTGCCGCCAACACTGCTGCCCGGCGGCATCGACCCGGCCATCGCGGCACTCGGCCTGGACGTGGTGGGGCCGGACGGCCGGTCGGCGCCCGCGCTGGAGGCGGCCGTGAGCACGTCCTTCGGCTTCGGCGGCCACAACGTGGCGCTGGCCTTCACCCGCCTCCCCTAATCGCCGAGATCGGTAGAAGTAACGTACTGAGATCGGTAGAAGTGGCAGCGGAGGGCGCCGGGCGGTTCTCCGGCTCGGGGCGTTCAGCCGACCCGGTGCAGCCAGCGCACGGGGGCTCCGGCGCCGGCGTAGCGGAAGGGCTCGAGCTCGTCATCCCAGGCCTGCCCGAGGGCGAGGTCGAGCTGGCGGCGCATGAGCGCGGGCTGGTCGGCGTGGGCCAGGGCGGCCCGCACCCGGTCCTCGGGGACCACCACGTTGCCGTGCACGTCGGTCTGGGCGTGGAAAATACCCAGGTCGGGGGTGTGCGACCAGCGCCCGCCGTCATAGCCGGGGGACGCCTCCTCGGTGACCTCGTAGCGGAGGTTCGCCCAGCCGCGCAGGGCGCTGGTGAGCTGGGCGCCGGTGCCGACGCGGCCGACCCAGCTGGTCTCGGCGCGCATCATCCCGGGGGCGGCGGGCTGCTCGGTCCACTCGAAGTGGACGCGGCTGCCCAGCACCTCGGCCACGGCCCACTCGATGTGCGGGCACAGGGCGCGGGGCGCGGAGTGCACGAAAAGTACACCGCGGGTGTAGGCACCGTTCACGTGGATCGCCTCCTGGTTGTTCCGAGATTCGTCTTCCCCAACGTTCTCGAATCATCCGGGCGCCTCGCGTGACGCACGCGGCGTGCGGTGCCATGATGCCAGAGCCGACGGCGCATTGCCAGCAGACATGCCACCCGACTAATTCATGCCGACCGACTATCCTCAAGGCCTCTACGATCTCGTACATGCCTGCTGAAACCAACGATGCTCCGCAGCGACGGCTGGACTTCTGGGAGCGCTTCACCGAGTGGCCGCTGATCCTCGCTGCCGTTGTGTTTCTTGCCGTCTACGCCTGGGAAGTCATAGCGGACCTTCAAGGCGCCGCCCGTCACGTCCCCGAGATGGTGATGAACGTCGTGTGGATCATCTTCGCCGTGGACTATTGCACCCGGCTGGCCCTGGCCTCCAACCGACGCCGTTGGTTCACACACCACCTCCCGGATCTCGCCATGGTGGCGCTGCCCATGTTGCGGCCGCTTCGGCTGGTGCGACTGTTGGCCCTGGTCGGCGTGCTCCAGCGCAGCGCCGGAGCCGCCCTGCGCGGGCGCATCACCGTCTACACGGCAGGCAGCGTAACCCTGATCGCGTTCGTTGCGTCGCTGGCGGTATTGGACGCCGAGCGGGCAGCGCCGAACGCGTCCATAGCCACATTCCCGGATGCCCTGTGGTGGTCACTGGTCACCATCACCACTGTCGGCTACGGCGACCTCGCTCCGGTGACGAGCGTCGGCAGATGGGTTGCCATATTGCTCATGATTGGTGGGGTGGCCCTGATCGGAGTGGTCACCGCGACGCTCGCCTCCTGGATCGTCTCCCTGGTCACCGAGGAGAACGCGGAGCAGGAGGCCGCTACGCGCCACCAGGTGGCCGAACTGCACCAGCAGGTCGCAGCGCTCTCGGAACAGATCCGGCGTCTGACCGCGCCGGGTGCCGGAGCGGGCAGACCGGTCCGCATCGAGGCCATGCCAGGGGCTGAGCACAAGCGGACCCCGGCCGCTGGGGGCCGGGGCTCAACTGGGCTCCCGCGGTTGGACTCGAACCAACAACCCTCCGATTAACAGTCGGATGCTCTGCCATTGAGCTACGCGGGATCGCGCTTGGCGCGGGAGGAACTTTAACAACTCACCGGCACACGCGTCGAATCGAGACCCGCCCACGGCACGGCACGATCG
This sequence comes from Actinomyces ruminicola, assembly GCF_900103885.1. GTDB lineage: Bacteria > Actinomycetota > Actinomycetes > Actinomycetales > Actinomycetaceae > Actinomyces > Actinomyces ruminicola. The sequence continues at coordinate 124,973 of NZ_FNIM01000006.1, forward strand.
CGCCGAAAAGTCAGTTTGTGGGAAGCCCCACACCGTCGCGGACGCGCCGGTGAAGGTCCGCCAGCGCATCGGCGTCGGCCCGCTCCAGGTCCCCGGCCGCACGCGCCGGCAGGTTCGACGTCGTGTACAGCCGCCCGTCGACGTCGCGGCGCACACTGACCGTAACCCGTTGTCCGCTCGGCAGCTGCCCGGTGACCGAATGCACCAGCGCGGACTCGACTCCCTGCCGCAGCGCACGTGCGAAGGGGGCGACGTCGACCCCCACCGACCGCTCCCCCCGGCTGAGCGCTGCGGGCACCACCAGCAGCAACGGCCGGGAGTCGTCCGTCCAGGTCAGAGTGAAGGTGGTGGCATCGGCGTCCCAGCGACCGTGCTCGACCTCGTGCCAGCCCCGGTGCAGCTCCACGCCGTCGGGGCCCACCACCGTCAGGTAGTGGGCGGTCGCCACGGCCCAGCGGGAGTCGTCGTCGGTCAGCGGCACCGCCCCGAGCAGCCGGCCATCCGCCGGCACCAACGCCGCCAGCGCGGGCGGGAGGGCGGCACGACGGCGCAGCCGCCCGGTAATGCCGGGGCGCGCTGCGGGCCGGGTGGAAGAAGCTCTGCGGATGCGGACCATCATGGCGTCAGGCTAGCGGCGACCGCCGCCCGGGCGCGCCCCCGAATGTCGGATGCGGCGCGGAACGTGCGAGGATGTGCCCATGGCTTACCGCGACATCCGCATTATCGGCGACCCGGTGCTGCGCACCGTGTGCGACCCGATCACCGACATCGACGACTCCGTCAAGGCGCTGGTGGAGGACCTGCTCGAGACCGTCGACGAGGACGGCCGCGCGGGCCTGGCCGCCAACCAGATCGGCGTGAGCCTGCGCGCCTTCTCCTGGCACATCGACGGCGAGATCGGCTACATCCTCAACCCACGGATCGTGGAGCTGTCTGAGGACGAGTTCCAGGACGGTGAGGAGGGCTGCCTGTCCGTGCCCGGCCTGTGGTACCCGACCGAGCGCGCCTGGTACGCACGCGCCGAGGGCATCGATCTGGACGGCAAGCAGGTGGTCTTGGAGGGCGAGGAGCTCATGGCCCGCTGCATCCAGCACGAGTGCGACCACCTCGACGGCCACCTGTACCTGGACCGCCTGTCCCGCAAGAACCGGGCCAAGGCGATGCGGGAGCTGCGCGAACGCGGCCTGTGAGCCCCGCACCGGGCCGACTCCGGCTCCGGCACGGCCGCCGCGACGCAGACCGGCCCCGGCTACCGGCTCAGCCCTGCCGCGCCATCTGCATGCGCCGGTTCTCCAGGCCCACGATCTCCTCGAACAGGTCCCGGTAGCCGGGGGCGTCCGGGCTCATGCGCCGCTGCCTGGAGCGCAGCTCGGTGAGCCGACGGTTGATACCGGTGCGGGCCAGCGAGGAGAGCACGCCGGAGGCATAGCGCTCGAGGGCGTCCGGGTCCGGCTCGGCGTCCCGATTGCCGCGCGGAGCGGGCAGCGGGAGCGGGGCGACGGCGAGCTCGGTCACCGCCGCGGCAACCGGCCCGATGGCCCCGGCGCGCACTTGCTCCAGCCAGCGGGTGGTGGCGCGCTTGGCGGCGTCCGCGCCGGCCAGCCCCGCCGCCTGCGCCTGCTGCACGAGTCCTTCCACCTCCGTGGCCCCGCCGGCCGCCTCGATCGCCTCGAAGACGGCGCGGTGCACCGGCACGGAGAAGGCCACCGCGCTGATGTCATCCGCCCCCACGCGCGCCGCGATCTGCGGCATCTGGACGATGACCTCCAAAGCCCGCCGTTCCAGCTTCTCGACCGGATCGGTCACCGGCGGCAGGCCGGGGCGCTCGACCACCGGGGCGCCGCCGGGGTCGTCGGCAGGGCCGTACTCGCCCGGGGCGCCGCCGACCGGGTTTCCGGGCCGCGTCCCCCGACGCTCGCAGGCACGCACCGCGCCGACCGCCTCGGTCTCCGGCAGGCCCAGCCAGCCGGCCAGACGCCGCGTGTACTCCCGCTTCAGCGCCCGGTCCCGGATGCCCGCGACGACCGGCGCTGCGGAACGCAGCCCCTGCACCCGGCCCTCGGCGGTGTCCAGGTTGAGGTTGGCCAGGGAGGCTCGAATGACGAACTCGAACAGGGGCACGCGCCGGCCCAGCAGATGCGGGATGGCTTCCGCGCCCTCCTCCATGCGCAGGTCGCATGGGTCCAGGCCGCGCGGCTCGACGGCCACGAAGGTCTGAGCGGCGAAGTGCTGATCCTCCCCGTAGGCGCGCAGGGCGGCCTTCTGCCCGGCGGCGTCGCCGTCGAAGGTGAAGATGATCTCGCCGCCGCGGGCCCGATTCCCGGCGATGACCCCGGCGGAGGGGTCTGCCGCGTCGCCGAGCAGGCGGCGCACAATGCGCACGTGGTCCGGGCCGAAGGCGGTGCCGCAGGTGGCCACGGCCGTGGTCACCCCGGACAGGTGGGCCGCCATCACGTCCGTGTAGCCCTCGACGACGACGATCTGGTGGGCGCGGGCGATCTCCGCCTTGGCCAGGTCGAGCCCGTACAGGACCTGCCCCTTGTGGTAGATGGCGGTCTCGGGGGTGTTCAGGTACTTGGGAACGGTCTTGTCCGCGTCCGACAGGCGCCGCCCGCCGAAGCCGACCGGGGCGCCGGTCACGTCCCGGATGGGCCACATGAGCCGGTCGCGGAAGCGGTCGTAGATGCGCCCGGAGTTGCCGCGCCCGCACAACCCGGACTCGACCAGCTCCCGCTCGGTGAAGCCGCGCGAGCGCAGCATATTCGCCAGGTTGTCCCAGCCGTCCGGGGCGTAGCCCACCCCGAAGTGGGCGGCGGCGTTGCGGTCGAAGCCGCGGCCGGTGAGGAAGTCGCGACCGGCCTGGGCGGCGGGGGTGGCCAGCTGCTCCTGGAACCAGGCCTCGGCCAGGCGGTTGGCCTCCATGAGCCGCTGGCGGGTGCCCGGCTCGACGCCGCGCTTGACGGCGCCGCCCTCCTCGTAGCGCAGCTGCACGCCCACGCGGCCGGCCAGGTACTCCACCGCCTCCGTGAAGGACAGGTGGTTGATCTTCTGCACGAAGTCGATGACGTCGCCGCCCTCGCCGCAGCCGAAGCAGTGCCACAGCCCCAGTTGGGGACGTACGTTGAAGGAGGGGGTGCGCTCGTCGTGAAAGGGACACAGGCCCTTCATGGAGCCCACTCCTCCGCTCTTGAGCGTGACATGCTCGCCGACGACGTCCTCGATCTTGGCGCGCTCGCGCACCGCGTCGATGTCCTCGCGCTTGATCAGTCCCGCCATGGCCCAATAGTAGGCGAGGGCGCCGACCCGAATCCGCCCCCGTCCGGGCCGCTGATTACACCGCGGACAGCAGCCCGCACAGGCGGGCGTGCCAGGCCTGGGCGGAGGTGTCGGTCAGGGAGGCGATCTGGTCCACCACGGCGCGCAGTCTCCCGGCGTCGTCGGCGGCCTCGTTCCAGGCGGCGGCGAAAATGGGCTCCAGGTGCCGCCCGCGGCTCTCGAGCAGGGCGTCGGCCAGGTCGAACAGCTCGGTGCGCTGGCGCAGGTAGACGGGCTCGTGCTCGCGGGGGGCCATCACGTAGCGCACCGCCGCCCCCTTCAGCACCAGGATCTCCGCGGCGGTCTCCTCGGGGATGACCAGGTCGGCGTCGTAGCGGGTCAGGGGCCCCTCGCCGAAGACCTCCCGGGTGGCGCCGGCCACGGCCGAGACGAAGCGGCCGATCAGCTGACTGGTGAGGTTCTTCAGCTGCGCCGCATCCGCGATTCCCCCGGTGTAGGCACGGATCCAGAACGGCTGGGCGGACAGCCTCTCCCAGGCCGAGCCGAGCGCGTCGGCGCTCATGCCGCCGCCGTACCAGGAGCGGGTGGCATCCACCACCGTGCCCACCTCGGCGGCGTCGGTCAGGCGGGCGGGGTCCATCTTGAACAGGGCGATGGCGTCCTCCACATCGTGCACCGAGTAGCCGACGTCGTCGGAGAAGTCCATGATCTGGGCCTCCAGGCAGCGGCGGTGGGCGGGGGCGCCCGCACGCATCCAGTCGAAGACCTCGCGGTCCTCCTCGTAGCAGCCGTACTTGGCCGCGGAACGTCCGCCGGGGCCGCCCGGCCCCTCGCCCTTGGCCCACGGATACTTGGCAACAGCATCCAGGCTGGCGCGGGTGAGGTTCACGCCCACGCCGCGTCCGGTGGCGGCCAGGGTCTTGGGCTCCAGGCGGGTCAGAATGCGGAAGGTCTGGGCATTGCCCTCGAATCCGCCGATGGACTCGGCGACCACGTTCAGCGCCTGCTCCCCGTTGTGCCCGTAGGGCGGGTGCCCGAGGTCGTGCGACAGGCAGGCGGCGTCGACCACATCGGGATCGCAGCCCAGCGCCTGCCCCAGCGCCCGGCCCACCTGCGCCACCTCCAGGGAGTGGGTCAGGCGGGTGCGCACGAAGTCATCGGCGGAGGGCCCCAGCACCTGGGTCTTGGCGCCGAGCCGACGCAGGGCCGAGGAGTGCAGGACTCTGGCACGGTCGCGCTCGAAGGGGGTGCGCTGCGGGTTCTTGGGCGGCTCGGGAACGAATCGGGCCACGTCGGCGGCTCCGTAACCGATCAGGTCGCCGGTGTCCTCGGCCACGGCGTCACCCGCGCTCAGCGTTGCCGCGACGGTGAGGTGCTTGGGTGAGATGGACATGAGTCCAACGTATCGCAGGACGTGGCGGCGGCGTCCCTGCGGCCGGGTTACTATGAGTCACGCTCTAGCCCTACGGCTTAGCAGGATTGTCTTGTCACCGGGCTTCGCCAACTGCCTCGCGCAGGCCCGGTGAGGTCCGAGGTCCGGGTATAGATCCCGGCGGAAGGGAGCCGGTTGCCGTGACCACCACGACGACGCTCGTCCACCGTGCATACACCGGCCCGGCCGAGTGGTGGCGGGACGGGCTTGTGTACGAGATCCCCTCCCCCAACCTCGGAGCCGAGGAACTGGACCGCATGGACGCCGTGCTGGAGCATGTCGCCTCCCTGGGATTCGGCGCCATCCTGATACGCCCCTCGCGGATCGCCGCCGACTCCGGCATGGCTTCCTTCCATCATTTCACCGAGCGGGCGCACGAGCGGGGTATGCGTGTGATCGTGCGGGTGTCGGGCGCTCTGGGGCCGGTTACCAGCACTTACGCCCGCGAGGACAACCCCATCTTCGTCGGCCGGGAGCAGGTCCAAGACGGGTTGGTGGACCGCGCCGCGAGCTTCCTGGCCGCCGGTGCCGACGGCGTGGACCTGGGCACCATCGTCCCGCCCGAGGTGTGGGACGAGTCCGACCTGGAGCGGCTGAGCGAGTACTTCGCGGTGGTGCACTCCCTGCTGGCCGAGTATGTGCCCGAGGGCACACTCGGTGCGGACGTGTCCGCCAGCTATCCCGAGGCGCTGCTGCACCATGTGCAGGACGACTGGCTGCACCATCTGCGCGACGATCGCCTGATGCTCTCCAGCTGGGATCCCACCTCGCTCACCTCGGCGATCACCACGTCCCTGGCCGAGCACGACAGCTTCGGCGCATCCCCGGTTTGGCGCTACCTGCCCAGTTACCGACTGGCGGAGGCACTGGGCACGGGAGACGGGCGGCGCTGGTTCGACGGCATCTCCCCCGTGGAGCTGCACCGCCGGTCCCTGGCCCTGCAGACCCTGGTGCTGGCACTGCCCGGCTCCGTGTATCTGCGCCAGGGAGACGAGGTCGGGCTGCTCGACGCCGACAAGCCCGCAGATCCGCTGGCCCTGGCCGACGTCGTCAATGAGCAGGCCGGCTTCCAGGGCTCCCAGTTCGCCTCCCCCCTGGCCACCGTTCGCCACGCCATTTATGTACGTCACGAGCACAATCTGGCGGCAGCGCCCTTCGCCTTCGTCAAGGGCCTGGAGTGGTGCCCCCGGGACGTGCTGGTGGTGCTCACCCGGGACGTGCTGGTGCTGGTCAACGCCTCACCGCGCTCGCTCATACTGCCCGAGCACGCCGAGGTGCTGCTGTCCTCGGGTGCGCTTGACCAGGAGGGCGGCAGCCTGATCGTGCCACCCTCGACGACGGCGTGGATCAACGCCGCCACTGTTGCCTGAGACACTTTTTTGCAACATCTTTGCAGGACCCTCCCAGGCGTCTTGCAAGACTTGCAGGATGGCGTTACATTTTTCAGCGTCATCCCATCAGCTCCATTCAGATTCGAAGGAGAATCACGGTGTCCCTCAACCGCCGGTCGTTCCTCTCTATGACCGCCATCGCCACCACCCTCGCCGCCGCAGCCGCTTGCAGCTCCGACGACACCTCCACCGCCGCCTCGGACGCCCCGGTCGACGCCACCGACGAGTCCACCGACGAGCAGGTCGTCCGCGACGCCAACGCCGACCTGGTCATCTGGACCGACGAGGTCAAGGCCGGCGCGCTCAAGGACGTCGCCCAGGAGTGGGGCGACAAGCAGGGCATCACCGTCGCCGTGCAGGTGGTCGCCGACGACCTGCAGGGCAACTTCATCGCCGCGAACCAGGCCGGCAATGGCCCGGACGTGGTCGTGGCCGCGCACGACTGGATCGGCAACCTGGTCCAGAACGGCACCATCTCCCCCATCACCCTCGACTCCGCAGCCGAGGCCAACTACAGCCAGGTCGCCCTGGACGCCGTCACCTACGACGGCCAGTACTACGGCGTGCCCTACTGCGTGGAGACGCTGGGCCTGTTCGTCAACAAGGACCTGACCGACGTCACCGAGCCCGCCACCATCGAGGAGCTGGTCGCCGCCGGCCAGGCCTCCGGCGCCGACGTGGTGCTCTCCCTGCCCGTGGGCGAGTCCGGCGACGCCTACCACATGGAACCGCTGTACACCTCCGGCGGCGGCTACCTGTTCGGCAAGAAGGAGGACGGCTCCCTGGATCCCACGGACGTCGGCGTCGGCGCCGAGGGCTCCATCGCCGCCGCCAAGAAGATCGGCGAGCTGGGCACTCAGCAGGTGCTGAAGACCTCCATCACCGGCGACAACGCCATCTCCCTGTTCACCGAGGGCAAGGCCGCCTACCTGATCTCCGGCCCCTGGGCGCTGGGCGACATCAACACCGCCGGCATCAACTTCGAGCTGTCCAAGATCCCCGGCTTCGAGGGCATGGACGACGCCCGTCCCTTCGCCGGCGTGAACGCCTTCTACGTGGCCGGAGGCGGCGCCAACAAGGCCTTCGCGGAGACCTTCGTGGCCGACGTCGCCAAGGACTCCTCCATCGCCGAGGCCATGTACGCCATCAACCCGCTGCCTCCGGTTCATCAGGACCTGGCCAGCAAGCTGGAGTCGAGCGACACCAATATGGTCAAGTTCATGGACTTCGCGTCCGGCGCGGACCCGATGCCGGCCATCCCCGAGATGTCCGCCATCTGGGGCCCGCTGGGCATGGCCGACGCCAACATCGTCAACGGCGCGGACCCCGAGTCCACGATGACCAGCGCCGGAGACGAGATCAAGTCCACGCTCGGACTGTGAAACGCGGTTGAGGGCCGACGGCGTGGCCGTCGGCCCTCACCGTGCTCGCGGCCGATGGCCGCCCGCTCCCCCTGACGCGACCGGTCCAGCGGCCGCATCCCGGTCCCTGCCCAGCTTCTGCTTGTCTTTCAGCCTCTTTCAGCACTGTGAAAGGTTCTTCGACGATGACGTCCCCGACCGCCCACGAACGCGGCGCTCATGCGGCCGCAGGCGCGGAAACCCCAGACTCCTCCCGCCGCGCGGCACGGGAGCGGACGACGACGATCCGCTCCGTACTCGGCCGCGTGCTCGTACTCGGAGCGGCCCTGGCCGTGGCCGCCTACCTGGTGCCGCTGCTCATCGCCGCGCGTATGTGGCTGTGGCTGTTCATCGTGGTGGCAGCCACGGTCGCGATCTTCGTGCTGTACTCCACCCGGCGGTTCATCCCCGGCAAGTACTTCTTCCCAGGCACCTTCTTCCTCGCCGTCTTCCTGATCGTGCCGATCGTGATGACGGTCCAGACCGCCTTCACCAACTTCGGCGACGGCTTCCGCGGGACCAAGGAGGACGCCGTCACCACCATCACCAACAACTCGGTCGTGCAGGCCCCGGACTCTCCGCTGTACAACCTGTCCGTGGCCACCACCGGCAGCGTCGAAGACGGCCCCTTCACCCTGTTCCTGGTGGACACCGACACCGAGGACGTGCTCTACGGCGCCGACGGCGAGACCGTCCAGCCCGCCACCGACGTAGACGTCACCGTCACCGATGGCTTCGTCACGGCCGCCGACGGCTACACCATTCTGACCGGCAAGCAGATCAACACCGCCTACGACACGATTTCCACCCTGACCCTGTCGGTGTCGGAGACCTCCGCCATCAAGGTTCAGGGCGTGCGCTCGGCCTTTGAGGGCACCAAGACGATGGTGTACGACGAGCAGAGCGACTCGATCACGAACACCCAGACCGGTGACGTCTACACGGTGCAGAAGGTCGGCAACTCCGAGTACTACGTCAACGCCAATGGCGACCGGCTCGCCCAGTCCTGGAAGCAGAACATCGGCCTGGCCAACTTCGCCAAGCTCTTCGGCAACCGGAGCCTGATCAAGCAGCTCGGCGGGGCGTTCACCTGGACCCTGATCTTCGCCGGCGGCTCCATGCTGCTGACCTTCATCCTCGGCTACTTCCTGGCCCTGACCCTCAACGACGACCGCATCCGCGGCAAGAAGCTGTACCGCTCCTTCCTGCTGCTGCCCTATGCGGTCCCCGGGTTCATCTCCCTGCTGATCTGGTCCAACTTCTACAACCGCGACTTCGGCCTGATCAACGAGACGCTGAACCTGCACATCAACTGGCTGGGAGACCCGACCTGGGCAAAGGTCGCCGTGCTGCTGACCAACCTGTGGATGGGCTTCCCCTACATGTTCATCGTGTGCACTGGCGCCCTGCAGTCGATCCCCGATGACCTGAAGGAGGCGGCCCGCATCGACGGGGCCAACGGCTGGCAGACCACCACGCGCGTGATCACCCCGCTGCTGCTGGTCTCGGTCGCCCCGCTGCTGGTGAGCACCTTCGCCTTCAACTTCAACAACTTCAACGCCATCCAACTGCTCACCGAGGGCGGCCCCTTCGCCGCCGGCGAGTACACCCGCGGCGGCACGGACATCCTGATCTCAATGGTCTACCGCATCGCCTTCGGCGGGTCGGGCGCCGACTACGGCTTCGCCTCCGCCGTCTCCGTCGTCCTATTCGTCATCACCGGCGTCCTGGCCGCGGCACAGTTCACTGCCACCCGCCGCCTCGAGGACATCAACTGACACGCCGGAAGGGACCGATTCAAAATGACTGAAACCAAGACCACCACCGCAACCGGCGCAGAGACCCCCAGGGAGCAGAACCACACGCCCTTCCGCCGCTGGTTCCGCGAGGTCGGCTGGCGCCACGTCGTCGGGGCGGTTGCGCTCGTCTTCGCCGCCTTCCCGATCCTCTACGTGCTCTCCGCCTCCCTGAACCCCCTGGGAACGGTGGCCTCCACGTCGCTGATCCCGACCCGGTTCAGCCTGATCAACTACCAGACGCTGCTCAGCGGCAGCAAGGGGCCCTTCACCCGCTGGTACCTGAACACCATGATCGTGTGCGGGGTGGTGGCGGCGGCACAGATCTTCTTCTCCGTGCTGGCCGCGTACGCCTTCAGCCGCTTCCGCTTCAAGGGCCGCCGCGGCGGCCTGCTGGCGCTGCTGCTGATCATGATGTTCCCCGCCACACTGGCAATGATCGCCATCTACACCATGATCGCCGGCATCGGGGACGTGCTCCCCGCCATCGGGTTGAACCGGCTGCTGGGCTACTGCCTGGCCCTAATGGGCGGTGCCCTGGGACAGGTGTGGCTGATCAAGGGCACCTTCGACACCATTCCGAAGGAGCTCGACGAGGCCGCCATCCTGGACGGATGCACCCACTGGCAGGTCTTCTACCGGATTCTGCTACCCTCCCTCAAGCCCATTCTGGCCACCACCTTCCTGCTCGCCTTCGTCGGAATCATCTCCGAGTTCATGCTGGGCTCCATCTTCCTGACCGACGACTCCAAGAAGACGCTCGCCGTCGGCCTGTACGGCATGCTGTCGGGCGACCGCTCCAACAACCTGGGTATCTTCGCCGCCGGCTCGGTCATGACCATGGTGCCGGTGATCGCGCTGTTCCAGTACCTGCAGAAGTACATCGTCGGTGGCGCCACCGCCGGCGCGGTGAAGGGCTGAGGCCGCTCGATGACCTGCCTGAACAGCGCTCAGTACCTGAGCCAGCCGCATCACGACACCGGCCCGGCCTACCTGCTGGGCGCGCGCCGCCCCGGGGCGGAGCTCTCCGCCCGGCTGTGGGTGCCCGCTCCCTGGGAGCCCGAACGCGTCATCCTGCGCCAAGTGGTCGACGGCGAGCCGGCTCTGTCCGCCGCGCACCTGGTGGCCCGCGCCAGCGGCGGTGCGTGGTGGGAGGCGACCGTCCGCCTCGTCAACCCGACCAACCACTACCGGTTCCTGCTGCTGTCGCCGGGCACCGAGCACCCCTACGTCTGGTTCCATGCCGCCGGCCCGGCGGACCATGACGTCCCCGACGCCACGGACTTCCGGGTCCTGGCCGACGACGACGCCCCCGACTGGGTGCTCGACGCCGTCTGCTACCAGATCTTCCCGGATCGCTTTTCGGCCCACACCCCGCCGCGCGAACGAATCGCCCCGGCCTGGGCCAAGGCGCACTCCTGGTTGGATGAGCCGCCGCTGAGGGGCACGCCCAGCGGGGAGGCCTGGTACGGCGGAGACCTGGACGGCATTGCCGACCACCTGGACTACCTGCAGCGGCTCGGCGTCAACACGATCTACCTGACCCCGATATTCCCGGCGGGCTCCGTGCACCGCTATGACGCGACCAGCTTCGACCACGTCGACGCCCTGCTCGGCGGCGACGAGGCCCTGGCCCGGCTCTCGCAGGCGCTGCACGAGCGCGGCATGCGGCTGCTGCTGGACCTGACCACCAACCACACCGGCGTCACTCACGACTGGTTCCAGCAGGCCATCACCGATGCCCGCTCCCCGGAGGCGGACTTCTACTCCTTCGAACGCTACCCGGACCGGTACGCGACCTGGATGGGCGTGGAGTCCATGCCCAAGCTCGACCACCGCTCCGACATGATGCGCGACCGGTTGCTGCGCGGCCCGGCTTCGATAACGGCGCACTGGCTGCTGCCGCCCTACGACGCCGACGGTTGGCGCACGGACGTGGCCAACATGACCGGCCGCAGCGGCATGGTCGACCTGGCGCACCAGGCGGCCCGCGACATGCGCACCACCATGCGGCAGATCGAGGCAGACACGGGTCGGCAGCTGTGGCTGGTCGCCGAGCACGGGCACGACGCCTCCGGCGACCTGGGCGGTCCGGGCTGGCAGGGCACCATGAACTACCACGGCTTCACCCGGCCGCTGTGGTCCTGGCTCGCCAACCCGGACCCCGCCGACGACCTGGACTGGCTGGGCATCCCCACCGGTATCCCCCGGCTTGAGGCCGGCCCCATCTCGCGGGGCGTGCGCGAGTACACCGCGCACATGCCGGCCACCTCCATCACCCACTCCATGAACCTGCTCGGATCACACGACACTCCGCGCATCCGCACCGTCGTCGGTTCCCGTGCCGCGCAGCTGGTGGCCGCCACCGCCCTGTTCACGGCACCGGGAGTCCCCACCGTGTTCTGCGGGGATGAGCTCGGGGCCACCGGCCGCACCGGTGAGCACTCGCGCACCACCATGCCGTGGACCAGCGCACCGGGCGCCGCGCCCACAGACGAACTAGGTCCGACCGGCGCCTGGGGGAAGGTCGACCGCGTCGTCCTGGATCGCTACCGGCAGCTGGGGCGGCTACGCCACGAGCTGCCGGCGCTGCGGCGCGGTGGCATGCGCTGGGTGCACGCCGAGGGCGACCTGCTGGCCTGGTTGCGCACCCACCCGGACGGCGACGTGCTGGTGGTGCTCGCCCGGGCGGCCGGCGCACCGATCGACCTGGATCTCGCCGCCCTGCCGGCCGGTGCGGTCGCCGACGTCGAGGTGATGGACGGCGTCGCCGTCACCGTCATCGGGGGCGCGGAGGGGCGCCTGACCATTGACGCCACCGGCCCCGGATCCGCCGTTATCACCCTGCGACCGGCGCTGCCCCGCTCCGAATCCGTACGTGTCCGATGAACCGCAATGAATCCGCCTCACGCAGGAAGCACCGCCACGCGGCGGCGGCTGCTCGTGATTTCCCCTTAGGATGGGAACCGTGCAACAGCGCATCACCCTCGCCGACATCGCCGAGCAGGCGGGCGTCTCGACGGCGACCGTGTCCCGAGTCCTCAACGGCAAGTCGAATGTGGCGGAAGTGACCCGCCGCCAAGTGCTCGTCGCCCTCGATCTGCTCGGCTACGAGCGTCCGGAGTCGCTCCGCCAGGCATCCAAGGGCCTGGTGGGGTTGATCGTGCCCGAGCTGTCCAACCCGATCTTCCCGCTGTACGCCCAGGAGATCGAGCAGCTGCTCGCGCCCAGCGGACACACCCCGCTGCTGTGCACGCAGACTCCGGGTGGCACCAGCGAGGACGAGTACATCGAGATGCTCGTGGACCGGGGCGTGGCCGGCATCATCTTCGTCTCCGGACGGCACTCCGACACCGGGGGCGACGTCACCCGCTACCAGCGTCTGCGTGAGCGCGGCGTGCCGCTAGTGACGATCAACGGCAACGCCCCCACGATCAAGGTGCCCGGCTTCGCCACCGACGATCGGGCGGCGGCACGCATGGCCGTGGACCATCTGGCCAGCCTGGGGCACACCCGCATCGGTCTGGCCATCGGACCGGGCCGGATGGTGCCCGCCCAGCGCAAGCGCGCCGGCTACGAGGACGGCATGCGCGCCAACCTGCCGGACCAGCCGCTGCGCATCGTGGAGACCCTGTACACCTATGAGGGCGGCGCCAGCGCCGCCGCCCGACTGCTGGAGCAGGACTGCACCGGCATCATCTGCGGTTCGGACATCATGGCGCTCGGCGTCATCTCGGGGGTGCGTGCCGCCGGCAAGACCGTTCCCCAGGACGTGTCGGTGATCGGCTACGACGACTCCCCGCTGATCCCGATGACCAACCCGCCACTGACCACGGTGCGCCAGCCGGTGGCGGCGATCTGCCGGGCGGCCGTGACCACGCTGCTTTCCGCCATCGGTGGCGAGCCGCAGGCCGACACCGAGCTGCTGTTCACCCCCGACCTGATCGTGCGCGGCTCCACCGCACCGGCGCCCCACACCATGGTCCCCTGACCCCACCTTCCCCGCCCCCTTCTCGCCGAGATCGGTAGAAGTTACGTGCCGAAATCGGTAGAAGATGCGGGCGGGCGCAATCAGCGCGACCAGGTGCGTGCCAGACGGGCGCCGACCGCCGTAAGCCGTTCACGCAGCGCGGGCGCGCCGCCGGCATTCCAGGTTTCGTTTCGAACTGCGCCGGGCGCTTCGAGCGAGTATGCGGACACCACGCCCGCCTCGGCGAGTTCACCGCGCGGCACCGCCAGCCGCCCCGCGACCATCACCGTCGGCAGCGCCGCCTTCCCCGCCACCTCGCCAACCACCGCGGTCACGGAGTCGGCGACGACGTCGTAGGCCTCGCCGACCGCCGTCACCACCAGGTCCTGGTCGACAGCGGCCCCCGCCAGTCCCAACAGCTGCGACATGACACGGGGGCCGGGCAGTGCCCGCGCCCCGAGGGAGCGCAGCACCAGGGCCGCTCCCCCGCCGGCGCCGGTGCCCCGCGACGAGGCAGACACCACCTGCGCCCCCACCGTCCCAACACCCGCCACCGGCAGGGCGCCACTGCAGGTTGCGGCAGCCTGCGTCACGATTCGCGACGCCGCGGCGCAGGCCCTGCGGTTCAGTTCCTGGGCCTGCTCCCCGCTCAGCGTGGTAACCGCGGTCAGCACCTGCCCGGCCCCCGAGACGCCCCCGAGCGGAGTGTCATCGGCCAGGGCGAGCACCAGCTCACGGCCCGCGACAAGCGCACGCGCCGTCCCCAGGCCGCCTAGACCGTCCAGGGCGCCCACGCCGCCGTCGTGCACGGCGGTCGCTCCCAGGGTCACCACCAGCGTGTCACCGGGCGCCGTAGCACCAAGGGCGGCGGCCAGCGCCCGTCCCAGGCCCGTCGTCGTCCCGGAGCGCGCCTCACGCGCCGCCAGCTCGCGGTCAGCGGGCAGGGCGAGCAGCCGGGCGGCGTCCAGCAGCCAGGTGGCGCCCGTGACCGCGCCGGCCCCGCCGCAGGCCGGTCCGGCCGGAGTCAGGCGCACCAGCTCCACCTCACGGGTCCGGCCGAGCGGGCCGGCTGCGTACAGGCTGGTGCGGAAGGCGATCCGTTCCCGGGCGATCGCTTGCACCGTGCCGGGACCGCCGTCGGGCAGCGGCAAGAGCGTGAGCGCGTCGGCGGGGCGCTCGTGCGCCCAGCCGGCCGCGATCGACTCGGCCACGGCGAGCGCACCCAGGCCCAAGTCGGGTGCAACCAGCGGCACGCCACGGGGCTCGGGATACATGGCACCCGGTGCCAGGAGAACTCGCATGCGGCCGCCCCGGCTCTTGTCAGTCCGCGACTACGCCGCCGAGCCGGGCCAGCAGCAGCACCTCGGCGGCCACGATGTGCTCGAGGTCGCCCAGGTGCATGGACTCGTCCTCGCTGTGAGCACGCGTATCCGGGTCCTCGATCCCGGTCACCAGGACTTGAGCCTCCGGGAAGGTCTCCTTCAGGGTCGCGATGAAGGGGATGGAGCCGCCCTGGCCGATGTTCACGGCCTCGGCTCCGAAGGCACTGGTCAGCGCCCAGTGGGCCGCGCGCGCCGCGGGGGTGTCGGCAGCGCCGTCGAAGGCCGGCCCCAATTCGCCGACGGTGACCGTCAGCCTCGCCCCAAAGGGCACGTGCTCCTCCAGATGCGCCTTCAGGGCGGTCAGCGCAGCCGCCGGGTCCTGGCCGGGAGCGATGCGCAGGGACAGGCGCGCCGTGCAGCTGGGTGCGAGCACATTGCCCGCCACCTGCAGGGGGGTGACGTCCATGCCGATGACCGCCAGGGCGGGCTTGGTCCATAGCCGCGCGGTCAAATCGCCGGTGCCGGCGAGCTCGACGCCTTCCAGGACTCCGGCGTCGGCGCGGAAGTCCGCCTCGGAGTAGTCCGGGGAGCCAGGGGCGGCCGCGGGGCGGGAGATGAGGCCGTCCACCGCAACGTCGCCGCGCTCATCGTGCAGGGTGGACACCAGCCGGCACATGGCCGTGACGGCGTCGATGACCGGGCCGCCGTACTGGCCGGAGTGAAGGGCGTGGTCGAGCACGTCCAGGCGCACGTCCACCTGGACCACGCCGCGCAGCGAGGTGGTCAGCGCAGGCACCCCCACCTTCCAGTTGGAGGAGTCGGCGACGACGATCACGTCGGCGTCCAGCCGGCCCCGGTAGGTGTGCAGGAAGTTCCCGAAGGAGGGCGAGCCCACCTCCTCCTCTCCCTCAATGAACACGGTGACCGAGCAGGGCAGCTCGCCGCCGTTCAGCTCGGCCAGCAGCCGCAGCGCGTGCACGTGGGCGATCACGCCGGCGCCGTCGTCGGCGGTGCCGCGCCCGAACAGGCGCTCGCCGCGGCGCTCGGCGGCGAAGGGGTCGGCCTGACGCCACCTGGCGGCGTCGCCCACGGGCTGCACGTCGTGGTGGGCGTAGAGCAGGACCCGGGGCGAGTCGGCCGGGCCGTCGCGGTGGGCGAGCACCGCGGGGCGGCCGGGTCCGTCCGGCCCGGGCACCGCGGCGACCTGCGCCTCGAATCCGGCACCGCGCAGCAGCGCCGCAACATGCTCGGCGGAGCGACTGACCTGGGCCGGATCGTGGCCCGCGGCGGAGACGGAGGGAATGGCGACCAAGTCAGTCAGGTCGCTCACGACCCGATCGAAGGACTCGCGGACGGCGGCGCGCACGGCGTGGGCGGTGATCATGAGTTGCAGGGTAGCGCGGTTCAGCCGCTACCCTGTTGCCCGTGAGTCTGTTAGAGAAGCTGCCGTTCGGCAAGCGCAGCCAGGCCGACGACGACGCCGCAGCCGCCACGGCCGCCCCCGCCAAGACCTCCTCCGGCAAGGGGCGTCCCACACCCAAGCGCAAGGATGCGCAGGCACGCAATCTGCACCCGATCGTGCCCGCGGACCGCAAGGCGGCCAAGCGCGAGGCGCGCGCCAAACAGGATGAGGCCTGGGAGCGTCAGAGAATCGCCATGCAGACCGGCGACGAGCGCTACCTGCCTCCCCGGGACAAGGGCCCGATCAAGCGATACATCCGCGACTACATCGATGCCCGCTACTCGTTGGGTGAGCTGTTCATGCCGCTGACCCTGGTGCTGCTGATCGTGTTCGTCGCCTTCTCATCTCGGCAGACCCTGCTCAGCTTCTACTTCATGCTGGCGATCTACCTGTTCCTGTTCGTGTCGATCGCCGACGCCGTGATCTGCTGGCGGCTGCTGCGGCGCCGCCTGTACGCGAAGTTCGGCCGGGAGAAGGTCCAGGAGCAGGGACACATTTTCTGGTACATCTTCTCGCGCTGCTTCAACCTGCGGCGCTGGCGCCAGCCCGCTCCCCAGGTGGCACGCCGCCAGTACCCCGAGTGAGCCCGGGCACCTCCCCTGCCTGGCCTGGGCCGGCACCACCAGCAGGCCGCCTGTGTCGGCCGCAGCGGCGCATCGCGTCCCCACAGAAAATAGTTGCACGGACGTACTTACCGGGTTAGGCTGTGGTCATGGTCGCATATCGTCATCTCGGCAGCTCCGGACTCAAGATCACCGAAATCACCTACGGCAACTGGCTCACCCACGGCTCCCAGGTGGAGGCGGACACCGCCGTCGACTGCGTGCACACCGCGCTCGACCTGGGCATCACCAGCTTCGACACCGCCGACGTGTACGCCAATACCGTCGCCGAGGAGGTGCTGGGGCAGGCGCTGAAGGGGCAGCGCCGCGAGTCCCTGGAGATCTTCACCAAGGTTTACTGGCCCATCGGCCCCAAGGGGCCCAACGACGTGGGCCTGTCCCGCAAGCACATCATGGAGGGCATCGACGGCTCCCTGCGCCGCCTGGGCATGGACTACGTCGACCTGTACCAGGCGCACCGCTACGACTACGCCACGCCGCTGGAGGAGACCATGCAGGCCTTCGCCGACGTCGTGCGCGCCGGCAAGGCCCTGTACATCGGCGTCTCGGAGTGGACGGCCGAGCAGATCCGCGCCGGTCAGGAGCTCGCTACGCAGATGGGCTTCCGCCTGGTGTCCAACCAGCCGCAGTACTCCGCCCTATGGCGCATTATCGAGGACAAGGTGGTGCCCACCTCCACCGAGCTCGGTATGGGCCAGATCGTCTGGTCTCCGATGGCCGAGGGCGTACTGTCCGGCAAGTACCTGCCCGGGCAGCAGCCGCCGGCGGGATCCCGCGCCACGGACGAGAAGGGCGGCAGGGAGATGATCAGCCGCTGGATGCGTGACGACGTGCTCACCGCCGTCCAGAGGCTCAAGCCCATCGCCGACGACGCCGGGCTCACCATGCCGCAGCTGGCCATCGCCTGGGTACTCCAGCACGACTTCATCTCCGCCGCACTGGTGGGCGCCTCGCGTCCCGAGCAGCTGGTGGAGAACGTCAAGGCCTCCGGCGTCCAGCTGGGCGAGGACGTGATGACCGCCATCGATCAGGCGCTCGGCGACGTCGTCGAGCGCGACCCGGCGCTGACCGTCTCCCCCGAGCAGCGCCCGGCCTGAGGCGTACTCCTCAGAAGCGGATAATCGAGGTCGGTAGAAGCGGCGAGCCGCTTCTACCGACCTCGATGGTCGTTTCTACCGATTTCGGCACGTAACTTCTGCCGATCTCGGTGAGTTGGCTGTGCCGGGTGGGGTCAGCGGGGGTGGCGCGGCACCGTGGCCAGGGCGCGGTTGATGCGACCGGGCCAGGCCGGGCCGTTGTATATGAAGGCGGTGTATGCCTGCAGCAGATCGGCGCCGGCGTCGAGCATGAGTTCGGCGTCCATGACGGAGGAGATGCCGCCGACGCCGATGATGGTCGGCTTGTCCCCCAGGCGCGTCCGCAGGCGGCGCACGACCTGCAGCGAACGCGGCAGCAGGGGTGCGCCGGACAGGCCGCCCTCCCCCAGATCGTGGTCAATGGTGGTGTTGGTGGCCACCACCCCGTCCAGCTTCATGTCCAGGACCAGGTCGGCAACGGCGTCGACGTCCTCGTCGGCCAGGTCCGGGGCGATCTTGACCAGCAGCGGGACGTGCCGGTGTGCGGCGGCGTCAGCGGCCTCGCGCACGGCGGCGAGGATCGGCCGCAGCGCCTCGACCTCTTGCAGGGTGCGCAGGCCGGGGGTGTTGGGGCTGGACACATTGACCACCAGGTAGTCGACCCAGCGGGCGACCCGCGAGGCCGAGTAGGCGTAGTCCTGTGCGGCCTGCTCCAGGGGCGTGGTCTTGGTCTTGCCGATGTTGGCGCCGACGACGATCGAGCGGCCCCGCACGGTGGAGCGCAGTCGGCGCAGCCGCTCGGCGGCCTCGTCTGCGCCGGAGTTGTTGAAGCCCATGCGGTTGCGGATCGCCCGAATGGTCGGGTAGCGCCACATGCGGGGCTTGTCGTTGCCCGGCTGGGGACGCGCCGTGAAGGTGCCCACCTCTACGAAGCCGAAGCCGAGCATGTCCATGCCCTCCACGGCCTGCCCCTCCTTGTCCATGCCCGCGGCCAGGCCCAGAATGCCGGGGACGGGGCGGACGAACGGCCCGCCCTGGTTGGCGGACGGCACGGGGAAGGCGGGACGGCGCCCGAAGGCCTGCCGCACGAAGTCGCGCACGAGCGGCACCTTGCTGGTGGCCTCGATCGCGTCCACGCACACGTCGTGGATGGTCTCGGGGTCGATCCGGGTGAAGACGGTCTTGTACAGCAGGTCGTACAGCACGGCTCCAGCGTACTCGCAGCGGGCACCCCAGCCCACAGATGAGACACGGGTCAATGGCCCCGTCCGCTAGCCTTGACCCGCTAAGGACCAACCGTGCAGCGATGCCCCGGCGACGAGGTGGGTTAAGTGTCATTCAACCGCAATATCAAGCTCGACCCCAACCGGGTGCAGACACGCTCCGGCGGGCGCCGCGGCGCCGCCATCGGTGGCGGCTCCGTGCTGGCCGTCCTGGCCGTGTTCCTGCTGTCCCAGGTCACCGGGGTGGACCTGAGCGGCCTGCTGAGCAGTCAGGAGTCGGCCTCGGGCGCCTCCACCTCCTCCACCATCGACACCTCCATATGCACCAGCGGGGAGGCCGCCAACCAGTACACCCAGTGCCGCATGATCGCCACCGCGGAGTCCCTGGACGCGGTGTGGGGCGAGCAGCTGCCCGCCCAGGGCGGCACCGCCTATGCCGAGCCGGGATTCATCCTGTGGGACGGGCAGTCGGTCTCGACGGCCTGCGGTTCGGCCACCAGCGCCGTTGGCCCGTTCTACTGCCCGGGCGACTCCAACGTCTATCTGGACATGAGCTTCTTCTCCGACATGGAGTCCACGCTGGGCGCCAAGGACACCCCGCTGGCGGAGGAGTACATCGTGGCCCACGAGTTCGGCCACCACATCCAGAACCTCTTGGGCGTCATGGGCTCGACGGACCGCTCCCGCAGCGGCGCCGACTCCGACTCGGTGCGCACCGAGCTGCAGGCCGACTGCTACGCGGGCGTGTGGGTGCACTACGCGGCCACCACCGTCGACCCCGACACCGGCACCGCCTTCCTGGTCGAGCCCACTCAGGCAGAGATCGCCACCGCGATCAGCGCCGCCGAGTCGGTGGGGGACGACCACATTCAGCAGCGCTCCAGCGGCACCGTCAACTCCGACACCTGGACGCACGGCTCCTCCGAGCAGCGGGTGCGCTGGTTCACCACCGGCATGAACTCCGGCTCCCTGGAGCAGTGCGACACCTTCGCCGTCGCCGGCTCCCAGCTCTGAGGCGGCCCCGCTCCGGCCGAACACTTTGAAGGGACCCGCTGCCATCGGGCGGCGGGTCCCGCTTGCGTGCGACGCGACGTCACACCCAATGCTGAGTGCATCCGCCCCACGGAGGGCACCGCCAGCGACCGGGAGGAAGTCATGATCACCGCGCTCATCGTCGTCGAGTCCTGCTTCGGCAATACCCGGCTCATAGCCGAGGCCGTGGCCGCCGGGCTCAAGGACGACGGGACGGACGCACGGGTCGTCGACGTCGCCCAGGCACCGACCGCCCTGCCCGCGGACATCGGCCTGCTGATCCTGGGCGCACCCACCCACAACCGCGCCCTGCCGACCGCGGCCACGCGCACTCAGGCCCATGAGCGCGCCGGAACCGCCGCACCGAGCGGCGGCATGCGCGAATGGCTGGCACGCACCGCTATTCCTCCCGCCCTGCCCGTTGCCGTCTTCGATACGGTGACCTCCAGGACCTGGCTGAGCGGCTCGGCGGCCAAGGCGATCGCCAAGGCCCTGCGGCGCGGTCGGGGCCGGGAGGCACCGTCGATCGGCAGCTTCCTGGTGCAGGGGCAGTCGGGCCCACTCGCCGACGGCGAGGAGGCGGCCGCCCGGGCCTGGGGACGGGAGCTGGCCGGAGCGCCATGCTCCCGGTGACGTCGGGACCGCGGCCGCCTACGGTGGTGCCATGACTCCTGCCTCCGGTGCCGTCGCTCCGTCCGCCGCCCTGCGAGAGGCCGTCCTGGGCGCCGCGGACCCGGAGCTGCCCTGAGGCCAGCCAGCACTATCCACGAGAGGCAGCCCGCATGCGCGTCGCCGAGATCGCCCGACTCACCGGAACCACGGTCCGCACCGTGCGCTACTACCACCACCTGGGCCTGCTGCCCGTGCCCGAGGAGCGCGGTGGCTGGCGCGACTACGACCTGAGCCATGTCGCCCGCCTGTCACGCATTCGTTGGCTGGTTCAGGCGGGCGTGCCGCTGAAGTCCATCGGCGGCATCCTGGACTCCCCCGCCGTCGCTGCGGCCCCGGCCGGGGCGGCCGTGATCGAAGACCTGTCCGAAGCGCTCACCGCCGTCGTGGAACACCTGGCGGAGACGACCCGACAGCGCGACATGCTCGCCTCCCTGCTGGCGCGCGCCCGCGACGGACTGACCGTCTCCCCCATGCCTCCGCGCATGGTGGCCTTCTTCGACCGGCTGGAAGCGGCCTCCCCGGACGAGCGGACCCGGGCGGCCGTGCGCCGCGAGCGGGACCTGGTCGACGTGGCCTGCTACGGCGGACGCATGCCGCCCGAGGCGGAGTACCTCTTCCCCGGCCCGGACGACGGGGAGGACGACGGCGCCCTGGCGGCCTACGGTCAGGACACCGAGAACCTGACCGATACCCAGGTCGAGGAACGAGCCGCGCAGAATATCGCGCGCTTCGAGCGGGTGCTGGGGCCCCAGCGCTGCCGCGAGCTCGCCACACAGGTAGACATGAGCGCAATCCGCTCCCTGTTCCAGCTCATAGCCGCCGCGGAGCCCGCCTACGCCCGGGTCGCCGAGGCCATGGAGCCCCTGCTGGCCAAGACGATCGCCCGCTGGAGCACAACGCCTTGAGTGCGACGCGACGTCGTACCCGAGTCTGGGTGCATGACCCATGCAGAGACCGCCGCCAGCCCTGCCGCCGCCGGCACCCGTGCCCCGGACGACGCCATCGCGGTGTCCGGCCTGGTCAAGACCTTTGGACACCTGCGTGCCGTTGACGGCCTGGACCTACGTACGCCGCGGTCAGATCCACGGCTTCCTCGGCCCCAACGGCGCCGGCAAGTCCACCACCATCCGGGTGCTGCTGGGCATGTACCACCGAGATGCGGGGCGGGTGCGGGTGCTGGGCCGCGATCCGGCGCAGGAGGCGGGCCCCATCACCCGCCGCACCGCCTACGTGCCCGGGGACGTGGCACTGTGGCCGAGTCTGACCGGGGCGCAGACGCTTGACGCCTTCGCCGCACTGCGCGGCGGTCGCGACCGCCACCGCGAGGCGGAGCTGATCGACGCCTTCAACCTGGACCCGTCCAAGCCGGTGCGCAGCTACTCCAAGGGCAACCGGCAGAAGGTGGCCCTCATAGCCGCGCTGGCGGCGCCCAGCGAGCTGCTCGTCCTTGACGAGCCCACCAGCGGGCTCGACCCGCTCCAGGAGGAGGTCTTCCAGACCAGTGTGCGCGAGGCGGCGGCCGTGGGCCGAACGGTGCTGCTGTCCTCCCACCTGCTGGACGAGGTGGACAGCGTTTGCGATGCGGTCACGATCATCAAGGATGGTCGCACCGTGGAGACCGGTACGCTGGCCTCGCTGCGGCACCTGCGCGACTCGACCATCACCTGTCGCCTGCCCGACGACGCCGACCCGGCGCTGCCCCGGGGTACCGCCCCGCCGTCGGCGGACGTCGACGGCGTCACCCGCATGTCCGTGCCCTCAGCGGAGGTATCGGAGACGTTGAGCGCCCTCATCACGGCGGGCGCGCAAGCGCTCACGTGCACCCCGGCGTCCCTGGAGGACCTGTTCATGCGTCACTACGAGGGTGAGGCGCGATGACCCGGCCGCTCGCATGGAGGCGCGTCATATGCACCACTCGCCTGCTCGCCCATGAGGAACGTGCCTGGCTGGTAACCCTGCCGACCGCAGTCGCTCTGCTGACCGCCCTGCTCGCCCCGGGCTACGCGACCACCTACGCCACGGCCGAGGACCTGGCCCGTGCCGTGGCGATGAGCAGGATTTCCAAGACGCTGACGGCCCTTTACGGCGAGCTGCCCGCAGCTGCCGACGCCGTGCAGCTCGCGGTCTGGGAGCTCGGGGCGCTGACCTGCCTGCTGCTAGATGAGTAAGTCCAAGGGGTGGTGGTCGGCGTGGGAGCAGTGGAATGGGGTGAGGGCCTCGCAGGATCGGTGGTGTTACACGCCATTTGGATCCTCGATAGGGAGGCTCGTCATGGACACCGGCCTGGAGGCCCTCACCACCGCACTGTACGTCACCGTCGATGACCTGCTGAAGGCTCACCCCGAGCAGGCGCCCGCGCGCCCGGCTGTGGGCCTGGCCCCGGCCACCAGCGACGCGGAAATGATCACCCTGGTCGTTGTGCAGGCCCTGCTGGGCTACACCAGCGAGGCCCGCTGGATACGCCATGTCAGGTCCGACCCGACCCTGGCGGGCATGTTCCCCCACATTCCCGGACAATCGGGCTACAACAAGCGCATCCACAAGCTCACCGCCACCATGACCTGGGTCGCCACCGCGCTGAGGAATCAGGTCAGCACCTGCGACGACACCGTATGGCTGGCCGACTCCACACCGGTTGAGTGCGCCCGCTCCCGCGAAACCGTCAAGCGCTCCGACCTGGCCGGCTGGGCCGAGTACGGATACTGCGCCTCCCATTCCCGCTTCTTCTGGGGCCTGCGCCTGCACCTGGTGTGCACCGTGCACGGACTGCCCGTGGGATGGGCCCTGACCGGAGCCAAGGCCGACGAGCGCGAGACCCTGTGCGCCATCCTGGAGCGCATAGACCAACCCGCCACGCAGGCCCAGGTAGTCATCGCTGACAAGAACTACTTCGGAACCGGCTTCGAGAACACCCTGACCGCCGCCGGCATCGAGCTGATCCGACCGGCACGCAAAGGCGAGACCCCGCGCCCCGGCAGACAATTCCTACGACCGTTTCGGCAGATCATCGAGTCCGTCAACCAGACCTTCAAGGGCCAACTCGACCTTGAGCGCCACGCCGGACGCACCATCGCCGGAGTGTGCTCACGCATCACCCAACGCGTCCTCGCACTCACAGCCGCCATCTGGCACAACGACCTCACAGGCGCCCCCACACAACGAACCCTGACCCCCTACGACCACTAACCACACCCCTTGGACTTACTCATCTAG
>NZ_FNIM01000015.1 GCF_900103885.1 Actinomyces ruminicola
CGAACCGACCACCGAGCCCACGGTCGAACCGACCACCGAGCCCACGGTCGAACCGACCACCGAGCCCACGGTCGAACCGACCACCGAGCCCAGCGCTGGAACCACGCCCGGAGTGACGGCACCCTCACCTGGCAAGCCGTCCAGCCCGGACGCGAAGTCGACCTCGCGCGCGAAGCTCGCCAAGACCGGCGCAGGAACCACGTCGCTCGCAGCGGTCGCCGCGGTCCTCCTGCTCGCGGGAATCTCAACCACGGTTGCGCGCAGGCGGGCATAACCCCGCGCAATCGGCGTCGGTAGTCTCGTAAGGGACTGTCTGGTGGCGGGCCCGGCTTCATTCGAAGCCGGGCCCGCCACGCACATATACGGCTCTCGGTGTGTTGAGTTGTGGTGAGCGGTGAGTCCCTGAGCCGCGTTACTAAGGGGCTTGAGGATGCGGGCCTGTGGGGTGACGTTGGGTACGCCACTTCGGCGTCTACTACGCCGGTTGGGTGTGCGCTGAAGGGCTCGGAGGCCTTCAGCACACACCTAAGTGGCGTACCCAAGTACTAACCGGCGTAGTAGACGACGCCGACCAATCGTCGGAGCCCGTCCGCACGAACGCGGTCCAGCACCGGCCTCCCTACACGCCGGCATCGGCCGCACCCCACCGCTTACCGCACCTCCCAAATGCCGCCCTCTGAGCGATAATCGCCCCATGCCCACCTCGCCGATCGTCCGCACCGGCACCGCCGAGGTGTTGCTCGCAGAACTCGGGGACCGCCTGGCCGAGCGCTTGCACACGGCCGCAGCCGCCGTCGGCCGCGACGCCGCGTCCGCCACCGAACTCCACACCCGGATCGACGACGGGCCTGATGCCCGCAGCGGCGGCCGCCTCGTCGTCGGGCTGACCGGGGCACCCGGAGCCGGCAAGTCCACACTGGCCGCAGCGCTGGAGCACAACCTGCGGCAACGAGAGTTGCTCGCCGGCGGCGTACCCATGGACGGATTCCACATGTCCAACGCGGTGCTGGACGCGCTGGGCCGCCACGGCCGCAAGGGCGCCCCGGACACCTTCGACGTCGTCGGCTACCTGTCCGTGCTCGACCGGGTGCGTGCGCCCGGATGCATGGACGTTCTGACGCCGGTGTACCGGCGGGACCTGCACGAACCGGTGGCGGCCGGCGCGCTGGTGAGCGGTCCCGGCGTCGTGGTCACCGAGGGCAACTACCTGGCACTGGAATCGGGCGAGTGGAGGCAGGTCCGCGCCCGGATTGATCTGCTGATCTTCTTGGAAGTGCCCGAGGCGGAGCTCATTGACCGCCTGGTGTCCCGTCACCAGGACTTCGGTCGCAGCATCGCCGACGCCGGCCACTGGGTGCGCACCGTGGACGTGCCCAATGCGCGTCTGGTGTCCGCCTGTGCACACCGCTGCGACGAGATCTGGCGGCTCCGGCCCGCGGGCTAGGCCGACTTCCGGGCCGGCCCCGTCGGCCGTCCAGGCCAATGCCGCGTCGCCCCGGCCCATGCCCCGCCAGCCATTCCCCAGGCATCCCCACGCGGACCATCGGCACTTTCGCGCGCATTTGTGCGGATGCGCCGAGGCCGACCCCATTTGGAATCCATAGCCTCACCGCAGCAGTACTCGAAAAGCGAGTACGCGACACGATTGAGGGCCACCCAATGGCACACCTGAAGATGAAGGCGCTACTGACCACCTCCGCACTGGTTGCGGCGACCGCAGCGGTCGGGACGGCCGCCTCGGACCCGAATGGCGACTACTACGCCCGCCTCAAGAAACCCGACTGGAATCCGCCCAATGAGGCCTTCCCGATCGCGTGGACCACGCTGTACACGGATATCGCGCTGACCACCGGGCTCACCCTGGCCGACCTGTGGGAGGCCGGCGAGATCACGGGCAGCAACAAGGAGGCCAAGCGGTTCCTGACGGCGACCGCCGCGAACCTGGCGCTCAATGGCGGCTGGAGCTGGGCGTTCTTCCGCGCCAAGCAGCCGGCTCTGTCCGCCGTCTGGTCCGGAGTCCTCGCCGCCAGCTCGGCCGATCTGACCCGCCGCGTCTTCAAGATCAGTAAGGTGCGCGGCATGGCCCTGGCGCCATACGCGGCCTGGACCGCATTCGCCACCGCCCTGTCCTGCGCCGTGTGGAAGCTGAACGACCGCGCGGCCAGTCACCGCGCATCTTGACCCCTCGCCCCGGGGCGGCGGTCGGCCGTCCCAGCTCTGCCATGATGAAGCCGCCGAGGGTGTCGAAGGGGCCGTCGGGCAGGCTGCGGTCCAGTGCCCGGGCGACGTCGGCGCGGGAGATGAGCCCGTCTATCACCATGCCGCCGCTGCGGCGCACCACGGTCGGCTCCTCACGGTCGTACTCGTCGGCGATCTGCCCGGTGAACTCCTCGACGACGTCCTCCAGGGTGACGATCCCGTCCGTGCCGCCGTATTCGTCCACCACCATCCGCCGCTCCTCGACGCCGAGGTTCTCCTGCGCCAGGATGAGAGTGCGCAGCTCACCCAGCCCCACAGACTCGATCCGGGCCACCGGATCGCGCCCCAGTAGCCGAAGTAGTCCGTCTGCGCCGCCCCGAAGGAGGCGGAGACGCAGGCGCCGACCAGGATGAACAGCAGCACGAGCAGGCAGTTGCGCAGCAGTGGATCCACATCCGCATTGTCTAGGGGGGCTGCTTCCGGGTTCCTGATCAACCACTCATAGAAGGCTCTGGTGGATATCAACCGTTTACTCCCGAGTCCACCCGCCTGACCAAACACTCTCAGAACCGTGAGAACAACCTCAAACCACTCGGAGCGCCCGCCAAGAAAACAATACGAATACTCCCAAAGCCGCTTGAATCCGAATACGCGCACATAGCCGGAGATGTTTACTTCCCTTGTCACCGGCCCGCCAGGGCCACAAACCACCGACATGGCAGGAGCAGGCATCATGACCGCGCACAACTTCGTCGTCGTGACCTTCGCGGAGTCGAGTAAGGCCTACGAGGCGCTCAGTGATATCCGGCAGGCGGCACAGGCCGGGAGAATCTCCGTCCCGGCGGCCATCATTGCCGAGCGGGAACCGGACGGCCACCTGCATCTGGCCGAGGGCGCAGACGCCCGCATCGGGGACGGTGCCTTCTCCGGGGGGCTCATCGGCATGCTCATCGGCATTCTGGGCGGGCCGCTCGGAATGCTGCTCGGCTGGGGCACCGGGGCCCTGGCGGGAGGCTTCGTCGACGTCGAACGAGTCAATCGCGCCGAGACCGCCATCGGCGAGTTCAGCTCACGCCTGCCCGCGGGAACGACGGCGATCTTCGCCGAGGCCCGCGAGTACGCCGAGGAGGTGCTGGACGGTCTGGTGGCCCCGCTGGACGGGGTAGTGGTGCGACGACCCGCCGCCGAGGTGCTGGCGGAGCTGGAGTCGGCGCAGGACGCCGCCAGGGCCGCCAACCGGGAAGCCACCAAGGTCATGCGTCAGGAGCGGCGCCAGGAGCGCAAGGAGGCCTGGGAGGAGCGCGTGGCCCGGCTCAAGGAGCGTTTCCACCACAAGGGCTGAGGCGCCGCCGAGGGCAGGATCACGACCGTCTCGGTATTCGTAGTCCAGTCCTCTCCGGCTGCCCGGTCAGGGCATGCTCCAAAGCTGCACGGGGGCTCCGCCGGTCGGCGGGCCCCCGTTGGCCGGCCCATCCTTGTCCGCCGGTTGGACGCCAGTCGGCGCCCGGATCCGCTTCGGCAGCCGGAGCGAAGGCGGCCCTTGCGGAGGAGCGACGCCAGGAGC
Organism: Actinomyces ruminicola; assembly: GCF_900103885.1. Classification (GTDB taxonomy): domain Bacteria; phylum Actinomycetota; class Actinomycetes; order Actinomycetales; family Actinomycetaceae; genus Actinomyces; species Actinomyces ruminicola. The sequence goes on from NZ_FNIM01000015.1 coordinate 3,764, forward strand.
GCAGTGCGCAGATCGCGGTGGCCGTCTTCCCCCTGGTGATGTTCTCCGCCTTCCTCGCCGCCTTCTTCTCCCCCAGCACCTTCGTGCCACTGGCCAACTACATGACCCCACTGCTGGCGGTGACCATGCTGGGCATGGGCATGACCCTGTCGGTGCCCGACTTCACCATGATCGCGCGCCATCCGGTGCCGGTCGTGGTAGGCGTGCTCGCCCAGTACTGCGTCATGCCGCTGGTGGGCTGGAGCGTCGCCCACGTGATTCCGCTGCCCGACGCGCTCAAGGTCGGCATCATCCTCATCGGCTGCGTCCCGGGCGGGACCACGTCGAACGTGTGCAGCTTCCTGGCCATGGGCAACACCGCGCTGAGCGTGTCCATGACGGCCCTGTCCACCATGCTCGCGCCCGTGGTCACACCGCTGCTCACCCTGTGGCCGGCGGGTACCTACATGGAGGTGCCGGCGGGGTCGATCGTGCAGATCGTGCTGCTGCCGGTGGGGACGGGACTGGTGCTGAACATGTTCGCGCACCGGCAGGTAGCACGGATTCAGCCGCTCATGCCCTGGGTGTCCGTGGTTGCGATTGCCGGGGTGGTGGCTGCGGTCGTTTCCCGCAGCCAGGCGTTGATCGCCACGGCCGGACTACTCATGTTCGTGGCGATCGCCGTCGAGAACGCCATTGGGTATGGGCTCGGCTATGCGGTCGCCCGGGCTATCGGGGTATCGCGCCGCGACCGGCGCACCATCTCCATCGAGACAGGCCTGCAGAACGCCGGGCTCGGCTCCACCCTGGCCGCCGCCTACCTCGGCGCCGCCGTGGCCGCACCGTGCGCGGTGGCAACCTTCTGGCACACGATCACCGGTTCCATGCTCGCCATGTACTGGCGCCTGCGCGGCTTCCCCGACGGCGAGGACCCGCTGGCCACAGTCCGCGAACTGCGCGTGCGTGCGGCTGCGGCAGCTGCGACCGCCGAGGCCTAATACTCTTCGGCCGCGCCCCGGCCGCCGGAACCAGGGCCGGACTCCGGTTGGCGGGAGTCTCCTTCGGGCTTGGCGGGCTGCTCCGAAAGGCGGGGCATCCCCCGAGGACGCTGGGCGGCCGTCGAGGACGTACCTCGGCCCGCGAGAACGCTGCCCCGGAGGACGTCCTCGGCGGCGAGGGCGCGTTCTCACGGTCTATCCCGCGTCCTCGAAACAGTCAGTGGGGCCTGATGCTCAGTGGTCGATTACCAGGAGCCGGGGCGCATACGCCTCTAGGTCGTGTTATGTAAGTCGTTTGAGCCAGTGGTCGATGCTGGCGATGCGGGTGGTTGGTTGGTAGCGGACGGCGAGTTTGTCGTGTCTGGTGGCCAGGGCCCGGTTCTGCTTGAGCTGGCCGAAGCAGCGCTCCACCGCGTTGCGGTCCTTGTAGGCGATCGGGTCGAAGGCGGGCGGCCTGCTGCCGCGTCGGCGGCGGTGTGCGGCCTGGTCGGCCTTGACGGGGACGGTCACGGCGATGTGTTGGGCGCGCAGCCAGTCACGATTCGTGTCAAGCCCTACTTGGACCGCGAGGCTCCGCTTGGACTGCCCAGCCCTGCTTGGACCGTCCTAGACGCCGTCTCAGGCGGTCCATCCAGGCAAACGCGGTCCATCCAGACGAACGCGGTCCGAGCAGGGGGCCGGGACGGGCACGGGCGCCGGGTCCCGAGGACCTCCCCGCCGGCCGGCGGCCCAGGTGCCGGGCAGGGCCGCCCCCGGGCGGAGGCGAGCCAGCTGTTCCAGGCAAGCGGCGTGGCGCCGGGCGGGGGCCCGTCCGCCTGGCGGCCGGCCGCCGGCGCCTGCTCCCGTGCGCGTCGGCACAAAGTGTCCGAGATCGGCACAAACAGCTCCGGCGCTGCCGCCAGCGGCAGGCAGAGCGTTGGAATCATGCGGTTTCTCGATCGGCCCCAGGGGCTGCCGGCGGCCTTTGTGCCGAACTCGGACACCCCCGCAGGCGCCTACCCCACCACACCCACCCCACCACGCCGGCAATACTCACCACACCCTCATACCAGAAGAACCCTCAAACGACCTACATAACACGACCTAGACGCCCGACCGCACGTCGCGGGCAGACAGTGGTGGAAGTGCACTGCCCTCCGGGCCGACCCCGACAACGACCCCCTACACCCGAACACGACCAGCACCCGGCGAGAACGTCCTTGTACGCCCCAGTCCCTCACAAACGTGGAGGGATCGGGGATGAGGTTTGAGGGTGTGTTGTCTGGCGCGCGTGGGTCGAGTGCTGCTCTGCTCATCTGCGGGCACGCCTGCGGCGCTCGCCGCTGCCGCACGTCCCGCAAAAGTGTCCGGATTCGGGACAAACGATGCCGGCGGCGTCCAAGGCCGCGAGCACAACGTTGGAATCATGCGGGTGCAAGAACGGCTCACGCCCACGTGGGCGGCGTTTGTCCCGGATCCGGACACTCCACCCCGACGCACGCACCCTCATCCCGCAACAAGCCCCGTCTAGCTAAGGCATGACAGCATGCAGGAGACGCAGCCCTCCACCTCGGTGGCGGCGATTAGCCCTGCCGGGAAACTGGCACTGGCGCCGTAGGCGCTGGCGAAGTAAGCTATTCGTCGCTCAGGGCAATAGCCCTGCGAAGTGGACCCGGCAGCCTTCCGGACGGTGGGCGAGCCGGGTTTCGCGTGTCAGTCGCCCAGCTCAATGACGTCGAGCGTGACGCCGGCCAACGCCTCCCGCCACTGCCCACCCTTGTTCCAACACCAGCTGACGGCATCGGCCAGCCAGAGCAGAGGCTCTTCGTGATCATGCAAATGATCGTAGGTTCCGTCCCAACCAGAGCCGAACGCTTCATGCAGCACGCGCCGATCAGACTGCACAGCAGCGTCATTTCGATCAAGCACGAGCTGTTGGCAACCTCCATCGCGCAGCGCCTCGGCCAGGGCACGCAGGCATCTTGGCCTCGCAATCCTCGGTTTTGCCGCACTCCGGTACACCTCGACCTTGACTGGCATCGCCACGATGTCGTGGATTACCGCGCGGCGCACATCATCACGTTCCTTGGTGAAGTGAATAGAGCGCTGTCCAGAGCGCAGACGGCAACGAAGTGCCTTTCGGATCCGATGCACATCAGACGGTCGCAAGTACACCGCGGTAATCGAGTATCCCCGGACCTCAGACTCGTCGACAAACACGCGATAGGGACGCGACAGATCCCAACCGTCTTTACTCACCGCCCTAAACCCCCCTTACCACGCAGCCTCACAGCATGCAGGATACGCAGCCCTCCACCTCGGTGCCGGTGAGCGCCGCCTGGCGCAGGCGGATGTAGTACAGCGACTTGATGCCCTTGCGCCAGGCATAGATCTGCGCCCTGTTCACATCGCGGGTGGTGGCGGTGTCCGGGAAGAACAGCGTCAGGCTCAGCCCCTGGTCCACGTGCTGGGTGGCGGCGGCGTAGGTGTCGATGATCTTCTCGGGGCCGATCTCGTAGGCGTCCTCGTAGTACTCGAGGTTGTCGTTGGTCATGTACGGCGCCGGGTAGTAGACCCGCCCGATCTTGCCCTCCTTGCGGATCTCGATCTTGGCGACGATCGGGTGGATCGAGGAGGTGGAGTGGTTGATGTAGGAGATCGACCCGGTGGGCGGCACCGCCTGCAGGTTGCGGTTGTAGATGCCGTCCCGCTTGATCTTTCCCGCCAGCTCCGCCCAGTCGGCGCGCGTGGGCACGTGCACCGACGACGCCGCGAAGATCTCGCGGACCCGCTCGGTGACGGGAACGAAGTCCTGCGTCAGGTACTTGTCGAAGAACTCGCCGGACGCGTACTTGGACTCCTCGAAACCGACGAAGGCCTCCCCGCGCTCCACCGCCAGCTCGTGCGAGGCGGTCAGGGCGGCGAACAGCACGGAGGCGAAGTAGACGTTGGTGAAGTCCAGGCCCTCCTCGGACCCGTAGTGGATGCGCTCGCGCGCCAGGAATCCGTGCAGGTTCATCTGGCCCAGGCCGATCGCGTGGGACTCGCGGTTGCCGCGGTTGATCGAGGGCACCGACTCCAGCTCCGTCTGGTCCGAGACCGCCGTCAGGCCGCGCACTGCCGTGCGAATGGTGCGGGCGAAGTCCGGGGAGTCCATGGTCTTGGCGATGTTCAGGGAGCCCAGGTTGCAGGAGATGTCCTTGCCCACGTGGGCGTAGGACAGGTCCTCATTGAGCACGCTCGGCTCGGACACCTGCAGGATCTCCGAGCACAGGTTGGACATGACCACCTTGCCCTTGATCGGGTTGGCGCGGTTGACCGTGTCCTCGAACATGACGTAGGGGTAGCCGGACTCGAACTGGATCTCGGCCAGCGTCTGGAAGAACTGGCGGGCGTTGATCTTCTCCTTGCGGATGCGCTCATCGGCCACCAGCTCGCGGTACTTCTCGGTGACGTTGATGTCCGCGAAGGGCACCCCGTAGACGCGCTCGACGTCGTAGGGGCTGAACAGGTACATGTCCTCGTTGCCCCGGGCCAGCTCGAAGGTGATGTCCGGGATGACGACGCCGAGCGAGAGGGTCTTGATGCGGATCTTCTCATCCGCGTTCTCCCGCTTGGTGTCCAGGAACCGCATGATGTCCGGGTGGTGGGCGTGCAGGTACACGGCGCCGGCGCCCTGGCGCGCGCCCAGCTGGTTGGCGTAGGAGAAGGAGTCCTCCAGCAGCTTCATCACCGGGATGACGCCGCTGGACTGGTTCTCGATGCGCTTGATGGGGGCGCCCATCTCCCGCAGGTTGCTCAGCAGCAGGGCGACGCCGCCGCCCCGCTTGGACAGCTGCAGGGCGGAGTTGATGCCGCGGGCGATCGACTCCATGTTGTCCTCGATGCGCACCAGGAAGCAGGAGACGGGCTCGCCGCGCTGAGCCTTGCCCTCGTTGAGGAAGGTGGGGGTGGCCGGCTGGAAGCGGCCGGACATCATCTCGCCGATCAGGTCCAGCGCCAGGGCCTCATCGCCGTCGCCCAGTGCCAGGGCGACCATGGTGACGCGGTCCTCGAAGCGCTCCAGGTAGCGCTTTCCGTCGAAGGTCTTGAGCGTGTAGGAGGTGTAGTACTTGAAGGCGCCCAAGAAGGTCTCGAAGCGGTAGTCGTAGGCATAGGCGGCCTTGAAGGCGGACTTGACGAACTCGGGCGTGTAGCGGTCCAGCACCTCCTGCTCGTAGTAGCCCTCCCGCACCAGGTGGTCCAGCTTCTCCTCCAGGGTGGGGAAGGTGACCGTGTTGCTGTTGACGTGCTGGAGGAAGTACTGGCGCGTGGCCTCGCGGTCGGCGTCGAACTGGATCATGCCGTTCGCGTCGTACAGGTTCAGCTTGGCGTTCAGGGCGTGATAGTCGAGGTCCGGGGCCACCGTGGTCTTCGTGCCGGTGCTCGTCGGGGCCGTCAGCGTGTCTGCCAAAACTTGTCCAATCCTTCTTTTACGCGTTCGACGTCGGTGGGGGTGCCGAGCAGCTCGTACCGGTAGAGGAAGGGCACGTTCAGCTTGCTGGCGATGATGTCGCCGGCGAGGCCGTAGGCCTCGCCGAAGTTGGTGTTGCCTGAGGCGATCACGCCGCGGCACAGCGACCGGTTGTGCGGGTCATTGAGGAACCTGATCACCTGCTTGGGTACGGCGCCCTTGACGGCGCCGCCTCCATAAGTGGGAACGACGAGGATGTACTCCTCGTCGACGCACAGCGGCTCATCCTTCGGACGCAGCGGGATGCGCGCGCTGGGGTAGCCGAGCCGGTCGACGAAGCGACGGGTGTTCTCCGAGGCGGAGGAGAAGTAGACGAGTAGCGGGCGGCCACTCACGAACGCCTGCCTCCGCTCAGATGGCGGCGGCCTCGGCGACGGAGACGAGGGCCTTGATCTTGTCCGGGCGGAAGCCGGACCAGTGCTCGCCGCCGGCCATGACCACGGGCGCCTGCGCGTAGCCGAGGGAGCGAACCTGCTCCAGGGCCTCGGCATCGAGGGTGATGTCAACCGTCTCGTAGGACAGGCCGGCCTTGTCCAGGGCGCGGTAGGTGGCGGAGCACTGGACGCAGTTGGGCTTGGAGTAGACGGTGATCGCCATGTCAGTCACTTCCTGGCAGTGGGTGGTTGATGATTGAGGTGCGTGCGCGCCCCGACGGCCTCCGCTAGCGGGAACCTACCCGGTTGTAATCACACGCATGTAGTTCTCGGGAGGGCAAGCGCCCCCTGCTGTTCAAAACACTACCCCTAGGGGTCGGGGTGCGCCACTACCCCAAGATGATGTGGCTGGCGTGTCGTTGTGCATAGACCCCCTCCGAGCTGTGGACAGCGCACCGATCGCTGTGGACGCACCTGTGGAGCCGGCGCGGACACCCCCGCCGACCATCCCGGCGCCGATGCGGCCGAGGCCGGCTCGGATCGGCTCATCCATGCTCTCGCGGGGGTCCGACACGAATTCGACCCCCTTAACCCCGAGCCACCCACAGGCACACGACCCAACCATCCCCGCTTCGTCCCCAGTCTGGGGACGAAGCGAAGAAAAAAGCCCTCCGGATCACTGCCCGCCGGGCGTGTCGCACCACCGCCGGAGGGACTTCCCCCATTCCGTCCTGCGCCACAACCGTGCTACGTTCCAATGAAGCGGCTCACATGGGCCGACCGCGCGGCAGCGAGCGCACCACCGAGAGGACCGCGAGACGACTATGGACGCATCCGAGCGCCGGCAGGCGATCCTGACCCGCCTCGAGGGGGCCGCCGCCCCCCTGGCGGCGGCGTGGCTGGGCGAGCAGCTCGGCGTCTCCCGGCAGATCGTCGTCGGCGACGTCGCCCTGCTGCGCGCCGCCGGGCACGCCATCCGCGCCACCAACCGCGGCTACGTCCTGGCTCGCCCCAGTTCGCGGCCGCGCCGCGTCCTCCACGTGCAGCACGGACGCGATCAGGTGGCCGCAGAGGTAGCCGCGATCATCGACGCCGGCGGCACGGCCCTGGACACGATCATCGAGCACCGGCTATACGGTCAGATCACGGTGGACCTCCTCATTCACAACCAAGCCGAGCTCGACCTCTTCCTCGAGCGCATGACCGAGTCCTCGACCCTGTCCGAGCTGACCAACGGCTGGCACGCGCACACAGTCGAGGCCGACACCGAGGCGCAGTTGGACGCCATCGAGGCACGCCTGGACGAGCTCGGCATCTTGCGCTGACACGCGGCTCACGACTCGGGCCGAGTGCCGCCCGCCTGAGAGGCACTTCACGCAGCCAGTGTCATGACACCTAGCCGCATCCGGCTATTCTGCATGTGTCTTGACACCAAGTGCGGGATCGCGCCCGTCACCGCCCGCCGCCCATGGGAGGCCCCATGTCCGCACCCTCCGCTCCCCCCGCCGGCCCTGCCGCCCCCTCCCCCGCCCGCAGGCGCGGCCCGCTGAACCGGCTGCGCGCCTTCGGCGACCGGTTCTTCATCGAGGGCCTTACCGGCATGGCGCACGGCCTGTTCGCCACGCTGATCATCGGCACGATCCTCACCCAGCTCGGCGCCCTCATCCCCGGGACGGCGGGCGACTTCATCGTGCTGATGGGGCGAGTGGCCTCCGCCGTCACCGGCGCCGGCATCGGCCTGGGCACCGCCCGCCGCCTGGGGGCCGACACCTTCGTCGTCATCTCCGCGGCCGCCGTTGGACAGATCGCCGCCCAGGCGTCCGGCCTGCTGTCCGGCAGCGCCATCCTGACCGACGACGGCGGCACCGCCCTACTCCTGCGCGGTCCGGGCGAGCCGCTGGGCGCCTTCGTGGCCGCCTGCGTGGCCGTCGAGGCCGGGCGCCTGGTCTCGGGCCGGACGCCGGTGGACATCCTGGTCACCCCGCTGACCACCATCGTCGTGGGCGGCGGCGTCGGGCTGCTGGTGGGCCCACCCATCTCCTCGGCCATGACGGCGCTGGGGCAGCTGGTCAACTGGGGCACCGAACGGCAGCCGCTGCTGATGGGGGTGATCGTCGCCGTGATCATGGGCATGGTGCTGACGCTGCCGATCTCCTCGGCGGCGCTCGGCGTGATCCTGGGCCTGTCCGGCATAGCCGCGGGCGCCGCAACCATCGGCTGCACCACCCAGATGGTGGGCTTCGCCGTCGCCTCCTTCCGCGAGAACCGCTGGTCCGGGCTGTTGGCGCAGGGCCTGGGAACCTCCATGCTGCAAATGCCGAACATCCTGCGTCGGCCGCTGATCTGGGTACCGCCCACACTGGCGTCGGCACTGCTCGGGCCGGTGGCGACCGCGGTGCTGCACCTGGAGTCCAACGCCGTCGGCTCGGGCATGGGGTCGGCGGGCCTGGTCGGTCAGCTCATGACCTGGCAGACCATGAGCACCGGCACCCCTCCGGCGCAGCTGCTGGCCACCATCGTGCTGTTCCACTTCGTCGCCCCGGCGCTGCTGACCCTGGCCATCAGCGAGTTCATGCGCGCTCGCGGCTGGATCCGCCCCGGCGATATGGCCCTCGCCCGGGCGTAACCGTGTCCGCTTGTTTCAGGGCTCTTCGTGTTTGAGGGTGTGGTGGTGTGACGGGTGGGGTGTCAGGGTGGTGGTTTGTGGGCACGTTCCTCCGGGCGCGGCACGTGGCGCGATGGGTGGGGCGTGCGCGGTGGGTCACCGTGAGTCACGGTGGGTCACGGCGGATCGGGCGCGACGACTCGTACCTTCGCCTGAGGGTTCGTTCCTTCGCGGGAGGTGGCGAAGCGATGGCGCCAAGTGACAACCGTCGTCGGAACACACGAACCGTCCGCCCCGCCACGCCGCTGCGGGCCATGACCCGCCCGGGGACGCACTCGGTATCCCGACTGGCCCGCGCCCGGGTTGATGGCACCCACAGCCCCCGACCGGCTGCGCTTCGCAGCTGACCGCCGTGCCGATTTACGACCTCGGGGCGTGGTTTACGGCCCCGGGGTGGTCGTGGATCGCACCCCAGGTCGTAAACCCGCGCTCCACGCCCTCGCGAGGTCGCTCGGAGCAACGACGCTGAGCACGTCCCCGGGCGCGGGAGGTCGTTGTCGGTGGGTGCCGGCCTGCCGAGCACGACCTCTTCGGCTCCAAGCCCTCCACACTCGGGAGGGCCTCGGGGCAACGAGGGCGTTGTCGGGCCAGCGAGGACGACCTCGATCCCCGGCCGCCGGCTCCCGCAGACCAGTCGTCGGAATCACGCGGGCAACCGGACCGGAGACCACAGCCCTGGGCCACGCACACCACCACAACAAGCGGCCAAGCACCAACCAGAACACGCCACCAGCCACACCCCCGAACGCGAAGAGCCCGTTGAGGGCGCCGGCGCCCGGTGACGCGGGGCGCACGCCCCGCGCCCCCCACGCCACAGTCGCAATCGCGACCCCCGAATAGCCGTAATGCATGCGACACCACATACGAGTATGGCCATATCCGTGCCATACTCGTGATCGAAACGCGATTGTCATTCGGCGACGGCGCGCCCAGTGCTCGGCGCCGCCCTGCCCCGGCAAAGGAGGTACCCCTTGACTGCACCGGCCTTACGGTCGTCGCAGGCCTCGCCCCCGGAACAGTCACCGCTCCCCGCCGGCTGTCACGCGGCCTCTCGGCAGATGGTCGCAGCGGGCATCGGGATCGACCTGGCCATCGTGGCTGTGCCGCTGGTGGTCGGCCTGTTGCTGTCGGGCCCGGCACTGCTCAGGCTCCTGCTCGTGCTGGCGGCGCTGGGCCTGCTCCTGGCCCAGCTCGTTGGCCATTGCCTGTACGGCAGAGCCGCCGGCGGCCTGCTGCTGGGGCTGCTCACCGTCGACGCCGAGGCGGGCCTGCCCACCGGAACGGCACGAGCCCTGTTGGCGGTCGTGCGCCTGGGCTCTGCCGCCGGAGCCACCGTGCTGGACATCCACAACGGCCCCGATCCGTCCCGGGTGACCCTGGACGAGCTGGACGAACTCGCTGAAGCCGCCGAGCTCTCCGCCCGCGCACAGCAGCTGGCTGCAGCATCGTCGCCCTCGCCGCAGCCGGTCCAGCCGCAACCGCAGCAGCCGCAGCCGAGACAGCCGGAGCAGGCTCCCGCGACCGCAGCCCTCCCGCCCGAGTCACCGCCTGCGCTCCGTGCCGTACCGGCGCAGCCCCCCTCGGCGCAGACTCCCCCGATGACGCCCATGCCGCTGCCGCCGTCCGTGCCGCCGCAGGCGCCCCCGCCCCCACCGCCGCCCGAGCCCGCCCAGCACCCGGCCGCCGCGGCCGCGCCGCAGGCCCCCGCACCGCCCCGAATGACCCGCAAGGAGTTGCGGGCCCGGGAGCGGGAGCAGGAGCGCGCCCGCGCCCGGCAGGCGCTGAGCTTCCCGGACGCCCAGGCCCCTGGCCCCGAGAGGATGGTCGGATGAGAGCCGCGGCCGCACCGCCCGGAGCCGGCCTCACCGGAACCGCCCGCGAGGCTGCCGCCCACCCGAGGAGCGCCCGTGCCGCGTGAGAACGAGCAGGCGGTTCTCGATTCCGCCCGCGTGCACCACGCCCGCCTGCGTGACGCGCTCGAGCGCGGTCGCGTCCCCGGCAGGAGCCGCGCCCAGGCGCCACGGCTGATCGCGTCACTGGTGGTCGCGGCCCTGGCGTGCAGCGGCTGCGTGGGCTACGCCTACATCTCCACGCACCTGGAGTCACTCCGCAACCCCTCGGGCAGCAGCGTCTCCACCGACAGCGCCACAGAACACGCCACAGACGCGCCCGCTTCAACCCAGCCAACGGATGCAGCGGCGCAGGCAACCCAGGAAGCAGAGCAATGATCCCCTACACCCGCATCACGCTAGTGGCCGACCGGTCACGAGCCGAGCTGGTACTGCCCTCCACCGAGCCGGTCGGCGCCCAGATGCCGACGCTGCTGTCCCTGCTGGGCGACCAGTCCGGCCGCTCCGGCGCCCCGACGGCGACGCACCTGGTGCGCACCGACGGCCGTCTGGTGGACCCCGAACTGGACCTGGTCACCCAGGAGGTCCTGGACGGCGAGGTCCTGCGCGTGGTGGCGGACGACGAGATCCCGCCGCCCGCACGCGTGTCCGACCTCAGTGAGGCCATGGCAGACCTCACCGAGGCGCACCCGGGCCGGTGGCGGCGCACGGACCGGCCGCTCGGAGTCGGCATTCTCATCGGCGTCCTGACCGCGCTCGCCGTCTGGCCCCAGCTCCAGGGGCTGACGCCGACGGCGCACACCTGGGTGGCGCTGACGGGTCTGGCCCTGCTCTTCGCCGTCGCCGCGCTCCGGCGCAGCGGCATCGGCCCGGTCGGCGTCGACGTCCTCGGAATGTGCCTGCTGCTGGGACTGCTGGCGGCGCAGGGCCTCACCCTGGCGACGACGGGGACCGGGCCCGGAGCACTCGCCGCGCTCGCCCTGCTGCTGCTGACCACGGCCGCCCTGGGGCTGGCAGGCGGACGCCTCGGCTGGAGCACCGGTGCCGCCGTCGGACTCGGTGCCGAAGGCGCCTGGATGCTCATCGCCGCCCTGTCCCCCACCACGAAGCTGGCCCACGGCCTCCTGGCGGTGCTCGCGCTGATACTCGCGGGCTGTCTGCCGTGGATCGCGCTGGTGGTCTCCGGGGCGGCCCGACTGGACGACACCGCCTTGACCGGGGTGCTGCCGCCGCGGGACCGGGCCCGCCGCAGCCTGACCGCCGCCCACGACTCACTGCTGGTCTCCTGCCTGGTGGCGGCCGCGGCCCTGGCGTGGGCGACGGCGAACCTGGCGCGGCAGGACGATCCGTGGGGGCGCTGGCTGGCCGTGGCCGTCGTGATCGCGGCGGCGCTGCGCTCGCGCGCCTTCCCCCTGCGGGCGGAGGTCATCGCCCTGTGGCTGGCCTGCCTGCCGGCGCCGCTGATGCTGGCCTCGCCGCTGCCCTGGTCGCAGCGCGCCGCACTGCTGGCCGTCGCCGTCCTGGTGCTGGCGGCCGCGTCCCTCTACCAGAGCGCCGACCAGACCCGCGTGCGGCTGCGGCGCCTCGGCGACCTGGCGGAGACGGCCGCCACCGTCGCCACGTTGCCGCTGCTGTGCGGCCTGGATGGACTCTTCGCCCACCTGCTGGGGCTCTTCTCATGAGCGCTCCCGCCCGCCTCCGTCCCGGAGCAGGCCGCGACGGCGCCCGTACCGATTTCCTGCGCCGCCCGCTCGACCTGTGCGCCCTGGCCCTCACCGGCGCGGCCGCCTGGCGCCACGCCGCTGCGCACACGCAGCAGGCCCTGGTGCAGCCGCTGCCGTTGACCTGTCGCATCGCCGTGGTCCCCACCGGGCGGGCCTGCGGGGCCACCACCGTGGCCCTGCAACTGACCGGGGCGCTGACCCGCTCCCGGCGCGCGCCCGCGCTGGTATTGTCCGCCTCCCCCGGCACCGACGCCGCCGCCGACCGGCTGCCCTTCTCCCGTCGCTGGCCCCTGGAGGAACCCGTTCCCACCGCGGTGCCGCCGGCGGAGCTCGGCCCCGCCCTGCGCGGCTCGGCCGGCTGCGGGCCCGACGGCCTGACCTCCTGCCTGCGGCTGGTGCCGGCGGAGCCGGGACTGCCGCCGACCTGGCACCGGGCGCGGCGCGAGCTCGGGCACTTCTTCGACACCTGCGTGACCGAGTTCGGTCCGCTGACCCACGCGGAACTGGCCGAGATCGCGCCGCTCCACCACGCCCTGGTGCTCGTGACCCCGGCGCGGCGCCGGGAGGTGGAGCGCGCCCGCGCGCGCCTGCGCCGGCTCGCCGAGGCCCTCACCGGGCACCCGGCCGACGCCGCAGTAGGCGCAGTCGGCGCGGTAGGTGCAGAGCCCGCCGCCCTGCCCGCGGGGACGAGGCGCGGCAGGCCGCCCGTGGTGCTGCACGCCGTCGTCGCCACCGCGCCCGGGCATCCGCTCATCCCGCGCCTGGGCCCGGACGAGATCCTGGTCCCCTACGACCCTGCGCTGCGGCGGCCCGGCCCCACGCCCCTGCGGCGCCGCACCGCCGTCGCCATCGCCGCCCTGGCGGCCCGCGCCGTGGATGCGGCCGCCCGGACAGCACGAGGTGAGGCATGATCCGCACCGTCCACCGCCCCGGGCGTCTGCACCGCCCGCTGGAGCTGCCCGAACCGGCCGTCGTGCCCGCGCCCCCGCAGCTGGCCGACACCGGTGCGGGGCAGGGACTCCCCTTCCAGATGCTGCTGCCGCTGGCCGGCGCGGGCTCATCCATGCTCATGATGACCCTGCTGCGCTCCAACCTGATCTTCGCGATCCTCGGCGCGGTGGTGATGCTGGTGACCGTGATCGGCATGCTCGCCGCCACTGTGTCCCGGCGCAACGGGCAGGCCCGTCAGCGCCGGGAGCGGCGCGAGCGCTATCTGGACTCGCTGGCGGATGCCGCAGCCGCCCTGGAGGCGACCGCCGGGCAGCTGCGTCAGCGCGCCTACCGGGCCCACCCCGCGCCGCAGGCGCTCGCCGCCTGGGCCATCTCCCCCGAACGGCGCTGGGAGCGGCGACGCACCGACGGCGACTTCCTGCGCCTGCGGCTGGGCACCGCCGACCTGCCCCATCCGCTGGCGGCCATGCCGCGCACGGAGGCCGTCGCCCAGGCCGATCCCCTGCTGGTGCAGGAGGCGCGGGCCCTGGTGGACAACTACGCGGTGCAGTACGCCATGCCCGCCGCCATCGATCTTGACGCCGCCGGCGAGGTGTCGCTGATCGGCCCCCGGGAGGCCACCCGCGCCCTGGCCCGCACCCTGCTGGTGCAGGCGGCGGTCCACCACGCCCCGGAGGATCTGCACATCGCGCTCGCCTACGACCAGTCCGTGGCCGAGGCGTGGGAGGGCGTGGCCCGGCTCCCCCACCTGCGCGTTCACGGCGCCTTCGACGGCCCGGTGGCCATGCGCCGGGTGGGGGCGGACCAGCAGGACCTGGAGCGCGTGCTGCGTCCCGAGATCGCCGCCGCCGCGAAGGCCGCCGCCCAGGTGGCGCGCATAGGGACGGGAGGCGGGCAACGTCGTCGCACCCGGCTGCTCGCCGTCGTCGACGCCGAGGGACCTGCCCGGTCCTTGACGATTCCCGACGCCTCCCTGCGGGCGCAGGACGTGGGCGCCACCGTCGTGCACCTGGTCACCGACCGCTTGGACGAGCCCTCCGACCCGTCGCTGCGGCTGACGGTGCGCGAAGACGGCACGGTGCTCGTGGAGGACCTGCGTCCGGCCCGCGACGCCTCGGGAAGGATCGACCACGCCGCCGCCCCGATCCCGCCCACCGTGGTGACTCCCGACGAGCTGGGTCCGGCGGCCGCGGAGGGCGTGTGCAGGGCGCTGGCGCCGCTGTCCCTGGGGGCGGCCGCCGAGCGGGAGGTGGAGGACGCCTCCGCCACCCCGCTGGCCGACCTGCTCGGGGTGAACGACCCCAGGAGGATCGACGTGCCCGCCGCCTGGCGGCCCCGCTCGGCCCGCGACTTCCTGCGGGTGCCGCTGGGCACCGACGACAACCACGAACTGGTGCTGCTGGACCTGAAGGAGTCCGCCCAGCTGGGGGTCGGGCCGCACGGGCTGTGCGTGGGCGCTACCGGCTCGGGCAAGTCGGAGCTGCTGCGCACCCTGGTGACGGCGCTCGCCGTCGGCCACGGGCCGGAGGACCTGTCGATGATCCTGGTCGACTACAAGGGCGGCGCCGCCTTCGCGCCCTTCGCCTCCCTGCCGCACGTGGTCGGGCTGATGGACAACCTGGCCGACGACGCCGGGCTCATCGAGCGGGCGCGCGCCTCGATCGCCGGCGAGGTGGTGCGCCGGCAGAAGCAGCTGCGGGACGCCGGCTCCTCCCCCAACATCGCCCACTACCGGCGGCTGCGCGAGGAGCATCCGGAGATGGCGCCCATGCCGCACCTGTTCGTCATCATCGACGAGTTCGGGGAGCTGCTGACGGCGAATCCGGACTTCGTGGACCTGCTGCTGACGATTGGGCGCATCGGCCGGTCCATAGGCGTGCACCTGCTGCTGTCCAGCCAGCGCATTGAGGGCGGCAAGCTGCGCGGCCTGGACACCTACCTGTCCTACCGGATCTGCCTGCGCACCTTCACCGAGGGCGAGTCCTCCACGGTGATCGGGGTGCCGGACGCCTTCCACCTGCCCGCCTCCCCCGGGTACGGGTACCTGAAGGTGGACACCAGCGTCTTCACGCGCTTCCGGGCCGGCTATGTCTCCGGACCGGTGGAGGAGGTGGAGGCCGAGCCCGCCCCCGCCGAGCGCGAGGAGCAGGTGCCGCTGCTGCTGCCGGTGCACAACGGCCTGGAGGCCGAGGAGCCGACGGCGGCACAGGCCGTCGTCCCGGAGGGGCACACCACGAGGCGGACGGTGGTGGACGCCGTCGTGGCACAGCTGAGCCGGGCCGCTGAGCCCATGCCGCCGGTGTGGCTGCGGCCGCTGCCCGCCCGGCTGCCGCTGACAGACGTGTTGGGCGGGTCGCTGCGGCGCGACGCCGTCGGGCTGCGGGCGCCCGCCCCGCCCGGCCCCGGGCCCAGGGTGCCGGTGGGGCTGGTGGATGATCCCGCCCGGCAGCGGCAGCAGCCGTGGCTGCTGGACCTGACTGTGGGCGGCGGGCACGTGGCCGTGGTCGGGGCGCCGCAGAGCGGCCGCACCACCTTCCTGTGGACACTGGCCACTGCGGCCGCGCTGACGAGCGGACCCGACCGGCTCGCCTTCTACGGGGTGGACGCCACCGGCGGCGGGCTGTCGCGACTGGTGGCGCTGCCGAATGTGGGCGGCGTGGCCACGCGCGGGGACCGGGAGCGCATGCGCCGCGTGCTGGAGGAGGTGGTGGCGATGCTGGATCAGCGCGAGCAGGTGCTGGCGGCGCGCCGTATCGACTCCCTGGAGGTGCTGCGCGCCCGGCACGCCGCGGGGGAGCTGCCCGAGCTGGCCAGCGCGGACGTGGTGCTGCTGGTGGACGGACTGGGCCTGCTGCGCTCGGACTTCCCGGAGCTGGAGGACCCGCTGGATGAGGTTCTGCGCCGCGGCGGCGGTTTGGGGGTGCATGCGGTGATGACGCTGTCGCGCGGGAACGATCTGCGCATGTCGCAGCAGTCGCTGGTGGGCACCCGTCTGGAGCTGCGGCTGAATGACCCGGCTGATTCGCTGGTGGCCCGCAAGCTCTCGGCCACGCTGCGGGCGGATACGCCGGGCCGGGTGCTGCGCACGGACAAGCTGTTCGCCCAGGTGGCGCTGCCGGTGGTTGAGGGCGCCGACCTGTCCGAGGGCGTCGGCGCGGCCCTGCAGGTGCTGGCGGAGGAAGTGGGCGCGGCCTGGTCGGGGCCGTTGCCGGCGCCGGTGCGGCTGCTGCCGGAGAGCATCGACCCGGCGGACCTGCCCGACGGCGAGCAGGAGCCGGAGCTGCTGCCGCTGGGGCTGTTCCAGGACACGATGACCCCGATCAACCTGGACCTGACCGGCCGGGACCCGCATCTGCTGGTGCTGGGCGATCCGGGCTGCGGCAAGAGCACGGTGCTGCGCGGCGTGATCGAGTCACTGGTTGAGCGGTACACGCCGGACGAGCTGGTGGTGGCCGTCTACGACGTGCGGCGGACGACGGCCGGGGCCTGCCCGGAGGCCTTCCTGGGTGGGCATGCGACCTCGACGGCGCTGGCCGGCGGGCTGTCGGCGTCGATCGCGCAGGAGCTGCAGCGCCGCTCCGATGCCCTGGCGGCGGGTGAGGCGGCGGACGGGCCGCGGATCGTGCTGGTGGTGGACGACTACGACATCCTGTCCTCGGGAGGCAACGGGCCGCTGGGGCCGATCATCCCGTTCCTGTCCTCGGCGCGGGATCTGCGCCTGAATGCGGTGCTGGCCCGGCCGGTGGCCGGGGCGTCACGGGCCCTGTACGACCAGCTGCTGCAGGCGCTGCGGGACACCGGCGCCACCGGCCTGATCATGGACGGCGATCGCGGCGAGGGGGCGCTTATCGGCGGGGTGCGGGCGGAGCATCTGCGGCCCGGGCGCGGTTGGTGGGTGCGTCGCGGCCGCAAGCCCCGCCTGGTTCAGGTCGGCGACTTCACGCCGACCGGCGAGTGAGCTTCATGCCGACCCGCGGCCGGAGTGCCCGGCTACTTGATGAAGGGGATGCCGCGGAAGGGCACGACCTTGCCACGGCTCGCCCGGACGCCGAAGGCGATGCAGATGATCACGTGGAACAGGGAGATGAGCATCCAGGCCAGCCCCAACGCGCCCCATGGAAAAAAACCACCCGAATCGGCAGGCAGCACTTCAATCAGGGTGAGGAAAAAACCACCCGGGAAAATAAGCGTAGCCAGCAGGTAGTTGATTCCCCAGCTGGCGGCGGCGGTGCCGTTGGTGCGCATGGGCTCGGGCCGCCTCCTACAACGCAAGCCGACGGCGATCATAGCGATGGACGCAACAATGGACCCGAGCCCGGGAATCATCATGAACACGATCAGCCCCATGCACCACGCATACGCGTCGGTCGGCCGGGGCCGCGCCTGCGGGTAGTACGGCCCGCCGTCGGGCGGGGGCGGCACCTGCTGCGGCATCCCGGACGGAACCGGGTACGGCGCCTGGGGTGCCGAGTGTGGGCCGCCATGCACGGGCTGCCCCGGCACTGGCGGGTACGAAGCCTGCTGCTGGGGAAACTGCGGAGAACGGGGATAGTCAGGGTAGGGGCTGCTCACTGGCTCTGCTTCATCCAGTCCGGCATCGCCTTGGGGTCGCGGGGGAACAGCTGAAGCTCTTGGGCGACGTCCTCGGGTGTGTAGGGCGGGTTGAGGACGGGCTCGTGGTCGTAGTCGAAGTCGGAGACGAGCTGGTAGTCCTGCTTGTTCATGGTGAACACGCCCTTGGTCCAGGCGCCGCCGCCGGGCCGGGCCATGGCGATGCGCACCTTGACGGCGGGCTCGACGACCTCCCTGGGGACGATGTTGTCCTCCCAGCCGCCCCGGCGCATCAGCCCGGAGGAGCGCAGTGCCCGGCTGCGCACCCCGGCTCGGGCACCTACGGCCTGCACCTCAATGGACATCTCCTCCACGTGGGCGGAGCGCATCCAGCGTACGCAGGCGTCTGAGAGCGCCTCAACGGCCTGCATCTGTGCTTCGAAGGACCACTCGGTCATGAGTTCCTGCCTCTACTCTGCTCGGGTCAGACTGGCATCGGCGTTTACCAAAACGACACTACCGCGAACGACGACGCACCGCAGCCCCGAGCGGGGTTGCACGCGTCACGCTCGTCCGAAACGATTTCCGAGCTGCGTTCCAGCCGCTCCGGGGCGAGCTTGTGTCCGGGACCGGTACAAACGACTCCTGGACACCTGGCACCTGCGCAGAAGTCGTTGAAATCACGCGGTTTCGCTTCCGCCGACGACGCTCACGGTCCGAGGGCGCGTGGCCGTGGAGGCGTGTGCGCCTGGAGCGCAGTCACAATCTATGACAAACACCGTCTACACCCGCCGGAGCCAATCCGGCGCCCGCATGATTCCACCGTTTCCTCCCAGGAAGTCAACGCCCCCGGGCGTGTTTGTCATAGATTTGGACACACCAGGATTCCGCCGCCGCTTCAGCTCACTGGCCGCGCTCCTGCTCACGCTTCCGACGACGCGCCTCACGACGACGAGCATTACGGGCCTTGCGCTTCTCATACGCCGCCGCACGCTCAGCCAGCCACTCCGGAATATACTCAGGATCACGCGGATAGATGTCCAGCTCAATCGCATACTCGCCAGCACCCGCCGGCACCGAGCCAAAGTCCGGCTCACGCATCCAGTCACACTCCTGATGCAACACCCCATCAGAAGCATCCATCCACAACCGACACCACGTCCACGCACCCCGACCAGGAACAACCTGCGCAGCCCTCAGTTTACCCTGCGGCGAACTGAGTTCCCACGGAATCCTCGCAGATTCCTTTTCATCGCCTCGCAGCAACCATGCAGTATTTCGCTGGGTGAGACCTATGCCATTAGTCTCAATTTCCGCTCGATCGCTTTGTGTCGTCTCGAGCCACATCCGGAACTCGCCCTCAATACGAGAGAATAGTTGCCCGCCACTAGCTGCCATTTCCACTCCGTCCTCCTGTTTTCAACCGCGTCGCCGACCTTATAATCGATTATTCTCTGTTCACGAATTTCTTCTGTTCCTGCAAGCCATTCTGTTCTTTCCAACTGACGGTAAACTCCGTCGGTACTCTGTCCACCGGGTTCACGTCCCCCAGCCTACTAACGGAGTCCGCGTTGGCCGGCGGCCCGTCGTACTCGATACGTATGTCAATGTCCCGGTAGTCGCCAGGGTTGTCAGCAATCTTCTTCTCCAGCTCGTAGAAGCTACCCGGATGATTACCGTTCACCGACTCCCGCATCGGCACCACGTTAATGTCCTCCGGCGGACCACCAAACCGCTTACCGGTAAGATGACCACCCTGGAAGCCCCCACCCAGGCCGTCCCCGTAGTGACCGATCCGCCGCTGAGCCGCCTTCGACTCATACACCCCATCAGGACCAACCACATCCAGGCGATCCACCTGAAGACGCACCGTACGACCCCACTCATCAGTCGTATAGTGGAACTTCCCATCCACCGTATACGTCGCATTCGGCAACGGGTCCTTCAAATCCGGATTCATCGTAGTGGAGGTCCTGCCCAGCCACGTCTGCCGCTGCACCGCGGAGTCCGCCTCCACATGCACAATCTCCCCGGCATCATCGGTGTAGTACTTCCCCCGGCCCTCCACCTCGTAACAGGTGTTCGGGTCCAGGTCCACACCCTTGCCGAAGGGCTTCGTAGCCTTCGGCGCCAGCGGACTGTCGGCATCAACCTTCACAGACCGCTCGGTGCTGGGCCGGTGCTCCTGGTTGAATGCATCCTTGTCCGGGTCGTAGTCCGGCGTGCGCTGCCCGGCATCGGGCGAGTCCTTCACGTCCGGTGAATCCGCCCCATCCGGCGCCTCACCAGCGGGACCCCTGCCACCATCGGGAGCCGCATCGCCGTCAGGCGTCCACTGCGACGCATCAGGTGTATCCGCTTCGGGGGAGCGCCCGTCCGGACTCACGTCCCCATCGGGACTCCTACCACCGTCGGGCGTCGCATCGGCATCAGGTCTACGACCGCCCTCCGGCACGTCACCCCCATCACCACCGCGGGCATGCGGCGCATCGGGCGCATCAGGAGCAGCGTCCACCTCCGGGGTACGCCGCGCACCCGGCGCGTCCACGTCGCTACGGCCCAGATCAACCCCATCCAGATCCGGACTCTGGCTGGTCCCGTCCGAATGAGCCCGTGGGTTCCGATGGCCGCCGTCAACGTCAACGTCCACATCAGGCAGATCGGTACGGGCATCAACATCCACATCCGGGAAGCCACTCGTCGTACCCCTCTGCCACGGCAGATCAAGACCAGTAAAGTCCAGATCAACCTTGCTCACCACAACCTTGGTGATCTTGCCCAACGTCGCATCAACCACCATACCCAGCGGGTCCATGTAGTTCAGCACCTTGCCCGCCACAGCAGCCCAACGCGCGGCCCTACCCGCCTTCGAGGCACCGGAAGTGACCTTGGTGGCGATGCCCAAGCCCGGAATCAGCACCGACGCCAAATTGAAGGTGGCACCACCCAAACAGCGGGCCGGGTCCTCCTCCCAAACGTCCCAGCACAGGAATCCCTTGGCGGTCTCCTTCCAGGCGTTCCCGAAGGTTTCCCGCTGCGCACCTTGGAACTGTCCGTCCTCGTCCCAGGTGAGCCCGATCAACATGCCCAGCCCCCGCCAGGTGGCCGTCCGCCGGTCGTCATCGCGTGTGAAACCGTTGGAGCCCTCGAACTCAACCCCGCCCAGGTTCAGCACGCCGTTGACCATGCCGCCCAGCCCCTCGCATACGAGCCCGTCCCACAGGAAGCGCTTGACGGCTACTCCAGCCTTCTTCGGGCAGGCGTCCTGGCGGTCCACCGGACTGCCCCAGGGCATGCCCTCGGTGCCCTCGGGAATATCCGAGTAGCCGTAGCCCAGCTCGTCGTCATCCCCCGTGGGGTCGGCGTGGTACCCCTCCAGGCCGTCCAGGGCCCGAATGCTGTTGGCGCAGGTTCGCTCAGCGTCCCACATGTCCACCTGGATGCCGTTGGCAGTGGTGATCAGGCCGTTGTTCTCATCGACCAGGTCCTGGTCGTGGTCCCACTCCGGGTTGTCCTTGATCTTCGCCTTGAAGGCCAGCGCGTTCGTCCTCAACGTCTGCGCGCGCGCCTTGATGCCGGACATCGACTCCGCAAAGGTGGACAGGTACCCGGCCATGCTCTCCAGCGCAGTGGCCAGCGTGTCGGTGTCCGTCGCCACCGGGTCCATGGCCGCATACAGGGTCTCCTGCTCGGGGGCCTTGTACACGTTCTGGATGCCGGCCCACTTGGTCTTAACGTCCGAGCCGGAGGTACGCAGGTCACCTGCCTTCGTCTCCAGGTTCGTCGCCGCGGTGCTCAGCGAGTCGACGTCGAAGTCCACGGCAGGGATCTTCGTCTCATCAAAGGGAGTAGCCATAGGATCAATTCACTGCGTCGGGGTATCACGTGGCCTGGCGCTGGAACTCCAGCGCGGACGCCTCATCGTGCTGCTGGTAGGCGTTGACCGCCTTGACGGTGTTGTTCAGCACGTTGCTGATCGTGGTGGTGATGGACTCGAAGTCGGACTTGTGCGTATCGAACCAGTCGACGATGGCACTGGCCACGAGCGCTGACTGCATGAGCTCCTCCCCGTTGGAGTTCGTGCCCATGCCGCTGGCCTCGGTGCACGGGGTTATCGCGTTGTTCAGTTCGGTGCCGACGCCGTTCAGGGCGGTGGTGAAATCGCCCTCCTGCCCCGGGGTGGAGTCCACCAGCGTCTGCTCCTCCGACAGCACCTGCGCCACGCCGTCGGGGTCAATATCCCATGACGACACCGCCGTCAGCCGATCTCATCCACGGCCTGGCGGGCGCGCTGCAGCGTTGACTGGGCGCCCTCATCCGTGGTCTGCATCGACTGCCGCAGCGTGGCGATTATCCCCCGCACCTCGCCGGCGGCGTTCTTCCAGCGCAGCTCCTTGGCCTGGTACTCGTCCGAGACGCCATCGGCCTGGTACTGGGACATGGCGGCCTTGACGTCGCTGTCGCGCTGGTTGATCAGGCTCTCAAGCCGGGACGCCACCCGCTCGAAGTTGGACTGCACCTCCTGCGAGGCGCCGACGTCGTAGGAGCGCTTGTCGATCTGGTTGGCCATACTCGTCCCCTCCTTGAGGACACAACTCATAAACTCGTGGAAATCTTGTTGATTCAGTTCCGCTGCGCCCGCGCAGGAAATAGGCCGCACGGGCCGGGCGCGTCAGCGGCCGGAGCTGAAGCGCGCGGAGTCGAAGCTCACCGAGCCCTCGGCGGCGCGGGTGGAGTCCACCATCTCCTGCTCACCCTGCATGAATGCGGTGTCCATGCCGCGGATACCGCCCAGCACCGCGGCGAGTGCGCCGTTCAGCTCCGCGGAGACCTCATCCGTGCGGGCCTTGAATCCGTCGAAGGCGGCCCGCCCACTGCCGTTGAAGCGGCCCTCCAGCGGCTCCGCCGCCGCCACCAGCTCCTTGACCAGCGCGCCCAGATCCTCGTTGGAGGAGGAGGTCTGCTTGGTCAGCGTCGTCAGCGTGGACGCACCCATGTCGAACTTCATACGTTGTACCCCTCAGGAAGGAATCTATTGCAGGTGTCACGCAGCCCGCTATGGGCAACTATTCGGGACCGCGGCGGCCGCCTCGGCAGCCACGCCGCACAGCGTGGCACTCCGCCGTCAGTCACGCAAGAGTAACGTCTACCGCGAGTCGGTCCGTACCCTACGGGACCGTACCGACCTCGGATCGAAGGCCGGCCCGACGCGCCGCACCGCGCAGACCGCCTCCACAGCCAGCCCGAGGTCCACCACAACCAGTCCCTACAACCGGTCCCCCAGGAAGGAGCCACGCCCGCCCATGCCCCGCGGAACATTCACCCGGCCCGGCGCACCCCGGGCCGAGCGCCCCACCTTCAAGATGACGCACCCGATGCTCGACGCCCAGATCGGCAACCGCGCCAGAATCACCCGGCTTCCCGGCCCCGTCGTCGCCCTGACCGAGCCGCTGGCGGACCTGCTGCACCGCACCGCCGGAGGCTCCCAACGGACCATCCTGGTGGTCCCCGAGCACAGCGCCGTCACTCCCGCCTTCGACCGCCTCACCGACGCCACCGGCACCATCGTGCTCGTCCAGGAGGACGCCACCTACCGCGAGCTGCGCTCCGGCCGCCTGATCTCGCAGCTCTCGCAGACCCTCGAGGTTCTGGACCAGCCACAGCTGAAGGTGTCCCCGCGGCACATGGTGCAGCGAGACGTCCGCCCCAATCTCACCGTCTCCATCTCCGCCTATCACCCCGCCCGGCGCACCACCCGGCTCGGCGGCGTCGTAGAGCTGGTCGCTGAGCACCTGCTGCCCGACGCCGAGCTTTCCTGGGGCGGCTACGAGCCTGCCGGCGCATTCTGGGACCGCGACGCCCTGACCGACTTCTGCCGCAGGCACATGCCCACCATCCACCTGGTGCTGGCCGGCCACAGCGACCACGGCACCCTCACCGGCACCATCACCGTCTCCCGCACCGACAACGGGCTGGAGGAGTATGTGGAGCTGAGCCTCGCCGGGGCCACGCCGGCCACCGCATACCGCGACCGGGCCACGGCCCTGTTCCGGACCCTGTCCACCGATGCCAAGCCGCAGTTCGCGCTCGCCATGCGCACCTACGCCCGCGCCGACACCTCCCTGCCCGTCACCATGCGCCGCCCGCCCACTCCCCTGGCGGTGCTCATGGGCGCACCGGGCATGCGACAGCTCGGCGCCGACGCCGCACAGGTGGCCTCCGCCCACGGCGGCGAGGCGACCGGCTACGGACGTCGCCGCGGCCTGCTGGTGCCGCTCGAGTCCAATTTCGACGCCGACTGGCAGCCACTCCTAGACCTCGTTCGCACCCTGGACGGCGACGCCGGGAACGTGAGCCGGGCCCTCGGGGTGGACAGTGGGACCTTCACCGCCCGCGGGTCAGCCGCACCGCGTCCCTGACCCGCCCCGCACACCTCGACTCGCGACCTGGAGGAGCAGCAGTGCCCCGCATTATCACCGCCGTCACCCAGGAGGTGCCGGAGGTGCTGGACGTCGTCAGTCTGGCACTCGCCCGCGACACCACCGCCACCTACGCCCCCACCGCGGACGACGCCGCCGTGGCCGTCTTCACCGAGTTCTCCGACCGGCGCCCCAGCCTGGAGATCGTGCGGCCCACCCTGGTTGCCGACGCGCGCGAGCTCCGGCGCGTGCTGCAGGTGGACTTCCCCCCCGTACTGGGAGCCGCCGTACGTCGTCAACCAGTTCCTGGTGCCCTGGGAGGAGCGCTGCGACGTGTTCACCCAGGTGCCCATCGACGTCGCCGTCATGTTCCAGGGATTGGCGGTCAGCGAGGGATCGATACTGCCGGTGGCGAACCCCTGGTGGTGGCGGATCACCGAGGCCGGTCGGTGGACGCCGACCCGCGCCGCCCGCGAGCAGTGGTGGCGTGCCACCACCGGCAGGCCGTTCGAAGGACACGGCGCCCACCGATGACCCCGCTCGACCCGACGACTCGGCGCTACCAAGGCACCGAGGGCCCGAACCGTCCACTACCCTGAGCACGTGAGCTCCTCCGCCGACCCCAACGCCGAGTACAGGCGCCGTCTCAAGCACCGGCAGACGATCGTGATCGGCGGTGTGCTGACGGTGATGGCCGCGGTGACCGTCGTCTGCCTCATGGTCTGGAGCGGCATACTCCCAGCCCCCTACGACCCGGGATTCTCCGCCGCGGAGGATGACACCGCCAACCTGGTGCAGCCCTGCCCGCCCGCCGACGCCACCACCGCGGAGATCACCTCGATCCCCGTGAACGTCTACAACGGCACCGACACCACGGGACTGGCCGGCGGCGTCGCCGACACCCTCGAAGACGCCGGACTCACTGTGAACAACACGGCCGACTGGCCCAAGGGCGACTACTCCGGCGAGGTGCAGCTGACCACTTCCAAGGCCGGACTGGCCAACGCCTACACGCTGGCACACGTGTTCACCGGCTCCGTGATCGTGCAGATCGACGAGACGCAGGACGCCAACGACCCCACGGTCAGCGTGGTGCTGGGTGACCAGTACTCCACCGGCATCCTCTCGGTGGAGGAGATCGGCCAGCTCAAGGCCGGCGAGACCATCTCCGCCCCCACCGGCTGCGTAGCGGCCACCACCGTCCCCGAGGCGACCGACTCCGCCGAGGACGCCGAGAACGCCGACGGATAGCCGTCCGGAGGCCGAGCCCACCAGGGCCTGGCGCGCAGATGCCCAAGCCGCCCCGGCCCATACGTGGCACGATGGCGTCATGAGCGCCGAGCAGCCCGACGTCGTCGACCCCACCCGGATCGTGCCGGCTGACTTCGTGTTCCCGGGGACCGAGCAGCTCGACCCGCGCGAGGTCTTCGCCGGGCCCGGCTACCAGGCCCCCCGGCAGCGCACCGAGCCCGCCGCCGTCGCCGCCCTCGTGTGCGCCGTGCTCAGCCTCATCCCCGGCCTGGGCCTGCTCGCCCTCGGCCTGGGCATACTGGCGCTGCGGCGCCTGCGCAACAGCTATGACACCGGCCACGGCCAGGCCTGGTTCTCGGTCGTCGTCGGCGCCGCGGCCACCATCGGCTGGCTGTGGCTGTGGTGGATTGTCGCGCAGACCACCTGACCCCGCCGCCTGCGCACGCGTCGGCACAGCGTACCGGCGGCATCCCGCGGGCGCCCCGGTACACCCTCACCGACGGGTGGGGCGCCCCACCCGGCCGTGCCGCGCTCAGCGGTCACGAAAACCCGTATGGTAATCGCGTGAAGCCCTTCATCATGGTCTCGACGCGTCCCGAGCTTGAAGCCGCGCAGAACGAATACGACTCCTTCCTCGCCCAGGGCGGGCTCCAGCCGGAGTACCTCCAGCACTTCCTGCTCGAGGAGGTCGACCTGTCCGACTCCTTCGCAGCGGCGGACGTGTCCGGAGTGTTCATCGGCGGCAGCCCCTACGACCTCTCGACGCCGGAGTCCGCCAAGACGCGTACCCAGCTGCGCGTGGAGGAGCAGGTGCGCGAGCTGCTTGCCCTTGCCCTCAAGGAGGGGGTGCCCGTGCTCGCCACCGGCTTCGGCCTGGAAGTGCTCGCCAGTTACCTGGGCACCCCCACCTCGCGTGAGTTCGGAGAGCAGCTCGGCACCGCGGACGTCTACCTCACCGCTGAAGGACGCGAGGACCCGCTGCTGGAGGGCATGCCGCAGACCTTCAGCGCCTTCGTCGGTCACCACGAGGGCGCCGTCGACGTGCCGCAGCACGCCACCCTGCTGGCCAGTTCGGCGGACTGCCCGGTGCAGATGATCCGGGTCGGCAAGTCCGTTTACGGCACCCAGTTCAACCCCGAGCTCGACGCCGAGCGCTTCGCCCAGCGCGTCTCGGTCTACTCCGACGCCGGCTACGGCGACCCCGGCCTGGTGGACAACATCCTGGCGGAGGCTCGCAGCTCGCAGGAGCACGTAGCGGGCCAGGTCATCCGCAACTTCGTGACCCACTTCGGCCGCGAGGCGTAGAACCACCCAGCACTCCGGAATCCAAGCTCCCATCAGGATCGGTCGTGACAACACGTGACGCAAGCAGCCGTTGAGGCCGTCGCCGAGGTGATGGCCGACCGCCGCACACTCGCCGTCACCGGCGCCGGCATCTCCACTGACTCCGGCATCCCCGACTACCGGGGCGTGGGCACCACGCCGATCGAGCCGGTCGACTTCCAGCAGTTCGTCACCGACCCGGTCTGGTACAAGTGGGTGTGGGCCCGCAACCACGCCACCTGGCGGCTCCTGGATCCGCTGGTCCCCACCCCGGGGCATGTGGCGCTGGCACAGTTGGAGGAGGCCGGGCTGCTGACCGGCGTGGCCACGCAGAACGTCGACCGGCTCCACTCCCGGGCCGGGCAGCGCACGGTGTGGGAGCTGCACGGCGCCTATGACCGGGTGGTGTGCCTGAAGTGCGGGCGCATGACCTCCCGCGCTGACCTGGACACGCGTCTGACCGCCCTGAACCCCGGCTATCCGCGCGAGTCCGACCCGGCCCGCGTGGCCATTACTCCGGAGGCCGATCGCGCGGCCGCCGAGGCCTGTGACTTCACCCCGGCCGTGTGCGAGGAGTGCGGCGGCCTGCTCAAGCCGGACATCGTCTTCTTCGGCGAGGGGCTGCCCGCGGCCATGGACGAGGCGATGCGGGCAGCCGGGCACTGCGACGTCGTGCTGGTGGCCGGCTCCAGCCTGGCGGTGCTGACCGGCCTGTGGATCGTGCGGCAGGCCCTGGCGAGCGGCGCCGAGCTGGTGGTGATCAACCGCGGCCCGACGGCGGTAGACGAGCTGGCCACGGTGCGCGTGGAGGGCGGTACCAGCGAGTTCCTCGCCCCGCTGGCCGACCGGCTCAGCGGCTGAGTCTCCACCCGACGCCGAACCGACGTGCCGCCCGTCATCCCCACAGCGGGGGCGACGAGCGGCAAGCTCAAACCGGACGGCTAGGTCAGCTGTCCAGGTCGGCGAACTCGGCCGGTACCTCGGCAATCGCCTCGGCGATGGGGGTCTCGCCGTCGCGGAAGGGAATCACCTTCCCGATGCTGGCGGGCTCGGCGAGCACCGCGGCGATGACGGCGGCGACGTTGGCCCGCGAGGTCGGCGCCTGCGCGGCGTCGCCCTCGCGCCCCAGGCCGATCCGGCCGGTCGGCTCATCGAGGGTCAGCAGGCCGGGGCCGACGATCGTCCAGTCCAGGTCGGAGGCGACCAGGTGGCGGTCGGCGGCGAGCTTGGCCATGGCGTAGGTGCGCAACGGATGCTCGGCCGGAACCGGGTCCTCGCCGTGCGAGCCCGCGAAGGAGACCATCACGTAGCGGGGCACGGAGGCGGCCCTGGCGGCCTCCATGGAGCGAATCGCGGCGTCGCGGTCGACGGCCGTGGTGCGCTCGGGGCCGCCCTTGCCGCCGGCCCCGGCGGACCAGACGACGGCGTCGGCCCCGGCAAAGGCGGCGGCGAGCTCCTGCTGGCTGGCGTCCTCGACGGACACGACCAGCGGGGTGGCGCCGGTGGCCTCTACGTCCTCGGCCTGCGCCGGGTCACGGATGAGGGAGACGACGTCGTCGCCGCGCTGCACCAGCAGCGGGGCGAGCAGCAGCGCGACCTTGCCGTGGCCGCCGACGATGACGATGCGGGACATGGTTGAACCTTCTTCCGTTGAGGCAAGCGCTTCAGGCCTGCTTCAACGAGCGTAACGCGCCACGAAGTTGGACAACACCTTCCAGGAGTCGGACA
This sequence comes from Actinomyces ruminicola, assembly GCF_900103885.1. Lineage (GTDB taxonomy): Bacteria > Actinomycetota > Actinomycetes > Actinomycetales > Actinomycetaceae > Actinomyces > Actinomyces ruminicola. The sequence goes on from NZ_FNIM01000015.1 coordinate 32,069, forward strand.
CGTCCTGGCGGCGCACGTCCTCCTGGACCTCGCTGAGGCGCGCGTCGTCGAAGTAGCCGTGGCCGGAGTAGAAGGACAGGCGGTGGGCCAGGTAGTCACCATCCAGCTCGGGGTGGAATTGGGTGGCGTACAGGTTGGTGTGCATCCGCAGCAGCTGCACGGGGCAGGACGCCGCGCTGGCCAGCACGACCCCGCCGGCGGGCGGCACCGTGACGGCGTCGGTATGGGCCACGAAGGCGGGGAAGGCCGCCGGCATGCCCGCACACAGGGGATCCTCGCGCCCGGCCGCGGTCAGCTCAACCTGCGGGTAGGAGACCTCCTCCTTGTAGGTGCCATCCACGACGCCGCCCTGGTGGCGGGTGAGCAGACCCAGTCCGTAGCAGGCACCCAGGAAGGGGAAGTCCGCGTCCAGCAGCCGGGTGACCAGCCCGTCCAACTCGGCCTCGACACGCAGCTGCACCGGGCTCTTGCGCGCTTGCGGGGTGGAGACATTGAAGGGAGAGCCGCCGACGATAATGCCGGACCAGTCCGCCAGATCGATCTCCGGCATGGGCTGGGCCTCAAGGCGGTGGCGAATCAGGGAGGACTCGTCGAGTCCGGTGCGCAGCAGGAAGGCCTCGTATTCGGCGTCTGCGGGCTCGTCGTCGGCGCGGGCGGCCAGCATGAGGAAGGGTTTCACGAGGCAGAGACTATTTCCTGCCGTGGAGCTGTTCACCCCTTTGTCTCACGCATCACTCACTGCTGTCGGTTACAGGGAGGCCAACAGCTCCTCCACCGCGGCCAGGACGACGTCGGGGGCGGGAGCCTGCTGGAAGGCGGCGGCTGTCGGCGCGGCGGCGCGGCGCCCCGCGGCACGTCGTTCGGAGCCCGCGGCGGCATCGATGTAGGCCAGGCCGGTCACGCGCACCCCGCGGGAGGCCAGGGCCATGGCCTCGGCCACCGTGTCATTTACGACGGCGTCGGCGCCGAGAGCCGCCAGTACGCCGGCCTCGGTGGGGCTCGGCCGCACCGGCCCGGGGGTGAGGGCGGCGACGCCGGGGCCACGCACGCCGTCGAGTCCGGCCAGAGCCGCCGCAAGACTCTCATCCCAGGCGGCCTCCAGGGGTGCGGTTGCGGGGAACAAGGGGGAGCCGGTCAGGTTCAGGTGATCCCCGATGGCGAGGAAGTCGCCCGGGGCGGAGCCGCCGAGGCTCGTGGCGCGGGTCACCAAGAGTGCGGCGCGCACACCGGCACCGGGCGCGATGCGGGCCAGGGCGGTGGTGCGCCGCGCGGGCACGCCCTCGAAGAGGCTGGTGCGGCCGCGCGCCACGAGTACCCCGCGGCCGTCGCGGTCGTAGGAGCACAGGGCGTCCTCCTGGCCGATGCCCCCGGGGGCGGACACGCCGGGCAGGAAGGACAGGCGCACGCGCGAGGCCGGGCGCCCCCAGGCCTCGTCCAATTCAGTCAGCAGCGAGGGCTCGGAGATCACCAGGAGATCGTGGCGCTGCCGGCCGGTGGCCAGGACGATCGAGGCGCCGTCGGGGTCTTCCTCCCATACTCCAGCTGTCGGCTGTGTGGCCACGGGTGCTCCCTCTTGCTTGTCGCGTTCGTCGTACTCGTCCAGCTAGAGAGCCTACCCGGCCCACCCCGGAACCGGGTCCGCCCAGGGGATGAAACCAGAGCGTGAGGTGCGCCGAGTCGGCGTATGTGGCCCGGTCACATGGTGCGTTCGTAGTAGAAGCGCGAGCCGTACAGGGCGATGATGTTGACCCACAAGGCGATGATGGCGGCCGTGCCCAGCTCCAGCTCAACACCGAATAATGCGACGATCACCGCGCCCAGGACCAAGATCCAGTCCACCTTGCCGGTCAACGCCCAGGCCGACTTCCAGATGAGCTCGTCGCGCTCGTCCTGGATGCCGTCGAGCGCGCGTGAGTAGGAGCTGCCGCCACGCCGCCGCACCCACCAGCCGATCAGCCAGAAGGCGCAGATCGCCATAGTCACACCGGTTACGTAGCCGCTCAGAGGCTCCGCCTCACGGTGCTCGGGATCGCGCAGCCAAGCGAACGTGAGGATTATCAGCAGAACGGCGGAGCAGGCCATGGCGAGCATCCGCACCTTACGTCGACGGGCTGCCTTGGCCGGCTGCGGGTTACTCGCCGCGGGGGTGCGTGCGTCATCGCCTTTCGGCGTATTGCGGTCGTCGGGGGTGTCGGCGGCGGGCGTGCTGGCGTCGTCGGGCAGGTCAGGCATGGAAGATCTCCTCGACTGTTTTGCCGAAGTAGCGGGCGATGGCGATGGCCAGCGGGAGCGAGGGGTCGTAGCGCCCCTTCTCAATGGAGTTGATGGACTGCCGGGACACCCCGACGGCCTCGCCCAGCTGCGCCTGCGTCAGCCCCTTGGCCTCGCGCAGCGCGCGCACGTCGTTATCCATCGGGCTCTCCTTGGTCGGTCCTGCCCGATCGTATCGAAGGCCCGCGTGATGGGCGGAGTCAAGCGCCACTCGTTCCGCCCCGACTCTCGACTGCCACGGCCTGCTGCGTGCGGCCTGGTTCCTGCCGCAGAACAGGTTCACGCCTCGCCCTCACCGGTTGCCTCGCCCCGAGTAGACATGATCGTCGCATTTCCGGCGACGCTCACAAGAAGCACCACGATTGCCGCGGCCCCGAGCACCAGACCCCCGGCATCCGACTCAATCCTCTGAGCCACCACGCTCAGGCCCATGCCAATCGGGAGCAGGGATGTCCATAGACCAACCATCGCGGGGCTCTCCATGGACACCGGCGCACCGCCCGCACGGTGCCGCACCCGGCGGCGGACGAGCCCATAGGCCGCTGCCACCGCCGCACTACCTGCGACCAGTCCGAAGAAGATCCCGAGCAAGGAGGAGCGAGAAGCGGGGAAAGCGCCGGCAATGACGACGCCCGCCAGGAGCACCGCGGCGGCAATGACGAGCAGACGGGTCTTCAGCGTTTGCGAGACTAACCAGCTCATGGTGGTGTCCTTTCCGAGCGATGTTCTTGCAGAAGTGGGCGAAGGAGCCCCCGAACCAGCCGGGGCGGAGACGCCGCCGGGGCGCCGGGCCCGGGGCGGACGCCGCCAGCAGCAGATGTCAGGCACCCTTGACATGGCTAGCATGCTTGACACGCTCGCCAATGTCAAGCACACTTGTCCACCGTCGGCACCTGCCCACCACCAGCCCTTGCCCGGCTCGTTCCAGCACTGCGTGCCATCAGGCTTGCGAAGCCCCGCGTCCACCCTCCGGGCCGTCTACTACGCCGGTTCGGGGTCTACTACGCCGGTTAGCCGTCGGTTGTATGGCTGTAGGGGGCGTACTAGACCGCTAACCGGCGTACCCAACGCCGAAGTGGCGTAGTGGAGGGCAGTGACGGGCATGATGTGCGGGTGAAGCAGACCGCGGACCCCGTCGCCCGGCTCCTGGCCGACCCGCCAGAACTGCCCGTCGTCGCCGCCCTGCCCCGGCTGCGCGCACTGCTGCTGGGTCGAGTCCCCGACGGCGACGCCGGCGCCTCCCCGGTCCCGCCGCCGACCGCCCTCGCCACATCCGCGCACAACGGGGACACACCTGCACCCAGCACCACCAGCCGACCCGCACCCGCCGTCGTGGTCACCGCCCCTCCCGGCACCGGCAAGACCACGCTGGTGCCACCCCTGGTCGCCGACGCCGTCGCCCGCCCCGTCGGCACCGAGGCTCCCCGCGAGCGCACCCCGAGGCGTGTCATCGTCACTCAGCCGCGGCGCGTGGCCGCGCGGGCCGCCGCTCGACGCCTGGCCGCGCTGCTGGGCGAGGAGGTCGGCGGCACGGTCGGCTATGCGGTGCGCGGGGAGCGCCGCGCCTCGGGCCGCACCCGCATCGAGGTGGTCACCGCCGGGCTGCTGCTGCGCCGCCTCCAGGCCGACCCGGAACTGCCCGACGTCGCCGCCGTGGTCCTGGACGAGGTGCATGAGCGCTCCCTGGAGTCCGACCTGCTGCTGGCGCTCCTGCTGGATGCCCGCGCCGCCCTGCGCGAGGACCTGACCGTCGTGGCGATGTCCGCAACCTTGGACCTGGAGCGCCTGCCCGCCCTACTGGGCGACGGCCTCGCGCCCGCACCGGTGGTGGAGGTGCCCGGGGAGCTGTACCCGCTCGAGGAGGTCTGGGCGCCGCCGCCGTCGGGGGTGTCTCGGCTCGGACCGCGCGGGGTGCCGCGAGAGTTCCTGGCGCACGTGGCCGCCACGGTGCGGCGCGCGCTGGCCGAGCGCACCGGCGACGCGCTGGTCTTCCTGCCCGGCGCCCGGGAGGTCGACGACGTCGTGACCCGGCTGCGCTCGGCCCTCCGTGACGACGGGGCCGACCCCGATGGCGCCACCAGTTCCATGACTGCCGCCGTTCGGGTGCTGCCGCTGCACGGGCGTCTGCCCGGCCCCGCCCAGGACGCCGCGCTGACGCCCGCCCCCGGCGTGCGGCGGGTGATCGTGTCCACCGACGTGGCCGAGTCCTCCCTGACGGTGCCGGGGGTGCGGATCGTCGTAGACGCCACGCTCGCGCGCGAGCCGCGCCTGGATGTCGCCCGCGGCATGTCGGGCCTGGTGACGGTCGGCGCGTCCCGGGCCGCCGGCGTCCAGCGGGCCGGGCGGGCGGCGCGCACCGGGCCGGGCACCGTGTACCGCTGCTGCACGCCGGTGGACTGGGCGCGGGCCGCGGTGGCACCCACCCCGGAGATCCTCATTGCCGACCTGACCCGCACCGCCCTGGAACTGGCAGTATGGGGCGTGCCCGAGGGGAAGGGACTGGCCTGGATCGACCCGCCGACCGCCCCCGCCCTGGAGACGGCCAGGCTTGCGCTCACGCGCCTGGGACTGTTCGATGGCGACGCCGTGACCGAGCTGGGCCGTGCCGTGGCCGCCATTCCGGCCGAGGTGCGTCCCGCCCGCGCGCTGCTGGCGGCCGCCGATGTGATCGGTCTGCGCCGTAGCGCCGAGGCGACCGCGTTGCTCACCAGCGATCTGCGCGCCCCGCAGGCCGATTTGACCGCTCTGGCCCGGAGTGTGCGCGGTGGCGCCGGCGCGGGCGCGTGGCGTACCGAGGCGAGACGGCTGGAGCAGGCGGCCCGGCGACACCGCGGCGAGGAACGCACCCGGCCTGGTGCTGCCGGCGCCGTCGGCAGTCCCCCGCTCAAGACCGGTGCGAGTGGTGCCGACCGGGCACTGGCGTCCGCCGCCGACTTGGGCGAGCGGGTCGGCCCGGGGACGGCGGACGCCGTCGGGCTGGTGGCCGCACTCGCCCGCCCGGAGTGGATCGCGCGCCGCCGCGGCCCGGCGCCGAACGCCGACGCCTCCGCCAGTTACGCAAGCGTCGGCGGCACGGGGCTGCGGCTGCCGGCGGGGTCACCGCTGGCGGGCTCGACGTGGCTGGCGGTTTCCGCCGTGGACCGCGCACCTGGCACCGCCGAGGCGACGATCCGGGCGGCCGCGCCGATCGACCAGTCCCTCGCACTGGCGGTGGCCGCCGACTGGCTGGTCGAGGAGTCCCGCACCGACTGGGACGGCAACCGGCTGCGGGTGGAGCGGGTGCGCCGTTTGGGCGCCATCCCGCTGGCCTCGACGCCAGGCGGCACGCCCGCGCCCGCCCAGGTCGCGCATGCGGTCGTCGAGCGGTGCCGCAGCGAGGGACTCGGGGTGCTGCCGTGGCGGGACGCCACGGTGCTGCGGGCGCGCCTGGCCCTGCTGCACCGCACGCTGGGTGAGCCCTGGCCCGCCGTTGACGACACCGCACTCCTGGAGCGAGCACCGGACTGGCTGATTCCCGGCGTGGAGGCGCTGGCGGCGTCGGGAGGGCGCTTCGACCTGGAGCGGCTGGACATGACAGCGTGCCTGCGCTCCCTGTTGCCCTGGCCGACGGCAGCGCGCCTGGATGAGTTGGTGCCGGAGCGGGTGCAGGTTCCGTCGGGCTCTCAGGTGCGCGTGGGCTACGTGGACGAGCGGGGCGAGGTACTGGAGCGGCCGGTGCTGGCGGTCCGGGTGCAGGAGTGCTTCGGTTGGGCGGATACGCCCCGGATCGTGGACGGGCGTGTGGGGGTTGTGATTCAGCTGCTTTCGCCGGCGCGGAGGCCAGTGGCGATCACCGATGACCTGCGCTCCTTCTGGCGGCAGGGCTACCCGCAGGTGCGTGCGGAGATGCGCGGGCGCTACCCCAAGCACGCCTGGCCGGAGGACCCGTGGACGGCTCCGGCCACTCGGGGCACCGGCCGGCGGCGGGGCTAGCGGCATGCCTGCGCCTCTGGACCGTGACTCTGTCACCAGATGCACCACTTTCCGAGCGCCGACCGGCTTCAAGAGACGGCTAACCGCATGATCCCGCGAGCGGGTCGGCGGATACGGCAATGGCTGGGCACAAAGTGGTGCATTCCATGACACCGCCTAGAAGCGGTTGGCATCCAGGCGGCTGAAGCGCCAGCCGGTCGGACTGCGCGTGCTGCGGGCGGAGGAGTCCGGCACGACGTACCCGAGGATCTGCAGGTTCCAGGTGCCGCGCACGCCCCACACCGTCGCGTTGGTGCGGGCGCGACCACGCACCACCGGGAAGCCGTCGATGCTGCCCGGCTCGGCGGAGACGACCTGCGAAGAGTGGTAGGTCAGGGTGCCGTCACGGATGTCGGAGAGCCACTCGACCTTGGGCCGGGGGTACCCGGTCATCATGAAAAGATCCCCGGACTCCGACTTTTCGCCTGGATTCCGGGGATCGACTTGGCGGTAGCGCTGGGATTCGAACCCAGGGTGGCTATGAACCACACAGACTTTCGAGATCTGCACCTTCGGCCGCTCGGACACGCTACCTTGCAGACAGAGCCTACACGTCGCGCAAGCCCGGACGCACCTCCGACCGCCTGCGAAGTCGCTCACGGCACGAGAGCCGACGCCGCGCGCCGACCCGCGGCCGGGCCGGTGTTCGCAGGGCGACCGGCCTAGCCGCACTCCCCCGACCGCCGCGAAGCGAAGAAGTCCCGCAGCAGGGCCTCCGCGTCCTCCCCGTGCAGCCCCGCCACCACCTCCACCTGATGGTTGGCGCGCGGATCGCGCAGGACATCGCGCACGCTGCCACACGCCCCGGTCTTCGGCTCCCAGGCGCCGAACACCACTCGCGCCACACGTGCCAGTTGGATGGCCCCGGCGCACATGGTGCACGGCTCCAGGGTGACCACCAGTGTGCAGCCGTTCAGATGCGATTGTCCCAGCACCGCTCCGGCCGCCCGCAGGGCGCGGATCTCGGCATGCGCGGTCGGATCATGCTCCGTCTCTCGCGCGTTGGCGGCCTCGGCCAACACCTCGCCCTCGGCCCCCAGGACGACGGCACCCACGGGCACCTCCCCGGCCAGCCCCGCCACCCGGGCCAGCTCCAGCGCCCGGCGCATGGCGGCGTCGTAGCGCTGCTGGGTCAGACCGGGAAGACTCACGCCTCCACCCTGCCACAGACACCACCCACCGGCACGAGCCGTTCGGCGTAGGCGCACCCTGCGACCGGCCGAATCCGTTTCGCAACCGGCACGCCGGCTCCGTGCGGCGGGAAATGTGGGAAGGATCTCCCGGGCGGCCGTTTATCCCCGACCTCATGCGGCTGCCAAGTCCGCTCCGCCGGGCCGTTTCGGGCGCTTTCACTTGCGAAGTCGCGGAATCCCTGAAAGATTCACAATCCTGTAAACGTAGTCATGGTCATGCGCTGAGGACCCTGTGTACGCCCAATGCATCACCAGTGCATCCACTGCATCAAGGAGTGCCACGTGCCTGATTCCCCAAGTGATCAGCCGACACCGATAGCATCCGAAGCCCCTGAGCAGCGCCGTCTCAATGCGGCGGTATTCGCCGTCTCCGCAGCCATCATCGCCACCATCGCCGGCGCCGCCATCGTGGCCCCGGACACGGTCTCAGCTGCCTTCAACGCCGCCGTGTCCTGGGCCGGGCGCTGGTTCGGCTCCTTCTACATCATGCTGGTGACGGCGGCGCTGGTGTTCGTCGTCGTCCTGGCGCTGTCGAAGTTCGGGACCATCCGCCTGGGGCCGGACAACTCCACCCCCGACTTCTCCACCTTCTCGTGGGCCGCCATGCTCTTCGCCGCGGGCGTGGGCACGGCGATCATGTTCTACGCGGTGGCCGAGCCGGTGGCCCAGTACATGAACCCTCCCACCGGGGAGGGCCAGACCGTCGAGGCGGCGCGCAACGGCATCGTCCTGACGCTGCTCCACTACGGCATCAGCGGCTGGGGCCTGTACTCCATCGTGGGCATGGCCCTGGGCTACTTCGCCTACCGACGCCATCAGCCGCTGGCCGTCCGCTCCACCCTGCGCCCCCTGCTGGGCGAGCGGGTCAACGGCCGCTTCGGCGACGTCGTCGACGCCGCCGCACTGGTGGGCGGGGCCGTCGGCATTGCGGCCTCACTCGGTGTGGGAGTCGTGCAGCTCAACGTCGCCCTCACCATTCTGTTCGGCCTGCCGCAGGGCACCGCCACCCAGATCGGTCTGATCGCCCTGAGCGTCATCATGGCCACGATTTCCGCCGTGTCCGGCGTGGACCGCGGCGTGCGCGTGCTGTCCAACATCAACGTGCTGCTGGCGGTTGGGCTCGCCCTGTGGGTGCTGATCACCGGCGACACCGCCTTCCTCATCGACGCCCTGGTGGGCAACATCGGGGACTTCGCCACCCAGTTCCCCGGCCTCACTCTGGAGACCTACGCCTACGAACGCCCCACCGAGTGGCTCAACAGCTGGACGCTGTTCTTCTGGGCGTGGTGGATCACCTGGGCCGCCTTCGTCGGCATGTTCCTGGCGCGCATCTCCCGCGGCCGCACGGTGCGGGAGTTCATAGTGGGCTCCCTGGTGCTGCCCTTCTCCTACGTCACCATGTGGGTGTCGATCTTCGGCAACAGCGCCCTGAACCTGATCCGCTCGGGCAACCTCAGCTTCGCCGAGCTGACCGTGGCCGAGCCGGAGCAGGGCCTGTACACGCTCCTCGGGCACCTGCCCGGCGGCAAGTTCCTGATCGCCCTGGCCTTGTTCATCGGCATCCTTTTCTACGTCACCAGCGCCGACTCCGGGGCGCTGGTGATGGCCAACCTCTCCAGCCGGGCGCCGTCGACCTACCACGGGGACCCGCAGGACGCCCCCGCCTGGTTGCGAATCTTCTGGGCCGCGCTGACCGGCGTGCTCACCATCGCCATGCTCGTGGCCGGCGGCATCCCCATCCTGCAGCAGGCGACCATCGTCATGGCGCTGCCGTTCTCCTTCGTCATCATCGCCGTGATGGCGGGGCTGTGGCGGGCCATGCGCACCGAGGCCAGCCGCGAGCAGGCCCGCGGTATCGCCAACCGCAACCGGCTGCTCGGCGCCACGGGCACCGCCGCCGGCATGAACCGGATCCCCTGGCGCGACCGCCTGTCCCACACCTTCGACATCGTCTCCCCCGCCCGCGCCCGGCGCGCCATGACCAACCGCGTGGTGCCCGCGCTCGAGGCGGTTGCCGACGAGCTGCGCAAGGAGGACTTGCCGGCCGAAGTGGTCATAGCCGGTCCCGAGGCCCAGGACCCCGACGACGTGCGCAACTTCCTCGGCTCCGCCACCCTGGTGGTCACGGCCCCGGAGTCGGCGGAGCAGGCGGCTGCGGCCCAGGGCGAGCAGGTGGCTCCCTCCCGCTTCCGCTACGCGGTGCGGATGGTGCAGGCGCCGGTGCCGGCCTTCGGCGTCGTCGTCCACGAGGCAGACGACGTCACCGTCCGCCTGGAGGTGCGGCCCCGCGGCGGCGGCCAGGGCTACGACGTCATGGACTGGTCGCGCGAGCAGGTCGCACACGACGTCCTGGACCACTACGAGCGCTGGCTGGAGTACCTGGGCGCCGCCGAGACCGTCTGAGTCTCCTCTCGGCTATCGAGCAACCAGCCGCAACGCGGTCGTACCCAACGGACCGTCAACACCCCAACGCCGTCGGTCAGCCGAGTCTCCCAACCGGCCCCTCCCCCGGCAGATCATTCATCTAGGCTTGGGCCATGCGCCTGCACGTTGCCAATCACCCGCTCATTGACCACAAGCTCTCCGTCCTGCGCGACGAGAGGACGCCGTCGGCCGTGTTCCGCCAGCTCGTCGACGAGCTGGTCACGCTCCTCGCATACGAGGCGACCCGCGACGTGCGCACCGACGAGATCCGCATCAAGACGCCGGTTGCGGTCACGACCGGCCGGCACCTGGCCGAGCCCCGTCCGATCGTCGTACCGATCCTGCGCGCCGGGCTGGGCATGCTGGAGGGCATGACCCGGCTGCTGCCCACCGCCGAGGTGGGCTTCCTGGGCATGAAGCGCAATGAGGACACCCTGGAGGTCGAGACCTACGCCAACCGCCTGCCGGACGACCTGTCCGGGCGCCAGTGCTTCGTCATCGACCCCATGCTCGCCACCGGCCACACCCTCGTGGCCGCCATCAACTACCTGCTGGAGCGCGGCGCCCGCGACGTCACCGCCATCTGCCTGATCGCCGCCCCGGAGGGCATCGCCACCCTGGAGGCGGCCATCGGCGACCGTGCCGAGGTCACCGTCGTCACCGCCGCCCGCGATGAGCGCCTGAACGAGCACGCCTACATCGTCCCCGGCCTGGGCGACGCCGGCGACCGCCTGTACGGCATCGTGGACTGAGCGGAGATTACGACGGCGGAGATCCCGTCGGCGGGACCCCACCGGGGTGGCTGGAACCACGCCGAGATCGGCACAAGTTACGTACCCAAATCGGCACTAATGACGCTGCCCGGGAACCCGGTTCCCGGGCAGCGTCACCGTTTTTCGGCTCCGCCCCTCCGCCGTTTCTACCGATCTCGGCACGTGACTTCGACCGATCTCGGCGGTAGGGCGAGTCCTAGAAGGCCGGAATCACGGACTCGTCGGTCCAGGTCTCCTGGATGTAGGTGCGCAGCCCATCGGAGTTGAGCAGTCCGGCCAGCTTGACCAGGTACTCGTTGTCCTTGTCGGCACTGCGCACCACGAGCTGGTTGGCGTAGGGGGACTCCCCGCTCGGCTCCAGGACGAGGGCGTCCTCGCTGGGGTTCAGCCCCGCACCGAGCGCGTAGTTGCCGTTGATGACGGCCAGCTCGGCGTCCGCCATCGACACCGGCACCTGCGCGCCGTCCACCGTGACCAGCTCGAACTTCTTGGGGTTCTCGGTGACGTCGAGGGTGGTGGGGCTCTCGACGTCGGGGTCGAGGGTGATCAGGCCGGCGGACTCCAGCAGCTTCAGGCCACGAGCCGTGTTCGCGGGGTCGTTGTTGAGCAGGATGGTGCCGCCCGCGGCCGCCTCGTCTACGGAGCTGTAGCCCTTGTCGGTGTAGATACCCATGGGCTCGATGTGCACGTCGGCGATGGCGACCAGGTCGTAGCCCTTCTCCTCGTTCTGCTGCTCCAGGAAGTTGGGCGTCTGGAAGAAGTTCGCCGCCAGGGAGCCGTCGCTGAGCGAGGCGTTGGGGATGTCGTAGTCGTCAATCGACACGATGTCCAGGTTCAGCCCGGCGTCGGCGGCCAGGTTGTCCTGCACCCACTGCAGGATGGTCACGTGCGGCTCCGGGGTGGCGCCGATCTTGATGGTGGCCGTGTCGCCGTCGACGGTGATGCCGTCGACGCCGCTGGAGTTGCCGGAGCAGGCGGCCAGGGTGAGGGCGACGGCGGAGACGATGCCGCCGGCCAGGACGGTACGACGAGTGATGGTGGTGGTCATGGTGGTGTTCCCTGTCTTGAGTAGGTCCTTGTGCTCAGGCCGAGCCGTCGGGGCCCGCAGGCCCCGGGACTCCGGCTGGTCGAGGCTCAGCGGTGGTCGACCAGCCGGCTGAGCATGTCGCCACACACCTGGATGACGGCGACCACGAGCACGATGAGGACGACGACGATCACCATGACGTCGGAGGCGTTCTGCCGGTAGCCGTACTGGATGGCCAGGTCGCCCAGGCCGCCGCCGCCCACGGTGCCGGCCATGGCGGTGTAGCCGAGCAGGGTGATCAGGGTGACGGTGGCGGACTGGATGAGGGTGGGCAGGGCCTCGCGGACCAGCACGCCCCAGGTGATCTGATTGCCGGAGGCGCCCATCATCAGGGCCGCCTCGACCTTGCCGTGGTCGACGTCGTTGATGGCGGTCTCCACCAGGCGGGCGTAGAAGGGGATGGCGCCGATGGTCAGCGGCACACAGGCCGCGCCCCAGCCCAGAGAGGTGCCCACGAGCATGCGGGTGAAGGGGATGAGGGCCACCATGAGGATGATGAAGGGCATGGAGCGGCCGATGTTGACGATCTGGGACAGCACCTCGTAGACGGCCCGGTTGGCGTGCTGACCGCGCTTGCCGGTAGTGACCAGCGCCAGTCCCAGCAGCATGCCGAACACAATCGTCAGCGCACCGGAGACGCCGAGCATCTGGAAGGTCTCCAAGGTGGCCGGACCGAGCTTGCGCTGGATGGCGGGGTTGCTGAACCAGGTGTCGTCGCCGCCGGTGGCCAGGGCGAGGAGTCCGGTGGAACCGATCAGCGTGTTCATGCGCGCACCTCCGCGGTGACGCCCGCTTCGCGCAGGGCGGTGAGGGTGCCCGCAGCCCGCTCTGCGCGCACGGTGAGGGCCAGGCGGCCGACCTGGGCGGAGCCGAGCGTCTCGAACAGGCCGCCGGCGACGTCGGCGCCCCGCTCGGCGGCGAGCGCCAGCACGTGGGCGGCGGCGGGCTGGCCGGGGTGGGCGGTCAGGGCCACGTCGATGACGACGTCGCCGTCGTTCAGAGCGCCCTCGGGGATCTCGGGGGTGGGGACGAGCTCGTGGGACAGGCGCGAGCCTACGTCGGAGACGACCGCCTCGATGGAGCCGGACTCGACCACGCGACCCGCCTGGAGCAGGCTGACCGAGTCGCAGATCTGACGCACCACGCTCATCTCGTGGGTGATGATGACGACGGTGACGCCGAGGCGGTCACGCACGTCCCGGATCAGGCCGAGGATCTGGCGGGTGGTCTCCGGGTCCAGCGCGCTGGTGGGCTCGTCGCACAGCAGGACGGGAGGCTGGTCCGCGAGCGCCCGGGCGATGCCCACGCGCTGCTTCTGTCCGCCCGACAGCTGGGAGGGGTAGGAGGAGCCGCGGTCGGCCAGCCCGACCAGGTCGAGCATCCGGGCCACCGTGTCGTGCCGCTTCCCCTTGGGCACGCCGGCCAGCGCCAGCGGGTAGGCGACGTTCTGGGCGGTGGTGCGCGAGTCGAGGAGGTTGGCGTGCTGGAAGACCATGCCGATGGCGCGGCGGGCCTCGCGCAGGTCGCGGGCGGACAGGTCGGTCATGTCCTTGCCCGCCACGCGGACCTCGCCGAAGGTCGGGCGCTCGAGGCTGGTCAGGCAGCGCACCAGGGTGGACTTGCCGGCCCCGGAGGTGCCGACGATGCCGTGGATGGATCCGGCCTGCACGTCCAGGGTGACCCCGTCCAGGGCGCGCACCGTCTTCCCGCCCGGGAGCCTGTACACCTTGTGCACGTCGCGCAGGGAGATCATCGGCTCGGCCGCCGCGCCGTGCGTCACCGCGCCTCCCGGAGCGGGTCCTGCGGATACAGGTGGTTCCGTCACGTGGTCCTCCATCGGTCCTGGCGGTAGCACCCTCACCGCGAACGGGGGTTGCTGCAACGTCGACGAGCCAGGTCTCTCGGTTGCTCTGGATGGTCGGCGCCTACGTTAGGCGGGAAGCGGCGCCCGGAGCAAGCCGGTTGCCGAAAACGACGCGCGCATCACTGCCCAGGCGTCTCCCGCCACAAACACGCGCTTGCGCCACGAACACGCGTTTTGGAGGTTTACACGTGCTCCACACCTGCAAAGCTCCAGAAACTCGTGTGCCTGAGGAGAACTCGTGTTCGTGAGACGAACACATGCGTTTGGCGGCACAGACGCCCTCGGCCCGGCGCCGTTGTCGCACACCGACGCGGAGTATGCACGGCCGACCGCCGTCGTCCGTGACAGGATGCAGCCATGGCACCCACGACCGCGACGACGCCGGACCCGCAACCGGCCCCGCTCAGCCACCCATCGCCCACCGGAGCCACGGCGGCCCCCGGGCCGCTGCCGGAGCTGGCGCCAGACATCCTGGGCGAGCCGTGGGTCGCGCGCACCATTCCGGTGACCGAGTCTCCCGCCGCCCCGGGCGCCGACCACGCCGTGCTGGTGCACCAGCGCGGGGCCGTGCCGGCCCCGGGACCGAACGGGGAGCTGGGTGCTCCCCGGCACGGACGCGCCGTCCTGTACCTGCATGGGCGCAACGACTACTTCTTCCAGACCTGGCTGGCCGAGGCGTTCCTGGCCGCCGGATATGAGTTCTACGCGCTGGAGCTGCGCACCTGCGGTCGGGCGGGCGTGGGCTACTGGTCCCCGCACGACGTGCGCGACCTGCGGGTGCACGACGAGGAGATCGGCGAGGCGCTGCGCATCATTCGCAGCGAGCACGGGCATTCCACGGTGGTGCTCAACGGCCACTCCACCGGCGGCCTGCAGGCGGTGATCTGGGCCGGGGACCATCCGGGATCGGTTGAGGCGGTCACCCTGAACTCCCCGTGGCTGCAGCTGAACTCCTCGGGCCTGGTGCGCTCCTACGGCTCGGCCCTGATCGACCTGATCTCCCGCCGCGATCCCGACCGCATTATCGACAACCCCGGCGAGATCAGGGAACTCGAACAGGCCGAGGCGGCCTCCACCGCCAAGTCCGCCGCAGGCGCCGCACCTGACGCGCCGCTCACCGCCGACGCCGCCACCGCCGTGCCGGTGGACAGCGATCCCGGACCGATCGAGGTCGACATCTACTCCCGCACCCTGCACCGCCGCTGGGGCGGGGAGTGGGACTGGGACCTATCGCTGAAGCCCTCGCCGTCGTTCCCGGTGCGGGCGGGCTTCCTGGCGGGCATTCGCCGGCTGCAGCGGGAGGTGCACCACGGGCTCGGCATCGGTGTGCCGGTGCTGGTGTGCTGCTCGACGGCGTCGGGCGGGCCGGGTATCTCCCGCGAGGAGGCGCTGCGCTGCGACACGGTGCTGTCGGTGGAGCAGATCGTGGAGCGGTCGCGGTTCCTGGGCGAGGACGTCACCGTGGTGCAGATCCCCGGCGGCGTGCACGACCTGGTGCTGTCGCCCTCGCCGGTGCGCGAGGAGTACCTGTCCACGCTCACCGGTTGGTTGAACGAACGACTGAGCTGAGGCCGTGGCCGGTCGGGGCGTGGCGCCGGGTGGCCAGTCAGGGCGTGGCGCCGGGCGTGCCCGTCAGCTGCGTGAGCGCGGGGGCAAGGGCGTCGCTGACGCGTTCGACGACGTCGAGGGTGTCGACGAAGTCGGCCACCGTGCCGTACCAGGGGTCGGGCACGTCCAGGTCGGCCCGGTCGGCGGGGTATGCCGGTGCACCAGGGGCCGTGCCGCCCGCGGGAGTTGTGGTAGCCGCCTCCGGATCGAACTCGCGGAACATGCGGATGCGCCCGGGGTCGACGCCGAGGCGCTCGGCACGGCGGAGCAGTGCGCGCAGGTGTGCGGTGGTCATGGCCAGGACGAGGTCGGCGCTGCGCAGTTCGGCGTCGCTGATGCGGTGGGCGGCGTGGGCGTTGATGACCGCGGCCACGGCGCGCGCGGCGGCGTCGGCGCCGATGCCGTAGCCTCCCTCGGCCAGGATGCGCCGTGCACGGGGGTCCATGGGGTTGCCGGTCTCCTCGTCGGAGACGCCCGCCGAGGTGACGACGACGCCGCCCGGGCCGGTGGTGGGGACAGCGGCGGCGGCCAGGCGGTCCACGAGCACGGCGTGGGCCATGGCGGAGCGGCAGATATTGCCGGTACACACCATGACGACGCCGTAGGGCGCGGCCCGGTCGCGAGGTTCGGGCAGGTGGGGCACGGGGTCGAGCGAGTCGACGCCGCCGACCTGGCCGACGGCGGTGCGGGCTGCGGAGTCCGGGCGTGAGGTCATGGCAGGAGCCTGGCCGAGTCGGGACGGCGTTTCAAGCCGGGTTCACCGCTTCGTCGGCATGATCACGGACGACCCCAGTGCGAAGGGGAAGCCCGGTCGCAGCAGGCACTCCACGACCGGCCGGGCCATTTCCGTCAAGGGCCCGACTTCGAGCCCTCGCGCCCCGGCGCCGCCCAGCAGGCTCTGGTAGGGGATATCCAGGTCCAGCAGGGTCATGTTGTCGGCATGCCTGGCGCGCGCCCAGGCGCCGTCGTTCATGTCGAGCAGGGTGCCCAGGTGGAAGTGCATGACCTGGCGGGAATCCACCTCGCTGGGCACGGACAGCAGGTGGTGCGCCTCCGGATCGCGAGGGGCGCGCAGCGTGAACAGCAGAATCGCCCCGTCGCGCGCCGCGCGCAGCATCAGGCGGCCGATGTGAATGGAGAATCCGATGAGGTCCAGGCCGGTTCCGGCGCCCATGGCCTCCTCCACCGGCAGGGCCTTGGACAGCCGAATGGAGGCGCCGTCGCCCGGGTCGTTGATGGCGCGGCGGCCCGACGGCGTGGCCGCATGCAGCCGTAGTACCGGACCGTCGTCGGTGTCGGCGGCCGCCGGCAGGAGCGTGGCGGTCTCGACGAGCTCCTGCCAGCCACCGGGCGTGACCGACGGGCCGGGTTCGGTCTGCACGTGTCCCAGGCCGAGGATGGAGGCGAAGTCGACGTCATCGAGAGGGCGGTGCCAGGTGATGTCGGCGCCGTCGTGCCACAGGGGCAGGATTCCGTTGAATGGAACCCCGAAGCGGACGTGCTCGGGCGGCGGCGGGGCCACATGGCGCCCGTGGGAGCGGCTGCGGCGCTGAGAAGAACGACCGGGAATCTGAGAGCGGGACGCCGTCGCGGGACGGCTGCCGTGAAAAGGCGTCCAGGGCTCCGTCTGCCCGGCCGGAAGGCCGCCTCGGGGCGCCTCGTCCCGCCTTCCCGCGAAGTACTCGCTCATGGGGGCTAGCCTAAAGCGCCGACGTCGAAAAGTGTTATCACGGCGCGACCCTGTCCCGCGCCCGCAATCGCTCGGCCTTGCGCGCCCTCTCCCAGCGGGGGACCGGCCTGGCCGTCATCGCCAGCAGGGCCAGCACTCCCAACGCCGCAGCGGCGATCAGCCCCCATCCGGCCTGCCTGACCCCGCCGGCAGAGATCTCGGTCATGGCCGAGCCGATGTTCAGACTCAGCACCACCATCAGAGCGGTCCTGGCGCGGGGGTGCCCGAACCAGACCGCCGCCGCCGTTGCGGTGGTGGTAGGCGGTGAAGAAGTCCGGCCAGATCTCCAGGAGGGCGTCGGCATTCGCCCAGCGGACGTCGTCGACCACGTAGTCGCGCTCGACGTCGATATCGGCGTCGATCTTGTGCGTCACCCGGAGGGTCAGCGTGGACAGGCCCACGGGGCGCTCGTAGGTCGCACCGGCCAGCCAGTCCACCCGGCGGCCGCCCGGCATGACCCATCCCTCGGGTACCCGCCAGAAGCGGATGTGGTGCCGCTGCGCCGGATTGCCCTCCACCTCCTTCTGGTAGGCGAAGTCCTGCTTGCGACCGAACAGCAGCGGGTCGGAGACGGGAGCCTCCGGGTAGGAGCGGCGCAGCACCGAGGAGACGATGATCCTCCAGGACGAGCGCAGCGTGGTGGGGTCCGCCCGCACGGTACCCGACCTATGACATCAGATAAGTCGGTCGTCGCCGCAGCATCCAGCTTACATACGTTGTATACATTGTATTTACTGTTCACGTTGCGTACGATGCAGATATGGCTTCGACGCTCGGCAGCCCGCTCTCCGTCAGGCTGCCTAAAGACCTACGTGACCGCGTAGCCGCTCTTGCCCGCACGACGCGCAGGAGCCAGGGCGACATCGTGCGCGAGGTGCTCGAGCGCGATCTCGCCGCGCTGGAATGGGAACAGCGCATCTCCGACCGTGCGGCCGCACACCGGGCCGGGAACACGACCGCCATCTCCGCCGAGGAAGTCGATCGGCAGCTGGGGATTGAGGGCGAGCCCGCCGCGGACGCCATCGGCACGATCTCATGACGAACTGGCGGCTCGAGTACGATCCCGACGTCGTCCGCCGGCTGCGGGAAACCGACCCGCAGGTTGCGCGCCGCATCCGCGACGCCCTCACGGCGGTGGTACTCACCGGGGATCCGCGCATCCGTGGCAAGGCGTTAACCGGGCGGCTGTCGGGACTGTGGCGGTATCGGATAGGCGATTACCGCGTGATCTGTGACATCCAGAACTCCCGGCTGGTGGTGCTTGCGCTCGATATCGGCGAGCGCGACCACGTCTACGACCAGGGCTGCCTCCCCATCCCAAGCATAATGACGACGTCGGTCCCGACCGATCTCGGCACGTAACTTCTACCGACCTCGGTGAGGGGAGGCGGGTCAGTGGGCGGGCGCGGGCGGGGCGGTGGAGCCGCGCACGATCAGCTCGGTGGGAATGATGATGCGGCGATTGCCGTCCTGCACCCCGGAGGCGACCTGCTCCAGCACCAGGTTGACCATCTCCACCCCGGCCCGGTGGAAGTCCTGGCGGATCGTCGTCAGCGGCGGGAAGCAGTACTCGGCCAGCGCCAGACCGTCGAAGCCCACCACGGACACGTCCTCGGGCACGCGCCGCCCCTGCTCGTGCAGGGCGCGCACCAGGCCGATGGCCACCTCGTCGTTGGCGCAGAATACCGCCGTGACCTCCGGATCGGCGGCGAGCCTGCGGCCGGCGGCGTAGCCGGCGGCCGCGTCCCAGTCCCCGGGCACGGCCTCGGGAACCTCCCGCCCGGCCTCCTCCAGGCACGCCGCCCAGGCGGCGGAGCGGATCAGCGCCGACTGGGAGTCGGCCGGCCCGGTGATGTGGTGGACGGTGCGGTGCCCGAGCTCGAGCAGGTGGCCCACCGCGGCGCGCACGCCCCCGACCTGGTCGGCCGACGCCGAGGGGTAGTAGCCCACCAGCGCCGAGTCGGACACGGCCACCGGCATCCCGGCGGGCAGCACCAGGTGTTCGGGACCCGCACGTCCGGCCTGCACGATCACGAGGCCGTCCACCGCCTGCGCGGCCAGCCGGTGCACCGCAGTGCCCATGTCCGCCGACAGGGGCCGGTCCACCTGCACCATGGAAACCGTGTAACCGGCCTCCCAGGCCGCCTGCAGCACGCCGTCGGTGGTCTGGGCCTCGCCGGTGCGCAGGATCTGCTGGGTGAGCACGCCGATGGCCTTGAACGATCCGCTGCGCAGTGCCTGAGCGGCGCGGTTGGGCGTGTAACCCAGCTGCCGCATGGCATGGAGGACCTTCTCCCGGGTGGCCGGGCGCACGTTGGTCGCACCGGCAGAGACGCGGGAGACCGTCTGTGAAGACACGCCGGCCAGCCGGGCGACGTCGGCAACCGACGGCACCCCCCGATCACGTCGTCCCCCTGCCACCTTCGCGAGCCTAGCAGCCCGTCCCGGCGCGAGCAGGAGCCCGGTCCGGCTGCACACCAGTGATAACGTCATCATAATAGACCTACCTCCTCAAGGAGGATTTCGAGGAATCACTCCAACGACGGATAGAACTGAGTATTCTCAACCCGCACGTCTGTATGTTAACGTCGACATAGACGGAGCGCCACACGATCCAGCCACGCAGTTCACGACCGTCGGCGTCCGCCCACACCACCACGGCATCACCCCAGGCGGGCCCGCCCGGCCCGCCGCCGCACACAGGAGAGTCAACGATGATCCTTCCCGGGCACCATGAGAGTCTCGCCGTCCTGCACGAGGGCACTCTGCCCCAACGCGCCTACTACGTCCCCGCCTCCTCCCCCACCACCGCCCCGCCCTGGCAACGGGAGTCCTCCGACCGCTTCCACCTGCTCAACGGCGACTGGACCTTCGCCTACTACCCGGGCCCGTATGCCGTCCCCGAGGAGTTCTGGGCACCCGAGTTCCCCACCGCCGGCCTGGGCCGCATCCCGGTCCCCTCCAGCTGGCAGCACCTGGGCTATGACCAGCACCAGTACACGAACTTCCGCTACCCCATCCCCTTCGACCCGCCCTTCGTGCCACAGGACAACCCCTGCGGCATCTACCTGCTCGACTTCGAGCACACCGCCGCGCCGCAGGCCCCGCGCACGCACCTGGTCTTCGAGGGCGTCGACTCCTGCTTCTACGTCTGGCTCAACGGCCGCTACGTCGGCTACAGCCAGGTCGCCCACGCCACCAGCGAGTTCGACGTAACCGACTTCCTGACCCCCGGGCCCAACCGGCTGGCGGTGCTCGTGCTCAAGTGGTGCGACGGCACTTACCTGGAGGACCAGGACAAGTTCCGCACCAGCGGCATCTTCCGAGATGTCTACCTGCTGGACCGCCCGGCCGCCCACCTGCGCGACTACGCCGTCACCACCGCGCTGGGTGACGACGGCGCCACCGTCACCGTCCGCGGCTCCTTCCAGGGTGGGGCCGTACCCACCCACCTGCGCCTGCTCGACGCCGCGGGCGTCGTCGTCGCCGCGGCCGAGCTGGAGCCTCTCGACGGCGACGGGCACAACTCGGCGAACGCGGACAACGCCGCCCCCTACACCCACGCCGCCGAGCTGCGCCTGGCCTCCCCGCACCTGTGGTGCGCGGAGGACCCCTACCTGTACACCCTGCAACTGGTCACCCCGGACGAGGCGATTACCGACCGCGTCGGCCTGCGGGAGGTCACCACCGCGGGCGCCGTGCTGTACGTCAACGGCTCCCCCGCAACCCTGCGCGGGGTGAACCGGCACGAGTCCGACCCGGTCACCGGTCCCGTCATCGACGTCGACCACATGCTGCGTGACCTGAAGCTGATGAAGCAGCACAACATCAACGCGGTGCGCACCGCTCACTACCCCAACGACCCGCGCTTCTACCAGTTGTGCGACGAGTACGGCTTCTTCGTCATGTCCGAGGCGGACGTCGAGTCCCACGGCACCCAGGTGCGGGTGCTGGCCGACTCCTCCTGGGAGAGCCAGGTGGAGCACTGGAACGAGCCCATCGCGGACAACCCCGAGTGGACCGAGCCCACCCTGGACCGGGTGCGCGCCATGGTGGAGCGGGAGAAGAACCGCCCCTGCGTCATCTCCTGGTCGGCCGGCAACGAGTGCGCCTACGGCTGCACCTTCGAGGCCGCGCTGGCCTGGCTCAAGCGCGTCGACCCCACCCGCGTGACCCACTACGAGAGCGCCTTCTACCGCGACTCCAAGCGCACCTACGACTACTCCGGCATCGACCTGTACGGGCGCATGTACCCGGGCCTGGACGAGGTGCACGCCTACCTGGACTCCGACCCGGACAAGCCCTTCCTGCTGGTGGAGTACTGCCACTCCATGGGCAACAGCCCCGGCGACCTGGAGGAGTACTGGGAGCTGATCCTCGCCGAGCCGCGCATGTGCGGCGGCTTCGTGTGGGAGTGGTGCGACCACGCCGTGCGCGCCGGAAGCGCCAACGGGCGCCCCATCTACCTGTACGGCGGGGACAGCGGCGAGCTGCTGCACGACGGCAACTTCTGCGTCGACGGGCTCGTCTCCCCCGACCGCGTGCCCCACACCGGCCTGCTGGAGCTGAAGAACGTCCAGCGTCCCGCCCGCGTGACCGCCTTCGACGCCGCCGCCGGCACCCTCACCCTGCGCAACGACCTGGACGCCACCGACCTGGCCGACTACCTGGAGGCCCGTTACGAGGTGCGGCGCGACGGCGACGTCGTCGAAGCCGGGAGCCTGCCGCTGCCCGAGTCGGTGCCGCCGCACACCAGCGTCACGGTCCCCTGCGCCGTACGGGTGCCCGACTCCGGCCGCTGCCACCTGCTGGTCTCCTACCGGCTCAAGGCGGAGGTGCCGCTGCTGGAGTTCGGGCACGACCTCGGCTTCGACGAGGTGCCCCTGCCCAGCGCCCGCCCCCGCCACCGCGTGCTGGACCGGCTGGCCGAACTGGGCGGTGCGCCGTCGTCGGGCGCAACGACGACACGGCCCGCGGCAACGTCGGTAGGCCCCACCAGCCTGGTGGTGTCCGGGGAGTCCTTCAACTACGAGTTCGACACCCGCACCGGCCTGCCCAGCCGACTCGTGGTGGGCGGGCGCAGTCTGCTGACCCGGCCAATGGAGATCAACACCTGGCGGGCCCCCACGGACAACGACGCCGAGGTGCGCAAGCAGTGGGAGACCGCCCAGTACCACCGCACCTCCGCCCGCGCCTACCGCGTGGAGGCCGAGGAACGGGGCGACGCCGTCGTCGTGCATGTGGAGCTGTCGGTGGGCGCTCCCGCCGTGCAGCCGGTCCTACGGGCGGCGGGCAAGTGGACGATCGCCGCCTCCGGACTGATCGAGCTGGACGCGCGGGTCATGCTCGACCCGGCCTTTCCGCCCCTGCCCCGCCTGGGCCTGCGCCTGTTCCTGCCGCAGTCCATGACATCCGTCGCCTACCACGGGCTGGGGCCGCACGAGAGCTACGTCGACAAGCACCGCGCCAGCTACCACGGCGCCTTCCGCACCGACGTCGACGCCCTGCACGTGCCCTACCTGCGCCCGCAGGAGGGCGGCAGCCACGCCGACTGCGACTACGTCACCGTCAGCGACGACGTCGCCTCCCTGACCGCAGCCGGCGTTCAGCCGCTGTCCTTCAACGCCTCCCGGTACACCCAGGAGCAACTCACCCGCGCCCGCCACGATGTGGAGCTGCACGCGTGCGACTCCACGGTGCTGTGCCTGGACCGGGCCATGGCCGGAATCGGCTCCGCCTCCTGCGGGCCCGCCCTGCGGGACATCTACCGGGTGGACCCGTCGCGCCTGACGGACCTCGGCATTCACCTCTTCCTCCTTCCATCCATCACCCGTGGCGAATAGGCGCTCGCGGGTACGACTCACAGTGAGGTCAACTGATGAACGAGAAGAAGTACCTAAAGTGGTACAACAAGGTCGGTTATGGCTCCGGCGATGTGGCCGGGAACGTGGTCTACGCGCTGCTGTCCGCGTTCGTCATGATCTACCTGACCGACACCGCCGGGCTGAACCCCGGCGTGATCGGCACGCTCATGATGCTGTCGAAGTTCTTCGACGGCTTCTCCGACCTCATCTTCGGCACCCTGCTGGACCGCACTCGCACCCGCATGGGCAAGGCCCGGCCCTGGATGCTGTGGGGATTCGTGGGCTGCACGCTGATGATCATCGCCGTCTTCGCCATCCCGCCCAGCCTGGGCGAGACCGCCAAGTACGCCTGGTTCTTCATCGCCTACACGCTGCTGAACTCGGTGTTCTACACGGCCAACAACATCGCCTACTCCTCGCTGACCGCGCTGATCACCAAGAACAGCGCCGAGCGCGTGCAGATGGGCTCGATCCGCTTCATGTTCGCCTTCGGCACCAGCCTGCTGATCCAGACCTTCACCGTTAAGGGTGTGGAGCTGCTGGGCGGAGGCGCCGAGGGCTGGCGCACCATTGCCATCATCTACGCGCTGATCGGCCTGGCGGTGAACACGCTGTCGGTGATGTCGGTGCGCGAGCTGTCCCCCGAGGAGCTCGCAGACCGCTCCGACATGCCCGCCGACGACGCCCGCCGCGCCGAAGAGGCCGCCGGGGCGGAGAAGCTGCCGTTCAAGGAGTCCTTCAAGCTGCTGCTGGAGAACAAGTACTACTTGATCATCCTGGTGGTGTTCCTGATGACTCAGATCTTCACCGCCACGCTGAACATGGGCATCTACTTCATGACCTACATCCTGGGCGACGCCAACCTGCTGGGCGTATTCGCCTGGGCCATCAACATCCCGCTGATCGCCGGGCTGCTGGCCACCCCCTGGGTGGTGTCCCGGGTCGGTGGCATGTACCGGGTGAACATCGTCGGCTACATCATCGCCGTCGCCGGCCGGCTCGGGGTTGTGGCCGCGGCGTACGCGGGCAGCCTGCCACTGATGCTGGTCTTCTCCGGGATCGCCTCCATCGGCATGAGCCCCCTGCAGGGGACGGTCAACGCGCTGATCGCCGAGGCCTCCGAGCACACCTTCCTGCGCTCGGGCAAGCGCATCGACGGGCTGATGTTCTCCTGCACCTCGCTGGGCGTGAAGATCGGCGGCGGTCTGGGCACGGCGCTGGCGGGATGGCTGCTGGCCATGAGCGGCTACGTCGCCAACGCCCCGGTCCAGCCCGAGTCGGCCATCAACATGCTGTACTTCATGTACCTGTGGATCCCGGCGATCGTCAACGGCATCATCCTGTTCCTGCTCTCGCGCCTGGACGTGGAGCACTCCAATGCCCGCCTGCGCGCGCGCCACGAACTCGAGGAGCTGGCTCCGGTTCAGTCGGCGGAGCACTAGTCGGCAGCCGCCGTCGGCGGGCGGGCACCAGGCGTGTCCGCCCGCCGCCCGGGCCGCATTCCACGACCTCGGTGACACTGCACGACCTTGGGGTACGTTCCACGACCACCCCGGGGTCGTGTTTTGTACCCCAAGGTCGTGGAACGTTCGGGCCGTCCCGGCACAATGCGCTACTTCCACAGTCAGGCGGGATCCCCGGCGCGCCTCGCCACGATCCCGCATGGCACCAGGGTGGCGAAGACGCCGCCCGTCCTAGAGATCTGCCTCGCCCGATTCATGTCAGACTTCCGAGAGACACTTCAGACGAACACACCGTCCACCGGGACACGACAAGGAGCCATCCATGACGACCTACGCGGCAATCGCGCCCCCGGCACCGCCGACGCTCCCGCTCGCGATCGACTCCCCTGGGCAAGCAGACCCAACATCCCGCAAGACCTCTCAAGGGAACACAGCTGGGAAGCACGTTGTTCGGACCGGTCGGACACATACTTCTCGAGCTCAGGGAGCCACAGCGTTGAACAAGCGTCCCAACTACACCTCGCTGGAGGTGTGCGCCGGCGCAGGCGGACAGGCGCTCGGCCTCGAGCAGGCTGGCTTCGAGCACCTGGCTCTGGTTGAGCTTGAGGATTGGGCATGCAAGACCCTGCGCCACAACCGATCTGAGTGGAACGTCATCCAGGACGACCTGAACGTATGGAAACCGCCCGCGGACCTTCGCAACGTTGACCTTTTCGCAGGGGGCGTACCGTGCCCACCGTTCTCCGTTGCCGGGCGGCAGCTGGGCAGCCAGGACGAGCGCAACCTGTTTGACCGCGCTATCGACCTCGTGCAGGAGATTCAGCCCCGCGGGGTGATGATCGAAAACGTCCGGGGACTTCTCGACCCGAAATTCGACGCCTACAGGGAGCACATACTGTCACGACTCGCATGTATGGAGTACGTTGGCGAATGGCGCCTCGTCAACGCATCCGACTACGGAGTACCACAGCTTCGCCCACGAGCCGTGCTCGTCGCACTGAGAGACGAGGACTGGCAGAACTACTCCTGGCCAACCAAGCACCCAGAAAGCGCGCGTACGGTCGGAGAAACGCTCGTTGACCTAATGGGCTCACGAGGATGGAGGGGAGCAGAGGCATGGGCGGCATCCGCCAACGCGATCGCGCCGACGCTGGTAGGTGGATCGAAAAAGCACGGCGGGCCCGACCTCGGACCAACGCGCGCGCGCAAGGCCTGGGCCGCAATGGGAGTCGTCGGCAACACGATTGCTGACGAGCCGCCCGGCCCAGACTTCGAGGGGCAGCCTCGGCTCACACCACTAATGATGGCACGGCTCCAAGGCTTTCCCGACTCTTGGGAGATCACGGGGCGGAAGACGAACGCATGCCGACAAATCGGCAACGCGTTCCCGCCACCGGTTGCACGCGCGATTGGCTCAAGCATCGTAGAGGCCTTCTCGGCCACCGACGCCCAGTAGCATCAGCGCGCCTCCCGGCCGCCCTCTCGCCTCTCAAGCTCCTCCAAGTATTCCACGACCGCTTTCATTGCGGCGGGACCGCTCATCCTCACCTGATCATGCACATGGTCAAGCTTGGATCTGGTTCTTTGACCACGTCTTATCCAGTCGAGAAGCTCGCGCTGGTCCGCCCGCCGAAGGCTGCGAACTGCTTCAACAATCGCCTGCGGGTCGGCCGCTGTTCCAGTATCGGCACGCGCGGACTCGTTGCACCTGCGGCACTCGGTCCGCAGGTTATCTAGGTCCGCGGAACCGCCG
Source organism: Actinomyces ruminicola (assembly GCF_900103885.1). Taxonomy (GTDB): domain Bacteria; phylum Actinomycetota; class Actinomycetes; order Actinomycetales; family Actinomycetaceae; genus Actinomyces; species Actinomyces ruminicola. Next base: position 58,109 of record NZ_FNIM01000015.1, read on the forward strand.
TGGGAGTTGGCTACCACGTGCCCCGCTGTAAGAACAACCCGGGCTCCGTCCTCGTAGAACTCACCCGCTGCACGCCCGCATAAGACGCACCTGCCACCATCGCGCTCGAATACCTGGCGCCTCACCTTGGCAGATATTGCTTGCCTGCGCGGGCGCGGCCCCTGACCGGGCCACCAGCCATATTGGATGAGCTCGCACTGCTCGCCGAGCGACGGGTCCTCCTTGGCCGACAAATACCGCCAGCCATAGTCGCGCAGTTCTCGCTGCCGACGCTGAAAATGCTCCTGATCGATTCCGAGCGCATCACGCAGCTCACGGGTGCTAAAACGCTGCCCGGGCTCAACATTCCAGCGGAGCCAGGCTGCCATACGCGGTACGGCTCCTTTGGTACCGGGGACAACCTTCTGATCGTGATGGTCCCACCACAACAGACCGTCGTCAGCGTAGGCCTCAGGGGGATAGGTGCGCGCTTCATCGTCAGTCACACGCGGCATCCTAGCGCTTCAAAACGGCACCGGGACAGGCCGCATACCAAAGCCCCTGCCCGTCCCTTGCCTGGGGTCAGCCCGCCCCTCAACCTGAGCGAGCCCCAGCCAGCCGTGCGACTACCAGCGCAAACGCGCTGTCGACTGGCTCGTGCTCCCACACACGCACTACAGTCCAGCCCAGCGCTGCGAGCTTCTCATCAGTATCGTGGTCGCGGGCCTGGTTGCGTGCGATCTTCCACCTCCACCACTCCGCGTTCCTCGTCGGCGGAACGCAGTGCTCAGGACACCCGTGCCAGAAGCAGCCATCGACCTGGACCACCACCTTCTTCCTGGTGAATGCAATGTCCACCTTTCGGCGAGGCAGCCCAGGGACCACATACTGCACCCGGTATCTGAAGCCAGCTCGCCACAACGCGCGCCGCAGCGCGACCTCTGGGGATGTGTCGCGACTAGGCAGCGCCGCGTAGCGCGCGCTTACCACCTTGCTTGTCGGACGTTCACGGCCGGGTTCCGGCGCGCACAGGGCATCCGGCACAGCGACACCAGCTATCCCGATAGCTTCGTTCGCCTTGGCGTCCTCAGCCATACCGCTTGTCCTCCCGATACGAGGCGATTCGGCCGATACGGGCACCATGGTAGCCCTGGCTCCCAGGCCTCGCCGACGAGTGTCGGCCACCCCCCATCCACGCCACCACACCCTCAAACCGAAAAGGTCTTTGAAGACCCACCTTCGACACGCGGCGCGCCTCGCCACGATCCCGCATCGGGAACGTAACATTTGCGCTATGTTCACCCTGACGCTGTCGCCACAGCAGGACCTCGAGCTCCGCTACCGATCCGCGACAGCGCGAGATCTACTGGCCACCGGAGTGCGGGTGCTGCGCGATGGCGGCCTGTCGGAGTCGAATCGCGACTCGATCACAACCACGCTCGCCGTCGGCCTCGGCCGCCTGTACGAGCTCGCCCTGGGACTGCGCGCGCTGAGCTTGCACGGCCGGTGGGTGACACGAACGAACGACGCAGACGGCCAGTGCCCGGACCTGCTGTCCATGCATGACGAGGTATTCGACTTCCTCAGCCTGGCTCCGCAGCCTACCGCGCGCGGAGCCGGGCGCGGACTCAGTCGGATCACCACCGACCCGGCTGTGCCACGGCTTGTAGCCGCCCTGGGCACCTACTGGGACTGCGCGATGGGCGGCCCGGCCCACGCGCGGCGCACGGGACCTGCGTGGACCGAAGTCGAGGACGCCGTACAGCAGGCTCCGCAGGACTGCGAGCTGAGCATTCTGGGCGGTCCGAACGGCGAGCCCGCCGAGTATCTGGCGTGGCGGCGCTCGGTGCAGGCCTCACGCAGCGCCTTCCGGACGGATTGTGGCGAGCGCCTGGCAGGCACGGTGGAGGCAATCTGGTTCACGCTGGGCATCTGCGGCAGGGACGGCGCCTTCGGGCAGCCGGGCAGGGTCTTCGCCGCCGAGGTGCTGCCCGCCGCCTCCCCGCGAGACGCGTCGGCTGCGGCCTAGACGGCGTCGTCCCCTCAGAGGGGTATGGAGCCGCGTCGCCGTGGCGGGGTGCGCCGTCGAGCACACCGCTCCTACCTCGAGCACGCGGGATAGCCCACGAGGACGCGCCCCGGCCCGCGAGAACGCCGGCCTGGAGGGCGTCATCGGCGGCTTGACAGCGTCCTCAACGGCGGGGGCGCGTCCTCAGCGGCTTGACCGCGTACTCAAGCGCGATGCCCGGACGCCGCCGCAGCCCACCCACTCACCCGCTCATCCACACGACGGCGGTTCACCCCCGCCTGGAAACCCCAAAGCCATATTATGAGAACGATTCTCGGATATAATTGTTGATGCCCGAGCTGGCCCAGCCGCCAACGCCGCGACAACGTCGTCCCGAGCACTCGCACAATCCAGCCAGGAGGCCCGCCATGTCCACCCAAACGCGCACGCAGCGACGCAATCAGCAGATGGAGCGGATCCGGCACGGCTCCGGCTTCATCGCCGCCCTCGACCAGTCGGGCGGCTCCACCCCCCGCGCCCTGAAGGCCTACGGCATCGAGCCGGATGCCTGGAGCAGCGAGGAGGAGATGTTCGACCTGGTTCACGCCATGCGCACCCGCGTCATGACCAGCCCCGCCTTCACCTCCGCGCGCATCCTCGCCACCATCCTGTTCGAGCGCACCCTCGACTCCGAGGTCGATGGCCGCCCCACCGCCGACTACCTGTGGGACGTCAAGGGCATCGTCCCCTTCCTGAAGGTGGACAAGGGCCTGGAGCCGGAGTCTCACGGCGCCCGCCTCATGAAGCCGATCCCGCGCCTGGACGAGACCCTGACCAAGGCCGTGGACGCCCACGCCTTCGGCACCAAGATGCGCTCGGTCATCCTGCACGCCGACACCCAGGGCGTGGCCGCCGTCGTGGACCAACAGTTCGAGATCGCGAATCAGATCCTCGACGCCGGGCTGACCCCGATCATCGAGCCCGAGGTGGACATCCACGCCCCGGACAAGACCGGCATCGAGCTGCTCCTGCTGTCCTCCCTCAGCGCTCACCTGGACGACCTGCGCGAGGGCCGCGACGTCGTGCTCAAACTGACCATCCCGTCGGTGACGGACTTCTACTACGGGCTCATGCGCCACCCGCGCGTCGCCCGCGTGGCTGCGCTGTCCGGCGGCTATACCCGCGCCGAGGCGAACCGCCGCCTGGCCCGCAACCGCGGCCTGATCGCCAGCTTCTCCCGTGCGCTGCTGGAGGGGCTGGACGTCTCCCAGACGCAGGAGGAGTTCGACGCCGCCCTGGAGTCCTCCATTGCCGAGGTCTACCGCGCATCGACCACCTGAGCGCACACGTGGGATCCTGGGCGGGTGAACGCCGCCCCGCCCACCATCCGCAAACAGGACGACCTCCCCGGCGCCACCCGCCTGGAGGCACAGGGCCTGGCCTGGCTCGGACAGGCCATGGCCGACGGCGGTGCGTGCGTCGTGCCCGCGCGCGCCGGCGACGGCTGGATCGAGGAGCCGCGGCTGACCGACGGCCGAGTGACGGCCGCGGCGGCCGAGGACTTCGGGCGGGCGCTGGCCGTCACCCACGCCGCCGGGGCCCCCGCCTTCGGAGCGGCCCCACCCGGGTGGGACGGGCGCACCCAGATGGGGCGCAGTGACATCCGCCTGCGCCCGCACGCCGTCGAGACCGGCGCGCCGCGCCGGTGGGGGGAGTTCTATGCCGAGGACCGCATCGCCCCCTACATCGGCCCCGGACTCGATACGGGCACGCTCAGCGCCGCCGACGCCGCCCTCCTGGAGCGGGTCTGCGGGCGCCTGGCCGACGGCGACTTCGACTCCGACCAGCCCGAGCTCACCCGCCGGGCCGCCGCGGAGCGCGGTGCCGGCATCGCCGTCGCCCGCACGCACGGCGACCTGTGGACCGGCAATGTCCTGTGGGTGCCGACGGCGGAGGTAGCCGACTGGGCGCCCGCCGCAGCTGGGCGCGGACCACGGCGAGAGGACGCCGAAGCCGAGACCGTACCCACCGTCTCGGCGACCCCACCCACCAGCCACGAGCGCCGCCGGAACCGCGGGGCGGAGGGCACGGTGGGGGTGCTCATCGACCCGCTCGCCCAGGGCGCGCACGCGGAGACGGACCTGGCGGCGCTCGGGGTGTTCGGGCAGCCGTACCTGGAGCGGATCGTGGCCGCCTACGACGAGGCCTCCCCGCTGGCTGATGGTTGGCGCGAGCGCGTGGGCCTGCACCAGCTGCACCTGCTCATGATTCACGTGTTCCTGTTCGGGGGCGGCTACGGGCCGCAGGCGGTGGCGGTCGCCCGCCGCTACGCCTGAGCCCGACGACGGCGGGAGCCACGGGCCGCACGCAGCCTGCCGCCGCAGCCGACCCCGTCCGGCGGAGGGGAGCGTTGGCCAGCGGCCCGTAGCCTTACAGGTTCACCTGGCGGGAGATGATGCCGGCCTTGGCGCGGCGGGCCTCGGCGTCGAGCGGGGCGTCCTCGGCGAGGGCCGCCTCAAGCCGCTTAGCCATGGCCCGCATGGGCTCGGTCAGTTCCTCGGCCTCGGTGCCGGGCACCAGCTCCCACACGGGGATTGCCAGGCCGCAGGCGCGGAAGGCGCCGAGGAAGCGGGCGCCCTCCTCCAGGTCGGAGGCGTGGGCGGCGTGGACGCGGGCGAAGGCGTTGAAGAAGTCGTCCTCGTCCTCGCCGCGCACCCAGCGGACGAACTCCTTGCCGTTCATACGGCACCAGTAGGCGTGCTCGACGCCGGGAACCGGGGCGGTGGGGGCGATCCCCTCCTTGGCGTCCTCGACGATCCGCACCGCCTCGGGCTCGGCCGCCTGCTCGGCGGTGAGCCAGAAGTCGAAGGACTCGCGCACGTCGATGCTGGGAGCGAAGGCCGCGTCGAGGATGTCCTGGAGGCGTTCACCGGGCCCCGGCAGACCGCTGGCCGACAGCCCGGTGCCGGGCTCGAGGTCGAGGGCCTCCAGCAGGGCGGCGGCGACGTCGCGGCTGGCGTCACCCGAGCGGACCGTGGTCTGCATGGCCACGAGCACCTCGTCGTCGGCGCGCTTGAGGGAGCGGGCCAGCTCGGGCAGGAGGGTGACCAGCTGGACCGTCTGACCGCCGTGATCGGCGTCCAGACGGACCGTCATGGAGGCGGCGGGGATGATCTGCATCATCGCCACCAGGTCCTGCTCGGCTGCCAGCCCTTCGAAGGGTCGGGCCACGAAGGGGATCTGCTGCTTCTTGGCGGCCTTGCGGTCGTCGCGACGCCGCTGGCGGTTCTTCTTCGACATGCGCGCCAGCCTACCGGGTGCGGTCGGCCGCACGGCGTCGACGGCCTCCGACTCGGGCGGCGCGGTCCGCGTCCCCAGCCGGTGGCGGAGTCGGCATCGGTCTCAGAACCGGGAGGAGGAGCCGGAGCCGTGGAAGCTGCCGCCGCCACCGCTGTGGCCGCCGCTGAAGTGACTGGAGGAGCCGGAGCCCGAGAAGCCACCCCCGCCGGAGGAGGAGGGCGTGTAGGTGGCCGCCTTGCTGTAGCCGGTGACGAGCCCGGACACCGGCCGCGAGAACTGTGGCACGGCGCCGGCCCCGGTCGCATGCGCGCCCGCGGGGCGCAGGCCCGGAGCGCGCAGGCCCGGCGACTGGGAGTTGATGCGGATCGTGGTGGCCGGGTTGTAGTGCACGCGCCCGCTGCGGGACTTCCACCAGCCCTGGTAGTCGAGGCCACCGCCGCGGTATGCAGACGATCGGCGATCGTATTCGTAGCGGGCGAGCCGATCCCGCCCCAGGCGGGAGGTATCCGCCGCAAGCGCCCGCCGCGCCAGGGCGTCGCAGCGGTGGCGCACGTCCGCGGCGATCGTGTCGAGTTCGTCCAGGGCCGCCGCCGGTGTCAGGGTCCGCAAGGCGAGCTCCACCGTCATGGCCGCCAGCCGATCGCTACGGCTGCGGATCCACGCGCGGTCCGGCTCGACGTCGAAGCTCACGCGTCTCCGCTGCGTGATGGCGGCGACGGAGGCGCACAGCGCGGAGTAGGAGGCGAGGTCCTCGTGCACCGGGCCCTGCTCGTTCTCCCACACCTTCTCCCAGCCGGGCCCGAGGGTGAGGAAGGTGGAGGCGGCCGCGATGACGTCGTCGACCCGATCGAGTTCCGCCGCACTGGTCTCCAGCTTCTGGGCCCGGCGCCGACGGCTGCCCACGAACCACTGGGCACCACGTGGGGAGCCGAAGTCGCTGAAGAGGCGCACCAGTCCCGCGTAGCGCTCTTCGAACCAGGCGAAGCGGGCCAAGACCTGGGCGCCGTGGGCGTCGTCGGCGGGGATGGTGCCGGCGCGGATCTGGGTGGCATCGTAGTCGGTGGTGATCTGGCCGAAGTGACGACGGGCCTGCCGGAAGGCGTCGCGCGCCACGCGGCGGGACCGGAACATCCACGACAGCAGCGCGATGGCGGCGGCCAGGCTCGCAAACGCCACGAGCAGCGCCACCTCTGTGGAGGCTATCGGCCTGCCGAGTGAGTCGGCGGTGCGCTGGGCCATGGTCTCCAGGCCGACGTCCCAGCGCGCCAGGCGGAAGGAGCCCTTGGCGGCGTCCTGTATCTGCTGCTGAGTGCGCAGGTCGACCTTGACGTCCTCGCCGAAGTAGCAGCCGACCCAGCGACCGTGTGGCGAGACGGCGAGAATTACGAGCCCGTCGGCCCAGACATCGGGGTCTGCGGTGGAGATCCACGACGGTTCGTGCTCTAGGGCGTAGTCGAGGACGGCGTCGTTGAAGACGGTGTCGGAGCTGGCGTAGGGGTCGACGTCATCAGTGGTGAGGATGGCCAGGCGGATATCGTGGCGGAAGCCGATGTCCTCCAGGGCGGTCTGGAGGGCGTCGTCGTCGAGCACGTCGGCCTCATCGTGGATCTGGACCGCGGGCGTGTGCGTGGCGCCGAAGGGGTCCAATGCGTACAGCGGCACGAACACGGCGAGCACGACGATGAGCAGGGTCTTAACGGTGAGGGCGGCGACGGCGCGCAGGCCACCCCAGCGGACGATCAGGTCGGACACGGGCACCTCCGGGGCTGTTGGCAGCACCATAACGGCGGGGTCGCTGCGGGGCCATGGGGAGCACTGCCCGGGAGCGGGAGACGTCGGGCCAAGCACCGGTCCCGACGGCATAGGCTCCGTCGGCAACCTACCCCGGATGCCATCCCGGCCTGGTCCACTTCGACGTCGGCCTTGGCGGTGGGCGGGCCCGCGATCGACACGCATTAGTGGTCTACTTCGAGCTTTTGTGCTCTGGTGTGCGGGTACTCCCCGCACACCAGAGCACAAAACATCGCAGCAGAGGAC
>NZ_FNIM01000004.1 GCF_900103885.1 Actinomyces ruminicola
CGCCACCTCCTCACACATCGCCGCAGCCTTCACCGCAGCCCGCGCATCCCGACCAACCGCGAACGGACCATGATTCGCCATCAACACCGCCGGCGACCGCGACCCCGACAACGTCTCAACAATCCCCCGCCCAATCGAGTCATCCCCAATCAACGCAAACGGACCCACCGGAATCTCACCCCCAAACTCATCAGCCATCATCGTCAAAACACACGGCACCGGCTCCCGCCGCGCCGCCCAAGCCGTCGCATACGTCGAATGCGTATGCACCACCCCACCCACACCATCCATATGCCGATACACATACGCATGCGCCGCCGTATCCGACGACGGCACCAACCCCTCCGGCGTCCCATCCACAACCTTGTCCCCATCCAGCGTGCACACCACCATATTCTCAGCACAAAACTCCTCATACGCCACCCCCGACGGCTTAATCACAAACAACCCCGTCCTCTCCACACTCCCATCCGCCCGGGTCACCACCACCCGCTCAGACACATTCCCAGCCGTCCACACCACCAAACCCCACCGAATCAACTCCCCATGCAAACCAGCCACCCGCTCACGCGCAGCCGCCACCGCCCCACGCACACCATCATCCAAATCAGCCAGGACGATTCGTTCGGTCATGTTCTTCTCCTAGTTGCTCGTCGGGTGGGTCATGGTCTGCAGTGGCACCGTTCAGCACCGTTGCCGCACTGGTGAGGCCTTGCTGGACGTCCGCTCGTTGGATGCCGCAGGGACCCGGCCGCGGCGATCGTCGCGGCTCAGCACCCCAATAGTGAACGTTCACATCTTAGATGTCAAGAGCCTCACGGAGGCGCTCGGTGGAACGGGCACCCCGGTCGGCACGGCGCCCGGCGCCTGGGGGCAGCGGGAGGCACGGCCTGCGGGCACTGTAGCGGCGACGGGCGGGTCCGGTACGCCGGTGCCGCCGGGCCGCGCCGGGGCCAATGGCGGGTACCGGGACGCCGACGGCGACCACCGGGACCGTTGAGGACGCGGATTCGCCCGCCAGGACGCTGGGCGCCTCGAGGACGCGGGTCTGGGCAGCCTTGTTGTCTATACAGCTCCGGGGCTACTGAGTCTCATGACTCCCGGGATGCCAGCGTGCCCGCCACCCCCGCGACGCCGGCAGCCCCGCACCGTTGGACCATCTGCCGCCACTTGGACCGCCTACCGCCACTTGGACCGTCCTAGACGCGTTCTCAGACGGTCCAAGCGGACACACGCGGTCCAAATAGCGGAGCGCGGTCCAAGTAGCGGAGCGCGGTTCAAGCGGAGCATGCGCGGGGAGGGCAACTCGGCATAAGTATCCGGGGCGCCGCGGGGCAGGCTCACGAAGCCTTGCCGCTCCGCACCAGCCGTCGACCGAAAGACACCAGCCGCCAACGCATCTGCCGCCGCACCCAAAAGACGAAGCGCCGGATCCCGACCGCCACGTGGCCTGGTGGTCATCCCTCGAACACCACGCCCCGTTTCGGCCAGCCCGACCGCGGCGCCGCGCAAGACGCCCCCGTTGTGCCAGCGCCAGAGCCTCGCGGCTTCTGACACCCCCAGAACCAACGCGATCCGATAGCCCCAGAAACCACGAGACAACACAGCGGGTATGGGCTGCGTGCTCGGTGTCAGTCGCGCATTCTCGACGGCTTGCCCGCGTCACCGTCCGCTATTGTCCGCGCGTCCGCGCCGTCGCCCGCCATACCGCAGTCCCGCACCCACGGCGTCCACCCGGCGCCCGCCGAAATACCGCACTCACAACCGGACAAGCCGTCAGTGCTCCGCCAGTGCCCGAATGGCGGCCTCGACATCGGCGTCGTCGGGTTCTTCGATCGGCACCGCCGACTCCGGCAGCGGGAGGACGCCCGAGCGCCAGTACAACCAGGCCACGCACCAGGCGGGCAGGGTCGTACCGAAGACGGGGACCAGCCCTGGACACGCGCGCCACAGCCACAGCCATCCGGCCGCGACGGCCAGCACCGTCAGCGAGTGCGCCGGACGTGACAGCGCCAGCACCACCACCAGCCTGGCCACCCGCGGCAGGGGCTCGTCGAAGTGCACCGCCACCGGCCAGACGATCAGCGTCACCGCCGCCCACAGCACGCTGAGCACCACCACGAGCCCGGACAGCCAGGGAGTGACCTCGCCGACGCCGCCGCGCAGCACCAGCCGGTCGAGCCCGAACAGGGCCCAACCTGCGAGCAGCACCGCGCCGATCGCCTGCGCGCGCCAGAACTCTTGGCGCCACACCCGCCAGAACTCCCGCCACAGGCCGGGCCGTTCGGCTACCACCAGATTGCCCGCCTCCAAGGCCTGATTGAGCAGGTCGCGCCGAATGACGGCGTTGAGAGCCAGAGTCGCCGGCGCCGCACCGATAATGACCCCTCCGGCAGCGACCCCCAGCAGCCAGACCAGATGCAGGACGAACAGGCGTCCTACTACCTCGCCGATGCGTACGTGCCACCCCACGAGGGCGGGCATGACGCGCCCCCGTGGGGCGGACTGGCGGCTCATCCCTTCACCGCTCCGATCAGCACGCCCTTCTCGAAGTACTTCTGCAGGAAGGGATACACGACGATCACGGGCAGGGTGGACACCACGATCACCCCGTACTTGATCTGGTCGGCGTATCGCTGCGCGTAGGCGCCTCCAGACCCGCCGCCACCGCCGGCCCCGCCGGAGAATGCCTGGTTGGACAGCAGGATGTCTCGCAGGACGATCTGGAGCGGCTGCTTGGCGTAGTCGCGCACGAAGATGAGGCCGGTGAAGAAGTCGTTCCAGTGCTGCACCAGGTAGTACAGCCCGATCACCGAGATGATCGCCTTCGACAACGGCAGCGCCATGGTGGCGAAGAACCTGAAGTAGTCCGCGCCGTCTAGCGTCGCCGCCTCGTAGAGCTCCTCGGGCAGGGAGTTCTCGAAGAATGAGCGGGCAATGATCAGGTTGTAGACGTTGACCGCCGAAGGCAGGATGAACACCAGCCAGTTGTCCAGTAGTCCGAGGTCCTTGTAGAGCAGATAGGTGGGAATGAGCCCGCCGCTGAAGAACATGGTGAACGCGAAGAACAGCATGAGCGGGCGCCGCGGCCGGAACTCCCTGCGGGACAGCGCGAAGGCCGCAGGCAGGGTGACCGCGAGGTTCAAGGCCGTGCCCACCGCCGTGTACACGATCGTGTTGCGGTATCCGGTCCAGATACGCCCGTCGCCGAGGATCTGTTCATAGCCGAACAGGCTCAGCCGTTTGGGGAGCATGATGACCTCCCCGGTGGCCACGGCGTTGGAGTCGCTGATGGACGCGATCAGCACGAAGTAGATCGGATACAGGGTCGCGAACACTACGAGCACGCAGGCCAGCAGCACGCCGAGGTCGAACAGCCTCTCCCCCGACGACCAGCGCCGACGTTGAGACGGAGGTCGCCCAGCCGCGCGGGATCGGCCCGGTGAGAGCGATGTGGTGGTCATGTCTCCTCCTTCGTCACCACAGGCTCGTGTCAGACACCCGCTTCGCGATGCGGTTGGCAAGCACGAGGAAGGTGAAGTTGATGAGCGTGTTGAACAGGCCGATGGCAGTCGAGTAGCTGAACTGGCTGCTGAGAATGCCGATCTTGTAGGTGTAGGTCGAGATGACCTCGGAGACCGGCAGGTTCAGGGTGTTCTGCATCAGGAACACCTTTTCGAAGCCGGTGTTGAGTACGTTGCCCATGTTGAGAATGAGCAGGATGATCATCGTGGGCACCAGGGCGGGTATGTCCACGTGGCGAATGAGTTGCCACCGGTTGGCCCCGTCGATGCGGGCGGCCTCGTACAGCTGGGTGTTGACGCCGGCCAGTGCCGCCAGATAGATGATCGAGTTCCATCCGGCGTGCTGCCAGATGTCGGACAGGACGTAGACCGGGACGAAGCTGCCCGTATCCCCCAGGAAGTTGGTGCCGGAGATGCCAATGGATGCCAGCAGCCGCGTCAGCAGGCCGTCGCTGGGAGACAGGAACACCTGCAGCATGCCCACGATCACCACCACGGAGATGAAGTGCGGCAGGTAGGTGATGGTCTGGACCCAGCGCTTGATGCGCGAGTGCATCAACTGGTTTATCAGCAGCGCGAGGATGATCGGGGCGATGAATCCCAGCACGAGTGTGGTCACCGAGATCAGTACGGTGTTGCGCATCAGAGTGGCGAACATCGGGGACTCGAAGAACTGTTGGAAGTACTTCAGCCCCACGAACTTGCCGCCCGTCAGGCCCGCGGAGAAGTCGAAGTCCCGGAAGGCCAGCTGGATGCCGTACATGGGGACGTAGGCGAAGACCAGGACGAAGGCGGTGGCCGGCAGCACCATCACCCACAGCTGCCAATAGCGCTTGAAGTGTCTGGCCGGGCCATGCCCGGCATGCCCCGCCGGGGCACCGCTGCGTCTTGCTACTGCGGTACTCATTGCTTCGAGGCCATGTAGTCGTCGTAGTACTGCTGCATCTTGGCGATGTTGTCCTCAAGGCCCGAGGCCTTGACGGTGGCGAGGTAGTCGTCCCACTGCTCCTCGACCCCGCCGTTGGTGATCCAATCGGCGAACTTGGTCTGCGTGGTGTTGAGCATGGTGGTGTCGACCAGCGCCATCGCGTTGATGTCCTCGGCGCTCATCTTGATGAACTGGGCGGGATAGACGTCCTGGTCCAGATCCATGTTGTCGATGGCGGGTTGCAGCGGCACCGACTCGTCGATGGCCTCCTGCAGGTCGGTGGGCAGCTCTACGGTGATGTCGTCGCGGATCCACATGGGGCCGTTGTCCGCCAGGGTGGAGGTCCACTTCCAGGTGGAGGGGTCGGTGCCGTCCTCGGCCGGCAGCACCTTGTAGGTGGTCTCGTCGACCTTCTCAATATTGGGGCCGATGTCTCCGAAGAGCACCTGCAGGCTCATCTCCTGGTCATAGAAGGCGTTGAGAGCCTTCAGCGCCGCCTCCTTGTTGGGCGTAGCGGCCGAGACCACGATCTGGTTGGCGGGGAAGTTCTCGCCGAAGCCGTCGTAACTCCAGACGACGGGCGCGGCCTGTCCGGCCTTCTGCGCCAGCACGGGCATGGCCTCGTACTGCTCGTAGATCTCGGGGCCGAAGCGGTCCGAACGCGTCCAGCCCCAGGTGAAGCCGACCGTGGCCACGCCGTCCCCCGGACCGCGCGCGGCGGACTGGTAGGCCGAGTAGTCCTGAGTCAGCACCTCCGCGGAGATCAGTCCGGCCGCGTAGCACTTGTGCAGGAAGACCATGACGTCGCGGTAGCGCTCGTCGATGAGGAAGTTGGAGACCTTGCCGTCCTGGAGGAAGTAGCCCTGCCCGCCGCCGGAGGACAGGGGCAGGCCGGTGGATCCGAGCAGCAGCACGGATTGGAAGTAGCCGAAGCCCGTGGTTCCTACCGGGCTCCAGTCCATAGGGATCACCTTCGCCCCGGTTCCGGTCGGATCTCCTTCTTTGAAGGCGAGTAGCACGTCGTACAGCTCGTCCCAGGTGGTGGGCATGTCCAGGCCCAGCGCGTCCAACCACTGGCGGTTGATGTACTGGTGCTGCACCGTGGGCGGCCAGAAGCGCTTGTACCCGGGGACGGCATAGATCGCACCGCTGTTCTGAGTGGCCAGGGCCATGAGTTCCGGCTTGGCCGCCAGCATCTCCTTGACGTTGGGAATGGCGTCAAGATCGTCGGAGAGATCCTCGAAGAGCGTGCCATAGGTGGCCAGGTCGGAGTCCGAGATGGCCCCGGTGCCGACGATCAGGTCGGGGACGTCGCCCGCGGCGAGCATGGTGGACTTCTTCTGATCCCAGTCTGCGGAGACCTCCTCCCAGGTGATGGGCATGCCCGCGACGTCTTCGAGCTGCTTGACCCATGCCATCTGCGCCATCGGCTTGGTCAGGGCGTGCTTGAGCACAAGGATGCGCAGGCCATTGGAGCCGCCCGAGCCGGATCCGCCGCATGCGGCGAGCGTGCCGCCGGCCGCCGCGACGGCGGTGGCAGCCGCCAGGCTCCGCAGGACGGTGCGTCGGCTAAGCGCCGGCACACGTGGACAGGTGTTCATGGTTCTCTCCTTTGAGCGAGGGTTGGGGAATGGACAAGAGAGGGAAGGCGTGGCCGGCAGCACGGTCATGCCGTCGGGATCCACACGCGCATGGCGCCGGGGCCGCGGTTGCCCCAGGTGGAGAAGGGCACCAGGTCGACCTCGACCCTTCGGGATGCCGCCACCCGTGCGCCCCAGGTGGCGGGGCGGTACAGCGGGTTCTCGGTCTCACGCACCTTCACGCCGATGCGCAGCGATGGGGCCGGGGCGGCAGCCGCGGGCGGCAGCTCAATGGCCGTCGGCGGTTCGGGCAGGTAGACGTCGTCGACGGCTACGCCCTCGGGCAGGTCCGCTTGCTCCAGGCAGTACAGGATCGGGCCGCGTTCCAGCGCGACGGCGCCGCGAACGGCATCCACCCGGTGGTTGGCTGCGGTCCAGCGGGCACGGAGCGGGAGTTGCAAGAAAGCGCCGTCGACGTCGTCGGCCGGGATGACCACGTAGCCGCGAGCGCGCTCGGCGTCCGTAACCGACCGCTGCCTGTCGGCAGCCCGCAGTGTGACGCCCTCGGCCCACGCCGGGATGCGCACCCGCACCGCCGACCCGAGTGGCAGCGCCGGACCGTTCACGTGCAGGGAGATTTCACCGTCGGCGGGGTAGTCGGTGCGGACCGCCAGAGTGCCACCGCCGAGGGCGTCAGGCAGGCCGATGTCGCAGGCGACCAGTTGGTGCAGCTCCAGCACGGGCCCGTCGGCGACTTCCAGGACGCTGGCGACATAGGCACCGGCCTGGGCGATGGTGCGGGCGATATTGGGCGGGCAACAGGCACAGGCGTACCAGGGTTGGCGCTCGGCGGGGGCGTTCTCCTCACTGAAGCGGTCGGGGCGGCGCTGCATCGGGTTGGAGTAGAAGAAGCGAGTGCCTCCCTCATCCACTGCGGCGGCCAGGGCGTTGAAGAGCTCGCGCTCCATCACGTCGGCGTAGCGGCGGTCCTCGCCGGCCAGCAGCATGCGCCAGGTCCACTGCAGGTCGGCGATGGTCGCGCAGGTCTCGGCGTAGGCCCGGTCCGCGGGGAGCTCGTAGTCGTTGCCGAAGGACTCGTCGCGATGGCGGGAGCCGAAGGCTCCGGAAAGGTACATCTTGCGCTCGTGGGCACGGTCCCACTGCTCACGCATGACCTCATGCAGCAGCTCCTCGCCGGTTTCCAGGTACAGGTCGGTCACCCCCGCGTTCAGGTAGAGCTGGCGGACCGCGTGGCCGGTCGGGTCGACGGCGTCGCGTACAGGCCGGTGATCCTGGTAGTAGCGGCGACCGAAGCCCTCGCCCGGCAGAATGTCGCGGCCGCGCTGGTTGACCAGGTGCTCGGCCAGGCGCAGCCAGCGCGCCTGGCCGGTGTGGCGGTACAGCTCGATGAGGGCGGTCTCGACCTCGGGGTGCCCCGGGATGCCTTCCTCGCGGCCGGGACCGAAGCGGCGGTCCACCAGGGCGGCGAAGCGAATCGCGACCTGGAGCAGGTCCTCTCGGCCCGCCGCCCGGTCCAGGGCCACGGCGGCCTGAATCAGGTGGCCGAGCACGTACATCTCGTGGTTGCGATCCAGTTCGGCGAAGCGCCTGGAGGGGGCGACCCCCTGGATCCAGGTGTGCAGGTAGCCGGTGGGTTCCTGTACGCGCGCGATGAGCGCAACGGCGTCGTCGAGCCAGGAGTCGAAGCGGTGAGTGCCGGAACGGGCGATCTCCCAGGCGACGGCTTCAATGACCTTGTACAGGTCCGAGTCGGCGAAGACGAAGCCCCGGTAGGGAGCGCCGGACTCGCCGATGACGCGCCGGAAGTTGTTCATGACGCCGGAGGCCTCCAGCTGCCCGATGCAGTGGGGGATGGTTTTGGAGGCGTTGCGCTCCTGCCAGCGGCCGAGCAGGCTCTCCGGACGAATGCGGACGCGCTCGAGGCCGAGCGGGGCACGACCGGCGGGGCGGGCGCGGGGTCCCGGTGCGGCCGGGGCGCATTGGCAGATCGGCGCCCCGGTCTCCTCCATATCGAGTGGCGTCATTGTCAACTCCTCTGGCCGTTGTGACACGTCCATCATGACCCCCTGATTAAACGTTGTCAACCACGATTAAGTGATTCAGGGCACAACCCGGCGTCGAGGTGGCGTTGCGAGAGGGGAAAGCGCCGGGCGGCGTGCGGGCGGTTCAGCGGCTGGAGTCGCGCACGATCAGCGTGGTCGGCGCCTCTGCGGGCGCCTCGTGCGCCTCGCCCTGCAGCTGTGCCACCAGGCATTCCACCGCGGCGCGGGCCATGGCGTCGGTCCCCGGGTCGACAGTGGTCAGCGAGGGGGTGGCGAACTCGCCCTCGACGGTGTTGTCGAAGCCGGTCACCGCCACATCCCGGGGGACCGCGATTCCGGCCGCCTGCAGAGCCCGCAGAGCACCGATGGCCACGGCGTCATTGCTGCACATCAGCGCGTCGAAGCGGACGCCCGAGCGCAGCAGGCCGATCGTCGATTCCAGCCCGGTGTCCCGGCGGTCCCAGTCCTCGCCCTGGACGATCAGGGCCGGATCGGCGTCGACGCCCGCTTCCTCCAGCGCGAAGCGGTACGCCTCCAAACGCGGCCCGCCGGCGCCGTCCATCTGAGCCATGTAGGCGATGCGGCGGCGTCCGCTGGCGACCAGGTGGCGGGCGGCGGCGAGCGCACCGCCGAACTCATCCATGGCCACCCTGGCCACCCCGGCGGTCGGGTTCGCGCCTATCTGCACCACCGGCAGCGGCGGACGCCGCCCGGCCAGCAGCTCATCTCTCAGGCGATGCGGGCATATGAGCACGCCGTCGGCGTCCCGGGTGGTGACGCCCATGACCGCATCGCGTTCCCGTTCGGGATCGTCCTTGGTGAGCCGAATCGTCGAGCGCAGGCCGTGCCGGGCCAGTTCGTTGATGAGGGTCTCCGCGAGACGGGAGAAGTAGGGCTGGTAGAGGTTGGGGACCACGATCGCGATCCGCCCCGAGGCGCCGGTGACCAGTCCCCGAGCGGCCTCGGAGGGGACGTACCCCAGGGTCCGCGCCGCCTGCCTGACCCGCTGCCGAGTCTGCTCGGACAGCCGCGTGGTTCCGCCCTTCTCGCGCCCGGAGAGCGCCGTCGACGCCGTGGCCACCGAGACACCGGCGGCCTGCGCCACATCCCGCAGCCGGACCCGCCGCTGCATCAGCCCGCCTCCCCTCGGCGCGGCCGGAAGCCCCCGATCGAGAGAGGGACCGTGGAGGTGAACCCCAGCGTGGATTCGCGACGTATGAGCGTGGCCCCTACGGGGGTGATCACCCCGCTGCGGGACCCCGGTTCCCACCTGCGTTGCAGATCGTCGAGCGCGATCCTGGCGATCTCGCCCGCGGGGAAGGCCAGCGTGGTCAGCGACGGCGAGGAGAACCGCCCGTCCTCGAGTCCGCCGCATCCGCACAGCGCGATCTGCTGCGGTACCCGGATTCCTCGGCTGCGCAGGCCCGCGAGCGCTCCCAGGGCCAGTTCGTCATCTGCCAACGCGACGGCGTCGTGGCGGTCCACGAGCAGCGCCAGTTCCGCAGCCAGGCGGAAGCCCTCGGCCCGGCTCGGCACGGCGGCCGTCTCCACCACCGACGGCGCGTTCAGCGCCCGCCGCAGGGCGTGAGCGAAGCTGCCCGGCCGGTCCGGGCGGGGGCCGACCACCGCCGGTGTCGTCAGGCGCAGCGCCCGCAGGTGCCGGGCGACGGCGTCTGCGGCCTGCTCCAGGTCCAGGCCCACTCCCCCATCGGCGCTCGGGGCGCCACCGGCCTCGAAGGCGCCGACGCGGCAGACCGGCAGCGGCCACTCCGCCGCAGGGGAAGTGTCCTCGCCATGTATTCCCCCCACGACAATCGCGCCGTCGAAGGAGGTCGCCTGCTCGGCCAGCACGTGAGCGGCCCGTTCACCGTCCCGGCCACAGGGCTCGATCGCGGTGCGCAGCCCGCGCCGATCCGCCTCGATGACCAGCGCCTGCGTCAGCGCGGACACCCAGCCGGACCGCATGTCAGGAACGACGACGGCCACGGTCTCGGTACGACCGGTGCGCAGCGTTCGCGCCATGGCATTGGGCCGCCAGTCGAGTTGATCAATCGCAGCCTTAACCTTGCGCCGCAGCTCGTCGCTCACATTCGGCTCGCCGTTGACCACCCGGGACACGGACTTCAGCGAGACGCCGGCCAGGTCCGCAACCTGACGCATGGTGGCGGCCATCGCTTCCCCTCCTTGATCTCGCCCCCGGGGCGGCTCGGCGCCGCCACCCACACGGTATCGATGCGCGACGGGTTCGGCGCGCAACACCGCAGACACGTACCTACACTCCCGAACCCAACTCTCACCAATTGCTTTGACAACGATTCATCGCCGGAACAGGATACGGGCGACAGCCCACCGCGGAGCCGATAATGACATATTTCGGACCCCGCCTTCCCGCCGAGCAGTGGGCGCGAGCACTCCGAGCCCGGCCTACCAGGCAACCAGCCTGCGCTGTTACACCTTCCGCGACCCCTTCGAGGCCAGGGGCGCGCCCGCGGTTTCACCGCCTAGGAGGGTGGGATTTCGTCGAGTAGTGTGGTCAGGCCCAGCTCGTGCAGGGCGGCAGGATAGGGGACGGCCTCGAAGGCTCCGACGGGCCGCCACCGGGCCGAGGCCCGCGGCCGGCGGCATGCTGGCTGCCTTGCCGGGTACGCAGGGTCATGCCCGTTATGGCGTCCGCCCGCAGCTGTGAGGGCGTGCGCTTGTCTCCGGAGGCCCGGGCACTCGCGGCGACGGCGCCCAGTAGTCCGGGGGCCTAGCCCGCCCCGCTTCAAGCACTACCCCTTCACCGACTAGATGTCGATGTCGTCATGCACGGCCACATTGATGAGCTCCACGCGCCCGTCCGGCAGGCGCCAGAAGTGCAGCCTCCGGGCGGAGGGGGTGTTGACCTGGACGGCCACCCGGAAGGCGATCGCGCCGTCCTCGCGGGTGCGCACCTGACCGCTGTGATTGTTCAGGCGCAGCCGGTGCAGCTGCCGCGCCGGGATGTCCTTCACCCGTCCGGTGAGCACCTCGACCACGACCCTGAGCACCCGTTCGTGGTCCACCCCCTCCAGGGCCTTCAGCGAGTCGAGGAAACCGGAGCCCACGACATAATCCGTCGGAAGCGGCCACCGACCCTTCTCCTGCGGAGGAGTCAGCTGCGCCCAGGCCAGATAGATCTCATGGCGCAACTGGTCCTCGGGCTCGAGGAACAGCGCCTGCGCGCCTCGCGGCGATTCCGTCCCACCACCTGCACCGCCCCGCGTGCCATCGCGCTCGGGCCTGCGCTGCGCGAGCCTGCGGGATGCATTGCGGTGCTGCGCCATGGAGTGTTGGAGCCGCTCGGTCAGTTGTGCCGCCTCGTTGACGGCCTCGCGGTGGAGCTGCCTCGTCAGGGACAGCTCCCTGCGCAACTGCTCCGTTTGTTCTCGTTCCCGGTCCAGGCGGTCGGCGAGCCGAGACATGCTCTCGCGCGCGCTGGCCAGGGCGCGCTCCAGCTCGATGATGCGGCGCCCCCGGGCGTCACCCTCCACCACCCCGCCCACGGCCAGTGGAGACGGCACAGTCCCGCCACCACCCACGGCGTCTCCATTCGCGACGCCGGGGGCGGTGTCGGGTGAGGGCGCACTGCCAGGTGATTGCGGTTCGCTCCCCGCCCCGCCAGTCGGCTGTCCGGCGACATAGTCGGCACCCTCCCACGCGGCCGTATCAGCCTCCTCCAGCCAGGGGGGTCCGCCCGGAAGCAGGCTCGGCGGCGTACGAACCGGCTCGTCGTCGTCGACGTCGTCCATGGACAATGCCAGCCCGTCAGCAGTGGATTCGACACGGGCGCGGGCCACCGCGCCGATCCAGAACAGATCGTCCAAACTGTCAAAGGGGTTCGGTGTCACGCGACCCTTCGGAATGCGTACAGCCACGCGCGGATAGGGCTCGACCACGAGCTCTTCCGGCGTCATCGCCTGCACCCTGACCAGAACTACGTCTCCGGCCATCACCCCGTCCAGCGCGCGTTCCGGCGGGTAAACCCCCGCCGAGACGTCGAGGTAGCCGGTGTCCTGGTCGTAGCCGCCTTCGACGTGCTGCCCCTGCGCGACCAGCTGACCGATGCTCACCTCGAGTGCGGGCACGGAGTCCTCCGGAGAAATCGTGGCGAGCACGGAGTCCTCCCCCTCGCTCTCGATCAGCGCCCGGGACGGAGGAATCAGCATCTTCACAGTCCCTCGGAACGGCTGCGCCGCCACCGGCTGATCCTCACGCGGCAGCAACCTGGCGACTTCCCCGATCAGACCATCGGTTGCCCGCTGCCCGGACTGCTCGTCGTATGCGAGGAACAGTCGCGACCTGCTCCAATCCGTGACCCAGCTGAGGTCCGGCGCGTATATGCGGCCCGCTCCCCCGTACACCTGCGTGTACTCCGGCATGGCATCGGCAAGGGCGAAGGATGCGGGCCCCGTCTTGAGCACGTAGACCGGGACGCGGCCGCGCCCGTAGCGGGCGAGGGCGGCGGCGTCGATCAGGGGCTTGTCGCTGCCTGAAGGCGTGGACACCACGGCCACTGCTGTTTCACGGTCCGCACGCAGCAGGAGGGCGGCGAGGTCACGGGCACCGTCCGGCGTTGAGACCACCTCTGGCTCGGGTATGCGCGGGCGGGCCACGTCATCGGGCGTTGCCGGTCGCGCCCTGCCCCTTCGCTTGTCCCTCCGCCGCCGTTTCACCACAGTTGCCTCCCAGGGTACGTCTCTCGCGACCGTTGTCTTCAAGGCAAGGCATCATCCCATGTTCCCCTCAGCGGCTCACAACCGTAGTCCACCCGCGCCACCGGGTCGACGACGCACCCGCCCGAAATCGAGTGCCTGCACGTGGGCGTGTCCGGCCCGGAGTGATCGCTATATTGCAAACGGGGAACGCCCCGCCACGACTGTGCCTGCCGAGGCCGGGGACGCCCCGGACCGCTGCCGAATCGACCAATCCCTGGAGGTCAACATGGCACGACTCGAGGACTCTGCGGCGCCGCTCAAAGACGCCATGGGCAACGCCCTGCTCGAGCTCATGCAGAACAAGCCACTGAAAAAGATCAGTGCCGGTGAGATAGCCTCACGGGCCGGACTGGGCCGGGTGACCTACTTCCGGCACTTCTCCTCCAAGGAGGAGGTACTGGCCTACAAGTACCGGGCCGCCTGGCTGGACTTCGCCGCCCGCCACTGGTACGACGAGACCGACGACCGCGCGAATGCGATAGCCCTGTTCCGCTTCTGCCTGCAGGTGCGGGACATCAACGACGTCGTCTACGACGCGGGGCAGGAGAACATTCTGCTCGACACGGTACTGGCCGCCCTAGACGGAGAGGCGCCGGCTCGGGCGGCGGGCCGCGCCCCCAGCGGCGCCTCCACCGTCGACCCCCGCACACAGTACGTGCGCCGCTTCAAGGCCTATGGCCTGTTCGGACTCATCGATGACTGGATTCGTGGCGGCTACCACCGCTCGCCGGAGGATATGGCCGCCGAGTACATCAACTGCCTCAGCCCGGAGATCGAGTCCCTGGGGCATCGGGGCGGCGGGCGCAGGACCGGTGGCCGGGCGGCGCGGATGCGCAGGCTGCAGCGTATCCGCGCCGCCCGGCAGGACTCGCGTCGGCACATGATGCCTTGACAAAATGAAACCATTCAAGGTTAAATGAACCAACCGGTTGGAACCTCGTTGGTTGCCAGCGTCACAGCGAACGTCCGGGCATCTATGCAAAGGAGCCGCATGTCCACCACCGTCGATCCCCGCGTCGAGGAGCCCAGCCGCCCGGGCACTTCGGCCAAGTACCTGGGCGGGCGCCCGTACTACCAGTACCTGATCTCCTTCGTCATCGCCGGCGTCTTCCTGTACGCCTGCTACTCGGCACTGGCGGCGATCCTGCTGCCCAACACCGTGCAGACGATCGAGTTCCGGCAGTACTTCTCCGGCACCACCGTGACCACCCTGGATCAGCTCACCGAGCTGACCAACCTGGCCAATGAGGTCAACGCCGGCACGGCCACCGCCACGGCCGAGCAGGCGCACCTGCTGGAACTGCTGAAGCAGTACGAGGCCGCCCGGGCCAGCTCGATCTCCAACATGATGATCGTCGGCTCGTTCTTCACGCTGTTCGCCCAGCCGATCGTCGGCGTCATCTCCGACCGCTGGCGCTCGCGCTGGGGGCGGCGCGCCTTCTGGATCGTGGCCGGGGCCGTCGCCGGGGCCGCCTTCATGATCGGCCTGCGCTACTCCACCACGGTGCTCATGCTCACCGTCTTCTGGACCACTGCCCAGGTGTCCCTGAACTTCATGCAGGCCCCACTGTCGACGACGGTTGCGGACCGGGTGCCCGCCGAGCGCACCGGCACCGTCTCCGGCATATCCGGCATCGGCATGATGGCCGGATTCACCGGCGGTTCCGTGGTTGCCGGCATCCTCATGAACTCCATGGGCCTGGACGCCTACTTCGTGTTCGCCATCGCCGTGGTGGTGGGGGCACTCATCTTCGTCACCTTCGCCAAGGACCGCTCCTCCAAGGACCTGGAGCTGAGCCACTTCGACTGGATCGCCTTCTTCAAGGGCTTCTTCGTCCCGTTGTTCGACCATGACTTCCGCTGGGTCTGGATCGCCCGGTTCATGATGTTCTTCGGCTACACCGCCGTCACCAACTACAACCTGTACATCATTCAGTCACACCTGCGCCCCGCGCACACCGCGGCCGAGGCCAACACGATCGTCGCCACGCTGTCGGCAGCCGCACTACCGGTACAGCTGCTCATGCTGGCCTTCGCCGGCAAGCTCTCGGACAAGGTCAAGCGGCGCAAGCCATTCGTCATCGGCGCCTCGTTGGTGATCGCCGCGGACATGCTGGTACCGCTGCTGGTGCCGACACTGCCGATGTACTACTTCTTCTACATCCTCATGGCGGCCGCCTACGGCATGTACATGGCGGTGGACGTGGCCCTGTTCATCGATGTTCTGCCCGACCCGGATGCCGCCGGACGCGACCTGGGCGTGGCCAACGTCGCCTCCAACATCGGCCAGATGCTGGCGCCCTTCGTCGCCGGACAACTGGTAGCCCGCACCGGCGGCTACTCCGCCATCTTCATCACGGCGGTAATCGCCGTAGCCATCAGCGCCGCGGCCATTCTCCCGGTCCGCAAGGTCAAGTAAGGAGCAAGGCATGACTACCGCCCCCAGGACCTGGGCCTACGGCACCCAGCCCTGGTTATCCGAGGCCGACCGACTCCCCGGCACCGCACCCCGCACCCGCGTCATCATCGACAACGACTTCGCCGGAGACCCCGACGACCTGTTCGCCCTGGCCCACCACCTGCTCATCGAGGGCACCGAGGTGCGCGGCGTAGTCGTCTCCCGGCTGCGCGAGGACGACGCCTGGAACCGCACCGGCTCCTCCGTTCGCGCCGGCCGCGAGCGCGTCGGGGCGCTGCTGGAGACCATGGGCGTGACCGGCGTCGACCTGTATGACGGCGACGACCGCGGCTTCGACGCCTACGACGGCGAGACCGCCGCCTCCCGCTTCATCGTCACCGAGGCGCTGCGCCACGATGACCGGCCGCTCTACGTGGTGGCCGGCGGCTCGCTCGGCGACGTCGCCCGCGCCTTCAAGGCGGCGCCCGAGATCACCGCGCGCCTGACCCTGATCTGGATCGGCGGCGGGGAGCACCCGGGACTGGCCTACGTGCCCGAGGGCGGCACGGACATGGAGTACAACCTCGCGCTCGATCCGGCATCCGCCCGCTACGTCTTCAACGACACCCAGGCCCGCATCTGGCAGATCCCGCGCGACGTGTACCGCTCCGCGACCGTGTCCATGCCGACCATCCGCCGCGGCTGCGCCCGCGCGGGAGCCGTCGGCGCCTACCTGCTCAGTGAGCTGAACCAGGTGCGGGCGCTGGTCGCGGGCATGGCGCACCCGGGGGCCACCTATGTGCTGGGCGATCAGCCGCTGGTGCTGCTGTCCTCGCTGCAGACCACCTTCGAGCCCGACGCCGCCTCCTCCTACTACGACGTCCTCCCCACGCCCCGCATAGCCGAGGACGGCACCTACCGCTACCCGCAGGACACCCGGCCGATGCGCCGCTACCGGCGCCTCGACAACCGGCTCCTGTTCGACGACATGTTCGACTCCCTGGCGGCCCTGGCCGCCTGGCAGGAGGGCTGAAGCCGCTCAGCCGCACGGCACCCGCACGACGACGGCGTCGGACGCTCCCAGCGACTCGGCGCCTCCCAGCACAGTCCCGCCGAGCATCCCGGCCACATCGACGGCCGTTCCGAGGTCGCGGTTGCCGCGGTTGGTGAGCGTCCAGTAGTCGGCCGCCTCGCCACGGCGGACGGAGGCGATGACCTGGCCGCGCAGCGGCTCGGGCAGGTCCGGCTCGATCCCCGCTTCGGCAAGGAGTTCCGCGACCAGCCCGGCCAGGTCCTCACCCTCCAGGCGCGTCGAGACATACGCCGCCGAGCCCCGACCCACCGGGCGCAGCGTGACCGCGGGGGTGCCCGGGTCGATGCCGCGGGCCCACTCGTAGCGGCGCAGCACCCGGACGTCGGCGGCGGCGACCTCCACCGCCTCGGTCCACATGCGGCCGGTGGCGCCGTCGGACAGGGCGGCGGCCTCGCCGTCGAGCAGAGGGGCGAACTCCTCCACGCGGATGCCGAGCAGGTCGCGCAGGGCGCCGGGGTAGCCGCCGAGGATCACGTGATCGTGCTCGTCCACGGTCCCGGAGAAGTAGGTCGTCACCAGGTGGCTGCCCCCGGCGACGGCGGCGCGCAGGCGCTCGGTCAGGTCCGCGGGCATGACGTGCAGCAGCGGGGCGACCAGCAGGTCGTAGCCGGCCAGATCATTGCGCGGGGAGACGACGTCGACGCGCACTCCCGCCCCCACCAGGGCCCGGTACCAGTCCAGCGCCTGGCCGCGGTAGTCCAGGCGGGTGTGCGGCAGGAACTCCTGGGTCAGCGCCCACCACGACTCGTAGTCGAAGACGACCGCGGCGCGGGCGGGCAGGGCCGGGCTGCCCGCCACCTCCGCCAGCTCCTCCAGGCGCTTGCCGAGGGCGACGACGTCGCGGAACAGGCGCGAGTCCTCTCCGGCGTGCGGGAGCAGGGCGGCGTGGTACTTCTCGGCGCCTGCCCGCGAGGCCCGCCACTGGAAGAAGCAGATGGCGTCGGCGCCGTGGCCCAGGTGCGTCAAGGAGTCGCGCATCAGCTCCCCGGGGACCTTGGGCGGGTTGACGGGACGCCAGTTGACCGCGGAGGTCGAGTGCTCCATGAGCCACCAGGGGCGTCCGCCGGCGATCGCGGAGGTGAGCGAGGCGGAGAAGGCGAGTTCATCGATTCCACCCGGACGGGGGTCCAGGTAGTGGTCGTTGGAGACGAAGTCGACGTCCTCGGCCCAGCCCGGGTAGTCCATGGCGGCGGTGTCGCCCATGACCATGAAGTTGGTGGTGATGGGGATGCTCGGGGTGGCTCTCCGCAGCACCTCGCTCTCTGCGCACAGGTAGTCGCGCAGCGCGTCGGAGGAGAAGCGCCGGAAGTCCAGCAGCTGGCTGGGGTTCGGCTCGGAGGCGGCCAGGCGGGGCGGCAGGATCTCCTCCCACCGGTGGTAGGTCTGCGACCAGAACGCCGTCCCCCAGGCATCGTTGAGCGCCTCCAGCGTGGTGTAGCGCCGGCGCAGCCAGTCGCGGAAGGCGGCCGCGGCGTCCTCGGAGTAGTCGTAGGCGTTGTGGCAGCCGAGTTCGTTGCTGACGTGCCAGGCGGCCAGTGCGGGATGCTCGGCGTAGCGCTCGGCCATGCGGCGGCTCAGCTCCAGCGCGTAGCGGCGGAAGACGGGTGAGGTGGGGCGCCACTGCTGTCGGCCTCCCGGCCACAGGGTCTCCCCCGTGCGGGTGACCGGCAGCACTTCGGGGTGCTTGGTGGTCAGCCAGGCGGGTGGAGAGGCGGTGGAGGTGGCCAGGTCGACGTCGATGCCCGCCTGGGCCAGCCGATCCATGATCCGGTCCAGCCAGCCGAAGTCCCAGGAGTCCTCGCTCGGCTGGAGATGCGCCCAGGAGAACACCGGCAGGGTGACCACGGTGATGCCCGCCTGCCGCATGAGGTCAATGTCTTGTTCCCAGGTGCTCTCGGGCCACTGATCCGGGTTGTAGTCGGCGCCGAAGTGGATGGCGGCGCCCTCGCGGCGCGGGCGCCGAGGGAAGCCGGGGCGGGTGGTGGTGCTGTTCATCATGCCCTGTCTGGTCGCGAGCCGGCCGTGAGCCGTTCTGTCGGTGGTGTGCAGCGGCGCGCCGGGGTTGGGGTCCCTGCCCCGTCCTCCGGCGCGCCGCCCCGGGGCGGGTCAGGAGACCTTGAATCCCTGCTGGTTTCCGTAGGTGACGCAGGCCTGCTGCCAGGCGGACAGTCCGTCGGCGATGGAGGTGGTCCCCTTGGATTCGTAGGCCTTGCCGACCGAGTCGTTGAAGATGGAGTTGGCGTAGGCCTGGAAGGGCAGGAAGGACCAGCCCTCGGTAACGGCCGCGGCGCTGTCGGCGAAGACCTCATTGGCCTTCTGCCCGCCGAAGTAGTCGAACTCGGTGGACAGGAAGTCCTCGCTGGTCAGGTCCGCGGTGGTGGCCGGGAAGGCCCCGTTGGCGATGCGGCTGGCGACGCCGTCGCCGGCGTTGGCGTACTCGATGAAGTGGTAGGCCAGGGCCTGCTTGTCGCTGGCGGCGGTGACCGCCAGCGAGGAGCCGCCCATCTCCGAGGATGCGGTCTGCCCCGCCTCCCAGGCCGGCAGCGGCGCCACGCGCCACTTGCCGGCTCCGGCCTCGACGCCGCCGACGAAGGAGGCCGGCATCCAGGCACCCATGGCCAGGGAGGCGATGGTGCCGTCTCCCAGGCCCCGGTACCACTCGTCGGACCAGTCGGCGCAGGGGTAGAGCAGCTGCTCCTTGATGAGGGTGGTCCACAGCTCGGCATACTTCTGGGAGGCCTCCTCGCTGAAGTCGATGCCGACCGTGGTGCCGTCCACCGTGTAGGGGCGGGCCCCGGCCTGCCACAGCAGGGACAGCGTCTTGACCGCGTCGCCGATGTCGTTGGCGATGTAGTGGTTCGGGTTGGCGGCGTGGATGGCGCGGGCGGCGTCGAGGTACTCGTCCCAGGTGGTGGGGACCTCAACGCCGGCCTCGGTGAATACCTCCTCGTTGTAGAACAGCGCCATCGGCCCGGAGTCCATGGGCAGGCCGAAGATGCCGTCCTCGGAGGCGACCGACGACCAGGGGCCCGCGGAGTAGGAGTCGGCCAGGTCGGCGGCGCCGAACTGGGTCAGGTCCGCGAGCGACTCCGACAGGGAGAACTGCGGCAGGGCGTAGTACTCGATCTGGGCGATGTCGGGGATGCCGGACCCGGCGGAGATGGCGTTCTGCAGTGCCGTGTACTCCTCGACGTTGGTGCCGGCGTTTACCAGCTCCACCTTCACGTTCGGGAAGGCCTGCTGGTACTCGGCGACGACGTCGGTCAGAGTGGGCTCCCAGGACCACACGAGCAGCTCGCCCCCGGCCGCGGCCGCGGCGGCCGCGGCGGAGGGGTCGACTTCGGCGGCGGGCTCGGCGTCCTTCTCGGAGCCGGAGCAGGCGGCGAGGGTGAGGGCCAGGGCGGAGGCGCCCAGCGCCGACAGGGCGCTGCGGCGGGTGAGATCGACAGGCATGAAGGAGTCCCTTCTCGTGATTCGAATCAAGCTATGACGTGTACGGGTGCGCGGTCAGGAGACCGTGAAGCCCTGCTGGTTCCCGTAGGTGATGCAGGCGTCCTGCCAGGAGGCGAGGCCCTCTGCGATGGTGGTGGAGCCGCCCGTCGTGTAGGCCTTGCCCACGTGGTCGTTGAAGATCGAGTTCGCGTAGACCTGGAAGGGCAGGTAGGTCCATCCGGGCAGCACGTCCTTGGCGGCCTGGGACAGGACCTCGTTGGCCTTCTGGCCGCCGAAGTACTCGAACTCCTTGCCCAGGAACTCCTCGGAGTCGAGCTCGGCCGTCGTGGAGGGGAAGGCGCCGCCGTCGATGCGGATCTGGATGCCCTCCTGCGCGGAGCAGAACTGGACGAAGGAGTAGGCCAGGGCCTGCTTGTCGGAGGCGGCCATGACCGCCAGCGAGGAGCCGCCGTTCTCGGCGCAGGCGGGGGTGTCGGCGTCCCACCGGGGCTGGGCAGCCACCCGCCACTTGCCGGAGGCGTTCGGCACGGAGGAGGTGAAGTTGCCGGGCATCCAGGCGCCGGTGACCAGCGTGGCGATGGTGCCGTCGCCCAGGGCCTGGAACCACTCGTCGGTCCAGCCGGAGATCGGGGCGAGCAGCCCCTCCTTGATCATGGTGGTCTGCAGCTCCGAGTACTTCTCGGCCTCGGATCCGGAGAAGTCAATGGTGACGTTGGTGCCGTCAACCGTGTAGGGCTTGGCTCCCGCCTGCCACAATCCGGAGAGGGTGGAGCCGGCATCGCCGGTGTCGTTGGCGATGTACTTGCTCGGGTCGGCCGCGTGGATCTTGCGGGCGGCCTCCAGGTACTCGTCCCAGGTGGTGGGCACGTCGACGCCGAGCTCGGTGAAGACCTCCTCGTTGTAGAACATGGCCATCGGGCCGGAGTCCAGGGGCAGGCCGTAAACGCCCTCACCGGTGTGCACGGAGTCCCACGGGCCCGCGGTGAAGGTGCCCTCGTAGTCGGCGGCGCCGAACTGAGTCAGGTCCGCCAGGGACTCTGAGATGGAGAACTGCGGCAGCGCGTAGTACTCGATCTGGGCGACGTCGGGGCCGCCCTTGCCCGCGGAGATGGCGTTCTGCAGCGAGGTGTACTGGTCGGCGGAGGTGCCGACGTTGGTCACGGTCACCTTCACACCCGGGTACTTCTCCATGAAGGCCTGCGCGCAGGGCTCAATGGTATTGTCCCAGGCCCATACGAGCAGCTCGCCGCCGGCCTCGGCGGCCGCCGCCGCGGCCGAGGGGTCGGCATCGGCACTGTCTGGGGACGAGGAGTCCGAGCCGCAGGCGGCCAGGAGTGCCGAGGTGGCACCGGCCATGGCGACGGCGGAGGTGGCTCGCAGGAACATTCGACGGTCGATGGTCATGGTTCTTCCTTTCCAGTTCGCACCCTTGCGGTGCTGGTGGGAGTGTTGGGGTGATCTCATTCCTTGACGCCGCCGGAGGCCAGGCCGGCCTGCCAGAAGCGCTGCAGGCTGAGGAAGGCGGCGATCAGCGGGATGATGGTGAGCAGCGAGGCGGTGATGACCAGGTTGAAGATCGCCTGCCCGCCCGCGGTGGCGGCCTGGGCGTTCCAGGCGTTCAGGCCGATCGTCAGCGGGTACCAGCTGGCGTCCTTGAGCATGATCAACGGCAGGAAGTAGTTGTTCCAGGTGGCCACGATCGCGAAGAGCGCCACCGTGACGATGCCGGGGCCGAGCAGCGGCAGGGCCACCTGGCGGAAGGTGCGGAACTCGCTCGCGCCGTCGAT
Organism: Actinomyces ruminicola; assembly: GCF_900103885.1. Lineage (GTDB taxonomy): Bacteria > Actinomycetota > Actinomycetes > Actinomycetales > Actinomycetaceae > Actinomyces > Actinomyces ruminicola. Next base: position 21,563 of record NZ_FNIM01000004.1, read on the forward strand.
CCGGGCGGCCTCGAGCAGCTCGGTGGGCACGGCGTCGCGGGTGAACTGCCACATCAGGTACAGCCCGAAGGGGGAGATAAGCGACGGGATGATCACCGACCAGGGGGTGTTGGTCAGGCCCAGCTTGGCGAACATGAGGAAGGTCGGCACCGCCAGGGCCGTGCCCGGAACCGCGACGGCGCCGATGACGATGGCGAAGACCGCGTTCTTGCCGGGGAAGTCGAACTTGGCCAGGCCGTACCCGGCCAGGACCGACAGCAGCACGGAGCCGCCCGCCCCCAGGATCACGTACATGAGCGTGTTGAGGAACCAGCGCACGAACTGGCCGTCGTTGTAGGTCAGCGTCTCGCGGACGTTGTCCCACAGGGCGAAGTCGTGACCGAACCACAGTCCGAAGGTGGAGAAGAGGTCGCCCTGGGTCTTGGTGGAGGAGATGAACAGCCACAGCAGCGGCAGGTAGGTGTAGATGAGCATCAGGCCCATCACGACGGTCAGCAGGCGGCTCTTGCGGGGGTTCTCGACGTTGTAGCCGCGGTGGGCGACGGGCGGGGTGGTCTGCTTGCTCATGGCTCAGTTCTCCCGGTTCCCGCGCAGCTGGACGAGGTAGGCCACGGCCATGGTGATCAGGCCCATGACGATGGCGACGGTGGCCGAGTAGTTGTACTGCTGGCCGGCGAAGGAGAGGTTGTAGGCGTAGTAGTTGGGCGTGTAGTAGGTGGTGATGGCGTTGGGCGCCAGGCTCTGCAGGATCGAGGGCTCGTTGAACAACTGGAAGGAGCCGATGATCGAGAAGATGGTGGCGATTCCCAGGGCGCCCCGCAGCGCCGGGATCTTTATGGCGGTGATGATGCGCCACTCACTGGCGCCGTCGATGGCTGCGGCCTCGTACAGGCTGTGCGGGATGGTCTTCAGCGAGGAGTAGAAGATCAGCATGTTGTAGCCGACGAACTCCCAGGTGACGATGTTTCCGATCGACACCAGGATCATGTTCGCGCCCAGCGGGTCGGGGATGCTCACGCCCAGGAAGTCGGACAGCGAGCCGACCAGGCCGAAGCGGTTGCCGTACATGAAGCCCCACATCAGGGCGGCCACCACCGCGGGGACGGCGTAGGGCATGAAGATGGAGATGCGGAAGAAGGCCGTGCCGTACAGCTTCAGGGAGTCGATCGCCAGCGCCGCCAACAGCGACAGCGTGAGCATGATCGGTACCTGGACCACCAGGAACAGGGCCACGCGGCGGAAGGCCTCCCAGAACTGCGGGTCGGCCAGGAGCTGGGTGTAGTTGTCCAGGCCGACGAACTGGTTGCCGCCCACCATGCGCTTTTGGAACAGGCTGAGGTAGATCGAGTAGAGGATGGGCGCCAGGAAGACGAAGGCGAAGACCAGCATGAAGGGGCCCACGAAGCCCCATCCGGTCCAGCGGCGTCTGGGGCGCCGCGCGGGCGCTTGCTTGGGTGGTGCGGCACTAGGCGTGCTCGCTGCGACGGGGATCGCCGACATCCTTGTCCTTCCGTCTCTGCACTGAGCGGAGTAAGCCGATAGGGAATGTTTACGTAATCAGCGGCAATTATGGGGATGGTTGCGCAAACATCATGAACGGGTGTTAGCTTGTCACATCAACGTTGACCCTGTCAACCGTTACGATGACACCCTCTCGCCATTAGGAGGTCGCCATGCCAGCCCGACGCCGTCGTCAGGTCTCCATGGCGGACGTGGCCCGGCAGGCCGGCGTCTCCGCACAGACCGTCTCACGCGTGTCCAACGGGTACGAGGGCGTGGTTCCAGAAACCCGTGAGCGGGTGGTCGCGGCCATGCGCGAGCTCGGCTACCGCCCCAACGCAGCCGCCCGCGCCCTCAAGCGCGGCAGCTTCCGCAACATCGGGGTGGTCATGTTCGACCTGACCGCCACCGGCAACACCTCCACTCTCGCAGCAATCTCCGAGTCCGCCTCGGCCCACGGCTACACCGTCACCCTGCTGGCCCCCCAGGCACGCACCACCGCCTCCGTCTCCGGCGCCTTCGACCGCCTGCATGAGCTGCTGGTGGACGGCGTCATCCTGGTGATGGAGTCGATGCCGGACGACTCCGAGGACGCGTCCTTCACCATCCCGGACGTCGAGCACCTCGTCGTGGTCGACTCCGCCCTGGGCCCCGACCACGCCGTAGTCGACACCGACCAGGCCGCCGGCACCCGCTCCGCCGTCGAGCACCTGCTGGCGCTGGGTCACGAGACCGTCCACCACATCACCGGCCCCGCCCACTCGTATTCTGCGCAGCGCCGTGAAAAGGCCTGGCGGGAGGTGCTCACCGAGACGGGACGGCGGGTGCCCGAGCCCGCTCACGGGGACTGGTCGGCCGGCTCCGGGTACCGGGCCGCGCACACCCTATTGGAGGATCCGACCTGCACCGCCGTCTTCTGCGCGAACGACGAGATGTCGCTCGGCCTGCTGCACGCAGCGCAAGACCTGGGCCGGCGCGTCCCGGAGGACCTGTCGGTGGTGGGCTTCGACGACATCCCCCTGGCCGCGGACTTCGCTCCCCCGCTCACGACCGTGCACCAGGACTTCGCCGGCATGGGCCGGGCCTGCATGGCCCGCCTGGTGCGCATGATGAACACCGGAGTGGCCGAGACCGGCCAGGATCTGGTGCCGACCTCGCTCGTGGTGCGCGCCTCCACGGCGGCGCCGCGGCGGTCTTGAACCGGTAGCCTCACGGGTCACCGGCCCTGCCACGCGCTAGCCCGCGTGGCAGGGCCGGTTTGGGGGTGCGATGGCCGGGATGGTTGTGCCGCGCTGCCGGGGCGAACTGACGCACCTGATCCACCCCCACGCTCGCACCGACTATTCGGAGACTGTCCGAGATCGGCACAAACGGTCTGGTCATGCCTAATGCTGTTTGACGAATCGGCACATTTGCGCCGTTCTGCGGTTCGCTCCAAGGCGCGCAGGAGGCGTTTGTGCCGATCTCGGACATTTTGTTGGCCCCCACCGAGCAGATACCGACCAACACCGAAGCCGTCTACGCAGCAGCGGCGATGAGGAACCGCTTACACAAGACCTCCTACGCCGCACGCGTGGGGGCCGGCAGCCAAGCTGCCGGCCCCCACGCTTCAGGCCGCGATCAGGCGCCGCTGCGGCGCTTGCCGACGATGTCCACGGCGACGGCGAGCACCAGCACCAGGCCCTTGATGGCCTGCTGCCAGGCGGAGTCGACCGCCATGATGGACAGCCCCATGTTGAGCACGCCCATGATCAAGGCACCGATGATGGCGCCCGATACGCGACCCACACCGCCGGAGACCGCCGCTCCGCCGATGTACGCCGCGGCAATGGCGTCCATCTCGTACAGGTTGCCGGCGGTGGAGACCGCGGCACCCGCCCGCGAGGTGGTGACGATGGCCGCCAGCGAGGCGAGGAAGCCCATGTTGACGAAGACCAGGAAGTCCACCCGCTTGACGTTCACGCCGGACAGGCGGGCTGCCTTCAGGTTGCCGCCGACGGCGTAGATGTGGCGTCCGAACACGCTCTTGTTCATGACGAAGGAGTAGATGAGGATGACCGCGCCGACGATCACCAGGACGATCGGCGTGCCGCCGGCCGAGTATGCGAGCAGCATGGTGAAGAAGCCGATCGCGGCCGCGAATACGAGCAGGCGCGCAGCCACCACTCCGGCCGGGTCCACCGCACGCCCGGCCGCACGGTTGCGGCGCCGCGAGCGCAGCTGGGTGAACACCAGCCCGGCGATGGCGAGCAGGCCGATGAGGATGGTGACGCCGTCGTAGTTCTTGAGGTAGCCCAGCCAGGCGGGCAGTGAACCGTTGGCGATGCTGACGAAGGGTGCGGGCAGCCCGGAAACGGTGCGCTGGACCAGCACCACCGTCAGTCCCCGGAAGATGAGCATGCTTCCCAGGGTCACGATGAAGGCGGGGATCTCCATGATCGCCACCCAGAATCCCTGCCAGCAACCGATGAGCAGGCCGATCACGATCGCCACCAGTACCGCTAGCGGCCAGGGCACGCCGGAGTTGACCACCAGCAGCCCGATGACGCCTCCGACGAAGCCGACGATCGAGCCGACCGACAGGTCGATGTGCCGGGCGATGATGATCATGACCATGCCGACCGCCAGGATCATCACGTAGGCGTTCTGCTGGATGAGGCTGGCGACGTTGTTGGGCGCCAGCAGCAGCCCGCCGGTCAGGATCTGGAAGAAGATGATGATGGCGACCAGCGCGGCGAGGATGCCGTACTGGCGCAGGTTGCGCCCCAGGGATTCCCGCAGCTTCACACCGGTTGAGCTCATTTGGTTCACTGTTCCGCCCCTTCCTGGTCCATGCGCGGCGCGGGCCCCTGCCCGCCGGCGTCCTTCTCGATGGTCATGAGCTTCATAAGGTTCTCCTGGGTGGCCTCGGCCCGGGGCAGTTGCCCCGTTATCCGGCCTTGGCTCATGGTGTAGATGCGGTCGCATATCCCCAGGAGTTCGGGCAGCTCCGAGGAGATGACGAGGATGGCCTTGCCGGAATCGGCCAGGTTGTTGATGATCTGATAGATCTCGTACTTGGCGCCGACGTCGATGCCGCGGGTGGGCTCGTCGAGGATGAGCACGTCGGGGTCTGAGAACATCCACTTGGCGAGCACGACCTTCTGCTGGTTGCCGCCCGACAGGGAGCCGACCGGGGTGGTAAGCGAGGTGGTCTTGGTGCGCAGCTCGCGGCGGTAGCGTTCAGCCACCTCAACCTCGGCGGCGTCGTCGACGATGCCGTGGGAGGAGACCTTGTCCAGGGCCACCGCCGTGGTGTTGGTCTTGACGTCCTGGATCAGGTTCAGGCCGAGCACCTTGCGGTCCTCGGTGACGTAGGCCAGGCCGTTGTCGATGGCCTGCCGCACGGTGGCGGTGGAGATCTCCTTGCCGTCCTTGTAGACGTGCCCGGAGATGCCGGTGCCCCAGGAGCGTCCGAACAGGCTCATGGCCAGCTCCGTGCGCCCGGCCCCCATGAGGCCGGCGAGCCCGACGATCTCGCCGCGTCGCAGCGTCAGTGCGGCGTCCTCGACAACCGCGCGGGAGGTGTCGATGGGGTGGTGCACCGTCCAGTCGCTGATCCTCAACGCCTCCTCACCGACCTGGGAGGTGTGCTCAGGGAAGCGGCTGGACAGCTCGCGTCCGACCATGAGGCGGATGATCTCGTCCTCGCCGATGGCGCCGACGCCGTGCAACGGCGCGGTGTGAACGGTGCGGCCGTCACGGATGACGGTGGTGCGGTCGGCCACGCCGGCCACCTCCGCCAGCTTGTGGGAGATCATCACCATGGTGATGCCGCGCTCGCGCAGGCCCCACATGAGGTCGAGCAGGTGGGCGGAGTCGTCGTCGTTGAGGGCGGCGGTGGGCTCGTCGAGGATCAGCAGGCGCACGTCCTTGGACAGCGCCTTGGCGATCTCCACCAGTTGCTGCTGACCGACGCCGAGGTCCGCCACGCGTGTCTGCGGGCGGATGTCCAGGCCGACCTCGCGCAGCAGCTCGGCCGCGGCCTCATTGGTGGCGTCCCAGTCGATGAAGCCGCGGCGGGCCTTCTCGTTACCCATGAAGATGTTCTCTGCCACGGAGAGATACGGACTGAGGGCGAGCTCCTGGTGGATGATGACGATGCCGACGGCCTCGGAGTCCCGGATGGAGCGGAACTCGCGGACCTGACCGTCGTAGTAGATGTCGCCGTCGTAGGTGCCACGGGGCCAGACCCCGGACAGCACGTTCATCAGCGTCGACTTGCCGGCGCCGTTCTCGCCGCAGATGGCGTGGATCTCGCCGCGGTGCACCTCCAGGTTGACGTCGTCCAGCGCCTTGAACTCGCCGAAGGCCTTGGTGATGTGGCGCATCTCGAGGATGGTGTCGGCCTCCGACGCCGTTTCCCGGGTAGACGCGGACGGTTGCGGGTTACTCGGCTTGGCCGCCATTACAGCCCGACCTCCGCCGCGGTGTAGTAGCCGGAGTCGACCAGTACCTCCTGGACGTTGTCCGCGTTCACGGTAACCGGGTCGATCAGGTAGGAGGGGACCACCAGCTGGCCGTTGTCGTAGGACTCGGTGTCGTTGACTTCCACTTCCTCGCCCCGGGCGAGCTGGTCGACCATGGTGGCGCAGCGCTCCCCCAGCAGGCGGGTGTCCTTGAAGACCGTCATGGACTGGCGCCCCTTGACGATGTTGGCCACGTTGGCCTGGTCGGCGTCCTGCCCGGTGAGCACGGGCCAGTTGTCATCGCCGTACCCGGCCGAGGCGAGGGCCTGGCCGATTCCCAGCGCGATGGCGTCGTTGGGGGACAGGATCACGTCGACGCGCTTGGTGGTGGAGTAGAAGGAGTTCAGGCGGTTCTCCATCTCGGCCTGGGCGGTGGTGTTCGACCAGGCCTGAATGCCGATCGACTGCCAGTCGTCGACGCTGGCGGGCAGCTTGCCCGAGGGACACACGAGCTTGCCGGACTCGATGTAGGGGCTCAGTACGTCCCAGGCGCCCTCGAAGAAGAAGCGGGCGTTGTTGTCGTCCGGGGAGCCGGCGAAGGGCTCGAAGTTGAAGGGTCCGGATGCGGTGTCGAGCTCGAGGGCATCCACGATGTACTGCCCCTGCATGGCTCCGACGTTGTAGTTGTCGAAGGTGACGTAGTAGTCGACCGCCTCGGTGTCTCGGATCAGGCGGTCATAGGCGATCACCTTGATCCCGAGCCCGGCCGCGCTCTGGAGCACCGGGCCGAGCGCCGAGCCGTCGATGGCGCCGACGACGATCACCGCCGGGGACTTGTTGAGCATGGTCTGGATCTGAGAGTTCTGCTGCTCGACCTTGTTGTCGGCGAACTGCAGCTCGACGGTGTATCCGAGCTCCTCCAGCATCCGCTTGAGGTTCTCACCGTCACGGCTCCAGCGCTCCAGGTTCTTGGTCGGCATGGAGACGCCGATCAGGGCGCCCGCGCCGCCGCCCGTGTCACCGTAGTAGTCGGCCGTTCGCTCCGCGGTGCATGCGGCCAGCAGCGCCGCCGTGACGGCACCACCTGCAATGAACAGCCTGCGCGACAAATTCGACATAAGGCCTCCTCGCCTCGGTTGATAGGGCTGACGGACCCGCAGGTCCATTTAGTTGCACGCTAGCACTTATATGGACCCGTGACAACCTGCCCGTGAGGCCGACCTCGCAAGCGCACGAATCCCTACCAGATCCGCACGCGATTCACCCCCGGCCTCAGGCCGGCCAGCGGCCCGGCCGGGCAGGCGGCATGGGCGGCTCGGTTGATGGTGCGGGAGGGTGCGATGGCGTCCCATCGCACCCTCCCGCGGCGCCGGCGGGTAGCGTCCCCCGACCGGCGCGCCCCGTGGCCGGGTCGTACCGCCCCGGTTACGGGAGTCTCAGCCGATCCGGCGTCGAGCCCGCAGCAACAGCGTGCCCGCGCCCAGTAGCAGGGCTGCTACCGGGAGGACCAGCATCTCGGCGCCGGTGCGCGCCAGGGGACTACCACCGCCACCCGGCGACGGCGCCGCACCCACCACCGGGGTACCACTTGCCGCCCCCGAGGGCGCGGGCAGACCGCTCGTGCTTGGCGCAGCCGAAGCCGCAGGCTCCGCAGCAGTGGCCGAGGGCCCCGCGGTAGGCGTCGGCTCCTGCGTCGGCTCGGGAACGCTGCATTCCTGCGGCGTGGCCGGAATCTCCTGACCGACCGCGGCTGCATAGCCCCACTTGCCGTGGTAGTACGGATCGAACAGCAGCGGGTCGCCCTCGTAGAACCGCCACGAGCCGGAGTCGACCAGCCCCCACAGCGTCACCGAGAACAGGTCCCGCTTGGCGTCCTGCTCCGCGAACATCTCGAACAGGCGCTGGTAGAAGCGCCCCTGGTCCAGCAGAGTCTGAGTGTCCACGGGCGTGCCGGTGCGAGTGGGGACGTCGAGCTCGGTGACCGCCTGCACCAGCGGCAGGTCGTCGAAGGCGCTCATGGCCGCGCCGAAGCCCTCGACGTCGTCATCGAGCCAGGCGTGGAACTGGTGCCCGACGCCGTCGATGGGGACGCCGCGATCCACCAGCCGCTCGATCAGGGCGTGGTAGCGCCCGGTCTTGGAGGAGGCGTCGGTGCCATACTGGGTGTTGTACTCGTTGATGAACAGCGTCACCGGGTGCTCGGCGCCGGGAGCGGCGTAGGTTGAGTTGAATGCCTCGTTGGCGTAGATGAAGGCGTCGTCGATGAACTCCTCGCCCAGGATCTGGTACCAGTAGGAGTTGCGCAGCCCGTCGGTCTCGGGCGAGGGCCCGTCGGTGATCACCTCGTTGACGACGTCGAAGGCAACCAGCGGGTTGGTGTCCGAGCCGAACAGCCCGTACTTGTCAGAGAGGTACTTGGCCACATTGTTGATGTGAGTGCGCATCCGCTCGCGCAGCTCCTGCCGGTCGGCCTCGGAGTCGCCGGACAGGAAGGTGCCGTCCTCATGCTGGAACAGCCAGTCCGGGGTCTGGGAGTGCCAGACCAGTACGTGCCCGTATACCCGGCCGCCATTGGCCTGGGCCCAGTCCATGACGGCGTCTGCCTCGGCGTTCTCGTCAACGAAGCTGTGGTCATCGTTGTACCAGGCCTCCGGCTTCATGAAGTTCTCCGGGGTGACCTGGTTGAAGTGCTGGTTGAGCAGCTCCAGAGAGTCGCCCTGGACGGTGTTGGCCGTAACCGCCACGCCTACCGGATAGGGCAGGGCGTCGAGCAAGGAGGTGGAGTCGTCAACCGGACCCCGCCCGCAGGCGAAGGCGGTGATGGCGGCGTCGTCAACGTAGAAGGACGCGGTGGGGTCCTCCAGCTCGATGTAGATGGTCCCGTCTACACCCTCGGGCGGCGAGTAGCTACCGGTGAGCTCGACCCACTCATCGGAGTTCACTGCCGTCAGCGGGGTGATCTCGATGTACTGCCCGTCGCTCTGGGCGGCGGTGAGCTTGGCGCGGGTGGACGCCGCCCCGTCCGGGAGGCGCACCCAGGCGGTTACGTCATAGGACTGGCCCGCCTCCATGAAGTCGCCGATGGAGATCTCCACGCCGTGCCAGGCCTGGGTGCGGCCGGTTACATACAGGCTGTTCCACGGGCTGCGGCGGACCTCGTTGGTGGTTGTGGTGGTCACGCCCTCGCCGCGTGGAGCCCAGGGCATATCGGGCTGACTGGACTCGAAGTTGGAGTAGCTGACCGCATAGGGCTGGGGCTCTGTCGGAGTTTCGACGGCGGCCGCCCCTGCAGCCACGCCCGCGGTCGCGATGGCGGCCGCGGCTGCCGCCCCGAGCAGGCGGATCCGGCGTGGGTGCCGGGTTGTCGTAGTGCGCATGCGCTTGCCTTTGCTGTTGGCCTCTCTGCACGGACGAATGAAGACAACGCGGCCTTGACCCCATGTGGTGGTACGAACCGACATGGGCCCGCGCGTATGACACTCCGGGCAGGGAGGATGGCTAGGAAGGATGCCGGCCGACGCTGGCCCGCACCCCAACACTAGCCAGCCCGAAACCAGACTTCAATGGTTTCGTTGCGTTTCGCAACATAAACCGATAGACCACCCCCAGACTGTCAGAAGGCAGCTAGACGGCGCCGTGGCGGGGGGTAGCGGTAGCCACGTCGCCGCGTCATTGAGGAAACTGTCATGATTCGGCACAAACGGGCCGGTCGCGCCGATTCACCTTCGACTGAACGTTGCAATCACGCCGTTTTGCAGTCCGCCCAGAGGCCCGCAGGCGCCGTTTGTGCCGATCTCGGACATTCTCCCGGCACGGACACTGCTGCGGCCCCCGTCCAAGCGCTCAGTCCTGCTGGGCGGCGGCCACCAGGGCCGCGGCGGCGTCATAGGCGGCGCGCACCTCGGGCTGAGGCGCGGCGGTCAGGTGCTCGACCGGGCCGAGTTCCCACGTGGGCGGCGCCTCGCCCCCGGCGAGCACCCAGGCCGCCTGCTTGGCGGCGCCGTTGGCGACGTACTCGCCGGGCTCGGGCACGTCCACCGGTACGCCGAGCACGGCGGGGGCGAGCTCCCGGGCACAGGCCCACTTCACTCCCCCGCCCACGAGCGTGACCGCATCCACCTCTACCCCCTGGCCGCGCACGGCATCCACGCACGCCCCCATCAGGCACAGCAGCCCCTCGACGGCGGCGCGCGCATAGTTGGCGGGGGTGAGCGACGCGAGCGTCATGCCGGTGAGCATGCCGGTGGCCTCGGGCAGGTTCGGGGTGCGCTCCCCCTCCAGGTAGGGGACGTGGACCAGCCCGGCCGCGCCGGGCTCGGCGGAAAGGGCCAGCCGGTCGAACTCGTCGTAGGACACGCCCAGCACCTGCTTGGCAGCGTCCAGGATGCGGGCGGCATTGAGGGTGCAGGCCAGCGGCAGGAAGGCGCCGGTGGCATCGGCGAAGCCGGTGACCAGCCCGGAGGCGTCGTGCGTGGGGGTGGCGGAGACGGCGGCGACCACGCCGGAGGTGCCCAGGGAGACGCTGGTGGCGCCCGGGCGCAGGCCGAGCCCGAGGGCGGCGCCGGCGTTGTCGCCGCAGCCGGGTCCGAGCACCAGGTGGGTCAGGTCGCGCTCACTGCCCGACGGCGTTGTAAAGGTGCCGCCGCGGGCGGCCACCTCGTGCGGACCGACGACGCGCGGCAGCACGATGTCGGCGACCTCGGCCTCGCTGCGGCGCAGGGCGAGCGCGAGCAGGTCACGGCGGTAGGTGTTGGTCACGGAGTCGAAGTAGCCGGTGCCGGAGGCGTCGGAGCGGTCGGTTACCAGGGCGTCCAGGGAGGTCGCGCCGGACAGTTTCCAGGTGAGCCAGTCGTGCGGCAGGCAGACGGCGGCGATGCGGGCGGCATTGTCGGGCTCGTGGTCCGCCAGCCAGCGCAGCTTGGTGATGGTCAGGGAGGCGACCAGCACGGAGCCGACGGCGTCGGCCCAGGCCTTGGCGCCTGCGGCCTCGTCGCCGGCGCCGAGCTCGCGGATGAGGTCGCGGGCGGCACCGGCGCTGCGGGTGTCGTTCCACAGCAGTGCGGGGCGGATGACCTCGCCGTCGGCGTCGAGCACCACCATGCCGTGCTGCTGGCCGCCGACGCTCAGGGCGGCGACGTCGTCGAGCCCGCCGACGACGTCGATCACTTCGTTGAGTGCGCTCCACCAGTGCTCGGGGTGGATCTCCGAGCCGTCCGGGTGCGAGGCCTTGGCCTCACGGACCAGGGCACCGGAGGTGGCGTCACGGATTACAAGCTTGCAGGACTGCGTCGAGGAGTCGACGCCGGCGACGAGGGGCATGGGGGTTCCTTCCGCGTTGAAGGCCGTCCGGCCGCGGGCTGATCGCTCAGCGCGCGGCCGGACGGTTTGTGTACTTCTGGATCGGCCGCCTGCGCGGCCGCTGGGTCGGCTGAGGGTTCAGCCGATGAGGTGCTGGACCGCCTTCTCGTACAGGTCGACGTAGTGGTAGTCGCGGGCGGCGGCCGCCTCGGCGTCGAAGTCCTCGTAGGCGGAGCGGTCGGCGAGCAGGTCGGCGATGGTCTCGCCCTCGGCCAGGGTCGGCTCGCTGAGCTCGTAGATGCCGGAGAGCTTGAGAGCCTCCTGAACGGCCGGGTCGGCCCGGAAGGCGCGGGCCTTCTCCGCCAGCTGGATGTACATCTCCATGTTGGCGGCCGCGGACTCCCACACGCCGTCAATGCCGTCGGTGCGCGAGGGCTTGTAGTCGAAGTGGACCGGGCCCTCGTAGCGGGGACCGCCGCCGGGGAAGCCGTTGACCAGCAGGTCGACGGTGAAGAAGGCGCTGAGCAAGTCGCCGTGGCCGAAGACGAGGTCCTGGTCGTACTTCAGGCCCTTCTGACCGTTGAGGTCGATGTGGAAGAGCTTGCCGGCCTTCAAGGCCTGCGCCAGGGCGTGGGTGTAGTTCAGGCCCGCCATCTGCTCGTGGCCGACCTCGGGGTTCAGGCCGACGATGTCGCCGTTGTCCAGCTCGGCGATCAGCGCCAGGGCGTGGCCGACGGTGGGCAGGAAGATGTCGCCGCGGGGCTCGTTCGGCTTGGGCTCCAGGCCGATGCGCAGGTTGTAGCCCTGGTCCTTGATGTACTGGGCGACGGTGTCCAGGCCCTCCTTGTAGCGGTCGAATACGGCCCCCAGGTCCTTGGAGGAGTCGTACTCGGCGCCCTCGCGGCCGCCCCACATGACGAAGGTGGTGGCGCCCAGCTCGGCGGCCAGGTCCACGTTGCGCAGGATCTTGCGCAGCCCGAAGCGGCGGATGGAGCGGTCGTTGTTGGTCAGGCCGCCGTCCTTGAAGATCGGGTGGGTGAAGGTGTTGGTGGTGACCATCTCGATGGTCAGGCCCGTGGCGTCCACCGTGTCCTTGAGCTTGCCGACGATTTCGGCCCGCTCGGCGTCGGTGGCGTCGAAGGGGAAGACGTCATTGTCGTGGAAGGTGATGCCCCAGGCGCCGAGCTCGGCGAGCTTCTCGGCATACTCCCAGGGCTTGAGCGCCGCGCGGGTGGTGTCGCCGAAGGGGTCGGCGGCCAGCCAGCCGACGGTCCACAGACCGAATGAGAACTTGTCTTCCTTAGTGGGCTTACGAACCATGGTTCCTCCTCGAGCCGGATTTGTTCGCTGACGCAACTATGGCACAGCGGTGCGGTATGGTCAAGCCGTGTCTGAAATCCGCCCGACGCCGGAGTCGGCCTCCCGCACTTCCCGCCCCCAGGCCTGCACCGCCCCTGTCTCCGCCCGGCAGTCCAGCCTGCGCACAGCGAACCTGGCCCTGTTGGCCGGTCACGTGTTCGCCCAACCCGAGCCGGTATCGCGGGCCGACGTCGCCGCCGCCACCGGCATGACCCGCTCCACCGCCTCCCGGCTCGCCGACGATCTCGTGTCCGCCGGCATCCTGAGCGAGCTGGAGCCCTCGCCCGCCTCCGGCCCCGGCCGGCCGGCGGTGCCGCTGGCGCCCGCACGGGGCACCTTCGTGGCCATCGGCCTGGAGGTGAACGTCTCCCGCATGGCAGTGCGGGCGATTGACCTGTCCGGCCAGGTGCTGGCCGAGCGGGTGGTGCTTGACGACTTCGAGGCATCCGACCCGGCCCAGGTCCTCCCCCGACTGGCGGAACTGGCCACCGAAGCACTGGCGCTGGACACCGTGCGGCATGCGCGCAAGGTCGGCGCTGCCATCGCGCTGCCGGGGCTGGTCTCGCACGAGACCCTGCTGCGCGCGCCCAACCTGGGCTGGGAGCGGATCGACCCGCGCCCGTTCCTGGCCGAGGCGCTGCAACCTGACGGCCTGGTCCTGCACCTGGGCAACGAGGCGAACTTCGGCGCGCTGACCGCGGGCCGCAGCCGACCCGCGGCACCGCACTCGGCGCCCTCCTACATCTACCTGTCCGGGGAGAACGGCATCGGCGCGGGAATTGTGCGCGAGGGCCAGGTAATGCTCGGAGTCTCGGGCTTCGCCGGCGAGATCGGGCACATTCAGGCGGACCCGACCGGCCCCTTGTGCACCTGCGGCAACCGCGGCTGTGTCGAGCGCTACGCGGGACGCCAGCTCATCTTGGCCGCTGCCGGCCTGGAGCCGACGGCGGGGCCGGACCAGCTGGTGGCCGCGTGGGAGGCCGGCGAGCCCCAGGCGCGCCGAGCCGTCACCCGGGCCGCGCAGGCGCTCGGAGTCGGGCTGGGCGCCGCCATCAACATCCTGGACATCCCCACGGTGATCCTGGGCGGGCACCTCGCCCCGCTGTCCGAGATCCTGCGCCCCGAGCTGGAGGCGGAGCTGCGACAGCGGGTGCTGTCCTCGCGCTGGTCGGTGCCCGAGGTGATCACCACCTCACAGGACCAGACCCCCGCGGTCACCGGCGCCGCCTGGTCGCTCCTGGAGGAGGTCGTCGCCGACCCCGCCGCCTGGATGTGACCTACCGTTCCTCCCTCTCCCGACCCATCGCCGAGATCGGTAGAAGTTACGCGCCCAGATCGGTAGAAGTTACGTACCGAAATCGGTAGACAAGGCAATCTTCCCGCGGCCTTACTGGTGACTGCCCGTGCGGCGCACGCCCTCGTACCGCCGGGGGCTGCGCCGTCGTCGGCCCCATCAGCGCTGCACGCGGGCCCCGCCGCCCGCAGCGAGCCGCAGTACCTCGGCCCTGGTGGCCATGGTGGTGTCGCCGGGTGTGGTCATGGCCAGAGCGCCGTGGGCGGCGCCGTACTCGACGGCGGTGGCAAGGTCCCCGGTTTCTATGAGCCCGTAGATCAGGCCGGAGGCGAAGGAGTCGCCTCCGCCCACCCGGTCGAGGATCTCCAGGCCCGGCCGCCGGGTGGAGCGCACGAAACCGTCCTGCCTCGATCAGGCGATCGCCGACCAGTCGTTGACGGTGGCGGTACGCACCTGCCGCAGGGTGGTGGCCGCGACCTTGAAGTTGCCGAAGATCTCGGCTACAAACGCACCCGACCACGTCGCCCTGCCGACTCGGCGGAGGAGACCTATGTGATCGCCTTGGCGATTGCCGACGTCGGCAACCCGTTCTTCAGCCGGGTCATGATCGGCCTGCAGGAGTCCGCCCGCGCCAACGGCTACACCGTGCTGCTGGTCGACTCCCGGGAGAATGCTGCCGAGGAACGCGCGGCTATCGGGAAAGTGCTGCACCTGATCGACGGGATCGTCCTGGCCTCGTCCCGTATGAGCAACTCCGCGATCCAGCAGTTCAACCGGGCCGTACCGGTGGTGTCGTTGAACCGGCGGATCCCCGGCGTCACCTCCATCCTGTCGGACTCCGTGCAGGGAATGCACACCGTGGTCGAGCACCTGGCTTCCCACGGGCACCGGGAACTGACCTACCTGGCCGGGCCGCCGGAGTCATGGTCGAATGGCACCCGCTGGGAGGGGCTGACCCGCGCCTGCCATGTCTTCGGCCTGCGCCCGCATCGGATCGGCCCCTTCTCCCCCACCGTCGGTGGGGGACTGCATGCCTTGGAGGTGTGGGGTCGCCGCCCGACCAGCGCCGTTGTCGGCTACAACGACCTCCTGGCGATCGGCTTCATGAAGGCGGCGCTCGCCCGCGGGCTGCGCGTGCCTGAGGAGGTGTCGATCATCGGCGTGGACAACGTGGACCTTTCCTCCCTGACCAACCCGGCGCTCACCTCCCTGGCGGCCGGGGCGCGGCGGCTGGGCTCGCGAGCAGCGACGGCGATCGTCGGACACCTGCGCCACCGGTCCCAGCCGCAGCCGGCGGTCACCATGTTGGAAATGTCCCTGCAGGAGCGCCAGAGCGTCGGGCCTGCACCCGCAACACCACCTGCCCTGCCGGATATCACCTGAGCCCGTCGTCATCGCCCCGACGACGATGCCCGCGCGGGGGTCGACCGCAACCGGCATCGTCGTCGACTTCTATGCCCCCGGCATCAACACCACTCACCAAGGAGACCGCCGTGTCCGCCTCAACAGCGTCCCAGCCCCTCACTCTCGACCCCGACCGACTGCTACCCGCCGACCCGACCACCCGGGCGGTTGCCCGAGAGCTATTGGCGGAGGTGGCCGAGGCGCCGATCATCTCCCCGCACGGGCACGTCCCGGCGGAGTGGTTGGCGCGCGACATCTCCTTCGCCGACCCCACCAGCCTGCTGCTCACCCCCGACCACTACACCAACCGGCTGCTGCACTCCCTGGCCGGGGTGGAGCTGGCGGACCTGGGCGTCCCGGTGGGCAGCGGGCTGAGCCCGGAGCGGTCGCGGACGGCATTCCGGCTGCTGTGCAAGCACTGGCACCTGCTCGCGGGCACGCCGGTGCAGACCTGGTTCACCGAGGTATTCCACGACGTGTTCGGGGTGCGTGCGCGCCCGTCGGCGCGCACGGCGGACGCGATCTACGACCAGATCGACGCCGCCCTGCGCACCCCGGAGTTCACCGCCCGGGCGTTGTACCAGCGCTTCAATATCGCGGTGCTGGCCACCACGGACGATCCCTGCTCGGACCTGGCCGCTCACCGCGCCCTGGCCGCCGACCCGGATTGGAACGGCCGGGTGATCCCGACGTTCCGGCCGGACGCCTACCTGGAGCCGGCCCGGCCCGACTGGCGGGCACTGACCGAGGCGCTGGGACTGGCCGCCGACCAGGACGTATCCACCTACGCCGGGCACGTGGAAGCGATGCGGCGGCGTCGGGCCTTCTTCAAGTCCTGCGGGGCGGTCTCCTCCGACCACTCGCATGCGGACGCGGGCACGCAGCGGCTGGAGGAGGCGGAGGCGGAGGTGCTATACGCGCGCGCCCTGGCGGGGACGATCGACGCCACCGATGCCGCCCGGCTGCGGCGGCACATGCTAAGTGATCAGGCCCGGCTGGCGGTGGACGACGGGTTGGTGATGACGCTGCACCCGGCCGTGTACCGCAACCACGACTCCGGGGCGCTGGCCCGGTACGGGGCCGACGTCGGCGGGGACATCCCCATGGGGGTGGAGTTCACCCGCGCGCTGCGGCCGCTGCTGGACGCCTACGGCAATGCCGCGGGCTTCCACCTGATCCCCTTCACCATTGATGAGGCGGTCTACTCCCGGGAGCTGGCGCCTCTGGCCGGCTGGTACCGGGCGGTGTACGTGGGGGTGCCGTGGTGGTTCATCGACGAGCCGGATGCGATAGTGCGCTTCCGGGAGGCGACGACGGGGTCGGCGACCTTCTACAAGACCTCCGGTTTCATCGACGACACCCGGGCCTTCTGCTCGATCCCGGCCCGCCACGGCATCGCCCGCCGCTGCGACGCGGGCTTCCTGGCGCGGCTGGTGGTCGAGCACCGGCTGGGAATGGATGAGGCGGCCGCGGTGGCCCGCGATCTGGTCGACGCCGTCCCCCGTCGTGCCTTCAAGCTCGGCTGAGAGCGGTGCCGGCTCAGCGGCCCGGCTGCTGCGGCAGGGCCGCTGATCCCACCTCAAGACTTGCGAAAGTGTCCAAATCCGGGACAAACGGTGCCAACACGCTCAGCGCCCGCGGAAAAAAACGCATGATTCCAACGCGTCGAAGCACGCCGTTCAGCTCCACGGGCTCGTTTGTCCCGAATCCGGACAACCACCTATCGCGTGCCGGGCCCGTCAGAGTATGAGGCTGCCGCCCCGGAGGAACACGGGGATGTACTCATACGGCGCCTCCGCCTCGATGCCGACGCCCCCTTCGAAGGTCTTCCCGGTGTGGATCTCCGTCCAGCTGGCGCCGGCGGGCAGGTACACGTGCCTGCTCACCACACCCGGCGTCGTCACCGGGGCTACCAGCAGATCCGGCCCCAGGAGGAACTCATCCTCGACGTCCCAGGCCTCCGCATCTTGCGGGAACTCCAGGAACAGTGCCCGCATCGCGGGCATACCCGTGGCCGAAGCCGTCGCCATTACTTCGGCGATATAGGGGCGCAGGCGTTCGCGCAGCTCCATGTGGGTGCGGGAGATCTCCAGGCAGCGCTCTCCGTAGCTCCACACCTCGTTCGGACCACCGCTCAGGGGGGACCCCAGTTCACCACGCGGCTCGCGGTGCCCATGGAGCCTGAACAGGGGGCAGAACGTGCCATAGGCGAACCAGCGGGCGTACAGCTCGCGGTAGGTCTCGTCGTCGGGGTCTCCCCCGTGGAAGCCGCCGATGTCGGTGGTCCACCAGGGGATGCCGGAGATGCCGATGCTCAGTCCCGCGCGTACCTGCACCGCCAGGGACTCCCAGGTCGGCGGAATGTCGCCGGACCACACCGCCGCACCGTACTTGGCCTGGCCCGCCCACGCCGAGCGGCACAGCAGCACGGTGTCGCCTCCCCCGGAGGCGTGGTGGCCCTCGTGGAACAGGCGGGCATTGTCACGGGGGTAGATGTTGGCGACGGCGGCCCCCGGGCCGGCATGGAACGACAGATTCTTCGGGTGCCCGGGGTTGAGCTCGGGCTCGCAGGCGTCCAGCCACCACACCCGCACTCCGAGGTCGAAGTAGTTCCGCTTCACCGTCTCCCAGACGAACCGCCTGGTGCGCGGGTTGGTGGGGTCGTAGAAGGCCACCGGCAGGGAGCGGGGCATCCGCTTGTCATGGATGTCCTGGTGGAACTCCACTCCCTGGTCGCATCCGACCAGCAGGCCGCGAGCGCTCATCTCCTCATAGTTGTCCGACAGCGGCGAGATGGTGGGCCAGATCGACACCATCAGCCTCACGCCGAGCTCCTCCAGCTCCCGCATCATGCCGGCGGGGTCCGGGTACTCCTCCGGGTCGAAGCGGTAGTCCCCCATTGCGGTCCAGTGGAAGAAGTCGGTGACGATCACCGACAGCGGCAGTCCGCGTCGCTTGTACTCGCGTGCCACCTCCAGGAGCTCCTGCTGGTTGCGGTACCGGAGCTTGCACTGCCAGAAGCCGGAGGCCCATTCGGGCAGCTGCGGGGCGTGCCCGACGGCGTCGGCGTAGTGGGCCATGATCTGCGCGGGGCTGGAGCCCGCGGTCACCCAGTAGTCCAATGCGGGAGCGGCGTCGGCCACCCAACGGGTGCCGTTCTCCGCGAACTCGACCCGGCCGACGGCGGGGTTGTTCCACAGGAACCCATAGCCGCGGCTGGACAGGTAGAACGGGATGGAGACCTCGGTGTTGCGCTGCAAAAGGTCGACTACGAGCCCCTTGTGGTTCAGGCGGCCGTGCTGGTGCTGGCCCAGGCCGTAGATGCGCTCGTCCGCGTATGCCTTGAAACGCTGGTGGATCTCGAACAGTCCCGACCTGCTTCCGTAGAACACGTGCGCACCCGGCCACCAGAAGTGCTCGCGCTCCTCGGCCAGCAGCTCAGTGCCCTCGTCGGTCCGGTGGAAGCTCAGCATCACGGCGGGCTTGCCGTCGCCGGAGTCGAGCCGGGCCCGAACCGTGATCCCGCCCGCCACCAGGGTGACCGCGTCCCCCTCGCGGCTCACCCGGCAGCCGGGGGCTGCCGGTGGGGGCGCGTCCAGGGCGCCGACGTCGTCAGTGGGGATGCGGTGCTGCGCGGCGCGTACCCGCACCGAGTCGCGCCCCCATTGTTCGACGCGAAGCACCTCGTGCTCGTGGCGCACTTCGAAGCCGTTGTCGATTGGCGAATAGTCCAGCACTTCTTTCTCCTAATGTCATTGAAAAGGGGAGTCTTGAATGAAATGAGTGGTTCGGCTCAGGCCTTGACGGCACCACCGGTGGCGCCCGCCGCAATGTACTTCTGCGCCGCCACCAGCAGCACGGCGGCGGGCACGGACGCCATGGTCGCCGTCGCCATTACCGAGCCCCAGTCGGCCACGTACCCGCCGATGAACAGGTAGATCCCCAGGGTCACCGGACGTGCGGCCGAGTTCGAGTTCAGTGTGAGGGCGAACAGGAAGTCGCTCCAGGCGAACAGGAAGCTGAACAGCGCGGCGGTGATCATGGCATTCCGGCTCAGCGGCAGGACGATGGAGACGAAGGTGCGCAGCCGTCCCGCGCCGTCGACCCGGGCGGCCTCCAGCAGGGACATGGGGATGGCCCGCATGAAGGCCTGAATGATCAGGATTGAGAAGGGGATGCCCAGAGCCGAGTCGGCCAGGATCAGACCAACCGTGGTGTTGAGGATCCCCAGGTCGTTGTAGGCCGAGTACAACGCGTTGGCGATCACGATCCCGGGAATCATCTGGCTCAGCAGCAGGGTGAACATCACCGCCCCCGCCCCGCGCACCCGGTACAGGCTCAGGGCGTAGGCCGCCGGGGTGGCGACCGTCAGGCTGACCAGGACGGCGCCCATGGCCACCACCAGGCTGGTGAGCAGATTCGGGCCCTGGGTGGAGAAGGCCGCGCGGTAGCCGTCCAGGCCCGGGCGAATGGGGAACCAGTCGAGGTCGGCGGTGGAGACCCCGGGCTGGAGGGAGGCGTTTACCATCCAGTAGACCGGAAACAGCATGAACGCCAGGAAGAGGCAGCCCAATACCGTATAGACCCAGGACCTGCGGTGCTGTTTGTGAGACATGGCCTCAGTCCTCCGTTCCGGAGCGAGTCATCCGCAGGTAGACCATGGCGAACACCAGGGAGATGAGCACCAGGATGTTCCCGAGTGCCGCGCCCTGCCCGAATTCGAAGTTCGCGAAGGACAGCCGGTAGGACTGCGTGGCCAGGGTCTCGGTGGCATTTGAGGGGCCTCCCTCGGTCAGGCCCAGAATGATGTCGAGGACCTTGAGGGTGTAGACCACTCCGAGAATGAGCACCACGGAGACCACCGGCCGCAGCAGTGGCCAGGTGATGTTCCTGAAGGCCCTCCAGCCGGTGGCGCCGTCCAGGGCGGCGGCCTCGTAGAGCTCGTCGGGGATGTCCTGCAGGCCGGAGTACAGGATGGTCATGTTGAAGGGGATGCCCAGCCAGATGTTGACCATGACGACGGCGATCAGGGCGACCTCGGTGCTGGTAAGCCACGGAATGTTCTCGACGCCGGCGAGCCCGAGGAGCTGGTTGACGACGCCGGAGTCCTTGTCCAGCATCCACTTCCAGATGGCGCTGGACACGATCATGGGCAGCAGCCATGGCAGCAGCATGAGTGAGCGCATGACCCCGTTGAGCGGGAAGTGCTTCTTGAAGAAGACCGCCAGGGCCAGGCCGATGGTGAACTGCCCGGTGATGGAGCCGACCGTGAACAGCACCGTGTTGATCAGCGCGGTTGAGAACACGGAGGACTTCACAACCGCCGCGTAGTTCGCAAGCCCCACGAACGGGGATTCGCCGGTGTAGAAGGTGCGGGTGGTGTAGTCCTGCACGCTCATCATCAGGTTCTTGACGATCGGATAGCCGAAGTACAGCAGCAGGAACGCGATCGCGGGTGCCAGGAAGGCCCAGCGGAAGACCTCCTCGCGCCGACGCATCCGCCGGCGCGCCGGGTCTGGGCGCGGTTCAGTCATCATCGTCTCCTTCGGGGTGGGTTGCGGTCAGTCGAGCCGACGCGGCGGCCGGAAGCGGGGTCGCACCCGGCCGCCGCCGCCTTCAAGAGACGAAGTCCGCCTTGGCGGTCTGGAGGGCCTGCAATGGGGCGGCCTTGCCGGTCAGGGCGGACTGCATGGCGTTGTACAGGGCCTCCGCCGTCTTGGGCCAGGCCTCACCGAGCTTGGCGGTGCGGGAGCGCCCGTTGTTGACGGCGGTGACCAGGGGCTCCATGTCCGGCAGCTCGGCGAGGTAGTCGGCGTCGCCCTCCTCGCGGGTGGGGATGGTGAAGCGGGTGGTGTTGAGTTCCAGGATCGACTCCTTGCCCAGCAGTACCGACAGCAGCTCGGCGGCCTTCTTCTGGCGCGCCTCGTCGCCAGTGGCCGGCACTGTCCACAGCTCGCCGCCGAGGGGAGACACGCCGGTCGCCCCCGCCTTGGGCACCGGGATCTCGGCCACGCCCCAGTTGATGCCGGAGTCGTTGAAGGTGTTGGTCATCCACGGGCCGTTGACGATCATGGCCGCCTTGCCGGAGGTGAACTGGTCGCCCAGGTCCCCCTGACCCCAGTTGACGACGGACTGGGAGGCCGAGCCCTCATTCACCAGGTCCACCAGCAGCTGGAGAGCGCTGGCCGCCTCCGGGCTGGCGATGTCGGTCTCGTCCGCGCCCGCGGACCAGAAGAAGGGCAGGAACTGCCAGGAGCCCTCGTAGGAGGCCTTGGCGCAGAAGGCGACCCCGTATGCACCGTCCTTGGTCAGGGTCTTGGCGGTGGCCTTCAGCTCGTCCCAGGTGGTGGGCACGGCGACGCCGGCGGCGTTCAGGAGGTCCTTGTTGTAGTACAGGCCGAGGGTGTTGGCGCACGGGCCCATGCCGTAGAGCTCGCCGTCGTAGGTGCCCGCGCCGACGAATCCGTCGATGAAGCCGTCGGAGGTGATGCCGAAGGTGCTCAGCGGCGCCAGCGCACCCGTCGCCGCGATCTGCTGCAAGTCGGGATTGTCTAGCATGAGCAGGTCGGGCAGAGTGCGCGAGGAGCTCATCTGCAGCACCTTCTGGATCAGGCCGGTGCCGGAGACGGCCTCGCGCTCAATGGTGACGCCGACCTGCTCGGCAGCGGCCTCCAGCGCCTTCTGGAAGATCTGGTTGTCCGGCTCGTCGGCGTAGTAGTCGAGCACCTTCAAGGAGGTGACCTCTCCGCCCTTGCCGGCCGCGCCGCCCCGGCCGCAGGCGGCAAGCGGAAGCGCGGCGGCGGCCAGCGCGGCGCCCTGCAGCACACGGCGACGGTTGACGATACGGCTCCCAGCGGGGTGCGGCCCCGCGGTGTTCCGGGTGTTGATGAACATGTCGACTCCGTTCCCCGGGGCGACACCGAGCTTGTCGATACGTATGCGCAAACGTATGCGCAACTGTTAGATTTGCTCGGTGTCGTCCTGCGGTGTTGTGAGAAAGACTTGACGAAGCGTCTTCGCTCCGCCTCGGGCGAGAAATGTATCATCGTGAACCGAACCTGGCAAGCGCGTGCGCGAGCACGACCTGCCCGTCGGCCCCCAATCGAGAGTGCCCACCATGCAGTCCTCACCCACAAGTCGCGACGTCGCGCTCGCCGCGGGAGTCTCCCAGTCCACGGTCTCCTATGTATTGAGCGGCAAGCGGTTCGTCGCGCCGGATACGCGTGCGCGCGTGCGCGCGGCTATGGACGAGCTCGGGTATCGCCCGCATGCGAGCGCCAGGGCACTGAAGAGCAGCCAGAGCAGAATCCTGGGCCTGCTGGTGCCCTACCACGAGCGCACCGACACCCCCGGACAGTATCGCTACATCGTCTCCCTGGCCGCCGCATGCCGACGTCGCGGCTACGACCTGCTGGTCATCAGCGGCGAGGAGGGCGTGGAGGGCATGCGCCGCCTGGTCGGCTCGGCGCTGTGCGACGGCATCCTGGTGATGGATGTCCTCGACGACGACGCCCGGGTCGACGCCGCCCAGGACCTGCACCTGCCCTCGGTCTTCATCGGCCTGAGCCATAACGCCGAGGCGGTGGTGGCCACCGACACCGACTTCGAGGCCATCGGGGCCGGCTGCGCGCAGAGGATTCATGATGCCGGTCATCGGCGCGCCCTGGTCGTCAATCCGGCGTCCGAGCACGTCACCCCCATGGGTTTCATCCGGCGCTTCGACCGTGCGCTTGAGAGCCGGGCCGAGGAACTGGGCCTGGCTCTGGACTCGATCGCCGTCCCCCGGGGTTTCATGCCGACACACGCGGCCCTGTGCGACTACCTGGCCCGTCCCGACCACGCCGATGCCTTCATCGTTGCGCCGTCCACCTCGATCGACGATGTAATCAATGCGCTGCTGACCGAAGGGCTCGGGCCCGGGTCCGAGGTCTCGGTCATCGGTGCCGGGGGCTCGGGGGACTCCTCCCACACCAACGTTGACTACGCGTGCTACGACTCTGACGTTCCCAGGGTGGCCGATACGGCCGTCGGTCTGCTGGTGGATCAATTGGAAGGCGCGCTCCCCCTGGCCGGGAGGGAGCCGGAGCGCATCGCCCCTGTCTTTCATGAGGGGGTTTCCCTGCGCAGCCTCACCGCAACCCACGACACAAACGTAACGAGCTTTACAAGGTGAGGTCACGGACATAGCTTGACCGGCGTCGGCGAGCCCCGAGGAACCGCCCCGGGTCCGCCTCGGCACAGTGCAAGGTTCAGATCGCAGGGGGTACATGAACGATGCCGGACGGTTTCATTCATATCGTTGCGGGCGATCTGGAACTGCTGTCCGCCCGGGCGGAAACGCTGGAAGACGACTTGCGAGGCCTGGATGTCGACGGCGCCCTCGCCCGCGTCGGGGCGGCGATGCCGGGCTCGCTCAGTTCCGGCGCGGCAGCTGCGGCCACTGCCGTACTCAGGGACTTGACCGACGCTCTGGGCAGCCGGTACACCGCCATTGGCTCGGGCACCGCCGACTTGGCGGCCGCCCACCGCAGCAATGATGAGGCCATGGCCGACTTGACGCCCAGGGCCGCCTCCGGTTCAGCCTTGCAGTGGGCGATTGAGAAGGGACTGGCCTGACCATGGCAACATGGGCAGAGATCCGCGCCTGGAGTCCCGACGGCCTGGCCGAGACCACGGATTCGCTCCTAACCATGAGCAGCCGACTGTTGTCTCTGCATGGGGACGCGGAGTTGGCACTTACGCAGGTGGCCTCCCAGTCTCAGGGCGTGAATGCGATCCGTGCGGAACTGCGGTCCAGTGTCGCCGAGCACGGCGAAGCCCCCGAACGAGTCGGCTCGCTTCACGCCGCCTCCTACGAGGGATTGCTGGCGGTGCGCCGTAAGGTGCTGGAGTGCCAGGACTACGCCGATTCCAACCCCCACCTGTCCTTGGCGGCGGACGGCACGGTCACCGCCATTCTTCCGACCTCCAGTAACACCAAGGGCGCCGCCGCAACAGCTGCCACCAGTGCTTCCGCCGCCGGGGCGAACGCGGATGCGAAACTCATCCAGTCCCAGGCCGATGAGTTGGCCGCGATGGTAGCCGCTACTGTCACCCTGGCGAACCAGGTCGACGCCGACTACGCCCATGCGCTCAAGTCAGCCACGCCGAATCCGCAACCAGGGCCCTCACCTACACCCGACCCCAATCCGAATCCGCGCACAAATCCGTCCCACCGGGGAGGCGACTCAGCCACCCGGAGTTCCCGCTCCGGACGCGTGGTGCCCAGGGACAGCGTGCCGAGTGGGCAGGGAAACTCGGACGGCAGCACCAGTAAAACAGGCCTGGGCGATCCAGTACCCGGTGAACACGCCGACATGCCGGGCGTAGACCCATGGCAGTATCCGGGCGATACTCCGGAGGAGGGATCCGGTCCGCACGGGCAACGCGAGCCCACCTTACGAGATCACCTAGTCCATGAGGCGGCTACTGTTGCCGCGCGCGCACTCGAGGATACATGGCCGGATGCCGCGGCGAATCTCAACCACTATCTGGACAACACCGGAACGCCGCAATACATCAACGTCGACGGCATGCTAAACGACTTGTCCAGCTTGGATGAGAGCTCACAGATCGAGGTCAGTCGGGCGGTCAACGCGGCAGTAGACGACTACAAAGCCTCCGGGGCGACAGGTCCGATGACCTACCCTTTCAACACCGATTGGACGTCTGGCTACGCTCAAAAAAGCGAGAGCGAGAACTGGTTTTATGAGACGGGCGGCTACCATTACTGCACAGAAGGCACCGTAACCGTATACCCGCCAACCGACTCCAACTCAGACTACACTTACTCTTACGACTACCGGGTACATGTGGCCGATCGATACAACTGGGACTACAATAAAGAGACGCCAATCGGCCCGGCAACTATCACCGATGCAGAGATGCAAAAACTACATCAGGCCGGCATAGCACAGGAGTACGATCTGGTCGGTAAATCATCAGTGCAGCACGGGACGGGACCATGATCAACGCAGCGAAATCACGGGCTACGCTCGGCGTCCTTCTCGCAGGCGCGCTGGTGCTGTCGGCCTGTGGAGCAGTACCGGGCTCGCGCGACGCCACACCCACCCAGTCGACCAACACCCAGGAGGCCACCATGACCGTCACCCAGCAGGAGGGCGCTCCCTACCCGGCGGATATGGACCACCTGGATGACATCCTGTCCATCGGCCAGGGACACGAGCTACCCGAGAACGCCGAAGTCCTCTCGGTCTCCCCCGCCGTGAACTTCGCCGAAAACTACCCCGGAGGCTGGGGCTACATCATCGCCTTCACCGCCCAAGACCAGGCCATCCGCAACTACGTTTCAAACCAGACAGGCCATCCCGGCGAATACATATCTGGCCCAAATGCGAGTCAAAATAGGGACGGTTTAGAGGACGTCGACCTGAGCGTAATTTCAGACCCCTGGGATTTAGGCTTCGGCGGTGATGCCATGCTACTGCTCGAACGTCCCCTGGGACGCGGGTGGCTGATCATTCGCGGCGCGCCGCGCTGATGCTCATGGCCTCGTTCCCTTTCCCGACCGGCGCTCACATGCCGTGCGCGAGACGGCAGCATGGTCTTCACAGGCCGGCAGCATGCGCACTGATCGGCGCGCTGGCGTTGTCGGCCTGCAGCGCAGCATCAAGCTCACGCACCACCCCACCCGCCCAGTCAGCCGCTACCCAGGAGGCCACCGCGACCGTCACCCAGCAGGAGGGCGCCCCCTACCCGGCGGACATGGACCACCTGGATGACATCTTGACCATCGGCCAGGGACACGAGCTACCCGAGAACGCCGAAGTACTCTCGGTCTCCCCAGCCGTTAACTTCGCCACCAACTTCCCTGGAGGCTGGGGCTACATCATCGCCTTCACCGCCCAAGACCAAGACATCCGCAACTACGTCACCAACAACACCGAAGGCTTAGGCGACATTATCGAGAATTATCCGACAACTTCCCCGGACAGCGGCGGCCTAGAGGACATCGACCTCAGCAACATCAGCAACCCTTGGCGAATCAGTTTTGCCGGCGACGCGGTACTGCTGCTTGAACGCCCCCTGGGGCGTGGCTGGCTCATTATCCGCGGGGCGCCGCGCTGACTCTGCTCGGTGTCACGCTCCCTGTCAGCTCCAGCGTCACGGTCGAATCGTCGTCAGCCCATACGCTCCGCCCATCCGCCTCCAGCGCCCACGACCCGCGAGCGCCGTCGGCCCGCGCGGTGATCACGCCGTCGTGGCGGGCGACGTGGAAGGTGACCGCCGCGCAGCCGTCGTGCGCGGGCACCAGCACCTCCCGCTCGTCGCCGTCGACCAGGCCGAAGCAGCGCAGCGTCAGGTCCGCCGCCCAGTCTTCCTCCGGGCGGTCCACCCTCCCCGTCACAGGCAGCACGCTGCCCTGCCGCACATACAGGGGCAGGGTGTCCAGGTCGTGGCGCTCACGCACCCACCGCGGCCCCTCCACCGTCGTCCCGTCCCACCAGGACGTCCAGGTCCCCTCGGGCAGGTAGACCTCCGCGGCGCCGTCGGCGTCCATTACGGGCGCCACCAGCAGGGCGTCTCCGAGCATGTACTGGGTGTCGACGTCGCGCGCACCGGGGTCGTCGGGGAACTCCAGGAACATGGGCCGCATCATGGGCACGCCTGTGGCCTGGGCCTGCGCCGCCAGCCGGTACAGGTAGGGCATGAGCGACAGCCGCAGGCGGATGAACCGGCGGGCGATGTCCACCGCCTCCTCGTCGAAGGCCCAGGGCACGCGCACCGAGTTCGAGCCGTGCAGGCGGGCATGGGATGACAGCAGCCCGAAGGCCAGCCAGCGCTTGAACACACCCGGGTCCGGGGTGCCCTCGAAGCCGCCGATGTCGTGGCTCCAGTAGGCGAAGCCGGAGGAGCACAGGGACAGGCCGCCGCGCAGGGTCTCCCCCATGGAGGCGTAGGTGGACTCGTTGTCCCCGCCCCAGTGCACGGGGAACTGCTGCCCGCCCGCCGTGGCCGAGCGGGCGAACAGGACCGCCTCCCCCTCGCCGCGCTGCTCGCGCAGCAGCTCGAAGACCGTGCGGTTGTAAAGCTGGGTGTAGTAGTTGTGCATCTTCTCCGGGTCCGAGCCGTCGTGCCAGGCGATGCCCCGCACCGGGATCCGCTCCCCGAAGTCGGTCTTGAAGCAGTCCACGCCCATGTCCAGCAGCGCCTGGAGCTTCCCGCGGTACCAGGCGACGGCGTCGGGGTTGGTGAAGTCGACCAGGGCCATGCCCGCCTGCCACAGGTCGGTCTGCCACACGTCGCCGGCGGTGGTGCGCACCAGGTAGCCGCGGGAGGCGCCCTCCGCGAACAGTGCCGAGCGCTGGGCGATGTAGGGGTTGATCCACACGCATACGCGCAGGCCGCGGGCCATGATGCGCTCCAGCATGCCCGCCGGGTCGGGGAAGGTGGCGGGATCCCACACGAAGTCGCACCAGTGGAAGCCTCGCATCCAGAAGGTGTCGAAGTGGAACACACTCAGCGGCAGGTCCCGCCGCTCCATCCCGTCTATGAATGACATGACGGTCTGCTCGTCGTAGTCGGTGGTGAAGGAGGTGGTCAGCCACAGTCCGAAGGACCAGGTGGGCACCAGCGGGGCGCGGCCGGTCAGCGCCGTGTAGCGCCGCAGCACGTCCTTAGGCGTGGGGCCGTCGATCACGTAGTAGGTCAGCCGCTCGCCCTCCACGGAGAACTGGACCCGGGTGGTCACCTCGCTGCCGACCTCGAAGGACACCCCGCCCGCCTCGGCGACGAACACGCCGTAGCCGGCGCTGGTGAGGTAAAAGGGAATGTTCTTGTAGGCCTGCTCGGAGGCGGTGCCGCCGTCCTCGTTCCAGATGTCCACGCTCTGGCCGTTCTTGGTGAAGGCGCCGAAGCGCTCCCCCAGCCCGTAGACCCGCTCCCCCGGTCGCAGGGAGAGCTGCTCGCGCATGTAGCTGGTTCCGTCCGGCCCGACGACGTGGGCGACGGCGCGCGGCAGGCTCGCCGTGAGCGGCCGACCGGCGGAGCTGAACTCGGCTGTCCAGTCCTCCCCCTCGCGCAGGGTCACGGCCAGCGCTCCGGCCCGCAGGACGACGGCGCCCGGCGCCTGCTCCACCTCCCCCCGGTATCCCTCCGGCGTGGTGACCGCGAAATGCGGCCCGCGGTCGCGCACGCCCCGGTGGTTCACCAGCTCCACCTTGATGACGCCGTCGGCGACGGCGGTGAAGGACGCCGACAGCAGCGCCACGTTCAGGGTGTCGCCGCGGGTGGACACCGGGCGGACGGGCGCGTAGGCGCTGACGGTGCTGGCGGCGCCGGCGGCGTCGACGGACAGGTCGAGCAGGCCGCGGGCCTTCTCCACCGTGTAGCCGGGCCGGTCGAGCCAGTAGCCGTTGGAGAACTTCATGGCGGGTTCCTTTACTTGACCGCGCCGGCGGTGACGCCGCGGGTCAGGGTGCGCTGGAAGAAGAGGAAGAACAGGAAGGTCGGAATCAGCGAGACGAGGGCGCCGGCGTTTAGTGTGGGCACGTCGAGCATGCGGTCCCCCTGCAGGCTGGACAGGGCGATGGGCACCGTCTGATTGTCATTGCTGGTGAGCATCACCAGGGGAATGAAGAACTCGTTCCACGTCCAGATGAAGAAGAAGATCGCGAGCACGCTCATGGTGGGGCGGACGATCGGGTAGACCACCCGCCACAGGATCTGCCAGCGGCCGGCGCCGTCGAGCTCGGCCGCCTCCAGCAGCGCGCGCGGGAAGGTACCGAGCACGGAGGACAGCAGGTAGGTGCCGAAGGCCGACTGGATCACGGTGAAGATGATGACGATCGACCACGGGTTGTCGGTGAGCCCGACCCGCTGCGCCATGGTGAACAGGGGGTAGATCAGCCCCTCCTGCGGGAGCATGTTGGCGATCATGAACACGGCCACGATCCAGGCGCGCCCCCGCACCCTGCCCACGCCGATGGCGTAGGCGTTCAGCAGCGAGAGCAGGGTGCCGGCGACAGCCACCAGCGCCGAGGTCCAGACGGAGTTCCACAGCTTGACGGGGAAGTTGACCCGCTGCCAGAAGTAGGCCAGGCCGTCGGTGTACAGCTGCTTGGGCAGGGACAGCGGGCTGCCGCCGGAGTAGTCGGCCGGGGCCTTGAAGGCGTTGATGACCATCAGCAGGAACGGGGCGATCATGAGCAGTGCGAACACGCCGACGACGGCGAGCACGAGCCAGCGTCCCGCCCCGCGGTGGAACCGGTCCTTCCTGCGGGAGCTCGCACCCGGTTTGGGTGCCGGGGCGCGCCCGGTGGCGGCTGCCGCGGACGCGGCCGCAGGGGCTGAGCCGAGGGCGGTGTCAGGCATATCAGCGTCCCTCCTCCTCGCGGCGGGCACTGCGGTTCTGGAAGACCTGAATGACGCCGGCGATGACGATGATGACGAGCGTGAGCACGGTGGAGATGGCGGCGCCGTAGCCGACCTTCGACTTGTCGAAGAAGTTCAGGTAGGAGTAGTAGCTCGGCACCAGGGTGGAGCTCTCCGGGCCGCCGCGGGTGAGCACGTAGATGGGCGCGAAGACCTTCAGCGCCGCGATGGTGCAGGTCAGCACGATGACGAAGGTCTCCGGCCGGATCTGCGGCACGGTGATGGCGCGGAAGCGCGCCAGCCAGCCGGCGCCGTCGAGCTCGGCGGCCTCGTACAGCTCCGGGTCCACCCGCTGCAGCGCGGACATGAAGATGACGGTCGGGTAGCCGATCTGGATCCAGATGAGCACGAGCATGACCGAGCCCAGCGCCGTCGAGGTCGAGCCCAGCCAGTTGGGCGGACCGGCGACGCCGAGGCCGCGCAGAATCGTGTTGATCGCACCCGTCTGGGAGTTCAGGATCCAGTTCCACACAATGCCTGCCACCGAGATCGGCAGGATCTGCGGCAGGTAGTACATGGCGCGCAGCGCCGCGGCGGTGCGAGAGGAGAAGTGCTTGCCGACGTAGTCGAACAGCACGGCGGCCAGTACCAGCCCGATCAGGGTCGGGATGATGACCATGGCCACGATCATCGACAGCGAGTTGCGGAAGGAGGCCCAGAACTTGGCGTCATCCAGCAGTTGGACATAGTTGTCCAGCCCGACGAACCGCATGGGCGACATCCCGCCCTTCCAGCTGTTGAGGGAGTACCAGATGTTCAGGGCGAGCGGCACCAGGATGATCACGGTGAAGCAGATCGCGCCGGGAGCGAGGTAGGGCAGGTAGGCCAGGCTCCGCGACCGCCGCCGCGGCGCACGGTTGGCGAAGGCACGCACCATCAGTCCTCGGGAACGATGTCGGCCTTGCCCTCGTCATAGGCGGCCTGCAGATCGGCAAGCACCTCGGCGCCGCTCTTGGAGCCGTTGATGAGGGACTGCATGGCGGAGACGATCTGGTCGTAGAAGCCCGCAACCGGCCAGTCCGGGTAGAAGGCCAGTCCGTCCGCCTCATTGACCCGGGCGAAGTTCTCCGTCATGGTGCGGGTCTTGTCGTCCTCAATGGTGGAGGGATCGCCGCTCACCGGCAGCCCGCCCTTCTCACCGAGGATCGCCTGGACCTCGTCGGACAGGGTGATGTCGATGAAGTCGTAGGCGAGCTCCTTGTTCTTCGCATTGGTAGGCACCACCCACAGGTTCCCGGAGGAGCCGGGGTACAGCTCCGTGCCCGGGAAGAGGAACTGATCCCAGTTCTTGTCCGCCATGTCCCCGGCGAGCCGCCCGAACCACCAGGAGCCGGAGACGAACATGGGGTAGCTGCCGTTGATGAAGGCGGTGCCCGCGTCCTCGGCGGTCAGGCCGGCGCAGTCGGAGGCGACGTACCCCTTGCCGATCCACTCCACGAGCTTGTCGGTGCCGGCCTTGATCGGATCGGCGGCGAAGTCGACGTCGCCTTCGAACAGCTGGTAGGCGTTGACGAAGGAGCGGTCGGCGTGGGCCAGGACGAGCTGGTACCACAGCTGCCCCATGGGGTACTCCGAGCCGGCCTCCGCCAGGGGCACCTGTCCGGCGGCGACGAAGGCGTCGCACACGGCCTCGAACTCCTTCAGGGTGGTCGGCACGCTCAGCCCCTGGGCGTCGAACATGTCCCGGTTGTAGTAGACGAATACGTACTCGCCGTAGTTGGGTACCCCGTACCAGTCGCCGTCGCCCATGAGGCCGTCCTCGGTGTAGCGGGCGGTGGTCTGCAGGGAGGCGGCGAGCTTGGCATCCCAGCCGCGTTCGGTCGCCTGCTCGGTCAGCGGCTCGATGAGCCCCTGGGAGGCGAGCTGCCCGGAGGTCGAATTGCCCTTGTTGTACTCCATGATGTCCGGAACGTCATCGCCGGTCAGGACGATCTTGGCGTTCTTCTGCAGCTGTTCGAAGGTCTGGTCCTCGATTCTGACGGTGACTTCGGGATGCTGCTCCTTGAAGATCTCGACGGCGCGGGCCCAGGCCTGCCCCATGGCGGAGTCGTCCGACTCGTAGTCCCAGATGGTGAAGGTGTCGGAGCCGGCCCCGGATGAGCCGGAGGAGCCGCAGCCCGCCAGCGACGGGCCCAGCAGACCGGTGGCGGCAGCGGCGGCCAGGAGGGCGTTGAAGTTCCTGCGCTTCATGATGTGGTTCCTCTTCGTTGAGTGTCTGCACCCCCGTTGGGGAGTGGCGATGGAGCCCGGCACCGGTTGGTGCCGGAAGTTCTGGGGGTGTTCTCCGCGTGCGGTCTTCAGCCGCTCGTCTTCTCGGACGAGCTCCCGACGTCCGCCTCGCCACGCTCGGGCGCGGGGCCGAGGCTCTCGCCCTGGACCACCGCGCAGGTGACCAGTTGATGGCAATCGGCGGGGTCCAGGCGCTCGTCGAGGATCGCCAGCAGGGCGCGGGTGGCGAAGGCGCCCATGCGCTCGCCGGGAGCGTGCGTCGTCGTCAGGGCGGGTACCGTCATGGCACCGAGCGTCGGGGAGGAGACCGCGCCGACCACGGAGACGTCCCGGGGCACCCGCAGCCCCATGGCGCGCAGGCCGGCGAGCATGCCCAGCGCGGCCATGTCGTTCATAACCACTATGCCGGTGGGTGGTTCCTCCAGGGCCGCGAGCTCGCGCGCGATTGCCTGGCCCGCCTGGGGATTGGCGTCGCAGTCATAGGCGAGCGGCGCCAGCGCACGATTGCCCACCGCGCGCAGATATCCCTGCCTGCCCCTGACCGCCGGACCGTAGCCCGCCTCCGTCTGGGAGGCGGGACGCCCGATGAAGGCGATGCGGCGGTGGCCGAGGCGGTACAGCTCGCCGACGGCGTCATCGACCGTGCGCTCGAAGTCGATGTCGACGTAGGCCAGGCCGGTCGGGTCCGCGGTGCGCCCGACCATGACGAACGGCAGCCGGGCGCGCTTGAGCGCGGCGGCCCGCGGGTCCTCCACCCCGACCTCGACCAGCAGCACGCCGTCCGCCTTGCCCTGCCGCACCAGGTTGACCAGTTCGGCGCCGGCCTCGGCATCCTCCAGCGGCCAGACCGCGAGGTTGTAGCCGTTGCGGGAGGCCTCGTGCTGCGCGCCCCGGACGATCTCGAAGACGGTCTCGCCCATGGCGGTGTCGAAGCTGGGGAAGGTCATGGCGAGGGTGTGGGAGCGGCGGCTGGCCAGCCCACGGGCCATGGCATTGGGCTGGTAGTTGAGCTCCTCCATGGCTGCGCGGATGCGGCGGGCGGTCTCCGGGGCCACCGGGCGGGCGCCGGACAGGGCGTAGGAGACGGTCGAGACGGCGACGTTCGCCTTCCGGGCCACGTCCTGCATGGTTGCCATGCCCGCCTCCTTGATCTGCTCGGCGCCCCCGTGCTGCGGCGGCGCCCCGGTCCCGCCCGGACAGCACCCGGGACCGCCCGGCCGTTGTCCAGATGCCCGCGAGAATCGCTCCGAGTGCCGGAGCCTCACCGATGCGGTGGCACTCGAAGCGCTTCGTCGAAGCGCTTCGATAAGTGTGCGGCACGCCCGCCGCAAGGGTCAACGAGAGCGGCGAAAGATCGAAATTTCGACTGCCCGACCATTCCTGCCGGTGTCCGGGGCCCGCCCCCGCCGCCCACTCGGCCTACTGCCGTAGCATGCGGGCGTGGGCGAGGACAGCACACGAGGCGACGTCGAGCTACTGCTGCAGGTCGCACGGATGTACTACGAGCAGCACCTCACCCAGGCGGAGATCGCCCACCGGATCGGCTACTCCCGCCCCAGCGTCTCCCGCCTGCTCGCGCGCGCCCGGGACCAGGGGATAGTGCACATCACCATCTCCCACCCCCTGGAGCACATCCTGTCGGTGGAGAAGCGGCTGCGGGAGGCACTGCCGCTCAAGGCCGTGCGGGTCGCCGAGGTCGACGGGACGGACGTGATCGGCGCCGTCGGCCAGGCCGCCGCCGAGCTGCTGATCGCCTCGGTATCGAACGGACAGGTGGTCGCCGTCGGCAACGGGCGCTCCATCCAGGCCGCCGCCCAGCGGATTCCACAGATCCCCCGGGTCGATTGCACGATCGTGCAGCTGCTCGGCTCCATTCCTGGCGGCCTGCCCTCCTGGGGGCGTGATGCGCCGACTATCTGCACCCGCATCGCCTCCCAGCTCGGGGCGAAGGTCGCCCGCATGCCGGTGCCGCTGATCGTGGACAACCCCTCGCTGCTGCGGCCGCTCATGCGCGAGGAGAAGGTGGCCACCACCCTGGCACTGGCGGCCCGGGCGGATGTAGCCCTGGTCGGCGTGGCCGGAGTGGAGGCCCGGGGCGCGGGGAACATCCTCGCCGAGTACCTCACCCCGGATGTGCGCGAGGCGATCCGTGCCGGCGCAGCGGTCGGGCACATCCTCGACCACCACTACGACGCCGCCGGCAATCCCGTGCCCACACCACTGACGCCGCGTACGTTGGCGCTGCCGCTCGATGAGCTCAGACGCATACCGCTGGTCATCGGGGCGGCCGGCGGCGAGGACAAGGTGGAGGCGATCGTCGGGGCAGTGCGCGGCGGCATCCTCAGCGCCCTGGCCACCGACTACCAGACGGCCCTGTCGATCCTCGACTTCCTCTGAACGGTGAAGTCTCCCGCGTACAACCGGGTCGGTAAGGTCGCTCCGTAAGAGCCCCGAAACCAGTCATGCCACGGGGCGATGGATGTCATAGGCCCGTGGGATGATGGCGGCGCCTCCACGGCGCAACCCCGGATCAACGCAGAAGTCTGTGCCGGGGAGTGCGCACCGAGAGGAGGTGAGCTCGGGCATGTCGAAGAACCGTAAGCGCCGACACCGCCAGGCCAAGGCGCCCGAGGGGATGAAGAGCAGGCAAAAGGCCCAGATCTGGCGGACTGTCGTCGAAACCATTCCGCCGATGATCTGGGCCCTTGCGGCTCTGCTCAGCGTCCTGCAAGGCCGCTGAGATCAACATCCCGGATATCTCCGGAGAGTCCGGCGGTCCCACCCGCTCGGCTCCCCGCAATGGTCTCACATCGCAAGCCATCGGCGCCAGCGCACGTTCACCGGCCGCCGCCCCATTAGTCCGTTTCCGCCTGTGGAACCGCGGCGCGCTTGCGGTGGTAGAGCAGGTAGGCGCCCACGCGTGCGCGCAGGCTCGGACGCACTTCCTGCGGCCAGCGGCGGGCGACGTAGGAGACGGCGTCGTCCACCTCGAGCCTCTGCGTGGAATTACCGACCCGCACCCACAGTTCGGTGCCGCCGTTACCCTTCGGCCCCTTGAGGTAGACGGGCACCGGCGAGGGCGGAACCGTCACCCGGCACACCTCACCGGACCCGTCGGTGGCCGGAGCGAAGTCCAGGCGCGGCAGCGCGGCGGCGTTGGCCCCCAACCGTACCCGCCACAGACTGCGCAGAAAAAGCTCGAAGCGGTCGGCGTCGGGCTGGCGCAGGGTGGCGTAGTCCGGATCCAGGCCGATCAGGCGCCCATCGTCGTCCACACCCAGCAGCAAGGTGCCGCCGCGCGAGTTGAGGAAGGCGGCCACGGTCTTAGCGGCCACGGTCTCCATGGCGTCGTCCCGCCTGCCGGTATGCATGTTGACCCGAGCGGAGGACTTAAGCTCCAGGCGCTCAGACTCGCCCTGCCGGGCCACATCGGCTATCGGGTCGAGCGGCGGTTCGTGCTGGATGCGGGTGATGATCAGCGCGGTCACCCCCACTACGATCACCGCCACCATTACGGCGGCCGCGAGCATGCGCGGCGCCCACAGGTAGTCCTCGTTGAACAACCAGGCGCCGCCGGCGAACCCTGCCCACAGCCCGATCAGGGCCGTCAGAGTGGCGGTGGAGGTGGAGATATGCGCCCGTCGCCGTACCAGGTGGGAGGCGAAGCGGCCAGCCAGGTAGGCGACCAGCAGCGCTGCCGGCTGGATGAGAACGGCGAACAGCAGCACCGGGCTGCGTGGGGCCGCCGGCAGGGCCATGGCGTTGAGCGGCAGGGCGCTGATGAGACCTGTGAGCGTGACTGGCACGGCACCCCAGCGTAGAGGAACACCGGGGCACCGTGCCGTTCAGGCCGCCCAGGCGGCGAGAGCCTCGAAGATGAGGCGGCCGACGACGGAGCCGCCATCGAGCACACCGATGCTCCGGGAGGCGGAGTAGGCGGCCCGCCCATGCACGGCCTCCATCTCCCGCGTGGCCTCCGAGCCCCGGGCGGCCGCCTCGGCGGCGCGTGCCAGCAGCTCGCCCAGGGGAAACTCTCCCCGGACCACGGCACCGGCGCCCTCCGCCAGCGCCGTCACCCCAGGCACGAGCGCGTCCAGGATGGTCTTCTCCCCCGGCTTGGACTCGGCCTTGCCCATGATGGCGTCCACGCCCGCCTGCAGCGCCTGCGCGGCGGCGACGGCGTCGGCCTCCGTCCTGCCGCGCAGGGAGCGGGCCATGCCCATCATTCCGAAGCTGAGGATGGTTCCCAGCGACGACGGCGCCGCACCGTTGAATGCCTTGGCCGCTCCGCGCAGCAGCTGGCCGAGGTCGGTCTGCTCCTGTGCGGCCAGGTACTCGGCCAGCGCCCTGAAGCCGTCGTCCATGGAGATGCCCAGGTCGCCGTCGCCGTTGACCTGGTCGAGGGAGACCAGGTAATCCCGGTTGGCCGCCATCAGGGCGCTGATCTGTTCGGCGATTGCCGCCAGTGATTCGCGGTCGAGCATGGCGGCCTCACTTGTTAGCGTTGGTGTAGAAGGGCGTGGAGGCGGGGGCCCGCAGCAGCTCCTTCAGCTCGGCGTCGAGCTTGAAGACGCTCACGGACAGGCCGGACATCTCCATTGAGGTGGCGAACTCGCCCACGTGCGGCATGACCACCAACACACCGCGCTCGGCCAGCAGCGCGTGCACGGAGCGGTAGACGATCAGCTGCTCCTCAAGCGGGGTGGCGCCCAGGCCGTTGACCATGACGGAGACCTCGTCCCCGGCCGCCAGCGGCATGTCGGCCGTGATGGTCTCCAGGACCAGGGCGGCGATCTCCGCCGCCGTCATCATGGGGCGCGCCTCGATACCGGCCTCCCCGTGGATGCCCATACCGACCTCGATCCGCCCCTCCTCGATATTGAAGGTCGGCTCGCCGACCTTGGGGACGATGCACGGGGAGGTGGCCACCCCCATGGTGCGGATGTTGTCCAGGGCGCGGCGGGTGACGGCGGTGACCTCGTCCAGGTTCAGCATCCGCTCCGCGGCCGCGCCGGCGATCTTGAAGGCGTAGATCAGTCCGGCCACGCCCCGCCGCTTTTCGGAGCGCTCCTTCGGGGAGCTGGCCACGTCGTCGCGGCCCAGCAGCTGGCGGGTCTCGATGTCGTCGAACTCGACGTCCTCGCAGGCCATGCGGAAGTTGAACACGTCGCCGTTGTAGTTGCCGTACAGGCACAGCACGCCGGCGCCGCGGTCGCAGGCGCGGATCATGTCGGCCATCTTCTCGGCGGCCGGGGAGGCGAACACCTCGCCGACGGCGCAGCCGTCCAGCATGCCCTGGCCAACGTAGCCGAGGAACAGGGGCAGGTGCCCGCTGCCGCCGGCGGTGACGACGCCGACCTTGCCCTGCGCCGCCGGGTAGCGCGAGACGAGTACCCGCGGGTCGCCGTCGAGCAGGCCCACGCGGTCGCCGTAGGCCGCCTGGATACCCTCCATGGTGTCGCGGACGAAGGTGTCGGGGGTGTTGAGTATCTTCTTCATTGCTTGTCTCCTTGAGGTTGCCCGGCGTTCAGGACTTCGCCGCGAAGGTGATCTCGGAGGGGTAGGCCCACTTCTGGAGCTCCTCGGTGGCGAAGGACTCGGGCTCGACGCCGCCGCTGGCCGCTAGCGCGTGGTGGTACAACTCGGCCAACTCCTCGATGTAGGCGGCCTTGAGGTAGGCCTCGTAGAGGTTGCGGGAGTCGACGGCGACGGCACCGTGCTTCTCCAGCAGCACGCAGTCGGACTCGCGCACCGCTCGGCGCACCGATGCGGCCAGTTCGGGGGTGCCGGGGCGGCCGTAGGGGGCCACGGGGATGCGCGCCCGGGTGAGTCCCAGGTTGGCGACCTCGTAGACGATGGCTGGGATCGGCTTGTTCAGCAGCGCGAAGGAGGTGGCGTAGGCGGAGTGGGTGTGCACGATCGCGACCACCTCGGGGCGCTCCTTGTAGACCTCCAGGTGCATGAGCACCTCACTGGTGGGCCGCAGCCCCGATTCGTTCTCGACCACGCGGGCGTCCAGGTCCATGACGACGACGTCGCGCGGGGTCATCAGGTCCCTATCCAGGCTGGTGGGGGAGGCGACCAGCAGGCCGGTGTCGGCGTCGCGGATGGAGAAGTTGCCGGACTTGTGCTTGCACAGGCCGTCGTGCTGGGCCCGCTTGGCGATCTCGCACAATTCCTTCTTCAGGGTTTCAAGCATGGGTGTCTCCTAACTGGGTGGGGTTCTCAGGTGCTTTCTGGGCAGGCGTCGGCGTGCGACCGCCCGCCGCGCGGATGGGCGTCAGGCGGTGGTCACCGCCGCGGACTCGACGGATGCGGCGCGGGCCCGGTTGCGCTCGGCGATGAGGCTGCGGGAGTACAGGATGAAGCAGATCAGCCAGGCGACGAAGACGATCAAAGGGATGAAGTTCCCGTCCAGGAACTGCATGAGGTGGGACAGCGCGTAGGTGAAGATGGGCGCGTCGATGGAGGAGTTGGAGATCATCTGCCCGGCGGACAGCTCCACGGCCTTGGTGGAGTTGGCCAGCTCGGTCATGAAGGGGGCGAAGGCGGTGCCCACCCACAGGAACACGGGCGCGAAGATCGTGCACTGGATGAGCATCCGGATGATGTTCCCCCTACTGGCGAAGTAGGCGCCCACCGCGATGCAGATGTTGACGATGCCCGCGAAGGGGAGGATGCCGTTTCCGGGCAGGAAGAAGGCGTAGGCCAGCGTCACCGGGATCGTCCAGATGACGGCGATCCAGATCTCGTTGGAGCCGCCGAGAAAGGGCCAGTCCAGGCCCACGAACAACTGCCGGTCGTTGAAGCGCTTCTGCATGAACTCGGAGATGGCGTTGGAGATGGGTTCCAGCGCCTGCATGAAGTACTTGGAGATGACCGGGAACAGGGTCAGCGCCGTCGCCGCCTGGATGCCGAGCGTCAGGATGCCGGCCACGTCGAAGCGGGCCAGGATGCCGAACAGGATGCCGAGGATGAAGCCCAGGACGTGGTTCTCGGCGAAGATGCCCAGCCTGTCGCGCAGGTCGGCGGCGTTGAAGGACCGGTTCAGCCCGGGGATCTTGCGCAGCAGCCAGTCGATCGGATACATGGGCGCGGCCAGGAACACCATGCGGTGGGTGATGGTCACCCCCGGGATGCCGGTCATGGTCTCCACCCGGTGCTGGTGGAAGTCGGCGGCCTTGAGCTCGAAGACCACCTGGATGGCCGCGATGACGAAGGCCAGCCAGACCGCGCCGGTGATGTAGTAGACGGCGACGGCGGTGAAGATCTTGCCCCACACGTTCCACAGGTCCGCGTTGAAGGTCTCGGTCTGCTTCAGCAGGATCAGCACGATGTTGATGCCGATCACCAGCGGGAACATCAGGAATGCGTAGGGCCACGACCAGGAGATGGTGGACATGGTGGTCCACCCGCCGTCGGTGATGGGCAGGTCGACGCCGATGGTCTCCGACATGGCCTGGGCGGCCGGGGTGATTGCCTCGGTCATGTAGGTGATGAGCATGGTCATGCCGGAGAAGGCCACGCCCAGGGTGATGCCCGCGGAGAGGGCGTCCTTGACCTTCATGCGGACGATCAGTCCGGCGATGATGATGATTATGGGGACGAAGATGGCGGCCCCGAGCGATAGCAGGAAGTTGACGGAGTTCTGGAGGACCTGCATGTCATGCCCTCCCGGAGGCCTTGATCGCCTCGATGAGCTTGGCCAGCTCCTGGTCCTGCCCCATGCCGGTCAGGAAGGCGATCCCGTTGATCACCGGGACGGAGCGGGGCTTGTTCTCCCGGACGATGGTGATGTAGGCGGCGGCGTTGGTCAGGTGACGGTCGACGGACTTGAGGTCGACCGCCTGGACGTCGGCGTCCACGCGTGCCTCCTTCAGCAGCCGGCTGACCTTGCTGGCCACGGTCTGGGAGGTGGCGACGCCGCTGCCGCAGGCGACGATTACCTTCGCGGTCATGATGTGTTCTCCTTTGAATGGATGAGCGAATGGGTGAAGGGTGGGCGTGGCTGGTGCCGGGTCATGGGGCCTGGATGTCCGCCATGCCGGAAAGCACCCGGTAGTACTCGTCCGGGGTGCGCGCCCGGTCCAACTGCTCCATGAAGGCCGGATCCTGGAGGTCCTGCAGCAGGACCTGCAGGACCTCCACGTGCCCGTCCTCCTGCACGAAGCCGAGGACGAAGATGAATCGGACCGGGTGGACGACGTCGTCGTTGCCCATCTCGTGCCAGTCGATGGGAGTGGCCAGACGCACCGGCGCGATGAAGGGCTCGACTATGTGCTCCGCGTCCGAGTGCGGGATCGCCACCGCCTCCGGGGCGGTGGGCAGCGCGGTCGGGTACTTGCGCTCGCGGGCGGCCAGGGCGTCGCGGAAGGACTCCCTGATGTAGCCGTCGTGCAAGAGCTCGGCCGAGATCCGGTCGAAGAAGTCGTCCCGGTCGCGTACCTCCCAGTCGAGGCGGACCAGATCGCGCTTGAGCAGATCCAGCTGCATGTGAGCCAACCCCTTGATTCTCGTCATCGAGTACCGGAGCCCGGATGCGCTCCGGACACCCCGGAAGGTAGTGCCTAAGCCCGACGCAGAACACCCCCTCTGCAAACATCCGTTCACCGATAGGCAGGGAGCGACGTTCACAGTCCAGAGAATCAGTTGTGATTCTCATGAATACCCGCGGCCAACACACCGCAACCTGATCTATATAATGAACATCCGTTCATCGTTCATGCGGCTTTCACGGCCCGCCCCGACTCGCAAGCCCGGCACCGACGACGCGCACACTCGCCCCCGCACCGGCGGGCACGCGTGGGGCCCCGGCGATGCGGGCCGACCCCGCCGAGCAGCGCGCGCAACATCACCTACCGCCGTTTGTCTAGCCGTGATACATTTACCTTGATGCAGGACCAGCCGCGAGCGCTTCGCCGGGACACACCACCCCGGCCTCGCCTCACTCGTCGCCGCTGCCCGGGGCGCACCTTCACCACCCGGCACACACGCACCTATGTGCAGCCGGCCGTCTTGCTCGCCCGCCCCGGCAACGTAGATGATGCGTTCAGCACCTCCGGCGGGTTCACCCACCGGCCGGGCGCACACTGACTAAAGCGCCTACCGCACAGACAACCGACAAAGGAGTTTGCCCATGACCACCGAGCCCCTCGCACTCACCGACCTCGACCTCAGGGCCGTCAACGTCGCCAAGGCCCTTGCAGCCGACGCCGTGGAGGCGGCGGGCTCCGGCCACCCCGGTGCCGCGATCTCGCTCGCACCGGTGGCCCACCTGCTCTACCAGCACGAGCTGCGCCACGACCCGGCCGACCCGAACTGGCTGGGCCGCGACCGCTTCGTCCTGTCCGCCGGCCACGCCTCCCTGCTGCAGTACTGCCAGCTGTTCCTGACCGGCTACGACATCCCGATCGAGGGCTTCAC
Source organism: Actinomyces ruminicola (assembly GCF_900103885.1). Classification (GTDB taxonomy): domain Bacteria; phylum Actinomycetota; class Actinomycetes; order Actinomycetales; family Actinomycetaceae; genus Actinomyces; species Actinomyces ruminicola. The sequence continues at coordinate 62,951 of NZ_FNIM01000004.1, forward strand.
CCACTTCCGCTCCTCAGCCGGCCTGCCCGGCCACCCCGAGTACGGCCACACCCCAGGCATTGAGACCACCACCGGCCCGCTAGGTGCCGGCTTCTCCAACGCCGTCGGCCTGGCGATGGCGGCCCGCCGCGAGCACGGCCTGTTCGAGCCAGACGCCGCCAACGGCACCTCCCTGTTCGACCACTTCGTCTACACGATCATGGGCGACGGCTGCATGCAGGAGGGCGTCGCCTCCGAGGCCGCCTCCCTGGCCGGCACCCTGCAGCTGGGCAACCTCATCGCCATCTATGACGACAACGACATCTCCATCGAGGGGGACACCGACATCTCCTTCACCGAGGACCCCTCCGCCCGCTTCGAGGCCTACGGCTGGCAGGTGCTCGACGTCGACTGGAAGGCCGGCGGCACCTACCGGGAGGACCTGCAGGCCCTGCACGAGGCGCTAGTGGCCGCCCGCGCCGAGACCAAGCGCCCCACCATGATCCGCCTGCACACCATCATCGCCTGGCCCTCCCCCACCAAGCAGGGATCGGAGGACTCCCACGGCGCCAAGCTGGGCACCGATGAGGTGGTCGGGCTGAAGGAGGCCCTGGGCCTGGACCCGCAGGCATCCTTCCAGCTGCCCGACGACGTCGTGGCCTTCACCCGCGCTCACGCCGCCGAGCGCGCCGCGGCCGCCCGTGCCGACTGGGACGCCCGCTTCGCCGCCTGGCAGCAGGCCTCCCCCGAGCAGGCCGCCCTGCTGGAGCGCCTGCGCTCCGGAGAGCCGGACGCGGGCCTGGACGCCGCCCTGCCGGTGTGGGAGGTCGGGGACGCCCTGGCCACCCGCGCCGCCTCCGGCAAGACGCTGGCCGCCCTGGCGCCGGTCGCCCCGGAGCTGTGGGGCGGCTCCGCCGACCTCGCTGGCTCCAACAACACCACCATGGCCGGCGAGCCCTCCTTCCTGCCCGCCGACCTGGCCCGTTCCGACGCCGACGGCCCCTACGGGCGCACGCTGCACTTCGGCATTCGCGAGCACGCCATGGGCGGGATCCTCAACGGCATCGCCCTGGACCGCCTCACCCGCCCGTACGGGGGCACCTTCATGGTGTTCTCCGACTACATGCGCCCGGCCGTGCGCCTGGCGGCGCTGATGGGCCTGGGCTCCATCTTCGTGTGGACGCACGACTCCATCGGCGTGGGCGAGGACGGCCCCACCCACCAGCCGGTCGAGCACCTTGCAGCCCTGCGCGCCATCCCCGGGCTCGCCGTCGTCCGGCCGGCCGACGCCAATGAGACGGCAGCTGCCTGGGCACAGATCCTGCGGCGTCCGGAGGGCCCGGCTGGGATCGTGCTGTCACGGCAGAAGCTGACCGTGCAGGCCGACGCCGCCACCGCCCGTGCCGGCGTGCACCGGGGCGCCTACGTGCTGGCCGAGGCCACCGACTCCTCCGGCGCCGAGGTCGCCCCGGCGGTAACCATCATCGCCACCGGCTCCGAGGTGGGGGTGGCCGTGGACGCCCGCGAGGCGCTGCAGGCCGAGGGCACCCCCACCCGCGTGGTCTCCGCCCCCTGCCTGGAGTGGTTCGCCCAGCAGGACGAGGCCTACCGCGCCTCGGTGCTGCCCGAGGCGGGCCTGCGTGTATCCGTTGAGGCGGGTGTCGCCATGGGCTGGCGCGAGATCGTCGGCGACGACGGCGTGATCGTCTCCCTGGACCACTTCGGCGCCTCCGCACCCGGCACGCAGCTGTTCAAGGAGTACGGCTTCACCGGCGAGGCGGTGGCGGCGCGGGTGCGTGACGCCCTCGCTCAAGCCTGACGAGTGCCAGCCAAGGCGCGGGCGGGCTGACACTGTGCCCGCCCGCGCCTGAGCGGAACGTCAGCCCGCCCGCGCGTGACTTGCGCGCCCGCCCGCACTCGCCTGCGCGTCTGCCCCACCGCATCCGCCACCACTCCGGCCGCACACGTCGATTTACGACCTTGGGGTACGTTGCACGACCACCCCGGGGTCGTGCAACGTACCCCAAGGTCGTGTACTGCGGCCCAGGGTCGTGGAATGCGCTCCGCAACGCCGCGCCTCGGGGCGTCGGGGCTTCCCGGAACCCCCCTCAGTAGCAGGCGAGCGGGCCGACGCCGCACATCGTCCTCACGGCGCAGTGATTCTGACACGCCCTAAGCGGTTCACGACGCCGCGGCGGAGGCACCAGCGGTGGCCGTGGCGGCGGCCGAGGCCGTGGCCGCAGCCCGGCCCGCCTCTATCGCGGCGACGATCTCGGGCACGTGGTTCTCGCAGCACCAGGGCAGCGACAGAGGGGAGGCGGCCGCCAGGCTCATGGCGGCGACCTCGTCGGTGACGAACAGGGCCGTGCCCGCGGCAACCGCCGGAATCCGGGACAGTCTGCCCTCGTCCCCGATGGCCTCCACGGCAGCGGCGTCCTCGACCTGGAGCCACAGCAGATCGGCGTTGAGCTGTTCGGCCTCCTCGAGCGGGAGATCCACGGACAGCGCATCCTCTGTGTCCACGCCCGCCGCGATGACGGCCGGCGCCGGAGTCAATCCCAGCTGACCCAGAACCTGCGAACGAGAGTCGGTGGTCGTGTACAAGGCGATGGACGGACCGCTGATGTCGATCTGCGCGGCCGCGTAGGTCGCCCCGGAAAGGACCGGGTTGGCCGTGGCCGTGGAGGTGACGAGGTAGGTGGTTGCCTTGACCAGGGCCTCGGCCGCGGCGGAGCGCCCCAGCGCCCTGCCGACGGCGACCGTCACCGTCTCCCAGGAGGCGCCGTAGGCGATGGCGCCTGTGGGATGGGCCAGCGTGGGGGCGACGGCGGACAACCGCTGGTAGTCCTTCTCGCTCATGCCCGAGTGCACGCCCAGGATCAGATCGGGTTCCAGGGCGGCGATCTCCTCGACGTCGACTCCGTCCGCCGCGGAGTACACCGCCGGGGCGCTCCCGGTATCCCAACCGGCGCCGAGCGCCTCAAGGGCCTCGGTGGTCCAGGGATGGGCGTCCGTGCCGTCATCGCCCGCAGAGACTGCAGGCATACCGATGGGGACCACCCCCAGGGAGATGACCACATCAGCGTCCACCCAGGAGACTGCGGCTACGCGGGTCGGTTCGGCCTCAATGGTGGTGGAGCCGTAGGTGTGCTCGACAGTGAAAGGGAACGATTCCGTGGCACGCTGTGAGGCATTGCCTGCCGCGGCGGAAGATCCCGCAGTGCCGCTGCCTCCGGATGCGCATGCCGACAGCAGCGCGGCGGAGCCCGCGGCAACGGCACCCGCCAGAAGGCTGCGACGGCTCAGATGGCGCGCTCGGGCGGCGGCGCGGCGATGCTCAACGCCGCGAGCGCGGTCGGCGAGGTCCACAGAATCGACTGAATCGGCCAAAGACGGTCTCCCCTTCGGTCGGCGGCCCCGGAGCCGGGCGCCCGGGCCTCGGTCAGGGGCATTTTCCTATGCGATGCGGCCGCCCGGCAAGGTTGTCCTGCAGCGCTGCGGCACCCACAGCATGACCCGTAAGCCCCCACGGAGCGCACCACTATTGACAACAGACTCTTCCGGTTCAGGGGTGGTGGCGTGTGCGCGGTCGGTGGTGCGCGTGGCCTGACGTGCCGGTTCGCGGTCTACCAGACAACCTCACCCAAGACCCCTGCCCCGGGTCCGCACACCCCAGAAACAGCCCCAAAGACAGAAACCGCAAGCTGGCGCCGATTCCACCCGCGACCCGAGTGTCATGACAGGGCTCCCGTGTGCAATGCGGGGCCGGCCGCACACGGGAGCGGCACCACCCACTCCGGACCACGCAGCCATTTCCGCATGCTTCCAATGAAAAACAAGGATCAGCCAAACCCGCTCGGACGGCTCCCGTGTGCAACCACCAAGCGACGCACCCACCCGCACCGACCAACGTACAACACCGAGCCAGGTCTGATGCCACCAACCTCGGCACGCGACTACTGCCGACCTCGACGTGGGCCGTTGGCTGTGGCCGAAACCACCCACCACACCCCCATACCCGAAGAGCCTGATAACAAATCACACACTGCTCGCGCATGTTCCTCTCTTGCAGGACACGGCACCGCGGCGAATACTGGGGAAAGCCCCATCATTACAGTTCAGGAGCTACTTCATATGGCCAGCAAGAAGAACGAGCCCACTCCTCATTCAAAGTTCTACGGGCTCCTCCTCACTATCGCGATCATCCTGGGCGTGCCGGGCGTGGTCGGGATCTACCTGTGGATCTCAAACCACGTCGAGGGATCGGTGCGGATCCCCGTAATACTGCTGATCTTCCCGGTTCTGCTCTTCGTCGCCATCGCCGGCGTCATCGATGACAGCATCCTCAATAGGTCCCCGCGCCTGGTGCGGAACAAGGACCGATACCTGCTGGCCCAGAAGCTCGGGCACGACCCCATAACCGGGGCGCCCCTCAGCGCCGACGGCTACGCCCCGGCGCAGGGTTACCCCGCCCCCGGCGCAGCACCGTATGGCTCCGGCCCGCAGCCGCAGGCCCAGGCCGCCCAGGTGTCCCAGTACGGCTACGGGCAGGCTCAGGCCACCCAGGCCTTGCAGGGGTACGGTCAGGTGCCGGCGGGCTCGCAATCGACCGCACCGGGTCACGGGTACGCCCAGCCTCCGTCGGCGCAGCGGGGCACCCAGGGGTACGCGGGTCAGGGCTATGGCGGTCAGGGGTATGGGCAGGCCCCGCCCCAGGGGCAGCCGGGCACTTACGGCTCCTACGGCTCCGGCGCCCCCACGGCATAGCACCTCAGCGCGACTACGGCGTCGCCTGGGTAGCACTACCCAGGCGACGCCGTTGCCCGTTATCAGACGGAGATCAATACTGGAGAGGTAAGCGACACCCTCACTTCCAGGAGTTCCCTCATGAGCGCCAAGCAGCGCGTCCCCCATTCCAAGTACTACTGGGCCCTGATGACCGCGGCGATAGTCATCGGCATCGCGGGCATCTACATCATCCTCGGAGTGCTCGTAGGCATGCTCGAATTCAGATTCGGCCTGCGCGCGCTGGCGTTCGCCCTGATGTTCTTCACCATTGGTGCCGCCCGCGCCATCGACGAGAAGATCCTCGCCAAGTCCCCGCACCTGGTCCGCTCCAAGGACCGGCAGCTGCTCGCCGCCAAACTCGGGTACGACCCCGTTGCCGGCACGCCGCTGGGCACCGGTAACGGGCAGACGCCCGGGTACACCGCCCCCGGCGCAACGGCTCCCGCTGCCTACGGCTCTGTCGCACCCTCACAGGCACCGGCCGGCAGCGGATACGGTCAGATGCCGGAGTATGGCCAGACCCCGAGCTACTCACAGGGCCAGGCGCCCGCCCAGCCGCAGGCGCCCGCCCAGCCGTAAGACTCCACTCACGCCCGCGGCTCCACGGCACCCCAGCCGGGGACCGCTGCCGCCCGAATTCATGTCGGTGCGCCCCGGTAGCCTGCCTTCATGTCCACCACGAAGACCGCCAAGGCACGCACCTCCTACGTGTGCACCGACTGCGGCTGGACCAGCCCCAAGTGGCTCGGCCAGTGCCGCGAGTGCCGCGCCTGGGGCACGCTGGAGGAGTTCGTCGAGTCCGCCGCGGGCGGCGCCTCTCCGGGACGCCCGCCCGTGCCGGCCGCGGCGATTCGCCCCGCAGTCGCCGCACGCCCGATCGCGGAGGTCAGCGCGGAGGAGGCCCGCGCCCGCCCCACCGGGGTGGGCGAGCTGGACCGGGTACTCGGCAGCGGCGTCGTCCCCGGGGCGGTCGTACTACTGGCCGGGGAGCCCGGCGTCGGCAAGTCCACGCTCCTGCTGGACGTCGCCGCCAAGGCCGCTGCCACCTCCCGCGAGCGTGGGCAGGGCCCGGTGCTGTACGTGACCGGTGAGGAGTCGGCCGGCCAGGTACGGCTGCGCGCAGAGCGCATCGGCGCCATCGACCCGGCGCTGCTGCTGGCCGCCGAGACCGAACTCGGCGCAGTTCTCGGCCACGTCCAGGACGCCGCGCCGTCGCTGCTGATCGTGGACTCGATTCAGACAATCGCCTCCGCACAGGTCGAGGGCGGCGCTGGTGGAGTCACACAGGTGCGTGCGGTCGCGAGCGCGCTCATCCAGGTGGCCAAGGAGCATGCCATCCCCGTGCTGCTGGTGGGCCATGTGACCAAGGACGGCGGCATCGCGGGCCCCCGGGTGCTGGAGCACCTGGTGGACGTCGTCTGCCAGTTCGAGGGTGATCGGCACGCCCGGCTGCGGCTGCTGCGCGCGGTGAAGAACCGCTACGGCCCCACCGACGAGGTGGGCTGCTTCGATCTGGGCGAGCGCGGCATCGTCGGCCTGGCCGATCCGTCGGGACTGTTCCTGTCGGCCGCGCGCAGCGAGGTGCCAGGCACCTGCGCCACGGTGACACTGGAGGGGCGCCGCCCCATGCCGGTGGAGATCCAGGCGCTGGTGGCCGGAACCGCCGCCGGCTCACCGCGCCGCACCACCTCGGGCGTGGATCACTCCCGGGTGGCGATGTCGCTGGCCGTGCTAGCGGCGCGCCTGCGGCTGGACACCTCGAGTGCGGACGTGTACGTCTCCACCGTGGGCGGGGCGCGGGCGGTCGAGCCCGCCACGGACCTGGCGGTGGCGATCGCCGTCGTCTCCGCCGCGCAGAACCTGCCCACTCCCCCGGGACTGGTGGCCTTCGGCGAGGTCGGGCTGACCGGGGAGGTGCGGGCCACGGTCGGTGTGCAACGGCGTCTGGCCGAGGCGGCGCGTCTCGGCTTCGATCGGGCTATCGTGCCGCTGGCCGGGTCCCAGGAGCTGCGGAGCGTCGACGGCGTCCAGGTGCTGCCGGTGGCGCATGTCAGTGAGGCCGTCGGGGCGGCCCTGCCGCGCGGCTGAGAGGCCCCGCAGGGAGCGGTTGCCGGTCCGCCCGCCCGTCGACGACGAGCGGCGCGACCCGTTTCACGGCGTCGGCCCGCCCCATGCGGTTAGCATGTTGCGGCAGCGGTCCGGCGCCCGCGCCAGTGGGCACAGCCAGACCACCCCCAGGAGAGACCCATGACCGATACCCCCGTCAACCTGCTGCGTGAGACGCTCGCGCTCGTCGCCCCCGGTACCGTCCTGCGCGACGGCCTGGAGCGCATTCTGCGTGGGCGCACCGGCGCGATCATCGTGCTTGGCTTCGACGAGACGGTCGAGGCGATCTCCTCGGGCGGATTCCGGCTGGACGTGGAGCTGACCGCCGCCCAGCTGCGGGAGCTGGCCAAGATGGACGGCGCGGTGATCGTGGATCGAGCGAACAATCGTATTCGCCGGGCGAATGTACAGCTGCTGCCCAACGCATCCATCGAGACCTCCGAGGCGGGCATGCGCCACCGCACCGCCGAGCGCGTGGCCCGGCAGACCGGGCACCCGGTGATCTCGGTGAGTCAGTCGATGCGGATCATCTCCCTGTACGTGGACGGGCGCCGGCACGTCATCGAGCCGAGCGAGGCGATCCTGGCGCGCGCCAATCAGGCGCTGGCCACCCTGGAGCGCTACAAGGCGCGCCTGGACAAGATCTCCGGCGGCCTGGACGCCCTGGAGATTGAGGACCTGGTCACCGTCCGGGACGTCACCGCCGCACTCCAGCTGCTGGAGATGGTCAGCCGCATCGCCTCCGACATCGACGGCTACGTAGTCGAGCTGGGCACCGACGGGCGGCTGCTCGCCCTGCAGGTGGAGGAGCTGACCCGGGGGCTGATGGCCGAGCGGGACTTCCTACTGACCGACTACCTGCCACAGGGACTGGATACCGCCACGGTGGACGCCCGCCTTAAGTGGGTGGGTTCTCCGGCCCTGCTGGACCTGGCGATGGTGGCCCGGTCGATGGGGCTGGGCGGGGCCGATGGGCAGGACCTGGACGCCTCAGTCTCGCCAAGGGGGCTGCGGATTCTCGCCAAGATCCCGCGGCTGCCGCTGGTGACGGCGCGCGCCGTGGTAGACAACTGGGGCTCGCTGCAGGCGGTGCTGGGGGCGACAGTCGAGGAGCTGCAGGCGATCGAAGGCGTCAGTGTGCGCCAGGCCCGCACCCTGCGCGATGGTCTGTCGCGCCTGGCAGAGGTGTCTATCGCCGACCGCTACGCGTGAGAGCGGGGCCGTGAGCGCGGGATACAGCGGCCGATGCTAAGCTGAGACCGTTTGGAAACGGTTCGCCCTCGGCCCGCTCGCCTGCCAGCAAGCCGAGCGGGTTTCCACGGGAGGTGTTGAAGGTGACTCTGCAGGTTGTGCCGGAGGAGCTTGCCGCCGCTCGAGCGCGCCTGGATGACGGACGCTACACGCTGTCGCAGTTCCAGGTGGAGTCCGGCAGCGAGGACGTGTTCGGCTCGGCCGTGCTCGCATCGGCTGCGGCGCGGTTCGCCGCTAGCCATGAACAGCAAGTCGACAGCATGGCCACCCGGGCGAATAAGGATGCTGACGGATTGCTATCCGTACAGCAAGGCTACGCGAATACCGACCAAGAGGCTGCCGACGGCGCGCACCGGCTCGAAGCATCGCTCAGCGGGCTGCGTAACCTCGGTGGCGCAGCTGCGGGCGGCGCCGTCACTGGAGCCGAGGCGAAGACCGTCAGTTACCACGGCCTAACCAGCTGAACTGCGGCACCCGTTTCATTCCGCTCACGGGTAGAAGCGTGTTGGCAATGACATCAGTAACCGGCGATCGTGGCGAGGAATCGGCTCCGCAGCCAGAGTCTTCTACCACGGGAACGAGCGCCGGAGCGCAACCCGCCGAACTCGCTCAATCCTCCGGAAAAGAGCACGAAGACGAGGCCATGGCGGTGGCGCTGTTCCGGCGGCGCGTGTTGCGGGTTCTGGCGGGTTGCCTCGTGGTGGCGCTCTTGGCGGCAGCAGGTATCGGCGGCTGGCTGTGGTGGACCAGACCGCTGACGCGAGAGGTGCCGCTGCCCGATGGGATCGAACCCGGGCGTGTCTGGCAGGTCGGCACGAGTGTTGAGCCGGCGAGGACCGAAGCAGGCACGTTGAGAGAAGGACCGCTGCGTTCTGAAAGACATCACTGGATCGGTTCGTTGGAGTGGACCCGTAGTGACGGAGTCGTGGAGATCTTCGAGCTACGCCTGGGGGATACTGTTCACATCGACGGCCTAGGAACCGTGACGCTACTGCGCGTCCGCCCCGAACCACTCCTCCCCGACTGCCGCGCAGGATTCTGGACCTACACGGTGAATGTCACGCTCGACCCCGGAGTAGAACGAATAAGGTAAAAGCTCGCGGATCTACGATTCTGCTCATGGGATTCATCCACCGATGTCGGTGCGGGGCTATGTGGATCGGGGCCTGTCACCCGCGCGTAAGTCGGCGTAGGATCGGGGGCGCATCAGGTTCGGTGGAGGGCAAGGAGCGTGTTGGCGGTGGCATCAGCAACCGGCGAAAGCGACGAGCGGGCGGACGGACAGAGCGCAGTGGACCGGACCGGAGTGGGCAACGAGGTGGCGCCTGCTGGGCGTAATACGGCGAGTTCAGCAGGCGGGGCCGTCTCGGCAGCCCCGCCAAGGCGACGGCTCATGCGGCGCGCCCTGACCGGCTGCCTCGTGGTAGCACTGTTGGCGGCAGCAGGTATCGGCGGCTGGCTGTGGTGGACCAGGCCACCAACACGCTCGGTACCGCTGCCCGACGGTGTTGAAGTCGGACGTCTTTGGCAGCTCGGTCCAAGCATCCCTTCAGTTCGAACTAAGGCAGGCGCGTTAAGAGAAGGACCCCTGCGTTCTGAAAGACATCAGTGGATCGGCTCGCTACAGTGGACCCACAGTGATGGAGTTGCGGAAATCATTGAGTTACGCCTAGGGGAAAGCGTTCACATCAACGGCCTGGGAGTAATAACCTTACTTACCGTCAATCCCGAGCCACTACTCCCCAACGGGGAGGACGGCAAGTGGACATACGAAGTAAACGTTGTTCTTGACAGTGAAGTGACACTTGATCGGTAAATGACAAATTTAGAGGCAGCACAATACACGCAACGTTCACCCCTGCCCAAAAGGACGATCAAGACTCGCCCGGAATTTCCCCAATATCGGTATGTTGAAAATATTTCTCGTAGTCTTCACGAGTAATGCGAATTAACCCATCTTCTTCATCTTCTTCAGGGGGAACATAGCCTCCAGAAGTGTCGTTCCGCGCCCATGGGTTGCGCAGAGTCACATATTTGTCATCTATGGCGACCACGCTGTAGGCATGACCTTCCGCAATCGTGTAGACGCCTTTCTCGTCGCTATCGTCAACCCGCCCGTTATCGTCCGTGTCTGCCCACGCCTCGACAGAGGATCCATCGTCAAAATCGCCATCAGAGGTACCTCCGACAACAGGGCAGCCCGCTTCAACAGCGTCCTCAATTTCCTTCCATTCGGAATCAGTATACTTGTGATCCTCCCTCCACCATCCCAGAAAGCCAGGCGCCCCCTTAGTTTCGACTCTGTGCGCATCTCGCCCGGAGAGATCTTCCATGGCTTCGTTGGCTTTACCGCCCGGAAGGTCGTGATCGCCCAAGTACTGGCCGTAGGCGCGCTCATACACGCTAATCAGGTTGGGCATCTGACGGTCACGAACCTGATCGCCCTGGTTACCGTCGGTGTAGTAGTCGGTTACCTTCACATACACCGGCTTGCCATCATCGTCGTACAGGGTGACTATGAACGCCTGATCCTTCTCACTCCACCGCACATGATCCCGCAGGAACTGCTCCCCATCCTCGGTCCGCGAGTACGCATCCAGGGTCGCCAACAGGTAGCAATCACCAATGTCCCCCTGATGGGCTGAATCCCAGTCGGCTCGTCCGTCAGCCTGCTGCCGCAACCGCCGAATATCCTCAGCACTGAAAGCCGTCTTGGCGCCAGTGTGGTCATCTACTTTCCCCTTGCTGTCATCAGCCACACTGTCCCCAGACGCGCCCACGCCAACACCTGAACCAGCACCATCACCACCAACACCAACCGCGTTCAGGGCCGCCGCGGTACGCATGGCCGCGATACTCACCCGCGCCCGAATCCCCACCGCCGCACCCGCAGCCGCATAGCGCACACCCGCCACCAGCACCGCCGGCGCACCAGCATCCACCGCCTCCAACAGCGCCGCACCCACCAGAGCGCGCAGCCGCTCCAACGCCTCCTGCGCATCAGCCAGCACCTGGGCGTAGGCCTCCAAATGACGCGCCCCATCCAGCAGACCCATGATCGAGGCATCCAGGTCACCCTCCAAACCCCGGGAGGAAGAGCGGAACGCCTCCGCGCTGATCCCCTGCCAGGAAGGCACCGCCAAACGTGAGGACACCACACTGCTGGCCGCCTCATCCAGCACCCGCGCACCAGCCCTCCAGGAGTCCGCCACCGCCAGCACCCCACCGGGCGAGCCCGGAACCTCACCAACCACACCACCCGCAACCGCATCCAGGCTCAAACCCATGCTCACGCCCGCCCCCTCACGGCCCAGCACCCAGGCAGGCCACCAGCACGGCGTTCACCCAGCGCAGCATCACAGCTCACAAACACGCACTGTAACCCCACCGACACCAAAACTCCACCTCCAGCCACAGCACGGACACCGCAGGCAGAAGTCAATACGCGGCGCGGGCCCGGCGTGAAAAACGAGGCCGCGCCGCTACTCGATCACGAAGACACGGTCCTCGGTCAGGTCGGCGCCGTCCAGTTGGATACGCACCCGGTAAGTGCCGGCGGTGGCGACGTTGCCGGACGCGGCGGCCGTGGGCGTCTCCTCGGCGGGAGCGTCCCCGGTCCCCTCAGTCTCCTGCGCGTCCCCGGTCCCCTCCGTCGCGGCACCGTCGGTCGTCTCGGCAGTCGCCTCCGCCGTCGCAGTGGCGGTGGCCGACGCCGTCGCGGTGCCGGCCTGCACGGCGGCGGGCGCGCAGTCCGAGGAGGCGACGTTGCCGTCCCAGATGATGGTGGCGGCGGCGTCGTCACCGGGGGCGACGAGCAGGCGCCGGCTGGTGGGGGTGAAGGGGCAGACCGTCGACTCCCAGATCGTCTGGGTGCCGGAGGTGACGACGGCGCCGATGTGCTCGCCGCCCAGATCAAGCAGGCAGGCCTCGGAGCCGGTGTTGTTCACGGTGATGCTCAGAGTCATCCCAGACCCGGCGGAGACCGAGTCGGGTGAGGTGAGGGTGACGTCCAGGTCGTCGGCGGTGCAGTCCACGGGGTTGGGGTAGGTGGTGGCGGTCTGGGCGGCGGCCCGATCATCCTGGGCGCGGATCGTGTTGCGCGCCCAGACGGCGGCCGACAGGATGCCGCCGGAGACCCCGGCGAGCAGCGCAATACCGAGCACCAGCACCACCAGGCGGCGCAGCCAGTAGCGCGGGCGCCGGGGCGGCGTCGGCCGGTGCCCGGCGGCGCCCGGCCTCCCCCGCCCCTGAGAGCGTGTACGGGCGGCGGAGCGGGCGGCCTGCCCGCGGACGGAACGCGCCGTGCGGGCGGGGCGCCGTCCCGGACGGCCATCCTGGGTGGTGACGGTGCGCTGCGCACGTGCCTGGCCGCGAGGCGCCTGCCGCGCATTGGCACGAGCAGCGCCGGAACGCGCCGAGGTTGAGCGAGCAGAGCCGCCGCGGCCGGAGGCAGGGCCCGATGCGCTCGAGCGGGCGGCACCGCCGCGACCCCGAGCAGCACCGGCGTCCTTCGCCCGTGAAGCGCCACCTCGCCCGGATACGGAAGGAGCGCTGCCCGAGCGCGTTGCACCGCCGCCGGAGGATTTAGGCCTGGCCCCCGACGACGGCGTTCGCCGGGCGCTGCCGGAGCGCCCGGAGGAGGCCCTGCCGCCCGTGCCGCGGCCGCGTCCACCGCCGGAGCCGTCGCCCGCCTTCCGTCCCTGCGCCATGAGACCGACTGTACCGGCGTCCGGCCCTCACCCCGGTCAGCGCCCCGCCCGGGCTGGTCACGCTGGGACGCGAGTCACCGGTTGTGGGCGGCCGGGCTCCGCCGCTTTCACGTCGTCGGCGGGGACCACGCCAACTGAATGGATTGAATGGAGTCGCGGGTGATCAGACTGGCTCGGCCCGCAGGCCCCGGCTTGGGACGCTGACGGTTGAGCAGCGGCCCCTCCTCCGGGTTGCCCGGCAGCATGATGCCGGGGGTGGACAGGTCGGTCAGCGTCTGCATGATCGGCTCGAACAGGGCCCGGCTGGCTCCACCGCTGCGCCGGGTCAGGACCAGGTGCAGGCCGACGTCCTGCCCCTGCGGCAGCAGGGCCTGCAGCGGCAGCAGCGGGTTCATCTGGCCGGTGGTCAGCAGGTCGTAGTCGTCCACCAGCACATACACCTCGGGGCCGTTCCACCAGCTGCGGGTGCGCAGCTGCTCCGGAGTCACCTCCGGCCCGGGCAGGCGCCCCTTCAGGAAGTCCACCAGGCGCGTCATCTCGTTGGCCGCCTGATCGCGCAGGGTCACGTAGGTGAGCATGAACTCCTCGGGGATGTCCCCGAGCAGGGAGCGGCGCGGGTCGATGGGGAGGATGCGCAGGTCAGCGGGGGTGCGGTCGCGGGTCAGCTCGGCCATCAGGGCGCGCAGGAATGACGACTTGCCCTTCTTGGCGTCACCCAGGACGATCAGGTGCGGTTCATGCCGCATGTCAAGGGTGACGGGCTCCAGACGGGCCTCGTTGATGCCGATGACGGGACCATCCGCCGTCGGCACCTGGGCCTGCAGCTCGGCCAGGTCGATGCGGGTGGGCAGCAGCCGCAGCTTCGGCCCGGGCGCGCCCCGGTAGGAGTCCGCAATCGTGCGGCAGGCGTTTCCGACCCCTTCGGAGAGGGTGGCGGGATCGTGTTCGCCGTCCAGGCGCGGGAGGGTGAGCAGCATGTGCCGCCCGGCGGGGTCCAGGCCACGACCCGGACGCCCGGTCGGCACCGACTTGGCGGCGGCGCGGTTGAGCTCGGACTCCGCCGGGTCGCCCAGGCGCAGCTCGATCCGGGTGCCGAGCGCATCCTTGATCGCTGCACGCATCTCCGCCCACCGGGCCGAGGAGATCACCAGGTGCACACCGAATGCGAGCGCGCGCGTCATGATCGCCTGCACACGCTCGGCGATGGTGTCGAAATCCGTCTTGAGGACAGACCAGCCATCGATCACGAGGAACACGTCCCCGTAGCCGTCGTCCGCCTGCCCGGCCGCGCGCCGACGCCGGTAGGTCTGGATGGAGTCGATCCGGTTGGCTTTGAAGTAGCTCTCCCGATCAGCCAGCAGCGCCTCGATCTCCGCGATGATGCGAGCGATGACGTCGGGATCGTCGCGGGTGCCGACGCCGGCCAGGTGCGGCAGGTCCATCATGGTGGAGAAGGTCCCGCCACCCAGGTCAACCACATAGAACTGCACCTCGGTGGGCGCGTGGGTCAGCGCCAGCCCCATCACCAGGGAGCGCAGGGCCGTGGACTTGCCGGACAGCGGGCCGCCGACGACGCCGACGTGACCGCCCGCCGCGGACAGGTCCACGCTGTACTGGTCGCGCCGTTGCTCCATCGGGATGTCGGTGATGCCCAGCGGCACCACCAGGTCCCCGCGAGCGCGCCACGAGGGAGAGATGAGCCCGAGCTGGGGGTCGACTGTGAGATCGTCGATCAGCGAGTCGAAGGTCTCGGGGACGTCCAGCGGGGGCAGCCAGATCCGGTGCGCCGGGTTGCCGTGACCGGTCATGCGCGCCACCGCGATGTCCATGGTGGACATGTCCGCGTATGCGGCATCCCGGGCGGAGACCTCCGGGGCCTCCTCCGGTTCCGGTGCCACGTCGAGCTCCACCTGAGCCTGAGGGGGCAGCGGAATCTCCGCAGTGGTGAAGGGCAGCACCAGCGGGGCGGCGGCCGCGCCGGGGGCCGGCGTCTCGGGCGCCGGGAGCGCAGGCCGGTCCTGGGCGCGTCCGGCGCCGGTGCGCTCCGGCGGCGGCCCCGCCACATAGGCGGCCCGGAAGCGGGTCATGGTGCGGGTATCGCTCTTGAGATAGCCGACCCCGGGGTAGGGCGGCAGGTCGTAGGCGTCGGTCACGCCCAGGACTGTGCGCGACTCCGAGGCGGAAAAGGTGCGCAGGCCGATCCGGTAGGACAGGTGCGACTCCAGGCCGTGCAGCCTCCCCTCCTCCAGACGCTGCGAGGACAGCAGCAGGTGGATCTGCATGGAGCGACCCAGGCGGCCAATAGCGACGAAAATCTCGATGAAGTCAGGTTTTGCGGCAAGCAGCTCGGAGAACTCGTCGAGGATGACGAACAGCGCCGGCAGCGGCTCGCCATTGTGCTTGCCCGCGCGGCGGGCCGCCTCGTAGTCGGAGACGTTGGCGTAGTTGCCCGTGTTCAGCAGGATCTCCTGCCGGCGGTTCATCTCCCCGCGCAGCGCCTCCTCCATGCGATCCACCAGCCCCAGTTCGTTCTCCAGGTTGGAGATCATGGCGGACACGTGCGGCAGTTCGGACATGCCCGCGAAGGTGGCGCCGCCCTTGAAGTCCACCAGCACGAAGTTGAGCTGGTCCGGGGAGTGTGTAAGTGCGAGCGCCAGCACCAGGGTGCGCAGTACCTCCGACTTACCGGAACCGGTCGCCCCCACCAGCAGCCCATGCGGGCCCATGCCCCCCTGCGCCGACTCCTTGATGTCCAGGACCACCGGCGTGCCCTCGGGGGTGACCCCGAAGGGAACCCGCAGGCGGTCGTCGCCCAGCCGCGGCGTCCAGCAGCGCTCCGGTTCGATGTCACGCACGTCTCCCAGCCCCAGCAGGTCCAGCAGGTCCGCGGAGCGCTTGGGGTCGGAGATGCCCACGGGGACGGCCACCGAGTCCTCCCCGACCTCGGTGAACCTGGCCGCCAGGCGGCGAGTCACGGCCTCGGCTGTGACCGCGTCGAGCGTGTCTGCCACGAGCGGTATGGGATCGTTGCCGACAGTGGCGATCTCCATCGGCACACTCATTGGCGCGCCGGAGTCGCCCGCAACGTCCGGCTGTGGCGGGTAAACCACCAGGCGGGCCGTCGTCGGGGAGGTCAACAGCCCCCACTCCGTCGGCAGGTTAATCACGGTGACGCCGCGCACTCCGGCCGTGGAGCCCAGCGGCGAGGTATCGGGCAGCCGCCCGCCGTCGACGACGATGAGAACATGCGGCGTGGGCGCCTCGGCCGCGCCGGCGGTGAAGGTGCCGCGGTGCTCAAGCCCGTCGGGGAGTTTGTCTATGAGCTGCTCCAGGTCGGTGGCTATCAGTCGTGCCGGGCCGACGGCGTCCCGCACCGAGTCGGACCAGGCATGCGGGGCCCATTTGAGCCAGTCCCATTCCGGCAGGTTCTCCTCGCCGGCGAGCACCGCCACCCGCAGCAGACTCGGCGGGGTGAGGGCCAGCAGGTGAGTGAGCAGCGCCCGGGTGTGGGCGCGGGCCACGGCACCCTCCCCCACCACCTCCAGGTGGGAGAGGTTGTTCAGCGAGATCGCCCACGGCACCCCGTCCACCTCCGCATGTGTGGACACGAACCGGGTCATCGCCGACAGGCACACCGGGTCCGGCTTCGCCAGCGCGTCGAGCTTCTCGGCCTTGAGCTCGGCGGCCAACTTGACCGTTCCCCGCCCCAGGCGCGCCGCCAGTGGATCGTCGGCCGCCTCACTGCGTTCCCAGACGCGTTGGCCCTGCTGCACGAAGTAGGGAAGGGAGACGGGGTCGGGAAAGTCGCGCACGGAGTCGCTGCGTTGCTGCCGGGCGGCGTTGCGCACGGTTTCGCGCATTTCTGAGAGGTAGGCCAGATACTCACGGCGCTGGTCGGTGACGTTGTTGCGATGCTGGCGGATCTGCCGGTAGATGTTGGCGGCCACCATCGACAGCATTGCCACCACCATGCCCCCGCCCATGAACAGCATCCTGGTGTTGGAGCTGTTGGAGATCGCCATGAACACCATCACGCCCATGGAGCCGGTCAGCGGCAGGACGGAGGCGAGAACACTGGTGGCATCCTGCGGGGTGACGGCGTCCGGCGGCGCCTTGACCTCAATGGTCCCGCCGGGAAGCTCGGGAGTCTGGCTGTTGGCATTCATGGGACGGGCGGGCACCTTCCAGTCGTGATCCGGTGCCCGGCCTGAGGACCGTTGAGTTCAGGACTGCGCATCCCAGACCTCGGTCAGGCACTGTTGGGGCCTCGTCACAGGACCCACATCATCGCGTCGTTATACTATCTGCATCTAGAGTAGCCCTGTCATCAACGTACCGCCGGGCGGTCGTAGCGGGCCGTCCCGTACCCGGAGCAGCGAAGCGGCATGAACTCAACGGCCATTCACGTCACCCTTGTCCACGAGGGCGGCACCGTTGACGTCGCGGCCCCGCCGGGCATGAGCATCGACGAACTACTGGCCTCCCAGGACCTCCTCCCGGATGCGCGGGGGACGTCCGTCTCCACGCCGTCGGGAGCCCCGATCGGAACGGGTGGCCGACTCGGACGGGAGGTGGCCGAGGGCGCGGTGCTGGTCATCACCGGTGCCGCCGCTGAACATCACGACCCGGCCGGCGCCCGCGCAGCGTCCCGAGCCACCCGGCGGGCCCCCTTCTGGCTGGCCGAGGCGACGGCGGTTCTGCTCGCCCTGCTGATGCTCGTCTTGGTCCTGTCCGCGGCCGTCACCGGCGCTCATGCGCTGCCGCTGCCCGCGCGAGCGGCCGCTGCCGTTATACTGCTCGCCCTGCTCCTCGCGCTCGGGCTGCCGCAACGGATGCCGCGTCCACCGACTGCGGCGGCCCTGCTCGCGCTGTCGCTTCCGCTACTGGGGGCGGGAGTCGGCGCCCTGCTGGTCCCTCCCACCAACCCGGACTGGGCGCTGCTCGCGATTCTCGTCGCACTGTGGAGCGCCGCGGCTGCGGCGGTGGCGCTGTGGCTGCTGCACCGGCTCCCCAGCGACTCCGTCGGCGCTGTGGTCTGGTCCGGCGCGGCGGCGGTGGTTACAGCGAGCGTGGCACTGGGGATATCGGGCACCACGCTGGGGCTGTTCGTGCTTGCGCTCGCGGCGCTCGGCGGCCTGCTGGTTCCGGGGGCCGCGTTGGCGTCGGTGCCGGACCGCCAGCTGCTGGACATGACCGGGCAGCGGGCGGCGGGTCAGTCGGTGCGGGCTCCTATCACGGCACCCGCGGTTCGCGTCACCCGGGCGCGCACCCGGCGCACGGTGGAGGACGCCGAAGCCGTCTCCATCACGCTTGAGATCGCCCTGGGCACGCTGGCCGCGATGTGCCTCCCGATCGTCACCCGGGTGGCGGCGGGGCCGGGGCTGGAGGCCTGGGGGGCGCGGGCGGAAATCTCCTTCGCGCTGGGGCTGCTCATGCTTCGCCCACGCACAGCGCGCTCGCATGCCGCCCGCATCATTCCGCGATTGTTCGCCGGCACCGCCGTCTGCGTCAGTGCGTTGACCGCAGCGGCGACGGGGGCGGTTGCGCCGTGGCTGGCGGCGTGCATGGTGCTGGCGCTGGCGGGGGTCTCGATCTGCGTGGGCGGGTTCACCCTGCTCCGGCGCTCGGCGTGGTGGGGGCGCCTGGGTGACATGTTCGAGCGGGTTTCCGCCTTCCTGGTACTCCCGGCGGCGGTGATCGCCGCCGGACTGATAGAAGTGATGAGGCATCTGTGAGTCAATTCGCCATAGTCGGCCAGCCGCAGGCCGAGCCGCCAAGTGTGGATCGGCCGCAGTCCGATCGCGGTGAGGGACGCCCGCTCGACCTCGCAGAGTCTGCGGTGGCCGCGCTCGTGGACCTGCTTCTGGTGGTGGTCCCGGCGGCGCTGACGCACCTCCTGCTGGATTGGACCGTGCTGGCGTGGATAGTCGCCGGCGAGATCGTGGTGGTGTTGGCGCTCCTGCTGGCCGCGGTGGGCCGCACGCCGGGCCTGGCAGTCGTCTCCGCGGCCACGGCCGCCTCCTTGACGGGCACCACGCCACCCGTCGGCCGGTCCCTGCTGCGGGTGGTGCTGACGCCCCTGCTGCCGTTCGGGCGGCGGACGCCCGGCGCCACGGGCGCCGTCGCGGGCAGAGAATCCCTGCTCGACTCGCTGACCCGCACCACCACGAGGACCAGCCGCCCGTGGAGGCACACTCCCGCGCAACTCGGCGACATCAGTGGGCAGAGCACGCCGACGGCGCTCGCAGCGTCAGGGCACGCCATGACCGCTGCACCTTCCGTGCCCGCCGCGCCCACGCTGTCGGCGGCACCCGCCGCAACCGCATACGGGCTGCAGCCCGTCAGCACCGGAGCCGCCACGCCCCCGCCGACCACGCCGCCCGCTCCAGGTGCTTTCTCCGCCCCGGCTCCGGCGGCGTACACCCAACCGCCCTACTCAGCGGCTGCCGAGCCTCCCTCCAGCAGCAGGCCCGCCACGCCTCAGCTGCACCCGATCCCCGCGAGTCCCGCGCCGCCCCCGCCCGCGGAGGAGCTGCCGCAGTCCTTCCCACCCGGTGCCGTCACGGCTCCGCAAGAGCCCGCCGCAAGTCCGGCACTCGCCCCTGCGGACACCGGCCGGATTCCCGCCCCACCGCTGCCGACCATCGTCGTCCCGGGCGACGACGCCGTCGGCACTGCCAGCACCCATACTCCCCCGCTGTACCGCATCGTCATCGACTCGACTCGGCGCCTGCCGCTCGAGGGGCAGTGCGTGCTGGGGCGGGCCCCGCAGCGACTGGCCGCAGCCGACGTGCAACTCGTTGAGCTGGACGCGTCCACCGCCGTATCCCGCTCGCACCTGCGCATTGGCGTCGCGGGCGCCGGCGCCTGGGCGGAGGACCTCGGCTCCGCCAACGGCAGTGTGCTGGTGCGCGCGAATGGCACCCGAACCCCGCTGGAACCCGGAGTGCGCACTCCGCTGGGACCGGGCGGAGTCGTGGTGCTGGCGGAGGGGGTAACGGTTGCCGTAGAGGCAAGTCGACGGGCCCGGCGCGCACAGGCGCGCTAGGCCGGAGGGAACGGCCCTGAGCACGACCGGCCCGCCCCGTGTCTGCACCATCACCGCATGAAACCCCGCGGGCCCGCCCAGGATCCTGAGATCCCGGGCGGGCCCGCGAGTGCGTGCGGCGCGCTTCAGGCGCCGAAGTTGCTGCTGCTGCGCGTGTCGGTCGCGCTGTAGTTCTGCGAGGAGGACGTCACGTGCGAACTGAGCTGAGAGAGCAGCGCGTTCATGTCCGCCAGCGACTGGCTCCACTCGGCCTTGGCGGCCGTGTACTGCGCCTGCGCCTCACCGCTCCAGTCGGACTGGGTGGGACGCAGCTCCGCGTCCATGTCCTCAAGGTCGGAGCTCATCGCCGCGGACGCCTGGGACAGTGCCTCGGCCGCGGCCGACATGGATCCGTAGTTCACCAGCATGTCGCTCATTTTTTTCTCTCCTAAGTCGTAAGCGTG
Source organism: Actinomyces ruminicola (assembly GCF_900103885.1). Classification (GTDB taxonomy): domain Bacteria; phylum Actinomycetota; class Actinomycetes; order Actinomycetales; family Actinomycetaceae; genus Actinomyces; species Actinomyces ruminicola. The sequence goes on from NZ_FNIM01000004.1 coordinate 83,275, forward strand.
GTGTGAGCCGGTTGTGGTCTGCGCCCGCGGCGTCAGGCCATCATCCCGTGGTAGCCCTGGGAGCTCGCAGCGAGGTTCTGGACGTTCGACGCCGTCTCCTCCTCGGTGTTCTGGTATGCGGAGTCGGTGTTCCGCAGCCCGGACTCGAAGCTGCTGAGCACCCGCACGATGCTGCGCGCATCCTCCAGCCACCGGTTGGTGGCCGAGGTGAAGGCGGCGCCGCCGGTCCCCTTCCAGCCAGGGCTGAGCTCCTGCACGGCGTTCTCGACGTTGCGCAGGATGCTCTCCTGCTGTCCGCGATGGGTAGCCACGACGTTCGCGGCATTGACTAGGGTGCCGCTCCCGGCGGCGAGGTTGGTACTCATGGTCGATGACCTTTCGTAGGGTGGTTGTGCAGTGTCGGGTTGTCGTGCGTGGCGCCGGGGAGGGAACCGCGAGCGCCGTCCCGCCCTCCGCCCGGGAGACTCGTCCCGGAAGAGGTTCGGTAACGAATCAAGACTAACCCCTTCACGCCGTCCGCCGTCTACAGCATTGACGAATCTCGCACTAAAACCACATGATTCCGGATGGGGAGAAGTCCCCACCCAATCCGAAAGCACACAGTTCAACGGCCGTGACACGCGCAGCCGGATGTGCCACGATGGCACGGTCTTACCCCGCGGCAGGCGGGAACCCCGCCATCCCCTCCCGGTTACCCCATCGGGTGCCACCGGCATGGGCCCTCCCGCCTGGACCGCGGATCGTTCCCGTTGCAGGAGAGTGAGCTTGAGTCCGTCGAGCAGTTCCGTACGCGCCGTAGGCACGGTGCCCCTCACCGTCCTGTATCGCAGCGTCCCCGCGGACGTAGCGTTGCCCGCATGCCTGCCTCTGGCCGAGATCCTGCCCGCTCTCGCGCAGCGCCTGGACGCACTGGGGCCAGACGGCGCGGTCCACGGCATGCGCCTGGTGACGGCCAGCGGCGTCGGCCTGGAGGATTCGCGTTCCTTGGCGGACCAGCACGTGGCTGCCGGTAGCGTGCTGACCCTGGAGGTGCGCGACACGGACAGCAGCGAGGATCGCCATGACGATCTCGTTGAGGCGGTCGCGACTGCGGTTGAGCGGCAGGAGGTCGCGTGGCGGCCCGCGGACTCCACCACGATGTCCGTCATGTCCACCTGCGCGCTGTTCCTAGTGGCCGGGCTGCTGTTACTGCGCCAGGGCGGTCCCGCCCTGTTCGCCCCGGCGGCCGCGGGGACGGCGACGCTCGTGCTGGTACTGGCCGCATACGCGCTCAGGCGGCTGGGCAGGGACTACGGCTGGGCGCTGGTGCTCACCGCCGGGGCGCTGGCGGCGGTAGCCGCCTACACGGCCCTGTCCAATGCCTCCGGCTCGCCCATGGGCCTGCGACTTGCCGCCGCGGGCGCAGCCCTGGCCGCGACCGTGCTCGGGGGCATGCCGCTGCTCGGAGACGAGAGGCAGCTTGTCGCCGGGCCGTTGCTGGTCGCCGTCGCACTGGCCAGTACCGGGGCCGGCCTTGGGCTGGCGCACCAGGAGCTGCACCACCTGCTGGCGATGGTGTCCGCCGGCGCCGCCATCGTCTCCCTGCTGGCACCGTGGCTCGCCCTCGCCTCCATACCGATCGACGTGAGCCTGCCCGACCGCACTGAGACGATCAGGCCGGAGCCGGACACAAAGGTCGCGCCGTCCCTGACGGCTCGGGTGATGAGCGCGCGCGGGCTGGTGCTGTCCTCGCGAATCGCCTGCTCGCTGATCGTCCTGGCATGCGTCCCGACGCTCGTGTCTCACGGGTGGGCCGGCACGGCCCTGGCCGCAGCGATCGCGATCGCCTCGTTGCTGGGCACGCGGGCGGTGCGCTCCCGCGCCGACGTCGTGGCGGGGATCGTCGGCGGGATGGCGATCCTGGCGGCGTTGGTGACGTCGGTCGCATTCATCCGCACCGACCTGGTCGCGCCGGTCGCTGGGATGGTCGCAGTGGCGGGCATCGTCGTGCTGTTGCTGAATGTGCTCGGGCCGACGTACCGGCCGCGGCTGGCACGGGTGGCCGACGCCGCCGAGATTGTCGTGCTGCTGACCATCCTGCCGCTGGCGGCACTTGCCTGCGAGGTGCTGTAGGTGGCTTCCAACAAGGACATCCTGGACGCACAGCGGTTCAATCGCCGTCGCCTGGTCACGGTGTTCGTGGCCGGGGCGCCCGGTGGCCGCGAGCTCGAGCCGCGCAGCATGACGCGCCCGCTCATCGGCGGGATCGCCCTGTCTCTGGTCATCGTGCTGGTGTCATGGGTCTCAGGCCTGTTCGTCAGTTCCCTGCCGGACAACTGGGAGAACAACACCCTGGTGGTGGTCAAGGACGAGGGCGCCCGCTACCTGACGATCAACGGCAGGCTGCGGCCGGTCAAGAACCTGGCCAGCGCCATGCTGCTGTCCGAGGCCGGCTCGTTCCAGCAGGTCTCCGTGGATGCCTCCGTCCTTGACGGCATCGAGCGTGGCTCCGAGGTGGGCCTGGACGACGCCCCCGAGCACCTGCCCGAGTCGGATCGGCTGGTGGCCGACGGCTGGTCCGCCTGCTCCGCCGCAGACGGAAGCACTATGACCTACCTGGGCTCCTCCCCCGCAGGCCTGAGCAGCGTGCAGCATGCGCTGGTCTCGGTCGGCGAGACCACCTACCTGGTGGCCGACGGCGTCACCCACGAGATACCGGCCGATCAGCTGAGCACCACCCTGCTGGCGCTGGGACTGGAGTCTGAGCCCGTGGTCGCCGCCGACGCCGCCTGGCTCAACCTGTTCGCCCGCGGCAGCAAGCTGGAGCCCTTCTCCGTCCCGGGTGCGGGCACCCCCGTGGACGGGCTGTCGGCGGCGATAACCGATCCGGTCGCGGGCATGCTGCTGTCGGTGACTGACGCGTCCGGCTCAGAGCGGTACTACGTGGTGCAGCAGGACGGGAGCCTGAGTCGCCTCAGCGACGTGGCGGTGACCATGTACCAACTCGGCCAGGGCGCGGACACCGCTATCCAGGAGGTCAGCGTCTCCGACCTGACGAGCGTTTCCCCCAGCGGTGGCGCACCATCGGACTGGCCCGACTCCCTGACGACTGGCCTGTCGGACGACGACTCCGTGTGCGCCGTATTGGGCGCCGATGCCGCGGGAGCAACGCAGCCAACCGCCCTGGCCGCGGCCGACACGATCGCGACGGGCGGGGTGAGCGTTGACGGAGGCGCGGGGGCGCTGGTGCGCTCCGTATCCGGCGGCACGATGGGGCCGGTGTTCCTCATCACCGACGCGGGCCGCGCCTGGGGCCTGGGCGGGGACCTGAGCGACACGGTGCAGCGACTGGGATACACGGAGGAGCAGATCACCGCGGTCCCCTCGCCGTGGCTGGCGCTGTTCCCCACCGGCCAGGAGCTCTCCAAGGACGCGGTCTGGCAGGGGGTCGCGGAGGAGTGACCCGCACCGACGCTTTGAGCGGACCCAACGCGCCCGCGGGCTCACACCGGTTCCGTGGCCCCTTACGTAGCCTCGGTACGCTGCTCGGCCTGTTCGCCACCGCGACGATTGCGTTGGCGACAGGTCTGCCGGCGGGCGAAACGGCCTCCGCCGACGAAACGCCCGCGCCGGTGCAGACCGGCGCCTACACCGCCCGCACCACGGCCCCCCAGGGCAAGCAGATGGAGACGCCGACGCCGCTGCCGGAGCCCGCGACTGAGGCGCCGGTGGAGGAGCCGGTGGAGCAGGAGACTGCCGCCCCGGAGCCGACGCCGGAGCCGACCGAGGCGTTTGTGCCGGAGCCGGAACCTACCACCGAGCCGGACCCGACCACCGCCGCCGAGGTCTCCGACTGCGAGCGCGGACAGGATGCGCTGGTGCAGACGGTCCCGTCGGTGATAGCGCAGATAGGCATGGAGCGGGCGTGGGCGGTGTCCACCGGACAGGGAGTCATCGTCGCCGTCGTCGACTCCGGTGTCGATGCGACCAACCCGCATCTGACACATGCGCTGGTCGACGGCGTGGACCTGACCGGCGTCGGCGAGGCGACCGCAGACGTGGACGGACTGGGGACCGCCGTCGCCGGGGTCATAAGTGCACGCGCCGTCTCCGGTTCCGGGCTGACCGGACTGGCGCGCGACGCCGCGATCATGCCGGTGCGAGTGCTTACGGACACCTCGGACGGCGCCGTCGAAGCCGGTACGGGCCCGCGCGCCGACCGCACCGCCACCGGCATCAACTGGGCGGCGGACCACGGGGCGCGGATCATCGTGGTGCCGCGTGCGCTTAGCGAGGGCTCCGCAGAGCTGGCCGCCGCCGTGGAGCACGCCACCGCCGCCGGAGCGCTCGTCGTCGCCTCCACCGGCGACCGGCCGCAGGAGACCTCCGCTGCCACGGCATCGGCGCCGCCCACCGCAGCGGGCACCGGGACCGTCGGGGCCGACGACGGTGAGGGCCAGGATGATTCGCAGACCCGCTATCCCGCCGCCTACGAGGGCGTGCTCGGAGTCACCGCCCTGGATTCTCAGGGCGCCGTCTCTGACGCCCTGTTGCATGGCGACGCCGTAGACCTCGCCGTTCCGGCGCAGTCGGTGCTGACCGCCTTCTTCGGCGACGGCGACTGCGTGGTGTCCCAACAGGCGCCGTCATCGGCGCTGGCCACCGGATACGCCGGTGCGGTCGCGGCGCTGGTGGCATCGGCGCACAACAAGGAGTCGCCGGCGGACTGGGCCTACCGACTCACCGTCACTGCCCTGCGTACTTCTCCCGCGGCGCACAGCGCCACCACCGGCTGGGGGCTGGTGGCGCCCTACGCCGCCATCGAGTTCATCAACGACGGCACGGCGCTCGGACCGGCCAACCCGCGGGGCAGCCGCACGGCCGCATCCCCGGCAGTAGCCCTGGCCGTGCCGCCGACCACCGACCCGGCCCCCGCTCGGCGCCGACGGCTGGCCGCAAGCGTTGGAGCAGTGGGCGCCACCGTGCTGGTGACTGCCCTGGTGGCGTCCAAGGCGGGCGGTAGAGCACGGCGGACGGCGACGCGCAAGTGAAGAAGTACCCATGCAGTCCCCTGGCCACTGTGTTGCGGTTTTGGTATGTTCCATTTCAGTTACACACATCAGGAGGAGTTTTGATGGCCGACGACATCGATGACGCCGCGGCGCGGGCGCATGCGGATATTGATGGCTGGGTGCGTCAGGCGCAGGAGCGGGCGGAGGCGTCACAGCGTCTGGCGAAGCAGGTGGAGGCTTTGCGTGAGACCGAGGTGAGTCGGGATCGGGCGATCAGTGTGACGGTGGATGCGGCCGGCAGGCTGGTGGACCTGAAGCTGCGCGAGCCGGCAATGGACTTCACGCCCGGTGATCTGGCGGCGGCGATTATGCGGGCGGTCCAGAGGGCGTCCGGGCGTGCGGGCGAGAGGACGGCGCGGATGGCCGCGGAGGTGTGGGGTGAGGACTCGGCGGTTGCGCAGCGGGTTCGGCAGGCCTACACCGGCGGTGAGGACGGCGCGGCGCCGCAGTCGCAATCGGGGTCGGGGTCGGGCCGGCGGCCTGGGGCCTCCCCGCGGCGGCCTGGGCGTGGGGGCCTGATCGACCCGACCGGTTCGCTGGGGAGCTTTGGGCAGAGCGGTGACGGACGTGGTTCAAGGGGTGGTTGGTGATGGCCGACCTGGAGGTCTCCCCGGAGGTGTGGCGCACCCACGCCGCGCACGTTGCCTCGGTAGGCGACGGACTGGACACCATCGACCAGGCGTCGGACGCCGCCCTGAGTGGCCTGCCCTTCGGGGTGATATGCACGCCGCTGTTCGCCCCCGCCTACACGGTCGCCAAGCTGGCCTTCGACTTGGGAACCTCATTGCTCAGTGGGCAGCTGGACGACGACGCGCAGTCCCTGCGTAGCGTGGCCACCGACTTCGAGGAGACCGACTCCCAGGCCGCCACCGACGCCAACAGCACCTACCCGGCGGGCTGAACCCGCCCCACCCCGCACACCCGCCGTTTCGCTCGTATTAGCTCACCCCTGGAGGTCTCTCGTGACTGTCGCTAACCCACTGGTCGCCGCACAGCAGGAGTCGGAGTCGTCGTTTTGGGCCGGTACCGGTGTCGGTGAGGACATCTCCGATTTGAGCCAGGCCATTGGCGAAGGCTCCTGGAGACAGGGGGCCTTGGCCGGCGTGGGGCTGGCCGGGGACGTGCTCTTTACCGTCACCAACCCGATCGCCGCCGGGGTCAGCGTGGTTGTCGGGTGGATCATTGAGCACATCTACCCGCTGGACGAGATGCTGGAGCAGCTCACCGGTGACGCGGACGCGGTGATGGCCGGGTCGCAGACCTGGACGAACATCTCCAACGCATACACCCAGCAGGCCACAGACCTGCAGGACTACCTCACCGCGGACATGGCGGATCAGGCGGGGTTGGCCGCCGATGCTTGGCGGGCCCGGGCTGGCAAGCTCACCGGCGGTATGAATGCTATGTCAAGTGTGGCGGCGAACATCGCCAAAGGGCTAGAAATTGCCGCGGCGATCGTGCAGTTCGTGCACGACATGGTGCGCGACGCCATCTCCGAGGCGATCGGCATGTTCTTCCAGGCTGCCGCGGAGGAGATCTTCTCCCTGGGCCTGGCTACCCCGCTGGTAGTGGGCCAGATCAGCACCTGGGTGGCGGACAAGGTGAGCATGCTGGCTTCCAAGGCCAAGGACCTGATCAACTCCTTCGAAGCGCTGTCCGGGCTGCTGAAGAAGATCGAGCCGGGCATCACCAAGCTCATGGAGGGCCTGAAGAAGCTCGATCTTTCCGACTGGGCTGAGAACAAGGGCACCCAGGTGGGCCGCAACATCAAGAACCGCATGGGCGGCTCCACACCCAAGCACCACGCCACCACCCTGTCCGCCAGTCACACCAGCACCTCGGGTGGCGGAGCCACCAACGCCTCAACTACCAGCAGCCACTCCACCACCAGTACGAGCTCCAGCCACTCCACCAGCAGCAGCCACTCCACCACCAGTTCCGCCAGCAGCACCGGCGGACACTCCACCACCAGCACCAGCAGTTCCGGCGGCGCGGGCAGCGGTCCCGGCGGATCCGATGCCAGCTATCACGGTATCGACCCCATCCACGGCGACACCACCGGTACAACGCCCTCGTCTTCCGCTCACAGCTCTACGAGCTCCTCGGCAGGCTCGACGCACGCGTCCTCGTCGTCCCCAGCAGCATCGACGTCCTCGACCCCGGCGTCCGCGAGCATGACTGATGCCACTGGTAGTAACCACACCCGGGCCGGCACCGCTACCCCGCAGGCCGATACCCCCGCCGCAACCCCGGCGGCCCCGACGACCGATGCCAGCTACCACGGCATCGACCCGATCCACGGCGACACCACCAGCACCCCCTCCACCCACAACACCACACACGCCGACGCCGGTAGTGGCGCTGACTCCCCACGTACAGGCAACAGTGGCTCGGAGGGCGCTCGCACCAGCAGTCCCGACACGGACACCGGCCGGGCCGAGGCTGGCGCCCCTGACGCCGGGCCCAGCCGCACAAACGACACCGACACTGGACGCGCCGACTCTGGTAGTGCTCCGGCCGAGGCCGACGGCACCCACGCCGGCGACGGCGCCGGTGCGGACGCCTCCCGACCGGCGCACGACACCACCGACGCCCCGGACGCCAAGCCCGCCCGGGCCGATGCCGACCGCCCTGACGGCAGTGCTCGCGACGGGTCCAGACCGGAGGCCGACCAGGACGCCGGTGGCCGTGGTGGCCGGGCCGATGCCGACCAGCAAACCGGTAACGGCACCGGCAGCCGTGACGGCTCCGGCCGGCCCTCCGAATCTGGCCAGGACACCGGCCAGCCCGAGCGCCCGGGCCAGCCCGCACCCACGGGCGACAGCACAGGCCCACACTCCTCCCGCACCCACGCTCCCGACGGCGAGGCACCGGACACCAACAACCCGCACTCCGACCGCGCCCCCGAGGGCCACCAGCCCGACGCCCGACGCACCAGCGACAACGGCAACGGCAAGACCAACCCTGACGGCGAGCCCGAGCCCACCAGCCGCAACGACTCCGACACTGATACAGAGCCCCGCGGCCGGTCCGGTACCGGCGGCGACCCGGATGCCCGAGACCGGTCAGGCCACGACGATGCAGAGCAGCCCGATCAGCACCGCAAGGACGTTCCCGACGAGCACCCCCGGAACACCGACACACCGGACCCCGAGCACCCCAAGAGCCAGGAGCCCGAGCCCGAGTCCGTTCCTGCTCGCAGAGACCCAGAAGACAATTCCCACCCAACTACCGCGGCAACTGACAGCACAACCCCACACAACAAGACCGACGACACACCAGACCCCACCAACCACAACAGCGACGACGGGGACACCGGCAACGAGCACGCACACGACGACAAGGCTGAAGGCGGTGATGATCGGGGTCATGATGACGGTCACCACCACGACCAGGACGAGGACGGCCCCGATCATGAGCGAGACCAACACGATAATGACGCCGCTGACTCCCACAACGGCGACGTCGACACAAGCGATGACGGCGACGGGTTCGACGTTCACGACAGCAGGGATATTCCCGCCCTGTTTGAGCACCGCGAAGAGCTGATTGACCATCGCAACGCTCTTGAGCAACAGCTGGATGAGCAGATGCCCGAGGGCCTCACCAGCAAGGACTTCAACGCCGTCAACCGCAAGAATACGATTCGTGATCTCAGCAGTAGCGGGTATGACCCCGACGATCTAGACGATCTGCAGACAACCGCCAAGGATCTCACAGACACGCGTCGTGAGATTCGGGATACGTCTGCTCGCATTGGTGAGGTCGGGGGTGAGAAGTATTTGGCGGAGCAGGGTACGCCGGTGCTCGATGAGTGGGCGATCGACAACAACAAGGATCTCAACAACGGTACGGTGCCGGGCGGTTACACCGATGGCGCCTCCCGCTCCGCGCCCGACAAAGACGGACACAGCAGCGACTTCTATATTGAAGAGTACAAGGGCGCCGACGCCAGGACCTCAAGCAGAGAAGTGCAGACGCACCACGAGAAAATGGCGAAGCAGGGCAGTGACGCGTATGCGCGTGACCACCTGCTCACCGATCCCAGGTTCGCCCAGTACTTCCACGACCACCCCAGGTTGTGGGAGGACATCAAGACTGGTGACACGCAGTTGCACTACCGGGTGATCTCCACCCGCACCCCGGACGGTCCACCCCACGTGACAGACAAGATCTTCAAGCTCGTCGACCCGGAGAACAACGTAGGCCCGGAAGTACGCGACCACCTACAGCGGATGATCGACGAGATCCGCACCCAGGGTCAGCAGCCGCCCACGCCGTAGAGCGAGCAACTCCCCACGGCGCGCGGATTGACGTCACACACCCCGCCTACCATGTACACGAACAGGCCAACGATCACGACCCCGCACCAGTCAGGAGGACACGATGACCGACAGCACCGGCAACCAACACACAGACCCCACCTACGAGCGCCGACTGCCCGACGGCACCGTCTACCGGGTCGTCCCACCACAGGTCGGAGTACCTGTCATACGCAAGTGGCTCGAACACGACTGGCCCATGACCGCCCAGCAGGCGCTCGCCCTACGCGACGAACTCGGATGGACACCCTCACCGAGAAAGGAAACACTGGTCACCACCAACCTCGGCTCCGGCAGACCCAAGGACGCATCAATCACAATCATCAAGAACAAACTCGACTCTTTCCATATGTTTCTTGCATCATTTGCACCCAGCACATTTGACCATTCCACCGCACCGCTGGCTCGCGAGACATACGATGAGTATGTCAGACTGCTGTCGCACATTTACGGGAAGGGAAAGGTGGAGCGGACCAAGGTTCGGAACGGCATTGTAGATGCTGTGACATGGACTTTACCAAACCGCTCGTCACTGAACATCGGCGTGCTCGGCAGTGTTCTTGATGTAAACATTGATTCTCCTGCTGCTAATTATGCTGCTGCGGCTGAGGCTGAGTTGTTGGAGTGGGAGGCCACGGAGGAAGATGAGGATGAGTGACCGCCCCAAGTCGTCCGGTGTTGTAGAGGAGCTGACAGCTATCTACTAGCGATAAGCGCCAGGTCGGCGGGTGCCGGATCGTTCCCGGATGATGGCGCCACGGGCTCGTCGGCCGGTTCTGGGGCGGCCGTGTCAGCTCCGTCCTCCCCGGTGGTGTTGCCGGAGAGGGTGATGTCGGTCCCGGTGGCGCCGGCGCCGCCCCCGGCGGGTCATCGGCCTCCGGCGGGTCCGGTACCAGCTATCACGGCATCGACCCGATCCACGGCGATACCCGCGCACCTTCTTCGGCCCACAGTGCCGCGCACGCCAACACCGGTACTACCGCTGACTCCCCGCATGCGCGCAGTGGCTCGGACGGCAGTCGCACCAGCACCCCGGATGCGAGCACCGCCCGGACCGACGGCGGCGGCTCTGACGCTGGCACCAGCCGGGCCGGCAGTGGCAGCGTCCCGGCCGAGGGCGGCGATGCGGGCTCCGCGAGCGGCACCCACGCCGACGACGGCACCGGTACGAACGCCTCCCGACCGGCGCACGAGACCACCGACGCCCCGGACGCCAAGCCCGCCCGGGCCGATGCCGACCGCCCTGACAGCAGTGCTCGCGACGGGTCCAGACCGGAGGCCGACCAGGACGCCGGTGGCCGTGATGGCTCCGGCCGGTCCTCCGAGTCCGGCCAGGACACCGGTCGCTCCGAGCGCCCGGGCCAGCCCGCACCCACGGGCGACAGCGCCGGCCCGCACTCCTCGCGCACCAGCAGTCCCGATGCAGACGCCCCGGACGCCAACAGCCCGCGCTCCGAGCACGTCCTTGAGGGCGACCGGTCCGACGCCGAACGCGCCAGCGACACCGGTGATGGCAAGGCCAACCGTGATGGTGAGCCTGAGCCCACCAGCCGCAACGGCTCCGATACCGACACCCACGGCCGGTCAGACTCCGACGCGGACACTCACGGCCGCTCCGGCGCTGACGCCGACCCGGACAGCAACCGGCCTGCCGACCATAACCCAGAGCGGCATCAACCTGATGAGCACGGCAAACAGGCTCCCGACCAGCGACCCAAGGATCCGGAGTCGCCGGACCCCGAGCACCCCAAGGGACAGGAGCCCGAATCCGTGTCTGCTCGCAGGGACCCAGAAGACAACAGCTCCCACTCGACTACCGCGGCGGCTGACAGCACAACCCCACACAACAAGACCGACGACGCACCCGACCCGGCCACCAGCCACAAGGACGGGCCAGACGGCGACTCCACATCCAGGCACTCGAACGACGACGGGGACGCCGACTCTCACCGCACCCGTGATGGCGAATCGACCTCGGATGCTGATTCTCCAGATGCGAAGGACTCGCCTGACGCCGGGGACGGCAAGCAGCACTATGACCCGGATCAGGATGCCTTTAACCAGGAGCACCGGCCCGACATCAAGCACAACGTCACGGTTGGCGCCGACAGCCCCTTGGCGCCTAAGACGACCAAGCCCTTCGGCGACGGCGTCGACCTGCAACCGAACACCTGCTACGACGTGGCCGAACGCGGCAAGTTCTACACCAACGAGCATGGCGAGATCGTGCACGTGGAGACCGAGTCCGCGGCTCTGCGCCAGACGTGGTGGCACCATGATGGTTCCCCGTTGAACCCGGACCTGATGGATCCGTTGCCGAACGCCACCTATACGGTGGACGGCAAGTTCCACTACACCACCGATGACTGGGGCCGTACCGTGCGCGTCCAGGTGGACCGCTTGGATGTGGTGGAAGACGGCCTGCGCTATCGGTCTCAGTCCGTTCAGGAGCGGATCGGGCATTACGGGGACGGAATCGCCGAGCACACCTACGATGGCGGACACACCATCGCCTCGAAGAACGGAGGCCCGCCCGAGGACATCAACGAGGCTCCCATGCACAAGGACCTCAACCGCGGAATCAACGGCACCTACCCGAGGAGCTACAAGAGGTTCGAGGACCAGATCGCCGGCAGCCCCGGCAACTACAGGGACATCGACATCCGCATCGAGTACGACGGCCCGCCAGCCAACGCCGACTCCGTCAACCGCCTAAGCGACGTCAACCCCACAGACAGAGTACCAACCAAGTACAGGGCTGAATGGACGGACGGCAGCGGAATGCCGCGGTCTCAACGATTCGATAATAGAAACCCCCAACAGCATGATGTAGACATCGAGGAGAGTTGACACTATGAGACATGTAGATGCAGACGAGTTGTGGCAGCGCGTTGAGCGGCAGTTTCAGGTTTGGCTCGCTGACACCGGCGCGGACAGCGCCACAATCGAAACCATAGGGATCGGCCGCGTGCAGCGTGACATCGCCTGGCTCATGCGTAACGGTGTCAAGGAGTGGGTGAGGATCCCGTGGGAGTTGAGCTCACCTCAGGGTGATCTTCGGCAAGCGCAGGCTACGCCTGCTCGTGGTGCGTGGACGTGGTGCCAACTGTGGATGAATGCCTCCGACGGGGTATTGCATCAGGAGAGCGACTGGATGCGCGAGCCGATCTTCGACGAACCTGGTGGTGGCCCCCCGGGATCGCGGGAGTGTTGGATTGAGCTGGATCTGTATCCGCGTGACGATGAGTTCATCCCGGACTGGCTGCGCAAGGGCTACGAGGCCGAGCTCAAGCGCCAGCAGCGCAACGCTCGTCGCCGCGAGAACTACCGCCGCAAGCGCGAGCAGGAGCGCGGCGACTGACCGCAGCCGTTTTGTGGGCGTCGACCTATATCACTGATTGAGATTAGGAAGCCCAGAATCGGCAACGTCCGGGAATACGGACGTGCCCGAGCGATACACACGGCATCGGCGACGTCCCACCGCCACCCAGCCCGACAACGACAACGCCACCTCGCACCTAAATACGACCACACATCGCAACCCCGCGCAGGAACCGCTGCGCCCTCAAACCGGGAGAGCCGCACAGCCATGTTTGATTTGATTGGCGACGACGGAGTGCGTCGTCCGTTCACCGGCGATATCCGTGACCTCCGCCCAGGCGTCGTGCAACACCGTTTGCGTATTGATCAGGAGGAGGCCACGCGCCTGGGGCTGGGGCAGATCCCTGACGATCTTGAGGACCAGTACTGGGACCGACGCTGGTACCCCATCCGCCCTGAGGACGGCACCATCGACTACGACTGTATAACCAAAGACGAGTTCTTTGAACGCGACGCGGAGAATCTTCGCCGCAACCGGCTGCGCCACGCACAGTTGCATTACACGGTCACCGAGGACGAGCGCGGCAGGACCCGTGCACGCCAGGTCCCGCCGAAAAGACCCCGCTGGGCGGATGACCCGACGGGGCTGAAGATGCTCCCGCCCACCTGCAGCTTCCGGTTGCGACGGGGCTTTCTGACCAGCATCCGGCTCGACGCCGACCAGCCAGAGCCCGACGTCAACCAGTGGTATGACAGGCTTAACCGTCAGGAGCAGGATGCCTGGATCGTGGGACTGTTCCATACTGACGCTCCTGAAGGCCAGACCACGTTGGTGCTGGAGTACTACGGGCAGGCATGGGCGGCAGCCCGCACCGACGGCGTCCCCTGGCCCACCGACCTGAACTCCACCGAGCTCAGCATTCCGACACTGTGGCTGCCCGTGACCCTGACACCGCTGCCCGCCATCCCCAACGACCCGGGCAGCCCAGTATCCATCCCCCCATCCGCCGAGACCGTCGCCGCCCAGGTCGCCACCGACCACGCCATATTCGGCCCCTGGTGGAGTGATGGAGACCCTATCCTGCCGTACCGGCCCCAACCATGGATCAAGCCCGCACCAAACCGTGAACACTTCCGACAAGCACTGGGCCACAAAGCCGAGCGCTCCTACCGGAAGGCCCAGGAACACAAACACGACGAGTCCCATAACCAGGAGGAAACTGGCCAATGACGACACCCGACCAGCCCGTTCCCGATCAGCTCACGCCCGAGGAGCGCTTCGAGCGCGCCGTCGCGGGACTGCGCGAGCTGCCGCCCACCGGGGCGGTCACCTTCCGGGGCATCACCAGCCCCTCCGGCACCCAGCCAGGAGTGGTAGTGCCCCGGGGCATCACCGCCACCAGCCGTGACCTCGTGGTAGCCACCGCGGGAATGACCAGCCCCGGCATCGCCGTCTTTGTCGTACATACCGGAAGGGATGTGGGGCCGGTGTCGGCCGTTCCCCAGGCCCAGGAGGTCGCGCTCCTGCCGGGTACCGTCTTGTACACCGGCCGCTTCCTCCAGGTCGCCGGGCACACCGTCGAACTGGTTGAGCAGCTAATGCCCACCGACGACCAACAGTGGGCCAGCCAACTCACCAACGACGCCGTCGCCCGGCTCATGCGCGCCGTAGCCACCACCATCACCAACGCCCAGGGACAAACACCCCCGGTCGACCCCGCCTACTGCGCCCGCTTCGCCGCACCAATCGCATGAGCGACAGTCCAGCACATGCCGGAGTGCCGCTTTGACGGGTTGACCAGCCGACTGCCAAGCCGAACCCGCACATGCTGCCCGGCTCGTAGCAGCAGTCGATCACCGCAGCCCGAAGCGCCGCTCCTGACTCTCACGCACCACCTGCTGCGCCTGCCAGGTGATACCCGACAGCGGAATGTACTCACCCGTCTCCTGCGTGTAACCACGCGCCACCGCCCAGTCCCAAATACGCGAGCACTGGGCCACCGCCTTCGCCTCCAGCGACGGAGGCCATGCCCCCATCCAGGTCAGCCCCATGAGCGCCACCGCCTGCCCGTCCGGCATCACCATGCAGGCATCCGCGCTCTTGACGACCTTCCCGAACGTGAGGCGGGCGAACAGGCTGGTGCGCGACGTCGGCCACGGGAAGTCGCGTGTGCGCCCGTACACCTGCAGGTGAATCCCGGTCGCATCCATTACCGTGCGACTGCGCCGCATGAGGACGACCAGCGCCAGCATCACCAGGCCCGTGAGCAGCGCCACCAGCATGTAGCCGACCCTCTCCGGCTCATTCACCAAGTACCACCCGGCGCTGTACAGGCAGGCGACGCCGAAGCCCGCCACCAGCCAGAAGCCGACACCGCCGGTGGCCGTGAGGCTCGGCTTGAGCACGAGCCGCTCCTGCGAAAGCGGAATGGGCTTCAGCTCAACCTTCAGGGGCTGCTCCGCGCCCGCCATTCCCGGATGCTGGAAACCCGCGGGATACGGCTGCCCGGCCGACGGCGTCCTCGCCCCCTGGCCCGGTGGGGCACCCGGCTGCACGTAGCCGTAACCGGACTGCGCGGGGGCGTGTCCATACTGACCGTTCCCGGGTACCTGCCCGTAGCCCTGCGAACCGCGGTCAGGGGCTCCGCGCCTGCCGGGCCGACCGTACTGGTCGTAGCCCTGCGCGCCCGGGCTCAGGCCGTAGCCCTGTCCCTGCATCTCCTGGCCCTGACCATGGCCCGGCGTCGGCTGCGTCATCTCAACCCTCCTTGTCACGGGATGATCATGGTAACGGCTGGGACTACTCGACGGAAACCGCGCAATCACGCGACGGCGAGGCAAACATCACTGCCTTTCACACCCACCTTGTGGTGACAGTCCGGACACGACTGGCGTAGCGTGTTCGTAACGTGGAGGTGCTCAGCCCCCTCGCGTCCGACGCTTCTGCGTCGGCGCGCCGGGTGGGGAGCACTCCCCACCTTCAGGCGTTCAGATCCATGCCCTCACCGGCTACGGTGAGTCATAAACAACCTAACCACTACAGACTTGCCACCCGCCCCTGCGAACAGTTGGAGACACAGTGTCCGGCAGATTCTCCGTCGACTACGACACCGCGACGAGCAACTCCTCCAAGATGGCCGCCGCCTCCGACGACTACGCCTCACCCGCGGCATCCAGCGTCGGCTCCGTCACCGCCAACCAGTCGTCCACCACGTGGTCCACCCACAGCGAGGCCTACATCTGCATGCGCGCCTACACCTCTGTGCTCGATCAGCTCCAGGCCTGCATCGCCTCCACACGTAAGGACCTGGACACCCTCAAGCAGGACTACGACGCCGCCGTCACCGCCTTCACCGAGCAGGACGAGCAGAGCAAGGAAGACGCCGTTCAGACCCTGAAGAACTGGAGTCGCAACCGGGCCGAGATCCCCGATACGTCAAAACCCAGAGGCCTGCCCGCCGGTGGTCCCCGCGCCACCGCAGAGTAGCCCCCGCGGACTGCACCGCCAGATGCGGGCATACGCCTGGTGAAGACGAAGAAGACTCAGAGGGACGCCGAAGGACACGCAGTATGGGAACCAACTCCGCCGAGCTGAAGAAGATCCACGATCTCGACCTTGACGACTACGTGGATGATGCCACTCTCGCCGGTATCCAGTCCGACCTGGTCTCCTGCGATGACACCATCCGCACCATCGCCGCCAGCCCCGCCTTCGAGGGCGAGACCCAACTCGCCGTAAACGGCGCGCTCGCCCAGCTCCAGGCAGAGGTGCGCAAGTGGCACGCGGCGGTGGCCCTCATCAAGTCCGCGCGCACCACTGCCCGTGATTCCATGCGCACCGCCAAGCCCAAGTACGACGAGCTCGCCGACTTCACCACGGACAACATGAGCGAGGATACGGTCGCCGTTGAGAACCGGCGTGAGCGGCAGGCCGCCGAGGCCCTCGCTCCCATGGACGAGACCCTGACCGCATCCACAGACGCGTTGCGAGAAATCGACCTGTCGCGACCCGCCTTCGACCCGAACCGACAGGTGGACCAGACACCACTGGATGAGCTGCCGGGCTCCAATTCTGCCAGCCCCGGCGCAGGAGGCGGCTCCGGCTCGGGAGCGGGCTCCAACGGCGCAGGTGGCGCCGGCTCCGGCGGCGGGGGCGCCGTAGGAGCCGCCGCGGCCGCTTACGGTTCGGGGGCCACGGTTCCCCTTGCGACGTTCGGCACCGGCACGACGGCGATCGGCACCGCAGCCGTGACGTCGGTGTCGCGTCTGGTCGCACGCCCCCACACGGGCTACTCCGTCACCCAGGTGGACCGCTTCACCAGTAGCGTCAACGGCGCCGACTTGCCGAAGGGTACCGCCTTCGCGACGGGGCGCTACACGGTTGAGAATGGCCGACTGGTGCCGCTCGGCTCCTCAGACCAGTCCCGATCCGGAGCTTCCGGCAACGCAGGACTCGTCATCGGGGCGGCAGGAACCACCGCGGCTGCCGCCGCCGCTGCCGCCGCTGTACGCGGATTGAGCGCAGCCTCAGCCGCCGCCGTACCCGGGCTGAACGGTGTCGCCACCGCCGGGTCCACAGCAGCACTTGGGGTCAACGGCAGCACCGGAATGGCGACCACCACCGCGGGCGGCACCTCCGCACAGGGCAGCGGAGCAGCTGGATCCGGCGCGCAAGGTGCAGCCGGGCGTCCCGTCATGGGCGCCCCGGCCGGCGCGCGCGGCGCGGGCCAGTCGCGCAACCGTCGGCGTCCCCACGGCACCTATGACATCCCATTGCTGGAGGACGAGGTGCAGGAGGAGTACATCGGCGACCCGGGCCCAGCCGCACATGCAGGTTCGCGGGAGACCATCACCACTCCGGAGTGGACACGGGAATCCGACACCTGGTGATCCCCGGCCGCTCTCAGTCGTCCAGCTCCAGCAGCATGCGGGTATTGCCCAGGGTGTTGGGCTTGGCGCGGGCCAGGTCTAGGAACTCGGCGACGCCGTCGTCATGGCTGCGCAGCATCTCCACGAAGATGTCGGTGCCCACGGGCGTGCCCTGAATCTCACGGAAGCCGTGGGCGGCGAAGAAGTCCACCTCGAAGGTCAGGCAGAACACCCGCCGCAGCCCCAGCGTGCGGGCGCGGTCGAGCAGGTTGCTCAGGATCGCGTGGCCCACGCCGTGATGCAGGTAGTCGCGGCGCACCGCCAGGGTGCGCACCTCGGCGATGTCGTCCCACATGACGTGCAGGGCGCCGCAGCCGATCAGCCCGGACTGATCGGCGCCGTCGAGCCTCCCGGCGCCCTCCGCGACCGTGAACTCCTGGATGTCCTCGAAGTAGTTGATCAGGTCCTTGCCGATCAGGATGCGCCGCTCCGCATAGGGGCGCACGAGTTCGGCAATGGCGCGGGCGTCGGCGGGGCGTGCCGGCCGCAGCACGGTGCGCCAGGCGGCGTCCTGGAAGCGGTCGGGCAGGTGAGCGGCGTCGTCGGTGGTGGAGACGGCAACCGGCGCCGACGTCCGCCCGGAGGACGGCGCCTCGCCGACGGCGTCCTCGCCCGCCACGCCGACCAAGGCGTCCGGCTCAGCGCTGGCGGTACTGCCCGTGTTGCACATGCTGCCCATAATCGCGCTTCTCCTTCCGTGCGGCCAGCGCCAGCACCGCGCGCGCGGTCGCGTCGTCGACCACCAGGTCGGTGGCCACGCGCGCACGCAGCGCCGCCAGCAGGGCGCGCGCCTTGCCGACACCCGCCACTACGCACAGTCTGCGTGGAATCCGGGACAGCTGCGCAGGGGTCGGACCGGTTGCCCGCCCATTGAGGGCAACATCACGCCAGGTGCCGTCCTGGCGCAGCATCACCGTGCACACGTCACCGACGACGCCGTCGCGCCGCAGCAATTCACGATCCTTCTCGGTCAGGTGTCCTCCGCTGTAGACCTGGCTGGGCAGGGCCGCCGCCGGATCCAGGGAGCCGACGCCGAACACGGCCGCGCTGGCACGATCCGCTAGCGCCAGGATGCGCCGCACTGAGCGCTCGGACCACATGGCCTCGCGGGTGGCGGCATGGTCGAAGAATGCCGGCACTGGGAAGGCGACGGCGCGCGCGCCGAGTCGCTCGGCGAAATCGCCCAGCACCTCCCCCACGTTCGGGCCGTCCCCCTCGGGGGCGGTGGCGCCGTTAAGCTGCACGACTGTCAGCCCCGGCACGCGCCGCCGAGGCAAGGCGGCGGAAACCTCCGACATGGTGGTGCCCCAGGCAGTCCCCAGCACCCCGTTCTCCGGGGCGAGCGTCACCAGCTCCTCGGCAGCGACGGCCGCAACCTGCTCCAGGCGGTGAATCTCCGTGGTGCCCTCACGCACCGGCACGATCCGCGCGGAGACGTTGAAGGTGTCGTGCAGTGCCGCCTCCAGGGTGCCGGCTCCCCCGGGAGCGGTCAGGGTGATGCGGACGATGCCGTCGGCGCGCGCCCTGGCCAGCAGCCGGGAGACCGTGGAGCGCGATACGCCCAGGTGGCGGGCGATCACGTCCATGGTCTCCCCCTGCACGTAGTACATAGAGGCCGCCTCGTAGCACCGGCCGAGCGGAACCGTGCCGCCGGTCTCCTCCGTCATCCACTCTCCCCCGTCGCACGACGACCTGCACGTTCGTGCACAATCGTTGCTCATTATCGCACGGGGTCAGTGGAGCCAATAGCGACGCCCTCTTACGGGACGATGACAACACTATCAAGGCGCTTGTTAGTGCGCTTACGCATAACACACCTCTCCGCGGCCCGGCGTCCAACCCACCCGGTTCGGGGAGGGTGCTCGACGCCGATGGTCAGGGGCGGCGCTCCGGCTTGGGCTCGATGCCGGCCAGGCGGGACAGCCCGTAGGCGGCGTGCAGCACCCAGATCGGGTGCACCGTCTTCACACCGCTGGACTGCTCGATCTGCCAGCGGCAGGTCTCGGTGTCGCACACGGCCAGGTTCGGGTTGACCTCGCGCACGACGTCGAACAGGGGCTTGCCGACCGCCTGGGCGACCTCGTACTTCTCCCGCTTCAGCCCATAGGTGCCGGCGATGCCGCAGCAGGCCCGGCCGGACTCGACCACGTGGAAGCCCGGCACCAGCTCCATGAGCTCGATCGCCGGCATACCCATGTTCTGCCCCTTGAGCTGGCAGGGGGCGTGGTAGGCGACGGTGGCCTCAATGCGGCGGAAGTGGTGGGGCAACTCGCCGGCGTCGTCGAGGTCGCGCAGGAACTCCGACAACTCCACGGTGCGCGGGGAGACATCGGCGAGCGCCTCGGCGTCCACCCCCATGATCTCGTGAGCCTCGTGCTTGAGCATGCCCGCGCAGGAGCCGGAGGAGGACACGATGGTCAGGTCCTTCCCGGCGGCGACCAGCTGCTCGCACAGCCGCACCACGCTGGCGGAGGCCTGCCCGTACAGCCCGTTGGACTGGGCGGCCAGGCCGCAGCAGCCCTGCTTGGGGACGATCACCTCATAACCGATGTGCTCGAGCACCTCGATGGCGCGCTTGGAGGTCTCCACCTCGAAGTACCCGCCGGCACAGCCGTGGAAGAACACGATCGGGCCGCGCGAGCCGGCCGGAACCAGCGTGTGCGCACGCTTGGCGCGACGCCTGAGCCACTCGGCCAGCGACATCGGCTGGGCGTGCGGCATGGGCGCGTCGCGGTGCACCCCGACCGTCTTCTCCATGAGCACCCGAACCGGCTTGTTGGCCAGGGCGGCATTGGCCAGCGGCGCAATCGGGGTCATCACCTTGCCCATCAGGGTGGTCTGGGTGATCAGCCGGTCGCGCACGGGCACCTGGCCGTGCTGGGCGCGCATGACGGCGCGGGCCTGGTTGTTCAGCTCGGCGACCTTAACGCCCTGCGGGCACACCCGCGTGCAGGTGCCGCAGGAGGAGCAGTAGTCGATGGAGTGGTCGACGCTCTCCCCGTTGCGGAAGCGTTCGGCCTGCGGGCCGACGAACTTCGGCCCGGGGAACAGCTCGGTGACCTCCATGACCGGGCACATCGTCTCGCAGATGGTGCACTTGACGCAGCAGTCCAGGCTGGCGCGGGCCAGCGAGTGGGCGGCGGTCTCGACGGCGGCGGCGCCGCTCCTCACCCGCGCCCCGCCCTTGCCGGGCAGCGGCAGGTCCCAGCGCTGGGCCAGGGTGTCGACGTCGAACATCAGTCCTGCTCCTTGCTCTTGTCGGGCCCGGCGGCCCCCGTGGATCTACCGGCTGCGGTGCTCTGCTCCGGGGGGACGGCGCAGCCGAGCTCGGCCAGTACGGCGTCGCCGGCGGCCTCGGCCGACCCGAGGGCGATACCCTCCCCGGACTTCTCGCTCCAGCGGACGGCGCCCGCCAGGACGCCGCCGACGGCATGGACACCGACCAGGGCAGGCTCGCCGTCGGCTCCGAGCGGCCGCATCTGCGCATCGACCGCCACGCCGACGCGGAACAGCCCCTGCGGCGCTCCCCAGTAGTCGTGGTGGATCAGGCGGCGCAGATTCTCGGCGCCGTCTGCGGTTACGCCCGCGAGCGGCAGGCCGAGGACCGTGTCGGTGACCCGCCCGTGGGAGTCCATGTTCAGGGCCCCGGACTCGAAGCCGCCCGCGGCCAGCACGAAGGTCGCGGCGCGGTGCTCGCGGGGCCGTCCGGCGGCGGCGGTGGTGACCGACACCAGGCGGCCGCGCTCCACGCGGCTGTCGACGACGCGCGCGCCCATGACCACGCGCACGCGCTCGGCGGAGGCGAGCCGGTCCAGCCGGTGCTCCAGCCGCAGCCCGGGCACCGACGGCGGCACCAGGGGGATCTCGCCGACGGGGGCGCCCAGGCGCTCGGCGAGCTCCTGGAAGACGCCGGGGCGGTCCAGGCCGAGCACGGCGGGCAGCAGTACGGTCTCGCCGTCACGCACCTTGCCCTCCAGCAGGCGCGCCAGCCGGTCGATTCCGGCGGGGTCGTCCAGGGCGCGGGCGTGTCCGACGGCGTTGGTGTCGCTCTCGCCGGCGCGCGCCTCGAAGTCGACCGTCAGGGCGCGCGCCTGCACACGCCCGCCGTCCGGCAGCTCGCTGCGGCTCAGGTTCCCGGCGACCATGCCCGCGGTGAAGTCCTTGAGCCGGGCCAGGCCGACGACCAGGTAGCGGCCGCCGTCGCGCAGCACAGCGGCCTGCATGGAGGGCTGGACCAGCAGTGTGGGGCGCACGGCCCCCACTGCGGTGGGCAGCCACAGGTTCGCCGGGCCCGCCGCCGAGTCGTCACCCCCGGCTGCGCCCGCGGCCGTGTCCGGCCGCGCGGTGAGCAGCTCGGGGCCGACCAGGGCGGCGAAGCGGTCCACGCCGGCGGCCGTGGCGCGCCGACCGATCACGCGGTAGGGGTGCCCCTCGGGCAGCAGGTCGGCTGCGGCGATGGCGGCATAGGGGCGAGTGACGGCGCGGCGCGCGGACCGCTCCTCCGCGGTGGTTCCGGCGCCCGGCCCGGCGGGGCCGGCGGCGCCCCCGAGACGCCCGAGCACGTCGACCGTGCCCGGGGACAGGGCGAGGGAGCCCATGCCCTTGGTGACCAGGGTGACGGTGGCGCCGGCCCGGCGCAGCCGCAGGGCGGCGGCGTACCCCGATATTCCGGCACCGATGACGACGACGTCGCTGCTCATGCGCGGACCTCCTGTTTCTGGTCGGTGGCGGCGCGGGAAGCACCCGCCAGGGCTGCGGCGTCGGGGTCGAGCCGGGGCGGGGCGGCCAGGGCCGCCATGGCCGCAGCCATCTCCTCAGGCAGCTCCTCGCCGTCCTCGGCGTCCGCGATGGGCGTGGCCGCGGCGGCGGGGCGCGCGGCAGTGGGAAGGTCCTCGACGTCGAGGGTTCCCTGCAGCATCCAGAAGTCCAGCGCCGCCTCGCGGACCTGTTCGCCGTGCAGGATCGACCACAGCCCGATCCAGCGGTGCCGCAGGAAGGTGCGCAGCAGCTCGGTGGCGTCGGCGGCGTCGGCACGCCCCTGGCACACGTGCACGCCGGCGACGCGGGCGGCGCAGAAGCCGCCCTGGCACGGGCCCATGCCGATGCGCAGCTGGCGGCGCAGGTCGTCGAAGGACGCGTCGGGCTGCTCATCCATCAGGTCGGTGAGCATCTTGCGGGTCACCAGCTCGCACTCGCATATCGTCTGGTTCTCCAGCCGGTCCTGCTCGCGCGCCGCCAGGCGGTGGGTGACGCGGTAGTTGCGGCCGTGCTCGGAGCCGGGGACGGCCTCGGCGTCGGTGGTGCAGGGCCTATCGACACCGAGCTCGGCGCAGACGGCGTCGACGGTGTTCTTGGCCATGAGTCGGTAGGTGGTGAGCTTGCCGCCGGCCACGGTGATCAGCCCGGCCAGCCCCTCGGCCTCGCTGTGCCGCAGCACGGTCATGCCGCGGCTCATGTGCCGGGTGTCGGTTCCGGACACGCGCTTGTCGCGCACCAGGGGGCGGGCGCCGGCCCAGGCGTGCACGGTGCGGGTCTGCCTGAAGCCGGGGATGAGCACCTCGCCGGCGTCGAGCATCTGGGCGACTTCCTCGCGGGGGATGAGCAGGTGGTCGGGGTCGGGCACGCGTCGGTCGGTGGTGCCGATGATGGAGACGGTGTGGTCGGGGACGATGATGTCTCCGTCGGAGGGCTGGACGCAGCGGTTGATGACGTGGTTCACCAGGCGGTGGTTGACGGCCACCATGATGCCCGCGCCGGCGACGATCTCAACGGCCTCGGAGCCGGCCATGGCGGCGAGCCGGCCGCCCCAGGGGCCGGCCGCGTTGACGACCATGGCGCATGAGATGGTCAGGTCCTCGCCGGTCTTGAGGCCATGAGCGCGCACGGCGACGACGCGCCGGTCGGCCCCCTCGCCCTCTACCACCAGGTCGGTGACCTCGTGATAGGTCAGGATCTCGGCGCCGTAGGCCCGGGCCGAGCGGGCGGCTCCCCAGACCATCTGCCAGCCGTCGACGGCGCCGTCGTTGACGGCGAAGGCGCGCTTGATACCGGGGTTGAGGCGCGGCTCTATGCGCAGGGCCTCCGACAGGCTGAGCTCCTCGCAGGCGACGCCCGCCTGCTGCGCACCGACCAGGAACTTGTCGGAGAAGGCCAGGTCGTCCTCGGGGGTGACGACGAACAGTCCCCCCGTGCACTCGATGGCGTCGGCGTGAATGCGGGAGATGATGGTGTTCTCCTCGGCGCACTCGCGGGCCGAGCCGGGATCGGAGACGACGTAGCGGCCGCCGGAGTGCACCAGCCCGTGGAAGCGTCCGGAGGTGCCCTGGGCGAGATCGGCTCGTTCCAGGAGCACAACGCTCATACCGCGCATCGCCGCGTCCCGGGCGACACCGACGCCGGTGGCGCCGCCGCCGACGACGACCACGTCGGCAGTCATGGCTCTCACTGGGGGACCTCCTCGTCCGTCGAGGCGGGGCGAATGCCCGGGCCTGCCTGCACCTGCGGCGCGCTCTTGGCGCCACCGTCTTTATGACTACACGCCAAAGAGAGCTCGTGCACGCGGAATGCGCAAACGTTCAACAGGCAACACCGCGCGACGCACCTATTTCCTGCTACAAACGCCCGAACCGGGACCTTTACCTGAAACCACAACGCTTTCCGAACTTAGCTTGGCCTCAGCAACACGTAACAACAATGGCGCGGCACTGCGTATTCGTGTGTGACCTCGAGTACTTTTTGATTCGTTCGGGTGCAGCCAGGGCTTCACCCGTTCCTTCGTGGAATGCGAACGGCGACATGCCGCTCGCCCTACGCATCGAGCACGCTGTCGTGCAGAAAGTGAGCAGGCCATGAGTCTCGCCCAGATCTTCCTCTCGGAGTTCTTCGGGACCTTCATCCTCATTCTCTTCGGAGCCGGCGTCTGCGCCGCGGTAAACCTCCCCAAGTCCAAGGCCCAGGCCTCCGGCTGGATCGTCATCGCCTTCGGATGGGGACTCGCGGTCTTCATGGGTGTCTACGCCGCTTACGCGACCGGCGGTCACCTGAACCCGGCGGTCACCATCGGTCTGGCGGTTGCAGGCAAGGACCTCGCCGCCGGCGTCCCTGCGACGGCGACGAACATCATCGTCTACATCATCGCCCAGATGCTCGGCGCCTTCCTCGGCGCCGTGGCCGCCTGGCTGGCATACAAGAAGCACTTCGACGAGGAGGCGCCCGCCGACGCCAAGCTCGCCTGCTTCTCCACCGGTCCCGGCATCCGCGCCTACGGCTGGAACATCGTCACCGAGGCCATCGGTACCTTCGCGCTGGTCGCCTGGGTGCTCTACAACGGCAAGTCCCCCTCCGAGCTCGGCCCCCTGGCCGTGGCCTTCGTGATCGTCGCCATCGGCCTGTCCCTGGGCGGTCCCACCGGTTACGCCATCAACCCCGCCCGTGACCTCGGCCCGCGCATCGCGCACGCCGTCCTGCCCATTCCCGGTAAGGGCTCCTCCGACTGGGCCTACTCCTGGGTGCCCGTGGTCGGACCGCTCATCGGCGGCACCGTCGCCGGCCTGCTGATCCCCAACATGGCCGGACTGTTCTGACGCCGGCCCCGCATATCACAACGAAGTGAAGTGAAAGGACTCGTCCATGACTGAGACAACCGAGACCGAGAAGTTCGTCCTGGCGATCGACCAGGGCACCACCTCCAGCCGCGCGATCATCTTCAACCACTCCGGCGAGGTCGTCGCCATCGGCCAGAAGGAGTTCACCCAGATCTTCCCCAACCCCGGCTGGGTCGAGCACGACCCGGTCGAGATCTGGGAGTCGGTGCGCGCCGTCGTCGCCGAGGCCCTGCAGAAGGCGGAGATCAACCGCCACTCGCTGGCCGCCGTCGGCATCACCAACCAGCGCGAGACCACCATCGTGTGGGACAAGAACACCGGCGAGCCGATCTACAACGCCATCGTCTGGCAGGACACCCGCACCGCCCCGATCGTCCGTGAGATCGCCGCCGGCGACCCGCTGGGCACCGAGCGCTACCGGCAGATCACCGGCGAGAACATCTCCACCTACCCCTCGGCCACGAAGGTCAAGTGGATCCTGGACAACGTGCCCGGGGCCCGCGAGAAGGCCGAGGCCGGGGACCTGCTGTTCGGCACCCCCGACACCTGGGTGGTGTGGAACCTGACCGGCGGCGTCAACGGCGGCGTGCACGTCACCGACGTCACCAACGCCTCCCGCACGCTGCTGATGGACGTGCGCACCCTGCAGTGGCGCGAGGACATCTGCGCCGACTTCGGCATCCCGATGTCGATGCTCCCCGACATCCGCTCCTCCTCGGAGATCTACGGCTACGGCCGCAAGAACGGCCTGCTGATCGACACCCCGATCTCCGGCATCCTCGGCGACCAGCAGGCGGCCACCTTCGGCCAGGCCTGCTTCGAGGTCGGCACCGCGAAGAACACCTACGGCACCGGCTGCTTCATGCTCATGAACACCGGTGAGGAGCCCGTGTTCTCCAAGAACGGCCTGCTGACCACCGTGCTGTACCAGCTCGGCGACGCCAAGCCGGTCTACGCGCTGGAGGGATCGATCGCGGTGGCGGGCTCCCTGGTGCAGTGGCTGCGCGACAGCCTCGGCATGATCGAGAAGTCGAGCGACATCCAGGCGCTGGCCGAGACGGTCGAGGACAACGGCGGGGTGTACTTCGTGCCCGCCTTCTCCGGCCTGTTCGCCCCCTACTGGCGCGACGACGCCCGTGGCGTGATCGTGGGCCTGACCCGCTACGCCACCAAGGGCCACATCGCCCGCGCCGTGGAGGAGTCCACCGCCTTCCAGTCCGCCGAGCTGCTTGACGCGATCAACGCCGACACCGGCGTCCCGCTCAAGGAGCTCAAGGTCGACGGCGGCATGACCAACGACGACCTGGTGATGCAGTTCCAGGCGGACCTGTGCGGCGTCGACGTCATCCAGCCGGTGGTGGCCGAGACCACCGCGCTGGGGGCGGCCTACGCGGCCGGCATCGCGGTGGGCTTCTGGAACGGCACCGAGGACGTCGTCGCCAACTGGCAGGAGGGCAAGCGCTGGACGCCGTCCATGGACGCCGCCGAGCGCGACCGCACCTACCGGCTGTGGAAGAAGGCCGTCACCCGCACCTTCGACTGGGTCGACGACGACGTCAAGTGACCGCCCGCGCCGCACGGGCGGCCTGAACGTCGTCCGTACGCGACTCGTGCGATCACCGCGGCGGACTGACGCAGAAGCGTCCCCTCGGCGGTAGCGCATTGGGGCCCGGCACCACCACGGTGCCGGGCCCCATGCCATGCCGGGGCAGGTCCGCCGCCGAAGTGGTGGGGAATCCACACAGGCCTGCCGAGCCTCACACGTCGAGACCGAAAAGATGAGATGATCCGCTCGTCACGGCCGCGGCAACCGACGCCCTGCGGTCCCGACACCGACGCCCCCGACCCGTCCGGAACCCACCATGACACTCACCGCACCACTGCTCGCAACGGCATTCACCCCCTCAACGACCGCCGTCGGCGGCAATGTCTTCATCACCGCGATCGTCGGCCTGCTGCCGCTGATCGCGTTCTTCGTGCTCATGGGCGCCTTCAAGGTCGCCACCCACTGGTGCGCGATCATCTCCCTGGCGCTCTCGGCCGTGATCGCCGTCGTGGCCTTCCACATGCCGGTGGGGATGACGGCGCTGTCGGCCACCCAGGGCCTGGCCATGGGATTCGTGCCGATCATCTACATCATCATCGCGGCCGTCTGGCTGTACAACCTGACCGAGACCTCCGGGCGCAGCCAGGACCTGAAGGCCGTGTTCAACACGATCGGCAAGGGCGACCAGCGCGCCCAGGCCCTCATCGTCGCCTTCTGCTTCTGCGGGCTGCTGGAGGGACTGGCCGGCTTCGGCGCGCCGGTGGCCATCACCGCAGCCATGCTGGTGACCCTGGGCGTGCCCAAGATCAAGGCGGCGATCGCCACGATCGTGGGCAACGGCATTTACGTCGGCTTCGGCGCCATGTCCATCCCGACGACCACCGCCGGGAACCTGGGCGGCGAGGACCCGGTCTCGGTGGCCCAGAACATGGGTCACCTGACCTCGATCATCTGCGTGCTGGTGCCGTTCCTGCTGCTGTTCATCCTCGACGGCGCCCGCGGCATCCGGCAGCTGTGGCCGCTGGCCCTGGTGGCGGGGATCGCGGCCGGCGTCGGCCACTTCGTCACCCCCGGCGTCTCCTACGAGCTGACCTCCGTGGTGGGCGCCCTGCTCGCCTTCGCCGCCTGCTACCTGTTCCTGCTGGTGTGGAAGCCGACCACGCCCGACGAGTACCACTCGGAGATCGACGGCGCGGACAAGCCCGACCGCGAGCGCGTCGTCCTGGCGCTGCTGCCCTACGTGCTGGTCGTCGTCATCATCGCCATCACCAAGCTGTGGAAGTTCGGCGTGGACCTGTCCGCCGTGCTGTCGAGCACCGACGTCAAGATCCCGTGGCCGGGCGTCTACGGGGACCTGCTCACCGCCGACGGCGAGGCCTCCACCTCCGCCATCTACAACCTGCAGACGCTGTCCAACCCGGGCACCTGGATCCTGCTCACGGCGGTGATCGTGTGCGTGGTCTATGGCACCCGCTCCTCGGGCGGACGCTTCCAGACCTCCATCGGCGCCATGTTCGCGGTGCTGCCGCGCACGATCTTCACGCTGCGCATGTCGATCCTCACCATCGCCTCCGTGATGGCGCTGGCCTACGTCATGAACTTCTCGGGCCAGACCACCGCCGTCGGCGCCGCCCTGGCGACCACCGGCGCCGCCTTCGCCTTCCTCTCCCCCGTACTGGGCTGGATCGGTACGGCGGTGGCGGGCTCGGCCACCAGCGCCGGCGCGCTGTTCGCCAACCTGCAGGCGACCGCCGCCGCGCAGGCGAACCTGGACCCGCGCATCCTGCTGGCCGCCAACACCATCGGCGGCGGCCTGGGCAAGATCGTCTCCCCGCAGAACCTGGCGGTGGTCACCACGGCCGTGGACGCCCCCGGCACCGACGCGGAGATCCTCAAGAAGTCCGCCCCCTACTCGATCGGCCTGCTGCTGGTGCTGTGCTGCCTGGTGCTGGCCGCCTCCCAGGGCTGGCTGGGCGCCTACATGCCGGCCTGACGGTGGCACCGGAGAGTTCGACCGGGGGCCGTTTGTCGGATACGGCCGCTTCCTCCCCAGCCACTCCGCGTTCGCGGTGGCCTCGGGAGGTGGGGGCCGTATCCGGGCTCCCACGGTCGTACTCGGGCCGGCGGGTATGCGCCCGACTCCCGAGGTGCGGGCTTCTCAGCGCACTGGCCGTCTGCACGGCTCTGCTCCTTGCAGCCTGCTCGGTTACTCCCCTCCCGGGTCGGGACGCCCAGCCGGACAGCACGCAGGATGCGCGTTTCGCCGAGTTCACGCAGTACGTGCCCGATCCGCTGACCGTGCAGACCTCCCTGGACTCGGTCACCAGCCGCATGCCGGCCATGGGCGCCACAGGCACGCACTTGGTCATGCAGGAGAGGGTCAAGAAGAACGAGTCCCGGCTGCCTGAGCCCGACCGGCCCTACTGGTTCCACGCCGTCATCGAAGTCGACCAGGCCACCAGCCGGGCGCTGGGTGACGCCGCGACCACCGCTCCCGACCTGCTGCCGCCGATCCACCCCGACCTGCACCAGTACGTCCCCCAGGAATGCACCTTCGTCACCGTCCCGGAGTCCGACGCGAACCGGATTCTTGACACTGAGAACGCCGACCTCGTGGGCGGCTCGGAGCGGTTCACCGTGGATGAGCTGGCACTGTCCACCGACTGCAACCTCGTCGTCATGGTCGGCACCGGGCACTACTCCTGACAGCTCCCGGGGCCGCCGACCCGGCGAACTCCTGGCGGGCCACAGCACGTCCTCGACGACGGACCCGCGTGCTCAGTGCCAGAACTCGATCTGCCGCTGGCGTTACTCGCTTGCCATGCCGGCGCACCAGTCGGCACAACAGAGGGGAGCCACCCGGCTGGGACCCGGATGACTCCCCGACGCAAGCGGCTCAGCTGAACCACTTGCTGAGGGCATCCACAAGGACACCGATGGCCCGGATCATTTGAGCCAGTGATTGGAACAGTTCGCCCAGCTTCCGGGCCACTCCCTTGCCCCTGCGGACTTCGGCATGTCGGCCTCTCGGCTCGGACACGGCCCCCACCTCCTACCTGGCTCCTACCTTCTCGGCCAAGGACTGGACTGTTCCGAGAGTAGGTGCCGAAGCAGGCTGTTCCAGCCTAGGTGACAGCAACGACACGAATCGGTACGGTCTGGGCGGTCAACCGCCTGGTGGTGCGCTCACCCGCACAGAGCCGGGAACACCATCGGGATTTGCTGCCGCCATCTCCCGCAGCCCGCTCTCTACTACGCCACTTCGGTGTTGGGTACGCCGGTTAGCGGTTGGTTGAAGGCCTCACAGGCATACAATCAACCGCTAACCGGCGTAGTAGAGGTCGATCCGGCGTAGCAAAGAACGGCGTCCCCGACGTCCAGCGACCAGGAGCCTCGGCCACGCCATTGGCCACCACCATCCCGCCGACCGACAGCGGTCGGCTCCATCCCACCGGGGCGTCAACACAGCCACCCGCCAGGACTCCCGCGCCTGCGCCGCTTCGCCTTGGCGCCGGCTTGGCCGCAGGTGAGGAAAACCGAAGGCCGGGCTTGCGCAATGCGACCCCCGACATACCCGTGGCATCGCCGGAACCGGCCGCGCCGCAACCCCCACAGTTCCCACTTTCAGGCGTGATACCAGGCTTCCCCGAGCGATCACCAAGGTTCCCCATACAGGCGGTGGAGCGACCCCGGTCACTGCCCTAATCTGGTCACGGTTACGCCAAAGCTGTCGTGGAGGAAAGGACCCCATCCCGTGCGCATAGCACTATTCGCCACGTGTCTGGCAGACACGATGTTCCCCCAGGCCGCGCAGGCCACCGTCACCATTCTCGAACGTCTCGGCCACGAGGTCGTCTTCCCCCAGGGGCAGGCCTGCTGCGGCCAGATGCACGCCAACACCGGCTACTTCAAGCAGGCCGCCTCCATCGTGGAGAACCACGTCAAGACCTTCGAGCCCGTCCTGGACGGGGAGTGGGACGCCGTCGTCGTCCCCTCCGGATCCTGCGCGGGGGCCGCCCGGCACGAGCAGCGGCTGGTGGCCGAGCACGTGGGAGACACCGCCCTGGTCAAGCGGGTGGACGCCCTGAGCGAGTACACCTACGACATCTCCGAGTTCCTCATCGACGTGCTCGGCCTGGAGGACGTGGGCGCCTACTTCCCGCACACCGTCACCTACCACCCCACCTGCCACTCCATGCGGGTGGCGCACGTCGGGGACCGCCCCTACCGGCTGCTGCGCGCCGTCGAGGGACTGACCCTCATCGAGTTGCCGGATGAGAAGGTCTGCTGCGGCTTCGGCGGCACCTTCTCCATCAAGAACTCCGATACCTCCACGGCGATGGTCGCGGACAAGGCCGCCAACGTCATGTCCACCGGCGCCGAGGTGCTGTGCACCGGCGACTACTCCTGCCTGATGAACATCGGCGGGGCCCTGTCCCGCGTCAACTCCGGCGTGCGCGTCATGCACCTGGCGGAGATCCTCGCCTCCACCAAGGAGACCCCCTTCGAAGGCCACGCCTCCTTCCAGCCCAGCAAGGACCAGGTGAGACTGTAATGACCCAGACATTTCTAGGTATGCCGGCCGCATCCCCCGACGAGCAGCCCCACACCGGCGGCTGGCGCACCAACGTTGAAGTCCCGCAGGACACGCTGCGCTGGGGCCACACCTTCCCCGAGGGCGCGCACAAGACCCTCGCCAACACCCAGATGCGCCGCAACCTGGGCCACGCCACGCGCACCATCCGCAACAAGCGGCAGCTGCGCGTCGACGAGATGCCGGACTGGGAGGACCTGCGGGAGGCGGCCGAGGCCGTCAAGTTCGAGGTGGCCTCCCGCCTGCCCGAGCTGCTGGAGCAGTTCGAGGCGAATGTGACCGCCAACGGCGGCATTGTCCACTGGGCCCGCGACGCCGCCGAGGCCAACCGGATAGTCGCGGACATCATCAAGTCCAAGGGCGTCGACGACGTCGTCAAGGTCAAGTCCATGGCCACCCAGGAGACCAACCTCAACGAGTACCTGGCGGACGAGGGCATCACCGCCCACGAGACCGACCTGGCGGAGATGATCGTCCAGCTGGCCGACGACATGCCCTCCCACATCGTGGTCCCGGCGATCCACCGCAACCGCTCCGAGGTGCGCGGCATCTTCCTGGATCGCATGGGCGACGCCCCCGAGGACCTGTCGGACAAGCCCGAGGAGCTCGCCGGCGCCGCACGCGCGCACCTGCGCCGGAAGTTCCTCCACGCCAAGGTGGCCGTCTCCGGCACCAATATGGGCATCGCGGAGACGGGCACGGTCTCGATCTTCGAGTCCGAGGGCAACGGGCGCATGTGCCTGACCCTGCCGGACACGCTGATCACCCTCATGGGCATCGAGAAGCTGGTCCCCCGCTACCAGGACGCGGAGATCTTCACCCAGCTGCTGCCCCGCTCCGCCACCGGCGAGCGCATGAACCCCTACACCTCCATGTGGACGGGCGTCACCCCCGGTGACGGCCCCCAGGAGTTCCACCTCATCCTCATGGACAACGGCCGC
Source organism: Actinomyces ruminicola (assembly GCF_900103885.1). Taxonomy (GTDB): domain Bacteria; phylum Actinomycetota; class Actinomycetes; order Actinomycetales; family Actinomycetaceae; genus Actinomyces; species Actinomyces ruminicola. The sequence continues at coordinate 115,583 of NZ_FNIM01000004.1, forward strand.
ACCAAGGTGCTCGCCGACCCGATCGGCAGGCAGGCACTGGCCTGCATCCGCTGCGGCTCGTGCATGAACATCTGCCCGGTCTACCAGCACACCGGCGGCCATGCCTACGGCTCGGTATACCCCGGCCCGATCGGCTCGATCCTCACCCCCCAGCTCACGCAGGGGCTCGACGACGACGATCCGGTCCACACCCTGCCCTTCGCCTCCTCCCTGTGCGGGGCCTGCGCGGAGGTGTGCCCGGTCAAGATCAACATTCCCACCATCCTCATCCACCTGCGCGCCCGCAGCGTGGACGTCAAGCGCCGCCTGGTGCCGGACATGTGGGACGTGGCCATGAATGCCACCGCGCCGATCATGTCCAACGGCAAGGCCTGGCTGGCCGCCACCGAGGGGGTCAAGGCCACGCGCCTGCTCGGGAAGGACGGGCGGATCGGCGCCCTGCCGTTCCCCGCCTCGCTGTGGACGCGCTCACGCGACCTGCCCGTGGCTCCCAAGGAGTCGCTGCGGCACTGGTGGAAGCGCACTCACCCGGACGGCGTCACCCCCGCCCGTACGGTTGCCGACGCCGCCGCACAGTCCACCCCCGAGGAGAACCGCTGATGGATGCCAAGACCGCAATTCTCGCCCGCGCCCGCGAGGCCATCTCCCGCTCCCAGCAGGGCCGGCCCGTGCGGGATATCCCCCGCAACTACATCCGGGTGGGCGCCGACGCCCCCGGCTCCGAGCCGGTGGTGGCGGACATGGTCGAGAAGCTCGAGGACTACTCCGCCAAGGTGGTGTTGGCGCCCAAGGACGCCGCCGTCCTGGACGCCATCGATGAGCTGCTCGGGGCGGCCACGAGCGTCGTCGTCCCCGCCGGGCTGCCGCAGGCCTACAAGGAGGCGGCCGCGCGCGGCGGGCGCACGGTGCGCGAGGACTCGCGGGAGGAGCCGATCCCGACCCTGGAGCTCGACCAGATCGACGCGGTGCTGACCTGCTCGCGCGTGGGGATCTCCCTGTCGGGCACGATCTGCCTGGACGGCGAGCCCGACCAGGGGCGGCGCGCCATCACGCTGGTGCCGGACAAGCACGTGGTGGTCCTGGAGCGGGAGATGATCATGCCGACGGTCCCGCAGGCGGTGGACGTGCTCGGGCAGCACCCGACGCGCCCGACCACCTGGATCGCCGGCGGCTCGGCCACCTCCGACATCGAGCTGGTGCGCGTCAACGGCGTGCACGGCCCGCGCAACCTGGGCGTCGTCATCGCGCACTGACGCCCCGCGCGGGAGGCACTCGCACCCCGGCGCAACCCTGCGACGCACGGCCATGACCACTGGTACCCCTGATCCACTCTCGGCGCGCGCGGACACCCGCGCGCGCCGAGAGGCGCTCATCCGCGAGCTGCGTGAACGCGGCGAGATGGAGGTCTCCGAGCTCCCGGAGCGCTTCGGGGTATCCGTGGAGACCATTCGCAGAGATCTGCGCCAACTGGAGTCAAGCGGCCGCATTATCCGCACCTACGGGCGGGTCGCGGCCGCCGAGTCCGCCACCTACGAGACCAGCCGCGCCTTCCGTTCCAGCCACCACACCGAGGAGAAGGACCGCATCGCCCGGGCGGCCGCCGCCTGCCTGGGGCACGCAGAAACGGTGTTCCTCGACGAGGGCAACCAGCCGCTGCTGGTCGGGCGGTCGCTTCCCGTCGACCGCCCCCTCACCGTGGTGACCACCTCCCTGCCCACGGCGCTCGAGCTGGCCGAGCGACCGCGCTACACCGTGATCACCGTCGGCGGCCGGATCCGGCCCACCACCCTGGGCGCCGTCGGTCACTGGGCCACCACCATGCTGGAACGGATGGAACCGGATCTGGCCTTCATCGGCGCCAACGGCGTCACCGACGCGGGCTGGCTGACCACCCCTGATCCGGCCGTGGCCGCGGTCAAGGAGGCGGCGCTGGCGGTCGCCCGTCGCGCGGTATTCGTCGGCAACCACACGAAGTTCGGCCATTCCACCTTCGTGCGCTTCGGGCACGTGCGCGCACTGGAGCGCATCATCACCGGCAGGGAGCTGCGCAGGGCAACGGCGCGGCGGCTGGGCTCCTTCGGACCGCAGGTGGACCGGGTCTGAGTTGAAGCGGAGTGTCTGACTCAGGAGCGCGGTGGCCGACTGCCGCCGACACTCGACATGGCATCGACGACCGCTCGAAAGTTTGCCCCGCTCTGGTCGTGACTCGGGGTGAACATTGTCGGAAACGGTGGGGCTTCGGCAAGGCGGGACGGATGAGCCGGACAGGGGCACCGGCGCCTCCGGATAGCCGCCGTCAACGCTCCCCGGGGGGAGCCGGTGGGCTAGCCGCCATCCTCGCGGGCTAACCCACGTCCTCAACCTGCTCAACTCACATCCCCAGCCAGGAAACGGTCACCAGCGCGTCCGGATTCGGTAAACTCCGGCCCTGTTCGGTCGCCTTGAGCCGCGTCATCCGGGCATTTCCGGAGTCGGACACCGGCAAACTGCACGCCCGCAACCGGTCACCGAGGCGGTCACCGCTCGGTCCCACACTTGATGCCACCGGCGAAGGACGCCGGCCCCTGAAACAGCGACCAAAGGTGATCGAGCAACGATGCCCTCCTCCAACAGGCTCATAGCAGCCATACAGAAGACTGGATTCCCCACCAACCTCGCCACCGGATTCCTGGCGGTCATCATCTTCGTGATCGGTGACGGCATCGAGGCGGTGTGGATCACCAACTACCTGTCCAGCAGTTCGGTCGGCTTCGCCGTCTCCCAGGCCTCAATGATCGTCACCTCCTACGGGGTGGTCGTCGCCATTGCGGCCTTCCTGTCCGGCGCCCTGTGCGATGCCATCGGCTGCCGGCGGGTAATGCTGATCGGCCTGGTGTCATTCCTGGTGTTCGACGCACTGTTCATCGCCGTCGGCCTGCCCAGCCACAATCTGCCGCTGCTGCTCCTGTTCTATGGCATGCGCGGCTTCGGCTACCCCATGTTCGCGTACGGGTTCCTCACCTGGACCATGATGGTGACCCCGCCCGCCCGCCAGTCCTCGGTCTCCGGCTGGTTCTGGTTCGCCTTCAGCCTGGGCATGCAGCTGCTCGGCTCCTACTTCTCCAGCCTGCTGCTGCCGCACATCGGTCACATCGCCACCCTCTGGCTCGGTTGGGCGCTGGCCGCCGTGGGCGGCGTGATCGGCATGCTGTTCCTGCGGCTGCACCCCTCCTCGGCGCAGACCCGCGGCAAGTCCGTGGTGGAGTCCGTCGGCTCAGCCGTATCCGTGCTGTGGCGCTACCCCAAGGTGTCCATTGGCGGCATCGTAAAGGTCATCAACCTCTCCGGCCAGTACGGCATGCAGGCCTACTACGTGGTCTACCTGCACAAGGTCTACGGCATGCCCGAGTCCCAGGCGATCCTGGAGTTCTCCATCTTCGGCTTCGTGGCCATCCTCGGCGACGTCTTCTGGGGCGTGGTCGGCGACAAGCTCGGCTGGCGCAACACCCTGCAGTGGTTCGCCACCCCGATCACGGCCGCGGCGCTGGCGTACATCTACCTGATCCCGATCGTCGCCGGACCGAACTTCTTCCTCATCGCCCTGGGCACCTCCGCCGTCGGCATCGGCCTGAGCGCCCACGTGCCGACCACACCACTGATCACCGCCCACGCCCACGGGGAGACCGGCAACGCACTGGCCATCCTCAACCTCGGCGCCGGCCTTGGTGCCTTCGTGGGTCCGGCCATCGTCACCCTGCTCATGGGCGATGAGACCACCGCCGGCGGCTACCTGTGGGTGGCCATGGCGCTGGCCGGAATCTACGTCGTCTCCTTCTTCCTGTGCTTCGCCCTCAAGCTCCCCGGCAACGCCCGCATCCTGGAGAGCTTCACCGACGACGTCGATGCCCGTAAGGAGGCGGTCAAGGCCTGACCCGCACGCAGCCCGCCACACCAAAGTCACCCTGCAAGCCCACGCACCGACAAGATACTGGTTCACCATCAAAGACAAGGATGTCCATCATGACCACCACACTCGCCGCCTCCCCGCTCGCCCCCACCTACGACCGCTCCGCCCTGACCACCGGGATCGTGCACATGGGCGTGGGCGGCTTCCACCGCGCCCACCAGGCCATGTACCTCGACCGGCTCATGCGCGAAGGCAGGGCCCTGGACTGGGGCATCTGCGGGGTGGGCCTGCTGCCCCAGGACGCGCGCATGCGGGACGCCCTGACCGGCCAGGACTTCCTGTACAGCCTGACCCTCAAGCACCCCGACGGCCACCACGAGCCGGCCATCATCGGCTCCATCTGCGACTACCGCTTCGCCCCCGAGGACCGCGCCGGGGTGCTGGAGGTGATGACGGCGCCGACCACCCGGATCGTCTCCCTGACCGTCACCGAGGGCGGCTACAACATCGACGACGCCACCGGCGCCTTCCGCGCCGAGGCGCCCGGGGCCGCTCACGACGCCGCCCACCCCCACGAGCCGGAGACCTCCTTCGGCTACATCGTGGAGGCGCTGCGCCTGCGCCGCGAGGCCGGCGTCGCCCCGTTCACGGTGATGAGCTGCGACAACCTCCCCGGCAACGGGAGGATCGCCCGCACCGCCGTCGTCGCCCAGGCGCGCCTGTCCGACCCGGAGCTGGCCGACTGGATCGACGGCAACGTCGCCTTCCCCAACTGCATGGTCGACCGGATCACCCCGCAGACCACTCCCGCCGACGTCGAGGAGGTGCGCGCCGAGCTGGGCGTCGAGGACGCCTGGCCGGTGGTGGCCGAGCCCTTCACCCAGTGGGTGCTGGAGGACGACTTCCCTGCGGGGCGGCCGCCGTACGAGGAGGTCGGGGTGCAAATGGTCGACGATGTCGTCCCCTACGAGCTGATGAAGCTGCGGTTGCTGAACGCCTCCCACCAGGGCCTGGCGCACTGGGGGCGGCTGCTGGGCATGGAGTTCGCCCACACGGCGGCCGCCGACGCCGACATCGCCGCCTGGGTGCGTGCCTACCTGGAGCGGGAGGCGCGCCCGCGGCTGCTGCCGGTGCCGGGGATCGACCTGGACGAGTACATCGACACGCTCTTCGAGCGCTTCACCAATGAGGCGATCGCGGACACGCTGCTGCGCCTGGCGCAGTTCGGACCTTCCGGCATGCCGAAGTTCGTGTTGCCGACCGTGCGCGACAACCTGGCCGCGGGCGGGCAGGTGCGCCTGGGGGCCGCGATGTGCGCCGCCTGGTCACTGGGAGTGCTGGGCACCGACGAGAACGGGGACGAGATTCCCGTGGCCGATGACCTGCGGCCCTTCGCCGAGAAGCAGGAGGCGGGCGACGAGCTCGGCTTCATCGGAAACCGGGAGATCTTCGGGGACCTGGCCGACGATGAGCGCTTCCGCTCCGCCTATGTGGAGGAGCTGGCCGCGCTCAAGCGTGACGGCGCCCGCGCCCGCATGCGCGCCCTGCTCGCCTGAGCCGGTTCTCCGCCCCGGCCCCCTTCCCCGAGATCGGTAGAAGTTGCGTGCCGAGATCGGTAGAAGTTACGTGCCGAGATCGGTAGATGTGGTGGGTCCGACGACCATGGTCGTCGGACCCACCTGCAATGACGCGCAATCGCTGATCGGTTCCACAGGATAGCCTTAGGTCCCGTGAGTACCCGCGTCATCCTGCTTACCGGCCCGTCCGGCTCCGGCAAGACGTCTCTGCTGCGTCACGTCGGCGCACGCCGTCTCAAGCTTGACGACTTCTACCGCGACGGCGACGAACCCGGTATGCCGCTGCTGGATGGCACTTTCTCGGGTACGGAAGGCGCCACCCGGGCCGAGGCGATGAGTGACATCGACTGGGACAATCCGGCCTCCTGGGACGCGGACCGGGCCATGGCCGCGATTCTCGAGCTGTGTGCCACGGGCTCCACGACGGTGCCGGTGTACTCGATCCGGGACAACGCCACGGTCGACTACACCACTCTGGACGTCGACGCGCTGCCGGCATATGTGGCCGAGGGCGTGTTCGCAGCGGAGCTCATCGACCGCTGCCGGGAGGCCGGAGTGCTCGCCGACGCGCTCGTGCTGCGGCGTCCGCGCCTGCAGACCTGGTGGTTCCGACTCCGCCGTGACCTGGCTGAGCACCGCAAGCCACTACCCGTGCTGCTGCGACGCGGGCTGAGGCTGGCACGGGAGGAGCCCGCCAAGATCGCCGCCTGGGTGGCCAAGGGATGCCGCCCGGTCGATCGCGCCGAGTGCGAGGCCATCATCTCCCGCTACATCACCGCCGACGTCCAGCAGACCCCGGCCGACGACGCCGCTTGAGTTCCATGCCCGACCGCCTTCTCCCCCGGCCGCCCCGTGCCAGGCCCATCCGTCCACGTGGTCTGGAGCCCGCCGACGCCGTCGTCCTGCGCGCGGGAGGCTACGCCGATCTGGCGCGGTTCAGCGGCGTCGACATCTCCGGGGTGGACCTGCGCGTGCTGGAGCTGGTCGAGTGCGTCCTGGAGGACGTGCGAGCCGATCGCGCCCATCTGGAGGAATGCCGCTGTGCGGAGTCGCGCGTGGACCGGTTGACGGCGTCCGAACTGCACGCGCAGCGCTCTGTGTGGCGGGAGGTCTCTTGGGAGGCCTCGCGCGTCGGCGCCTTCGAGTGCCACGACGCGCAGTGGCGCAGCGTGCTGCTGGAGGACTGCCGCATCGGCTTCCTGGGGCTTGGGCGGGCGAACCTGCTGGATGTGCGCCTGCGCGGCTGCACGGTGGACACGCTCGACCTGACGGCGGCCACACTGACCCGTGTGGCCTTTGAGGACTGCCGGGTCGGCGAGCTGCGCGTGCGGGAGAGCCGATTGATGGATGTAGATCTGCGGGGGCTGGCACTCAGCCAGGTAGACGACGCCGCCGGGCTACGCGGGGCCTGGGTGGGAGCCGATCAACTCGTGGAACTCGCGCCCGCACTCGCCGCCCACATGGGCCTGCGGGTCCTTTGAGCCCATATCTGCGCCCCACGCCGCCTCCCTCTCCTCGTGCCTTTGCTCCCTGGTCCTCTCGCTGAGATCGGTTGAAGTTACGTGCCCAGATCGGTTGAAGTTACGTGCCCAGATCGGTTGATATGGCACGGGTGGCCGGGGACGGGCTGAGAAGGCCTGCCGGCGGGCCAAAGTGGGCGCCGCGGACGAACCCGCCACCCCACGCCGTGGCGGGTTTTCCACAGGGCACATCACCGGAGTGGCGCCGAGCGCACGGGTCTCGGTACGGTTGCGGACATCGGCACCAAACCGATGCGCCAGTCAGCTCCCGCCCGGACCCTCAACGAGGAGGCCTCTCCGTGCCCACCACACCCGCACCAGTCCCACCACCGCGCACGCACCGCACCCGTCCCACCCCACCCACCACGCACGGGCAGCACCCCCACAACAACCGGCAGCCGGAGGCCAGGCACCTCCGCCCCCTCACCGCCGCACTGGCCGCCTGCCTGGCAGCCCTGACCCTTACCACCGGCTGCTCCGCGCACACCGACACCACCCCAACAACCACGGCGACACCGACCACACCAACGACAGCCACGTCCCCAACCCCCACGCTCTCACCCCAGGACGCCGCCGCCAGGGCCACCGCCCTGGCCATGGAACCACCCGCCCCCTACACCCCCGAATTCACCCCCGACGGCGCCGCCGAAGCAACCACATACTTCATCGAGCTCTACCCGTACGTATATGCGACAGGTGATCTGGACGCCTGGGAAAAAATGAGTGAGGACGGCTGCGAATTTTGCAACAGCGTAGTCAGCAACGCAACCGAGCTACAAAACGCCGGCGGCTGGATTGACCCGTGGGAGCAGGAGATCACGCCCCTGGAGTGGTGGACCGACGAAAACGACCCCAACCGCTACGTCGTACGCACCCAGGTTAACTCTCACGAACGCGACCAACATCCCGGCGCTAACGAGCCCCCAATTCATATCGAACAGGCAGAAGACATCCTGCTGGTTCAACTGCGGTGGACAGGATCGAATTGGAGCATAGAAATAGTCGATATAGAGGAGGGAGGAGAAGCCAAATGAAGCGTGCCGCTTACCTACGCCTCCTCACACTTGCCGCAGTTACTTTGATGGCATTGACCACTACACCCGACGCATTCGCAGACACCCATTCGAAACACGAATTCAGCAGTGAGGCCCACGGTAGTTCGGTGACTGTTACTGGTGGTTGGTCGTATCAGGTGTACTCCTCATCGCCGGGCGCGCCCGCCACCGGCGGCCATTACGGAGGCGGGGCGTTCGACGAGCAGGCCGCCCGCACCGCACAACTGATGTACCTAGCCTGCGTCGGCATACGAAGCGCCGCGTCGGGCGGCGCCCGAAACGCCGACTTCGACCCGACCGACTGCGCCACACACACCGCCCCCACCACCACCGCCACCGGGACCGACGGGGGCCCGGTGGCGGTCACGGTCTCCGCCTCCCAGGTAGTGACCCTGCTGGCCGACGGATCGGGCATCACCCGCCAGCCCCCGGGAGCAGAAGTCCTGATCAGCAAGGACTTCATCGTCTACACCAACCCCGACACACAGGTGCTTTCCACCACCGTCGCCGGCACCGAGGTCGTCATCCACGCCACACCAGTGTCCTACACCTGGGACTGGGGCGACGGCACCACCACGACCACCACTGCTCCGGGTGCACCGTGGCCCAACCAGACCGTCACCCACCGCTACACCCACACCGCCCAAGACATAACCACCACCCTCACAACCACCTGGAAGGCCACCTTCACCCCCACCGGCGGCACCACCACACCCATAACCGGAACCATCACCACCACCAACACCACCACCCCCTACAACACCGTCCGCACCCTCACCTACCTCACCGACCAAGCCGAAACCACCCAAGGACACTAAACGCCCACAGTGCAGCGAGCAGCGCGGCCCGCCGGTCACAACCGGTCGTGCTTCTCGCAGAAGACGTGGTCGCCCAGGATCTTGAAGCCGTCACGTTCAGCCGCGCGCAGGGCGTCCTGCTCGGTGTAGCTCAGCGCCAGCACGCGCTCAATCGCCGTGCCGTCCGGGTCGTGGACGGTGTCGACCACCCGGTGGGCGACCATCCGGTCGCACCCCTCGTGGTCACAGCGGATGGCGATTGCCTCGCGACGAACGAACATGTGATCCCCTCTCGGATTCGGTATCGCCGCCGATGAGCCGACGGCATTGAAGGACTGCCGGAGGGCACCCCTGCCCCCGGTTCAGCACCGGTCCGTATCATGCCTCACACCGCCGCGGCCCGCGCGGCCGCATCCGGGAACTCCTTCGGCTCCGCCACCCGGCCGCTAGTCTTGGCCGCGATGTCGCCCGTAATCACCTACGCCCTACTGTTCCTCGCCGGCGTGTTGGCCGCCATCGTCGGCTACCTGGTGGGGATGGCGTCACTCGTCTCCTACCCGGCGATGGTGGCCCTGGGCGTACCCCCGGTGGTTGCCAACGCCTCCAACACGGTCAGCCTGATTCCCGGCGGCATCGGCTCGTTGATCACCTCCTGGGACCGGCTGAGGCAGATCCGCTACTACCCGCTGCTCCCGCAGGTACTCATCGCCGTCGTCGGCGGGCTCGTGGGCGGGACGCTGCTGCTGGTGGCGCCACCGGGAGTGTTCGAGGCCATCGTGCCCTGGCTGGTGCTACTGGCGACCGTGCTGGTCGCCCTCAGTCCGCGGCTGCGGCGAGGCGCCGCCAACTACCGCCTGGCCGCCCCCGCCTTCCTGACCCTCATGGCCGCGATCATGGTCTACAGCGGCTACTTCGGCGCCGGCGCGGGCGTACTCTTCTTCGCCCTGTGCACCCTGGGCACACCCATGAACACCCACGCGGCGGTGGTGATGAAGACGCCCATGCTGACGCTGTCCAACTTCTCCGCCGCCGTGCTGTTCATAGTGCAGGGCCGAGTCGACTGGGGCGCGGCAATCGCCGTCGGCATCGGCTCCTTCGTCGGCGGTTACGCGGCACCCCTGATTCAGCGGCTCATTCCCGAGCGCGTCATTCATGCCGCGGTTGTGGTCGGCGGCCTGGTCCTGACCGTCTGGCTGCTGCTCGGCTTCTGACCCCGGCCCGACGGCAGCCGCATCCCCTGCCCGACGCCGCCCCGGTCATCCTCCGAGCCGTGCCGACGCCGTCGCTCGGCTAGACCCGCAGCCCCAGCCCCCGCATGCGGGTGGTCGCCCCCTGGGAGAGGGCCTCGTGCAGTGCCTCGGCCTCCGCTCCCGAGACTGCCAGATCCGGCACGGATGCCAGTAGCCGCTTCATGGTGCCGATCTCCTCACCGACCACGCGGCGGCCCCACAGTCCCAGGCGCGCCGCCAGCTGCGTGTCCTCGCCGATCGCCGGCACCAGCTGCGCCGGCGCGAAGTCCGCAAGGCGGTCGGCGCCGATCTCCTCCGTCAGCCGCTCGCGCAGCGGCGCATCCAGCGTCTGCGCGAGCGCGACGACGAAGTCCCGCATCAACCCGAAGGTCAGGTAGGTCTTGGTCAAGCGCTCGTACCAGTCCAGGGGCCGCAGGCGCTCATCAAAGTCGCCCAGTGCGCCGATGAACGGCGCTGCCGCCTCGAGCACGTCGACGCCGACGGCCGCAGCCGGTTCTCGCAGCCGGTCGAAGGAGGCGACCGCCTCCGCGCTCATACGCAGCAGCTCGACGCGTGAGGCCATGTCGGAAGCCTTATCGGCATCCTTGGCATAACGGGTGCAGGCGATGGTCCGCGTATAAGCGGCCAGACCGATGACCGCGACGGTGTGCGGCGTGGGTGACGCGGCCGCGTCCCGGCCGGTGGGGGAGGCTGAACTGCTCATGGACCCAGGGTAGGCCCTGCCGACGCGCCGATCGGGCGCTTCTCGGCCGCTTTCCTGGGCGATCCCCATCGACGCCCCGCGTCGCCGTCGAATCGCTCGGCGGCCTCTCCCCCACGCAGACTAATAGGCGACGCAGATGCGCTGGCGGTGGTACCGCGGCCGCTCAATCTCATCAAGACACGCGTAGCCAAAGTCCTCAAGTCCGATGTACGACTGTGCGGCGTAGTCCGGATCGGAGATGTCCTTGGTGCACAGTTCATCGACCGCAACCCTGTAGGTCTTCAGGCGCCGATCCGGGAACATCTTCGCGGCGGGGGCGATCTCAACCCAGTCGAGTTCATGCTCCGCCAGGTAGACCTCGTGAGAGAGCTCGTGGACGCCGTACCACGTGCGGTAGAAGGGTGTCAGGAACGAGGTGTCCCTGAGCCGTACACCCGGCTTGACTTCGAACACGCACGAATCGCCGACGGCGAGGAGCCGCTTGACTCCGCGGGCCTTCGCCGCCTCGACCACATTGCTCGCCCAGGTGCCGAAGGTCGTGGGGTTGTCGGGATCGGGCATGACCGCGTTCACCAGGACGTCGGTGTCGCTCGGGATCGATGAAATAAGACTCTCGACGTCCGCACAGTCACCATACCGGGAATCGATATCCGGGAACTCGGTGTGCACGACGTCCTTGGGGTTACGGCTGATGCACACGACTTCGTGGTGACGATCAAGCGCCTCCTCGATGATGCTGGAGCCGGCATTGCCCGTACCTCCGATTACCGCGATCCTCATGACTCATTCCTCTCCATTTTCGGTCAGTAGCCTACTGTATACCGCTCCCGGTGATGGACGGGTGTCTCGATCTCGTCTACCATCGCGACGGCGTAGTCCTGCATTGAAATAGTGCTGATGTGGGGGTAATCGGTGCTCTCGAGATCGGTGACTACCAGGTGGTCATGACCGGTGCGGTAGTGGCCGGTCCGCTCACCGACGTTCTCCTCCATCATCGCTGGCGGCGTTTGGACGACCCAGTCCAAGTCGTGCTCCTGTCGCATACGTTCCAGAACTCGCTCATGCATCCCGACAACAGGCCTGATCGTCTTGGAGAAGAACTTCGTGTACAGATACACCTTCCCCTCGGTTGTCAGTGCCGTGCCTGCACCGCCGACCACCAGTAGACGAGCAACGCCCGCCTGCTTGGTAGCCTCGATGACGCCCTCGATAAGTTCCTCGACCTTGTCCAGTCCCAGCGCCAACGGCGCACCGGCGTAGACGACCGCGTCCGATCCCCGGCTCGCTTCGGCGATGCCATTGACGTCGGCGATATTGAGGCGGTGATACTCGGCCAGTCCCTCTACCCGAGGCGTCTCGTGAATGTCGATGCCGCGCACATGGTGGCGCCGACCGACGGCCTCGGCCGCGATACGCGAGCCGACGCGTCCGTCTGAACAGAGAACAGTGATATCCATGACTATCCTTCCAAATTAGTCGCGATTAGTCGCAGGGACCGCGCTGCTGGACGATGAGGTCTTTGGGACGGCTTGGCCACGGTGCCCGAGCGCCCATAGGACAACGGCGATGCCTGCTGCGCACGCTCCTATGATCCAGAGAGGAATCCATGCGCCCGTGCCTCGAGCCCCGAGGTTCGGAGCAACCACCGAGTTGAAGACGACGTTCCCGAACAAGGATCCGATGAGGGCGCCCAGGCCGTTGTACAGCATCGTGAACAAGCTCTGACCTTGTGCACTGATCTCGGGCGGGCAGAGGCTGGACACGTACATCGCACCCAGGACGAGGAGGAAGTCGTTGCAAACGCCCTGCATCGCGATCGCGATGATCAGTGGGATCAGTCCCGTCCCAGCCGCGAGCGCCATCAGCGGCAACCTGATCGTCCAGCTCAGCATGCCTATCATCAGCGACCATTTCATCCCGACCTTGCGGAGAAGCCATGGGATGGTCACCACGAAGATGATCTCCGAGAAGGGGCCGAGCGCCATTACGGTGGCCACGTTCTTCACTCCGAGGGCATCGATGTAGGCGGAGGCATACGCCGTGTAGAGCGCCAGCGGGATGCCGGCGAGTAGCACGCACACCGCGAAGACGCGGAAGTTGTGGTGCCGGAACAGCGTGAATGCCCCTGCACCTACCAAGTCGCTCAATGAGAACCTGGATTCGGTGCCGGTTGGCGGCGTCGGAGGCAACGTCACCGAGTAGACGGCCATCACCACGGAGATCGACGCCGAGACTAGGAAGACGGACGGGGAGGCGGACAGACCTCCCTGGCCGACGACGACCCCCGCGACGACGTAGCCGATGGTGCCGAAGACACGCACGTATGGGAAGCTGCTGTTCCCCTCACCCATGTGTCTGAAGACGATGCTGTTCGCGATCCCCATGGTGGGCATGTAGAACGCCATGTAGATGAAGACAAGCGTCAGTGTCCACCCTTCCGACCCTGCCAGCACCGAGTTGCGCAGCGCGATCATGAGGGCTGCGCACACCAGGTGAGTCGCCGCCAGGAGCCGCTCGGATCGGAACCATCGGTCCGCCAGCGACCCCACGAGCAGAGGCGCGACGAACGCACCGATGGACGCTGAGGAATATGCCAGGCCGATCGCATTGGCCATCCCGAAGGTGGACATCACCAGGCCCAGCGTCTGGAACCAGGCCCCAAAGACCAGGAACTGGAGCAGCATCATCATGCAGAACCTGACGGTCAAGCGGGTCGTCCCGTTCTGACTGCGCCCAATGTCTGGAGTCATCATTGCCTCCACTCATGCCGCGACGGTGCTTCGTCTCGTCGGAAGCGTCTCAACCGTTGCGGGCGGCTCAACCCTAGCACAAAGATCGACCAGATGGTTCATGTTCAGTTCATCTCTCTCCCCCCGATTGCTCGACTGACTCCAACCCCAGGTAGCCTGCCCCTGAAGGCGAGGTCCGTATGACTGACAGTGACACAGAGGCAGTCCAGCTCCGGCGACGCCGCGGCACGTACGCAACCGGCCGGGCGACCCAGGTCAAGATCATCAAAGCTGCGGTCGCCTTGTTCGGCGAGTCCGGCTTCAATGCCTCATCGCTCCGCGATATCGCCAAGCGTGCCGGAGTAACCCACTCGACGCTGCTGCACCACTTTCCGACGAAGGCAGAGCTCCTCAGGGCGGTTCTGGAGTCTCGCGATCAGGGCGACAGCATCCTCCTGGCGGACAAGGCCCGTGAAGGCATCCCGTTCCTGTCTGCACTGGTGACCTTGATGGAGCACAACGCCACCCAGCGACCGCTCATCGAGCTGTACGCCACCCTCAGCGCGGAGGCGACCGCAGTCACACACCCAGCACACGACTACTTCGTAGACCGCTACGAGATGGTCATCGAACAGAATCGGCGTGCTTTTGCCCAGATCAAGGCGGAAGGACTGCTTCGAGGTGGCTGCGACGTGGAACGGATCGCCAGGAATACCGCCGCCCTGCAAGACGGACTACAGATCCAATGGCTGCTCGACAGCAGGGTCGACATGGCCGCCTGCCTGCGAGAGTTTCTCGACGGCGTCCTAGTCAAGCCGCTGAGCGAACTCGAGCGGTGTCGTCCGGACGACACCGCCTACATCACGCCCTCTCACCAACGCCTTTGAGCCCACAAACCGCTTGCGCCCTACGCGATCCATATCTCTTCCCTGCGGCCCGCACAGACGCGTCCAGGTGACTAGTCTTGACTCAGGTTGCCCGGTCGCCATGCCTGTCGTCATGCCTCTCCGCCCCGCCTGCCCGTCACGGCAACGTGCAGGGCCTCTTCCGCGATCGGCTGCCGCACATGACCGCAGGCGCGAGTCCCGCCGCACGCCGGCGAGCCGCCCGCGCCGCCTGAGCCCGGGCCCCACGCCCGGATACAACCGAAAGCACCAATCACACCGTGACCGAGCAGACCGAAACAACTGAATCATCCGCCACCCCCGCCTCGCAGCCGACCGACGCCGCCTCCGGCATCATCTCCACCGCCCAGGCGCACGCCCCGGTGCTCGACGACGCCAAGCCCGACATCACCGACGCCGGCTCCGAGACCGACCTGACCGCGCGCACCTTCGCCGACTTCGGCGTCGAGGAGGAGATCTGCCAGGCCCTGGCGGACAAGGGCATCACCCACCCCTTCCCCATCCAGGCACTGACCCTGCCCATCGCGCTGCGCGGCCAGGACATCATCGGCCAGGCCAAGACCGGCACCGGCAAGACCCTCGGCTTCGGCATCCCCCTGCTCATGGACACGCTCGGCCCCGGCGAGGAGGGCTGGGACGAGGACCCCGCCTCCGGCTCCCCGCAGGCACTGGTGATCCTGCCCACCCGCGAGCTGGCCAAGCAGGTGGCCGAGGAGCTGGCCGGAGCCGCCGCCAAGCGCACGGTGCGCATCGTCCAGGTGTACGGCGGACGCGCCTACGAGCCGCAGATCGAGGCCATCGAGCGGGGCGCGGAGATCGTAGTCGGCACCCCCGGCCGCATCATCGACCTCATGGACCGCCGGGTCCTGGACCTGACCCACGTGACCACCGTGGTGCTGGACGAGGCGGACGAGATGCTCGACCTGGGCTTCCTCCCCGACGTGGAGAAGATCCTTTCTCGCACCCGCTCCGACCGCCACACCATGTTGTTCAGCGCCACCATGCCGGGCGCCGTCGTCGCCCTGGCCCGCCGCTACATGACCAAGCCGACCCATATCCGCGCCCAGGACCCGGGCGACGACTCCATGACGGTCAAGACCGTCCAACAGGTCGTCTACCGCACCCACGCGCTGAACAAGGTCGAGGTGCTCTCCCGCATCCTGCAGGCCGAGGGCCGCGGCCGCACCATAATCTTCGCCCGCACCAAGCGCACCGCCGCCCGGGTGGCCGAGGACCTGGCCGCCCGCGGCTTCGCCACCGCCGCCCTGCACGGCGACCTGGGGCAGGGCGCGCGCGAGCAGGCGCTGCGCGCCTTCCGCAAGGGCAAGGTTGACGTGCTGGTGGCCACCGACGTGGCCGCCCGCGGCATCGACGTCGACGACGTCACCCACGTCATCAACTACCAGTGTCCGGAGGACGAGAAGATCTACGTCCACCGCATCGGCCGCACCGGCCGGGCCGGCGGCTCCGGCACCGCCATCACCTTCGTCGACTGGGACGACGTCTCCCGCTGGCGGTTGATCTCCAAGGCCCTGGGCCTGCCGATCGAGGAGCCGGTGGAGACCTACCACACCTCCGACCACCTGTACGCGGACCTGAGCATTCCCCGCGATGTCACCGGCAAGCTGCCCCGCAGCAAGCGGGTGCTGGCGGGGCTGGACGCCGAGCAGATCGAGGACCTCGGCGAGACCGGCAGGCGCGGCCGCCCCCGCGACGATCGCGGTGGCCGGGGACGCGGCCGGGGTCGTGGACGCCGCAGCGGTTCGGGGCGTGCGTCCGGCACCGACACGTCCGGGTCGGGGCGGGCCGCGTCCGCGCAGGCCGACAAGCCCCGCCGCAAGCGCAACCGGCGCCGTACCCACGGGGGCCGCGCCGACTCCTGAGCCCACGCTCCAGAACAACCGGCCGCCCGTACGACCTCCGTCCGGGCGGCCGCCCCGTCCTCCCCGCGACCGGCGCCAACCACCCGCCGGGAGACACGACCGCGCTCAGGCGCCTATCACCGAGTCAACGTATGCAAGCACGCCGTCGGCCATCATCTGCACCGCGATGGCGGCCAGCAGCAGCCCGAAGATGCGGGTGAGCACCTGGATCGCCGACTCCCCCAGCATCCGGTGCAGGCCCACGGAGAACCGCAGGACCGCCCAGATGATGACGTGGGTGACCACGATCGCCGCCGTCACGCTCACCCAGCCGACCACGGGCCCCGACGCCGAATCCACCGCCACCATGGTGGCGACGATCGCGCCGGGCCCCGCCAGCAGGGGCGTGCCCAGGGGCACGAGCGCCGCATTGGTGGCCACCGCATCCGGGTCCGGATGCTCCTCGGTCTTGTCGGTGAGCAGTTCGAGGGCCACGAGCAGGAGCAGCAACCCGCCGGAGATCTGCAGCGCGGGCACGGTGATGCCCAGGAACCGCAGGATGTAGCGCCCGAAGATCGCAAAGACGAGGATCACCGCGAAGGACACCAGGGTGGCCTGGTGAGCCGAGCGGGAGCGCTCGGCGTGGGTCTGCCGACTGGTCAGCGACAGGAAGATGGGGATGGCGCCGAGCGGGTCCTGGATGACCAGGATCGTGGTGAAGGCAGTCGCGAAGAGCGTTAGGTCGAATATGTTAGCGAGCATGGGCTGAGCGGATTGAACGGGCTGATCGGTTGTGGCTGGGGCGGGCGGCGGACGCGGGCACCGACTCCCGGTTAGGGAGTGAGCAGCGGCAAGGTCCCCTCGGCGACGATCCGCTCCAGCAGCGCCGGCGCCATGAGGTTCTCCCCCAAACGGTTCGGCTTGCCGGCACCGTGGTAGTCGGAGGCGCCGGAGGCGCCCAGGCCGAGCCGCTGCGCCAGCACCCGCGCCTGCTCACGCTGGGCCGAGTCGTGGTCGCGGTGGTCAACCTCAATGGCCGCCAAGCCGGCCGCGGCCATCTCGGCGAAGGTGGCATCGGGCACGAGTCGCCGCTGCCGGTTCGCGGCGCGCGGGTGGGCGGCCACCGGCACTCCCCCGGCCTCGCGCACTAGCCGGCAGGCGTCAACCGGGTCCAGCGCCCAGTAGTGGACGTAGTAGGGGCTGGAGGTCGCCAGCGGCCCGGAGAAGGCGGCCGAGCGGTTGGGGAAGACCCCGGCGGCCACAAGCGCATCGGCGATATGCGGGCGCCCGATGGTGGAGGCGTCGGACGCCTGGGCGAGCACATCCTCCCAGCCGATGGGGTAGTCGGCCGCCAGCTTTTCGACCATGATCCGTGTGCGGTTGGAGCGCGAGTCGCGGGCGTGGGCCAGCGCGTCGACCAGCGGGACGTAGTCCGGGTCGAACAGGTAGGCCAGCAGGTGCAGGGTCACGCCGTCGTCCGAGCACGAGATCTCCGCACCGCGCAGCAGGGTCACTCCCGTCTCCGGCACCGCAGCTGCCGCCTCGGCCCACCCGGCGGTCGTGTCGTGGTCGGTCAGGCCGACGACGTCCAGCCCGGCACGGGCGGCGGCCGCCATGAGCGCGGCGGGGGTGTCCGTGCCGTCCGAGTAGGCGGAGTGGGTGTGGGGGTCGATGCGCACCAGCCAAGTCTACGAATACCACCGCCTGTGACTGAGACTACTTGCTAGCTTGGGGCCATGAGCGCCTCCGCATCATCCGCCTCGCCCGCCTCAACGGCGGCCGCCCCGATCCGCTTCGGCATTATCGGTGCCGGCTTCATCGCCCGCTGGTTCATGGAGGCGGTCGGCACGGTGACGGATGCCCAAGTAGTCGCCGTCACCTCCGCGCATCCAGAACGGGCGGCAGCCTTCGCCGCCGAGCACGCCATCCCCGCCGCCTTCGCCTCCTTGGCCGACATGCTCGCCGCCCGCGACGCCGACGGCGGCCCGCTCGTCGACGTCGTCTACGTCGGCTCCCCCAACCTGCTGCATCCCGAGCACACGCTCACCGCCCTGGCGGCCGGTCGCCACGTGCTGGTGGAGAAGCCCTTCGCCCCCACCCCCACCCAGGCGCGGGCGATGGTGGAGGCGGCCCGGCGCAACGACCGGTTGCTCATGGAGGGATGGCTGCCCGCCTTCGAGCCCGGCATCGCGGTGCTGCGAGAGAACCTGCCCCGGTTGGGTCCGGTCAGGCGGGCCCTGCTGGTCAAGGAGCAGTACTCCTCCCGCATGGACGCCTACCGGGCCGGGTCTCTGCCGCCGGCCTTCAACCCGGCCCTGGCGGGAGGGTCCCTCATGGACCTGGGCGTCTACCCGGTGAGTCTGGCGATCCACCTGTTCGGACCGCCCGCGCGGGTGACCGCCACCGGCGTGCTGCTGGAGGAGGGCGCAGACGCCCTGGGCACGGTTGTGCTCGGTTATGACACCGCCGACGGTGGCGCCCGGGAGACCCAGCCCGCCGCCTTCGAGGTGGTGTGCCTGCACTCCAAGACCTCTCCGGCGGGCACCGGTTCGGCGATCTCCGGCGACCACGCGGTGCTCGCGCTGGACGACTGCCAGTGGCCGCGGCGCATCGAACTGCGCGGTGCCGACGCCCCGGATGCGGATGGAGCCGACGCCGTAGCAGATCTGTCGGTTACCCGAGCCGGCCCGGCGCTGGCCTACGAGCTGGAGGCCTTCTGCCGCCTGGTGCGCTCGGGGGCGCGGGAGTCCGACCTGCACCCGCTGGCCAATTCGGTGGCCGCCGTAGAGGTGCTGTACGAGGCCCGCCGCCAAGTAGGAGTGCACTTCCCCGGCGACCCCGACCGACGCCCCTGACCACGAGGGCCGCCGCCTCCGCCGCGCCCAGGCCGCACCGGCCGGCGCCTCCCGGTGCGGCTCGCCGTCAGCGACCGTGCCACTATGTGCCCATGACGTATTCCGACACCGACTCCCCCGCCGCTTCCACCCCGGATTCCGCGGCGCCCCAGTCCCTAGCCCAGCGCGGCGACAACCGCTCACACCGGCCCACCAACCAGGCCTTCCGCGACTTCATCGGCTCCGGCTGGGGCCCGCGCCCGGACACACTGCCCGCCCGCAATGAGGCCGCCCCCTGGGCCGCCGCCCGGCGCGAGAGGCTCGGGGCGCTCTTCCCCGGCGACCGGCTCGTCATCCCCGCCGGCGGGCTGGTGACCCGCAACAACGACTGCGACTACCGCTTCCGACCCCACTCGGCCTTCGCCCACCTGGCCGGCACCGGCACCGACTTCGAGCCCGACGCCGTCCTCGTCCTGGAGCCCCTGGGCGCGGCGGGCGCCGACGGCTCCAGCGCCGCCGACCGCGCAGACGACGGCACCGGCACCGCCACAGCCGCCCCCACCCACGAGGCGGTGCTGTACTTCCGGCCGCGCGCCCCCCGCACCAGTGAGGAGTTCTACGCCGACACGCGCTACGGGGAGCTGTGGGTGGGGCAGCGCCCCTCGATCGAGGAGGTCGAGGCGGCCACCGGGATCCGCTGCGCCCACGTTGACTCCCTGCCGGATGCGCTCGCCAAGGACGCCGGCCCCGACGGCGTGCAGCTGCGCGTGGTGGCACAGGCCGACGCGGCGGTCACCGCCCTGGTGGACCGGGTGCGCACGGCCGCCGGTCTGGCCGCCGGCCAGGAGGCCCAGCAGGTGGACGACGCCCTGGCGGAGGCCACCAGCGAACTGCGCCTGACCAAGGACCCGTGGGAGGTCGATCAGCTGCAGCGGGCGGTAGACGCCACCCGGGCCGGCTTCGACGACCTGGTCCGCTCGCTGCCGCGCGCCACCGAGCACCGGCGCGGAGAGCGCGTGCTGGAGGGCGCCTTCGGGGCCAGGGCCCGCGAGGAGGGCAACGGGCTCGGTTACGAGACCATCGCCGCCGCCGGCAACCACGCCAACACGCTGCACTGGATCAACAACGACGGCGCGGTGCACCCGGGCGAGTTGGTGCTGGTGGACGCCGGCGTCGAGGTGGATTCCCTCTACACCGCCGACGTCACCCGCACCATCCCGGTGGACGGCCGCTTCACCGCCCCGCAGCGCCGCGTCTACCAGGCCGTCCTGGACGCCGCCGACGCCGCCTTCGCCCGCGCGGGCACGCCCGGCTGCCGCTTCCGGGACGTGCACACCGCCGCCATGGAGGTGATCGCGGCCCGACTGGAGGAGTGGGGCATGCTGCCCGACGGCGTCACCGCCGCCGACTCCCTGGACCCGGACGGCCAGTTCCACCGCCGCTGGATGGTGCACGGCACCAGTCACCACCTGGGGCTGGACGTGCACGACTGCGCCCAGGCGCGCCGGGAGATGAGCATGGATGCGCAGCTGCGCCCGGGCATGGTCTTCACCATCGAGCCGGGTCTGTACTTCCGCGCCGACGATCTGCTGGTTCCGGCGGAGTTGCGCGGCATCGGCGTGCGTATCGAGGACGACGTCGTCGTCGACGCCGACGGCTCCGTGCGGCGCCTGACCCAGGCGATTCCCCGCACCGTCGACGAGGTGGAGGCCTGGGTCAGCGGGCTCATCGGCTGACCGTTGCTCCGGCCTCGGGCGACCCGCAGGCCCGGGGCGAACCGGTTTCCTGACGGACCTTGAGCCCGGTCCGACGCGCATCATTATCATCGGAGCATGCCGTCGGCTCATCAGCATTCGCACGCCCACGGAGCGGGTACCTCGCGCGGCCGCTTGAGCGTCGTCCTGTGCCTGACCGCCGGGGTGCTGGTAGCCGAGGTCGTAACCGCCCTGCTGACCGGCTCCCTCGCCCTGCTGGCCGATGCCGGCCACATGCTCACCGATGTCGTCGGCCTGGTCATGGCGCTGGTGTCCGCGCACCTGTCCGCCCGCCCCGTCACCGACCGCTCCACCTGGGGGCTGCGGCGCGCCGAGATCCTGGGGGCGGCCCTACAGGCT
Organism: Actinomyces ruminicola; assembly: GCF_900103885.1. Lineage (GTDB taxonomy): Bacteria > Actinomycetota > Actinomycetes > Actinomycetales > Actinomycetaceae > Actinomyces > Actinomyces ruminicola. Next base: position 136,815 of record NZ_FNIM01000004.1, read on the forward strand.
GCGCTGCTGGGGGTGGTCGGAGTCGGCGTCGGGGTGCGAGCCGTGATCACACTGGTGAGCGCCACCGACGTCGAGGCTCACGGCATGCTGGTCATGGGCGTCATCGGTCTGGTGGCCAACCTGGTGGGCCTGCTGGTCCTGGCGGCCGGACGCGAATCCAGCCTCAATATGCGTGCCGCATTCCTGGAGGTTGCCAACGATGCCCTGGGCAGCGTGGGCGTGGTCGTGGCCGCCATCGTGGTGGTCGCCACGGGCTGGACGCGTGCCGACGCCGTTGCCTCCCTGGTGATCGTCGCCCTGATCGTGCCGCGCGCCTTCGCCCTGCTGCGCACCGCCGTCGGCGTGCTGATGGAGCGCACCCCGGAGGCGCTCGACCTGGCGGAGGTGCGCCGCCACCTGCTGGCGCTGGACGACGTGGAGCAGGTGCACGACCTGCACGCCTGGACGGTGGCCTCGGGACTGCCGGTGCTTACCGCGCATGTGGTCGTCTCTGACGCATGCCTGGCGCAGGGGCGCACGGGCGAGGTTCTGGACGCGTTGCAGGCCTGCGTGGCCGAGCACTTCCCGGTGCGCATTGAGCATGCGACCTTCCAGCTCGAGCCGACCGCGCACCGTGCCCACGAATCCGCTGCCTGTGCGTGAGCGCCCACCCGTATCCGTCCTCATTCACCCCATCCACGCGAGACCGGCACACGCGTTCGTCCCGCGCAGCACCAACTGGAATCGGGAGGACGTCATAAGTGCCGGTTTCGGCGTCTAGGCGCGGGCATCACGGTAGCGCCTGCGCGTAGGGGCGGGTACGCGCACAGCGTCGGTATTGCCCTCGCCCTCCAGGTGCTCACGGGCGAAGGCGAGCGCACTGGCCAGGCCCTCCCACCGCTCCTCGACGCTCATCGTGCGGGTATTGACCTCGACGACGACCTGGCCGCCGCCCGCGCCGAAGCCGGTGTCCACCAGGTGTCGCAGCAATCCGGCGCAGTCCTGATCGCCCTGCCCGGGCAGCAGGTGATCGTCGCGAAAGCCGGGCACGCCGTCGGTCAGGTGCACGTGCCGCAGGGTCGGCCCCAGCGCACGGGCCATGGCCAGCGCGTCGGATCCGGAGGTGGCCGCGTGGGACACGTCCAGCGTCACCGAGCGGTACCCCTGTCCGACCGGATCCCAGGTGGGGAAGTACGCCTGGAAGTCCCGCGTGGAGTGGGCGTTGCGGGGGCGCCAGGTGAACATGTTCTCCACGCACAGCCGCACACCGGAGGCGGCCTCGCGCTGCGCCACGCCGGCCACGAAGGAGCGGGCGTAGCGGGTCTGCCAGAAGAAGGGCGGGTGCAGCACCACGCTGGGCGCGCCGAGCGCACGCGCCAACTCGATGGAGCGGTCCACCTTCCCCCAGGGGTCGGCGCCGAACACGGTGCGGGTCAGCAGCAGCGTGGGCGCGTGGACAGCCAGCACCGACACGCGGTGGCGCTCGGCCAGGGCCGCCAGGGCACCCGCGTCCTGGGTCGTCTTCTCGCCCCACACCATGACCTCGACGCCGTCGTAGCCCAGTTGCGCGGCCAGCGCGAAAGTGTCCTCCGCCGTACCCGGATAGACCGAAGAGGTGGACAGGCCCACCCGGATCGCGTGCGCCGAAGTCTCGGACGAGCCACCGACCGGGCCGCTGTCCGAGTTCGTTGGGGTACGCGCAGCAGGGGCCATGAGCATCAGGGGGCGGGGCTGCGGGGGCAGACGCTACCCGCGCGGGGCGTCGTCCGGGCTACGGCGATAGGGGTCATCATCGACTTCATTGTGCCCCGCGGTTCCGCCGTCCGCCCGAGCTTCGGAGGCCGTGGCCTCGGGAGAGCTCGCCCCGGCCGGCGCCCGGCCCGTATCCGCCCCGGCCTGAGGCGTGGGCGCGGCACCGGTCTGGGAGGCGCCCGGCCCCTGTGAGTAGGACTGCGGGTCCACGCCCTCGGGCAGGCGCACGCCGAAGCGGGGCTGCTCGTCCGGGCGCGAGCCGAAGGTACTGGGGCCCTGCCCACGGGCCTGCTGCCGGGCCGCGCGGCGCTCCTCGGCCCGGCGCGCGGCCTCGCCGCCGCGGGTCAGGTTGCCGGGGATGTCCGCGAGCGCACGGGCCGCCTCCGTCGCCAGCTGCGAGGCGATGATGGAGTAGCGGGAGGCGACCACCTGGCTGATGGAGGTGAAGTCGCGCTTGCCGCGGGTGACCGCGTAGGCGACGACCTGGAAGAGCATCCCCCAGATGACGCCCATGATGATCGCGGCGATCAGCACCGTGCCCGTCCCCGTGCTGGGTCCGAGCAGCAGCATCATCGCGGCGAAGAACAGCCCGATCCACAGTCCCGACATGGCACCGTTGGCCACTGCGCGCCCCCAGCTCATGCGCCCGGTGATGCGCTCGACCTGGCGCAGGTCGGTGCCGATGATCGCCAGGTACTGGACCGGGAAGCCGCTGTCGGACAGGGAGTCGACCGCGTGCTGCGCCTCCGCGTAGGTCGCGAAGGAGGCGACCTCGTCGCCGCGCGGAATTCCTCCCCGTGCCATGCCGAGCGGCGCGGCCTGCGTGGAGAACTGGCTCTGAGTCATGGGCACATCGTCCCACGACCGTCGGGCGCTGGGGAATCTTCATCGAGCGGCGAAAACCTGAGGCGGCATCATCCCCGCCACGCCGATAGGCTGACTGCCGTGGAAAGCACCAAGACGCGCAGCACCCTCAGAGTCTTCGTCGCCCGACTCGTGGGCACAACCGTCTTCGATCCGCTCGGTGACGCCGTCGGCAAGGTGCACGACGTCGTCGTGCTCATCCGCCTGCGCGGCCAGCCGCGCGCCGTCGGCCTGGTCATTGAGGTGGCCGGGCGTCGCCGGGTGTTCCTGCCGCTGTCGCGGGTGACCGCGATGGAGCCGGGCGCGGTCATCACCACCGGGCTGGTCAATATCCGTCGTTTCGAGCAGCGCCGGGTGGAGACGCTGGTGGTTGGCGAGCTGCTGGACCGGGTGGTCACCATGCGGGACGGCTCCGGGCGGGTGACCATCCGCGACGTCGCCATCGAGCGCGACCGCGGCATGGACTGGAAGGTGACCCGCCTGTTCGTGCAGCGCGGCTCCTCCGGACCGCTGGGGCTGCGCCGCGGCGAGACCTTCACCGTCCGCCCCGACGAGGTCAGCGGCCTGGCGGGCTCCGCCGACCAGCAGGGGGCCACCGCGCTGCTGGCCACGATGGAGGGGCTCAAGCCCGCCGACCTGGCCGACGTGCTCTCCGACCTGCCGCTGTCCCGCCAGCTGGAGGTCGCCGCCGAGCTGTCCGACGAGCGCTTGGCCGATGCCGCCGAGGAGCTGTCCGACGACGAGGCCGTGGCCCTGCTGTCCGGCCTGGACGCCGCCCGCGCCGCCGACGTCCTGGACGCCATGCAGCCCGACGACGCCGCCGACCTGGTCTCGGCCCTGCCCGCCTCCATGGCCGCCCGGCTGCTAGACCTGATGGAGCCGGATGAGGCGGAGGACGTGCGCCGCCTGATGAGCTACGACGAGTACACGGCCGGCGGGCTGATGACCACCGAGCCCATCATCCTGCCGCCGGAGGCGACCGTGGCCACCTTCCTGGCGCAGGCCCGCAAGGCCGAGGTGCCCCCGGCGCTGGCCGCCGTCGCCTTCGTGTGCCGGCCGCCGCTGGAGTCGCCCACCGGCCGGTTCCTGGGCATGGTGCACTTCCAGCGCGCCCTGCGGGAGCGCCCGCAGCAGCTGCTCGGCTCCGTCCTGGACAAGGACCTGGACGGCGTGCACGCCAACGACTCGATCGGCACCGTCACCCGTCTACTTGCCACCTACAACCTCACGGCCCTTCCCGTGCTCGACGACGCGGGCCGCCTGCTCGGCGCGGTTTCCGTCGACGACGTCCTCGACCACCTCATGCCCGATGACTGGCGGGAGGCGGATGACGCCGTCACCGACGAGATGATTGAGAGGAGCGCCAATGCCTGAGCAGCTCGACCAGCCCCTCTCGAAGAACCGCTCCCGGTGGATGCGTTGGACGCATCCCTCCCGTTCCCGCTCGGACGGCTTCGGACGCTTCGCCGAGGCCACTGCGCGTTTCATGGGCTCGCCCAAGTTCGTGCTGTACATGACGGTGTTCGTGGTGGCCTGGATCGCCGCGAACATCCTGCTGGCGAAGATAAACGAGGGCGCCGCCTGGGACCCCTACCCCTTCATTCTGCTCAACCTCGCCTTCTCCACGCAGGCCTCCTACTCGGCGCCCCTGATCCTGCTGGCGCAGAACCGGCAGGATGACCGCGACCGGGTCACCGCCGAGCAGGACCGGCAGCGCGCCGAGCGCAACCTGGAGGACACCGAGTTCCTCACGCGGGAGATCGCCTCCCTGCGCCTGGCCATGAACGACGTCGCCACCCGCGACTTCGTGCGCTCCGAGCTGCGCAGCGTGCTGGAGGAGCTGCTCCAGGAGGAGCGCCGCACCCGCGAGGAACTGCATGAGGACCTCATGGATGACGGCGCAGACGGGACCCCCGACGACGCGGACAGCGCAAAGCGGAATGACGGGACTCGCCCCTGAGACTCTCGGCCGCCCGGCCTGCGGCGTTGCCGCCGGGGCGGCCCCCGCCCTCCCGCCGTCGGCGTGCTCCTCACCACGATAACGGCCTGCGGCGCCCGGCCCGGCGCGCCATAGGATTGGTCCATGAGCCTTGCCACCGAAGACGCAGTCCGTGAGGCGCTCGCGCGGGTGATTGACCCCGAGCTGCGCCGTCCGATCACCGACCTCGGCATGGTCGACTCCATCGAGATCGCCGCTGACGGCGTCGTCACCGTCGGGGTGCTGCTGACCGTGGCGGGCTGCCCGCTGCGGGACACGATCACGGCCGACACCCGCAAGGAGGTCGGGGCACTGGACGGCGTCACCGACGTGCGCGTCAGCCTGGGCGTCATGACCGACGAGCAGCGCGCCGAGCTGCGCACCCGCCTGCGCGGCGGGGCGGCCGAGCCGGTCATCCCCTTCACCCAGCCCGGCAACCTCACCCGCGTCTACGCGGTCACCTCCGGCAAGGGCGGGGTGGGCAAGTCCTCGGTCACCGCCAACCTGGCGGCTGCGATGGCGGCCCAGGGGCTGAGCGTCGGGGTCGTCGACGCCGACATCTACGGCTTCTCCATCCCCCGCATGCTGGGTGTGGACCGGGTGCCCACGCAGTTGGACGGCATGATCGTCCCGCCCCTCGCCCACGGCGTGAAGGTCATCTCCATCGGCATGTTCGTGGAGGACAAGCAGCCGGTGGTCTGGCGCGGGCCCATGCTGCACCGGGCCGTGCAGCAGTTCCTCTCCGACGTGTTCTGGGGGGACCTGGACGTGCTGCTGCTGGACCTGCCCCCGGGCACCGGCGACGTCACCATTTCGGTGGCGCAGCTGCTTCCGGACGCGGAGATCCTGGTGGTCACCACCCCGCAGACGGCGGCCGCCGAGGTGGCCGAGCGCACCGGCCTGATCGCCTCGCAGACTCACCAGAAGGTGGTCGGCGTCATCGAGAACATGTCCTACCTGCCGCAGCCGGATGGCACCCACCTGGAGATCTTCGGCTCGGGCGGCGGCCAGGCGGTCTCCGAGTCGCTGACGACGGCGCTCGGCTACGAGGTGCCGCTGCTGGCCCAGCTGCCGCTGGACATCCGCCTGCGCGAGGGCTCCGACTCCGGCGTGCCCGCGGCCATCGCCCGTGGCGGAGCGCCCACCGCGGACTCCCCCGCCGCCGTCAAGCTGGCGGCCGTCGCCCGCAGGCTCGGGCACCGCTCACGTGGACTTTCCGGCATGTCGCTGGGCATCAGCCCGGTCGACGCCGGCAACTGAGGCGTCAGCCGCCGGCGTTCGTCCCGAAGAAGGTTCTCAGGCGACGGCGGCGGCCGCCTCGGCGCGGGTGCGGGCGGCCTCGTTGGCGGCCCGCACGATGTCGCGCGGCGAGACGGGGCGCATGCGCTGAACGGGTTCGTCGTCCTCGCCGCCTCCGGGCTCAAGGCTTGAGGGAATGTCTGCCGCGGCCCGGGCCGCGGCAGCGCGATCCTCAACCGCGGGAGCGTCGGCCGCCGTGACCGTGCCCGTTGGTGCGGATGCCGACGTGGATTCCGCACCCCCGGCGTCCGCCTTGGCCGGTTCCTCGGCTCCCGCGGCAAGCGGCTTCACCTCGGGGATTTCCGCGGTGACCGTCTCCCCCGCCTCCAGTGCGAGCCGGGCCGAATCTGCCGGTGCGGCCTCGTCGGCCTCCGCGGCGGCGGCGGCGCCGGGTTCCTCGGCGGACCGCTCCGGTGTGCTCCCGGCGGTCGGATCCACCTGCGGCAGCTCGGCCGTCACCGCGGCGGCCTCCACCACCGCCTGCTGCGGATCCTTGTCGTCCGCGTCCGGCGCCTGCGGCCCGCTCGCCGCCGCCGCCGCCGCAGTGGCGGATGCGGCCCGTGCGGTGCGGGTCTCCTCGGCCTTGTCCTCGATCATCTTCGACAGTGGCTTCGACTTCTTCTTGCCGCTGACCGCGGCCGCGGCCTCGTTGCTGGCCTCCTTGGCGGTGTCCACCACCGACTGGAAGGGGTTGGTCAGGTCCCTGCGGATGGCGTCGAGGTCCTCCCCCAGCGCGTCGCGCACGATCTTGCGGGGGTCGTAGTTGCGCGGGTCCAGGTCCGACAGGTCCAGGTCCCCCAGCTCGGGACCGACCTCCTCGGCAATCTGGGTCTTGGCGTCGTCCAGGAACAGGCGCAGCCTGCGCACGCCCTGGGTCAGTTTGCGGGTGTACTCGGGAAGGCGCTGGGGCCCTACCACGATGACCACCACCAGCAGGAGGACGAAGAACTCCGGTCCCGAGATACCAATCACGAGCCCAGTATAGGGAGCAGTGTGGGCAACCAGGCGGGCGGCCGGGCGCGGGAACCGACCGGACCTGAAACAATGGGAAACAATGGGAACGGACCCCGCGTCAGGCGCCCGACGCCGCCGGGGGTTGAAGTGACGACGCGGCCCGGTGCCGCAGAAGGGGCTTATGGTGGCTGCTGACAAGACGCTGAGCTGGTCCTACACGGAGGAGTTCCCGGTCGAGAGCGAGCCGGCCGCGCAGGCGCGCCTGCGCGGCATCGAGCTGGGCACCGACCCGGTTTCTCCGGCCACTGGCGCCGCGCTGCGCATGCTGACGGCCGCTATCTCGGCGAAGTCCGTCGCCGAGGCGGGCACCGGCACAGGCGTGTCCGGCCTGTGGCTGCTGGCCGGAATGGGTGCCGACGGCGTGCTGACCACCATCGACGTCGAGCCGGAGTTCCAGCGCGAGGCCCGCCGCGCCTTCGAAGAGGCCGGGCACCCGGGCGCCCGCACCCGCATCATTCAGGGACGCGCCTCCGACGTCATGCCCCGCATGGCCGCCCACTCCTACGACATGGTGGTGCTGGACATCGATCCCGAGGAGGCCGCGGAGCTGACGCCCCAGGCGATCCGCATGCTGCGACCGGGCGGCGTCCTGGTGGTGACGCATGCGCTGTGGAACGACCACGTCGCCGACCCGGCGCGCCGCGACGCCACCACGGTTGCGGCGCGCGAGCTGGGTAAGACACTGCGGGACGAGGAGGGCCTCCTCACCTCACTGCTGCCGGTCGACGACGGTCTGCTGGTCGCCGTCCGCCGGGCCTGACCGGCCCGGCCGGGCGGATTCACCAGCTCCTGAGACAACTGCCAGCGCCGCTACGGCGCTGATGCTCAGTACTTGACGGAGGCCAGCGCCTCCTGCAGCTCCTTGATCTCGTCGGGCGTGATCTCAACTACCAGGCGGCCGCCGCCCTCAAGCGGCATCCGCATGATGATGGAGCGGCCCTCCTTGACGACCTCGAGCGGCCCGTCGCCGGTCCTGGGTTTCATGGCAGCCATGTGCTCCCCTTTCGGTGATGACTCGCGGACACTTACCGCATTTTCCAAGTGAATTCTACGGCACAATGCCGCCACTTCGGAGCTAAACGTGGCTGACTCCACGCCCCGGCACCGCCCGGAATAACGCGTACAGCGCCTTACTGGGCCGCCCACTCGGTGCGGTCGGGGGTGCGGGTGAGCCCGTTTGCACGCATGGTCCGGGCCGCGCCGACCACGAAGTCGACCGCCTCGGCGGCCGTGTCGAACACCTGCATCAGGGCGACGTCGTCGGCGTCGATCGTGGCTGCCTCCACAAGCGTCTCGCGCAGCCAGTCCACCAGCCCGCCCCAGAACTCCGAGCCGACCAGGGCGATCGGGAAGGAGGGCACCTTCTGGGTCTGCACCAGAGTCACCGCCTCGAACAGCTCGTCGAGTGTGCCCATGCCCCCGGGCATGATCACGAAGCCGTCTGAGTACTTCAGGAACATCGTCTTGCGGGCGAAGAAGTAGCGGAAGTTCACGCCCAGGTCCACGTAGTCGTTCATGCCCTGCTCATGGGGAAGCTCGATGCCCAGCCCCACGGAGATGCCGCCGGCCTCACGCGCGCCCTTGTTGGCCGCCTCCATAATGCCGGGGCCGCCGCCCGTGATGACGGCGTAGCCGGCGCGGGCCAGACCGGCCCCGATCTGCTCGGCCAGGGCGTAGGCGGGGGTATTCGCAGGTGTGCGGGCGGAGCCGAAGAGACTGATCGCCGGCCCCACTTCCGCCAACGCCCCGAAGCCCTCGACGAACTCGGACTGGATGCGCAGCACCCGCCAGGGATCGGCGTGCAGCCAGTCGGTGTCGCCGCGGCGGTCGAGCAGGCGGGCGTCGGTGGTGCGGGTGGGGATCTGGGCGCCGCGGAGCATCACCGGGCCCTTGCGGTAGATCTCCCGTGAGCCGTTCCTAACCCTCCGCTCGCCGGCGCTGGGCTCCGTCCTGTCTGCCGCGCCGCCCGCTGCCATGTCATTCACCGTGTCTTTCGCCATAGGGGGCATGATCCCCCACTGCCGCCGCCCCGCGGCGAAGACACCCGGGCCGGCCCGGTTCCTGTGTGTCGGATGTGCTCACCACCACCCATGACAGCGATCACGGGCGCGCCGTCGGCCCGCTTCCGCACGGTACGGTCACCCCATGACATATCCGCCCCAGCATGCGGCCGCCGCCGATCTGGAAGCCGCCGTGACCGCCTGGATCACCGATGATCCGGACCCCGACACCCGCAGGGAACTGACCGAGCTGCTCTCCGCCCATCGCGACGGCGACACCGCCGCCACCGCCGCGCTCACCGACGCCTTCTCCGGCACTCTCCAGTTCGGCACCGCCGGTCTGCGCGGCCGCCTGGGCGGCGGCCCCAACCGTATGAACCGCGTCGTCGTCATCCGTGCCGCCGCCGGCTTGTCCGCCTACCTGCATGACCTGCTGGGGGACGGCTTCCGCGTGGTAATCGGCTACGACGCCCGCCACGGATCCGCACGCTTCGCCCGCGACACCGCCGCCGTCGTCACCGGCGCGGGCGGGCACGCCGTCCTGTTTGACACGCACTGCCCGACGCCGGTACTCGCCTTCGCCCTGCGGCGCCTGGGTGCCGACGCCGGCGTCATGGTGACCGCCTCGCACAATCCGCCGCAGGACAACGGTTACAAGGTGTACCTGGGCGGCCGTGCCGTGACCGGCTCCGGGCAGGGCGCGCAGATCGTCCCGCCGCACGACTCCGGTATCGCCGAGAAGATAGCCGCCGTCGGCCCGCTCGCCTCTGTCCCCATGCCGGAATCGGGCTGGGAGACGCTGGGGGCGGAAATGGTTGAGGAGTACGTGCAGCGCGCGGTCAAGGCCGCTCGCACTCAGGCGGTCGCACCGTTGAAGATCGTTCTGACCGCCATGCACGGGGTGGGCGGGCAGATCTGCCGGGAGGCGCTGCATCGGGCGGGCTTCGACGACGTCGTCGTGGTTTCCGAGCAGTTCGATCCCGACCCGGACTTCCCGACCGTCGCCTTCCCCAACCCGGAGGAGCCCGGCGCACTGGATCTGGCATTCGCACGAGCCCGAGAGGTTGGCGCCGACCTGATCATCGCCAACGACCCGGACGCCGACCGCTGCTCCGCCGCCGTCCCGGACGAGCACGCTCGTGGCGGCTGGCGGCAGCTGACCGGCGATGAGGTCGGCTCACTGCTGGGCGAGCAGGCCGCCGAGCTGGCCGCCTTCACCGGCACCGGCGTACTGGCCAACTCGATCGTCTCCTCCCGCCTGCTGCGCAAGATCGCCCAGGCGCACGGACTCGGGCACCGCAACACGCTCACCGGCTTCAAGTGGATCAGCCGCGTGCCCAACCTCGTGTTCGGCTACGAGGAGGCACTCGGCTACTGCGTGGATCCGGCAGCCGTGCGGGACAAGGACGGCATCTCCGCCTCGGTGCGCCTGGCGGTGCTGGCCTCCACGCTCAAGCAGCAGGGGCGTACGCTCGACGATCTGCTGGATCGGCTGGCGCGCGAGCATGGCCTGTACGCCACCAGCCCGCTGAGCGTGCGGGTGGAGGACAAGAGCTTCATCACCAACGCCATGGAACGACTGCGCGCCGGCGGTTCGCCCGCGTCCCTGGCGGGCTCGCCCGTGGTCGACGTCTTCGACCTGATGGACGGCGCCAACAATGGCAATGGGGAGCGCCTGCCCGCCACGGACGGCCTCATCTTCAAGACCGCGGCCGACGACCGTGTGGTGGTGCGCCCCTCGGGCACCGAGCCGAAGCTCAAGTGCTACTGCGAGGTGGTCATGCCGGTCGCCGTCGATGAGCCGGTGGAGGTGGCGCGCCGCGCCGCCGCCAAGCGCCTGGAGGCCATCAAGACGGACCTGCGCGGCGTCCTGGGAATCTGACCCTCGCTGAGCGAACTTCACCGAGATCGGTCGAAGTAACCATCGAGATCGGTTGCTTCGACCGATCTCGGCACGTAACTTCTACCGATCTCGGCGAGGTAGTGAGTGGGGTCAGGCGGGCAGGCCCTCGAGGATGGCGACGGTGGCGGAGACCCCCAGGCGGGAGGCACCGGCCTCGATCATGGCCAGCGCGTCCTCAGCCGTGCGAATGCCGCCGGAGGCCTTGACGCCCAGGCGGTCCCCTACGGTGGCCCGCATGAGCTCCACGGCGTGCACGGAGGCGCCGCCGGCGGGGTGGAACCCGGTGGAGGTCTTCACATAGTCGGCACCGGCCCGCTCGGCCGCCTGGCAGACGGCGACGATCTCGTCGTCGGTCAGCGCCGCGGACTCGATGATGACCTTCAGCAGCCTGTCCCCCACGGCCTCCTTGACGGCACGGATGTCAGCCTCAACCGCGGCATAGTCGTGCTCCTTGACCTGCTTGAGGTTCACGACCATGTCGACCTCGTCCGCGCCCTTGGCCACGGAGTCGGCGGCCTCGGCGGCCTTGACGGCGGTGGCGTGCGCGCCGGAGGGGAACCCGCAGACCGTGGCCACGTGCAGGCCCGCGGGCGCCTCGACGGGGAGCTGGTTGGGAGACACGCACACCGAGTAGGTGCCCAGCTCGGCGCCCTGGGCGATCAGCTCGGCGACCTGCGCGCCGGTGGCCTCCGGCTTGAGCAGGGTGTGGTCGATGATGGCGGCGACTTCCGCACGAGTGGGCATGGGGGTTCCTTTCGCTAGTTGTCCCGGGTCTGTTGCGAGTCGAAAGATTGTGGTGGGGCGATGACGGCGAGCACACGGGGCCAGCCGCCGAGCTCGTGCGGCCCGCGTCCAGACGCCGAACGCGGCGCGAGGAGGTCCAGGGCACGCACCGTGCCGGAGGAGGGCTCATAGACGTGAACGCGCCCCGCGCCGGGGTCGGTGCGGCCGATCAGCGTCCAGGGCAGGGCCAGCACGTAGTGGCGCGGGATCGCGGGGGCGGCCGCCAGGGCCGCGTGCAGGGCGCGGTGTGCCCGTCCTGCGGGCTCCCGCCGTCCGGCAAGCGGGCCCCCGGTGAGCAGGATGGCGGGGGTGCCGTAGACGAGCCGGGACCGCAGCCGCCCGACAACCGCGGGCCAGTCCGATCCGCGGTCGTCCACCCACTCCACGGCACAGGCGGCGACGTCGTGGCCGGCCTGGCGCAGTACGCGCGTGAGCTCGGCGGCGAGCGCCCACGGGGTAGAGCCCAGGCGCCGAGTCCACGGGAGCGGGCCGAGCGGGCCGCGCGCGTGGCGGTTCATGGTGTGCTGGAGCCGCCGCTGGCACGCGGCCAGGGTCTCCTGGAGTGCCCGGCCCGGGCGGCGGGCATCGGAGCCCGCGTCGTGCAGCGCCGCCGGGGCGGGCATGCCGAGCAGAAGCCGTGCAGCCAGGATCACCGTGGCGCCGCAGGTGGTGCCGTCGCACTGGGTCAGGGTGACGGCACCACCCGCGCTGGCGAGGCCGCCCACGCGCAGGCGGGAGTTCGCCACGCGCGCCCCGAGCAGCGGGGCGGAAGCCGGCGGGCGCGGGTACACCGCAGCGCCCTCAGACAATCCGGTCCAGCACCACGCCGGAGCGCCGGCGGGCGACCGCGGCCCGCGCCTCCGAGGAGTCGGGAGCGCTGACGACGATCGCATCGGCAAGGGCGGCGCGCGCGCGGGCGAAGCGCTCGGGCGTGGCGGTGTGCAGGGTGAGCAGCGGCTGCCCGGCGCGTACGGCTTCTCCCGGCTTGGCGTGCAGCTCGACTCCGGCGACCGCCTGGACGGGGTCCTCCTTCCGGGCGCGGCCGGCACCCAGCCGCCAGGCGGCCACGCCCACGCCGAGGGCGTCCAGGCGAGTGAGCACGCCGTCGGCGTCGGCGGTGATCGTCTCAGTCTCCGGGGCCACGGGCAGCGGCGCGTCCGGGTCGCCGTCCTGGCGCCGGATCATCTCCCGCCACACGTCCATGGCGCGCCCGTCTCCCAGGGCGGCGCGCAACTCGTCCTCGGCAACCGGGCGGCCGGCGGCGTCGAGCATTTCAACGGCCAGCGCGACCGTCAGATCGACGACGTCGACAGGCCCCCCGCCGGACAGCACCTCCAGGGCCTCACGCACCTCCAGGGCGTTACCCGCGGTCAGTCCCAGCGGAGTGGACATGTCGGTGAGCAGGGCACGGGTGACCACCCCGGCGTCGGTGCCGAGCGCCACCATGGTCTCCGCGAGTTCGCGCGCCTGGGACAGCTCCTTCATGAAGGCGCCCGAGCCGACCTTGACGTCCAGGACGAGCGCGCCGGTGCCCTCGGCGATCTTCTTGCTCATGATTGAGGAGGCGATCAGCGGCACGCATGAAACCGTGCCGGTGGTGTCGCGCAGCGCGTAGAGCTTCTTGTCGGCGGGGGCGAGCCCGCTGCCGGCGGCGCAGATGACCGCGCCGGGGCCGTCGGCCGACAGCATGGACATGATCTCGTCGTTGCTCAGCGCCGCCCGCCAGCCGGGGATGGACTCGAGCTTGTCGAGCGTGCCGCCGGTGTGCCCCAGGCCGCGACCAGACAGCTGCGGCACGCTGACACCGAATACCGCCACCAGGGGCGCCAGCGGCAGGGTGATCTTGTCGCCCACGCCGCCGGTGGAGTGCTTGTCCGCGGTGGGGCGCCCCAGACAGGAGAAGTCCATGCGCTGCCCGGAGCGGATCATGGCATCGGTCCAGCGGGCGATCTCCCCGCGGTCCATGCCGACCAGGTAGATCGCCATGGCCAGGGCGCTCATCTGCTCGTCGGCGACGACGCCGCGGGTGTAGGCGTCGATGACCCAGTCGATCTGGGCGTCGGTGAGCCGGTCGCCGTCCCGCTTGGCGGCAATCACGTCGACGGCGTCGAAGGGCTCCACCCCGCCGGGCGCCGGGGCGTCGACGGCGGGGTTCGGAAAGGCGGGTACAGTCACGGCCGGTCTCCTTCCGGGGATTGTCCTGGTGCGCCGGTGACCCGATCGATGTCGGCCTTGGTGAAGCGATCGGGGATCACCTCATCGATGGGCATCAGTCCCGACGGCATGGCCAGCAGCATGTCCGGGTGCGCGTGCTCGGACAGCACCTGGCGGCAGCGGCCACACGGGGAACAGGGCTGCCCGGCGCCATCGACGCAGACGAAGGCGACCAGGCGGCCCCCGCCGGTGCGCACGAGTTCGGACACCAGCCCGCACTCGGCGCACAGGGTGACGCCGTAGCCGGCGTTCTCCACGTTGCAGCCGGATACGAGTCGGCCGTCGTCGACCAGCGCGGCGGCGCCCACCCGGAAGTGGGAGTACGGCGCGTAGGCGCGCTCCATGGCCTGGGCGGCCAGCTCCCGCAGCCGCTCCCACATGCCCGCGTCCACAGCGGATGCAGGCGCGGCTGTGCCGACGGCGGGCGCGGCTCCCGCCGACCCGGAACCGGCCGAACCGCAGCTCTTGGCGCCGCTCACGGGTACGGGACCCCCTCGGCGGCGGGGGCGCGCACGCGACCGACGAAGCCGGCCACGGCGAACACCGTCACAATGTAGGGGATCATCAGGATGATGTTCGCCGGGATCGGGGAGCCGATGACGGACAGGGTCTGTCCGACGGAGGTGGCGAAGCCGAACAGGAGCGCGGCGTACAGGGTGCCGATGGGGTTCCAGGCACCCAGGATCATGGCGGCCAGGGCGATGTAGCCGTTGCCGGCGGACATGTCCTTGGTGAAGGCCAGGCCGGAGCCGATGGTGAAGAAGGCACCGCCCAGGCCGGCGAGCGCGCCGCCCAGCATGAGGTTGTTGACGCGGGTGCGCATCACGTTGATGCCGACGGTGTCGGCGGCCCGCGGGTGCTCGCCGCAGGCGCGCATGCGCAGACCCCAGCGAGAGCGGAACAGCATGAAGGACAGCACCGCGACGGCCGCGTACATCAGGTACACGAGGATCGTCTGCCGGAACAGCACCGGGCCGATGATCGGGATCTGCGAGAGCACCGGGATGGGCAGAGTGGGCAGCCGCATGGAGGTGTTCAGTCGCGCCGGGTTGTCGGTCAGCACCGTGGAGAACAGGAAGCTGGTCAGGCCCGATACGAAGACGTTGAGCACCACGCCGACCACGATCTGGTTGACCCGGTACTTCAGGCCGAACATGGCCAGCAGCAGGGCCACCAGGATGCCGGCGAGGGGAGCGGCGATCAGGCCGGCCCAGGGGGTGCGGGTGATGGAGGCGACTACGGCGCCGAGGAAGGCACCGCCCAGCAGCTGCCCCTCGATGGCGATGTTGATGGTGCCCGAGCGCTCCCCCACCACGCCGGCGAGCCCACCGAAGACGAGGGGGACGGACAGGGCGAGCGTGGAGGACAGGATGGTCACCAGCGGGATGACGGTGGGGCGCCCGGCGCCGGCCCAGGTCAGGAAGGAGATGATGAAGCTGGCCCCGAGCGCGAGTCCGACCCAGGTGGCGATCTGCGCCCGCCCGATGGCCCGCACCCACATGTAGGAGGTCAGTGCCACGGCCGCCAGCACCATCACCGCGATAACCGGGCGGGCCCCCAGTGTGAGCACGGGGATCTTCAGGAAGTCGGCCTTGGTGGCCAGCTGGAAGCGCGTGTCGCCGTGGCTGGCCAGCCCCATGAGCACTTCAAGGATGACCACGACGGCGCCGGTGACCGGGAGCTTGTAGGCGATCGGCTCGACGACGGCGAGCTGCCCCGGCTCCGGGCTGGCGTCGCGGGTCTGGGTGGCCGTGGGTGAGGAAGTCATGGCTCAGGCCTCCTTCTTGTCTGCGGAAGCGGTGACGGCCGAGCTCTTGGCGAGCACATCGCGGCGGCGGCGCTTCCAGGAACCGGGGGCGGGTAGGTGATAGATGGCGCGCACGAGCGGCGGGGCCGCGATGAACAGAACGATCATGGACTGCAGCACCAGCACGATGTCGATGGGGGTGCCGGTGGCGGCCTGCATGGTGGTGCCGCCGGCGGTCAGCGCCCCGAACAGCAGCCCGGCCAGTACGGTGCCCTGCGGGGTGGAACGCCCCAGCAGGGCCACGGTCATGGCATCGAAGCCGATGCTGCCCGCCACCGACGTGGTCAGGTAGTGCTGGGTGCCCAGCACCGGGGCAGTGGACGCCAACCCGCACAGGGCACCGGAGACGATCATCACCAGGGCGGTGATCCGGGGCACGTTGATGCCGGCGGTCAGCGCCGCCTGCGGGTTGAGCCCGGTGGCACGGAACTGGAAGCCGATCTCGCTGCGCTCCAGCAGCCACCACACGAACGCGGCCGCCAGCAGGGCGACGATGAATCCCAGGTGCAGGCGGAACGGCCCGACGATCAGCTTCGGATACTGGGCCGTGGCCGCCACCGGCAGCGACTTGGGGTTGGCGTTGCCCGCACCGATGAAGGTGGCCGTGGTGAGCAGGTGCGCCATCAGGTAGGCGGCGACGGAATTGAGCATGATGGTGGTGATGACCTCGCTGGCGCCGGTGGTGGCACGCAGCACGCCGACGATGCCGCCCCACAGCGCGCCGCCGAGGATCGCGCCGAGCACCGCCACCAGCAGGTGCAGCCCGCCGGGCAGGTCCCAGGCGAAGCCGGCGTAGCCGCCGACGATGGCGCCGAGGAGGATCTGTCCCTGCCCACCGACGTTGAACAGGCCGGCGCGGAAGGCCACCGCCATGCCCAGTCCCGCCAGGATCAGCGGCGTGGACACGGTCAGGGTCTCGGTGATGGGGCGCCACATGCGCGCCGTCGAGGAGGCCTGCCAGTCGAAGATGCCGCCGCGGAGCAGGGCCGAGTAGGCCTCCGCCAGGCAGGAGCCGACCGCGCCGAAGAAGTCGGCGGGGCGGGCGAAGAGGTAGCCGGCCGTGGCGCGCACGTTGTCGTCGGCGAACAGGATCAGCAGCGAGCCCACGATCATGGCGGAGATGACCGCGAGCACGCCCATGAGTGCATTCGACTCGGCGATCTGTCGCAACAAGCCGGGACGTTCGGGCCGCGCCTGGGCGCGCGGGGCTGTGGGGGTGGCTTCGCTCATCGGTTCTCCTCCTGGGCACGGGCCTGGTCGTAGGGGACGCCGGCCATCATGAGGCCCAGCACTTCGCGGGGTGTATCCGGCGGGACCACGCCGACGATCCGGCCGCGGTACATAACGGCGATGCGGTCCGACAGGGAGTAGATCTCATCCAGTTCGGAGGAGATGATCAACACGGCGGTGTCATTGTCGCGCTCCTGCACGATGCGCTTGTGGACGAATTCGATGGAGCCGACATCCAGCCCACGGGTGGGTTGGGAGGCCACCAGCACCTTCAGCTGCCGGGACAGCTCGCGGGCGAGGATGGCCTTCTGCTGGTTGCCGCCGGACAGGGTGGAGATGTGGTCGGCGACGTCGGTGACCCGCACATCGAACTCGTCGCGCAGCTGCTCGGCGTGGGCACGCACCTTGGTGGGGCTGATGGACGGGCCCGAGCCGAAGGCGGGGTCGTCGAAGCGGTCCAGGATCATGTTCTCGGCCACGGAGAATCCGGCGATCATGCCGTCGGTGGAGCGGTCCTCGGGAACGAAGCCGAGGCCGGCGCCGATGCGCCGGTGCACGCCCAGGCCAGTGACGTCCTGCTCGCCGAAGCGCACGCTGCCGACGGTGGGGGCGCGCAGCCCCAGCAGCACGTCGGCCAGCTCGGTCTGCCCGTTGCCCTGCACCCCGGCGATTCCGATGATCTCACCGGAGCGGACCTGGAGGCTGACGTCGTCGAGCAGGGTGGAGCCCTCGTCGATGAGGCTGATGTTCTCGAGTTCCAGGCCGACGGCGCCCAGTTTCGGGGCGTCCTTGTCCACGGTCAGGGAGACGGAGTGGCCGACCATGAGGCCGGCGAGCTCCGTCTGCGAGGCGGTGGGCTCGGCGGTACCGACCACCTTGCCGCGGCGGATGACGGTGATCGTGTCGGCGACCTCCCGCACCTCGCGGAGCTTGTGGGTGATGAACACGATGGAGGTGCCGGCGGCCTTGAGGTCGCGCATGATGGCGATCAGCTCGTCGGTCTCCTGCGGGGTCAGCACCGCGGTGGGCTCGTCGAGGATGAGCACCTTGGCGTCGCGGGACAGCGCCTTGATGATCTCGACCCGCTGCTGCACGCCCACGGGCAGGTCCTCGATGTAGGCGTTCGGATCCACATCGAAGCCGAAGCGTTCGGAGATCTCCCGCACCTTCGCGGCTGCCGCCTTGGCGTCGATGATGCCGGCGGCCCCGGTGGGCTCGTAGCCCAGCGCGACGGACTCGGCCACGGTGAACACGGGCACCAGCATGAAGTGCTGGTGGACCATGCCGATGCCGGCGGCGACGGCGTCACCGGGGCCCTTGAAGGTGACCGGCTGGCCGTCAATGAGGATTTCGCCGTCGTCGGGGTCGTACAGGCCGTACAGGACGTTCATGAGCGTCGACTTGCCGGCCCCGTTCTCACCCAGGAGGGCATGAATCTGGCCGGGTTCGACGGTGACGTCAATGTGGTCGTTGGCCACGAGGGATCCGAAGACTTTGGTGATTCCGCGGAGCTCGAGCAACACGGGAGGCTCGCTTCCTGTGGGTTCAGGCAATGGTTAAGGGTGGAAGTGGGCGCCGGGCGGGGAAGGAGTGCCGGGCCGGGCGCCAGTGACGCCGCCGCCCCGTCAAGGACGACGGCGTCACCGGGTTGGATTGGCGCGGGGCCGGTCAGGACGGGTCGTACGGCGTAGAGACGTCGAGGGTGCCGTCGATGATCTGCTGCTTGAGCACCTCGACCTGCTCCTTCACATCGTCGGGAACCCGATCGGACCAGTCGTGGTAGTCGGCGATGGAGACGCCGTCGTTGGCGAGCGTGCCGATGAAGGGGTCGGACGTGAAGTTGCCGGATGAGGCCTCCTGAACGGTGTCGTACACCGCGGTGCCGATGCCCTTGACCACGGAGGTCAGCATGTACTTGCTGCCGCCGATGGACTCGGTGGTGAGGTAACCGTCGGCGTCGACCCAGACGATCGCGTTGTTGTCGTCGCCGGCCTCCTTGACCGCCGCGATCGTGCCGGAGCCGACCGGGCCGGCCACCGGCAGGATGATGTCGGCGCCGTTGGAGAGGAATAGCTCAGTCAGCGATTGGCCCTTGGCGGTGTCGGAGAAGTTGCCGACGAAGGAACCCGAGCCCGGGTCGTCGGGGTTCCAGCCGAGAACCTTCACATCGGTACCGTTGTCCTCGTTGTACTTGGCCACGCCCTTGGCGAAGCCCTCCATGAAGATCTGCACCGTGGGGATCGCCATGCCGCCATAGGTGGCGACAGTGCCGGTCTGGGTGGTGCCGGCGGCGGCGTAGCCGGCCAGGTAGGCGGCCTCGGCGGTGTTGAAGGTCAGTGGCTTGGCGTTGTCCAGTTCGACCACGTTGCCGTCGGCATCGGTGAAGGAGGAGTCAATGAGCGCGAAGTCGATGTCCGGGTTCTCCTGCGCGGCGGTGGTCAGGTGCTCGGCGAGCTTGAAGCCGACGCCGATGATCAGGTTGCAGTTCTGCTGGATGAGGGAGTCGACGTTGGTGGGGTAGTCGGCGTCGGACTGGGACTCGACGGCGATCGTCTTGACGCCGAGCTCGCTCTTGGCGCGGTCCAGGCCCTCCTTGCCGGACTGGTTGAAGGACTGGTCGTCGAAGCCGCCCTCGTCGGAGACCATGCAGGCGGTGAAGTCGCTCGCTGCTCCCCCCGAGGAGGAATCGGGAGCCGAGCCGCAGGCGGCGAGTGAGAGGGCGGCAACCAGGCCGAGTGTTACGGCGGGATACTTCTTCTTCACGGTCGTGTCTCCAGATGAGGTCATGGGCTTGCGCCCTTGCAAGGAGCCGGCCGGGGTGGCACCGGCTCGAACAACCAGCATAGACGCTCCCCTGAGACCTGCCGCACAAACGGCACGAAATCGCCGCATTGCGACCATGACGTGACCCGCGCCGCAGCCGCCTTCCGGCCCGGACCAGCGTCGAACACCGCTTCCTTTCAGCCGTCTCCTTGCAGTTCCTTGCACGACTTGCATGCGCGGGCCGGGCGGCCTCCCGGTAAGCGGCCGGTCACCACCGCCCGGCATGAGCGCCCCGCTTCAACGGTCGCGGCCGCGGCGCGGGCGGTCACAGGAGCGCGTCTCGGCCCTCGGCCTTGAGCCGGTCGACCACACCCTTGACGTCCTGCGCGCGCTCCGGCGTGGTCACCAGCAGCGCATCGGGGGTATCGACCACGACGACGCCGGGGGTTCCCAGCAGCACCACCTTGCGGCCGGAGGTGGAGGCGACCAGCGCGCCGGCGGCGTCCACCGCCTCGACGTCGGCCTCCCCCAGCACAGCCGCTCCGGCCGCGGGCCCGGCCTGGCACGGAGCGATGAGCTCGGCGAGCGTGTCGAAGCCGCCGACGTCGTCCCAGCCCATGTCTCCGGGAACCGTGGCCACGCCACCCGCGGCGGCCACCGGCTCGGCGATGGCGTGGTCGATGGCGATCGCCTCCAGCGCGGGCCAGACCCGCGCCATGACGGAGTCGCGCTCGGGAGCGTCCCAGGCGGCGGCGATCTCGTCGATGCCGGCGGCAAGCGCGGGTCGCAGTGCCGCCAGGTGGTCCAGGAGCACGCCGGCGCGCACCACGAACATGCCGGCGTTCCACCGGTAGTCGCCGGCTGCGAGATAGGCGGCGGCGGTGGCGGCGTCCGGCTTCTCGGTGAAGCCGAGCACGCGGCGCCCGTCCGGCGCCCCGGGAACGTCCAGGGCCGCACCCGCGTGAATGTAGCCGAAGGCCGTGGAGGGGCCGGTGGCCTCAATGCCGATGGTCACCAGCCAGTCGGCCGCAGCCAGTGCGGCGGCCTGACGCACCGCATTGCGGAAGGCAGCGGCGTCGGCCACGAGGTGGTCGGCGGCGAAGGAGCCGACGATCGCCTCACGCCCGTGGCGGCGCGCGATCACGGCGGCGGCCAGGCCGATGGCGGCCATGGAGTCGCGCGGGGCCGGCTCCGCCAGCAGATTCTCCTCCGGCAGGTCAGGCAGCTGCCGGGCGACGGCGGCGACATGGGCCACACCGGTGACCACCGTCGTCGTCGCCGCCAGTGGGGCCAGGCGGGCCACGGTGCCCTGCAGCAGGCTGCGTCCGGCGCCGGTCAGGTCCAGAAGGAACTTGGGACGGCCCTTGCGGCTGAGCGGCCACAGCCGGGTACCGGCTCCGCCGGCGGGAATGATCGCGTGTATGACGGGAGCACCGGGGGCGTCCGCAGCTGTGGCGCTGGCGTTCCGGGCGGGGTTCTGATCGGCGTTCACCGCGTCAGGCTAACGGGTGCATCGCCCGGGCGACAGGCGTCGGCACTCCCAGGGCCGGGGTGGCGAGCGACGTCCAGCTGCCATCCGGGGCCAGCCGCTGGAGGTGGATGCGGTCGACGACGAAGGCGGCCGCGATGTCGCGGCCGGCGCTTGCGGCCAGATCAAGTGCCGCGTCGTCGACCTCGTGGGCGAGGGTGACGTGCGGGTGGAAGGGGAAGCGCAGCGTGCGATGCAGCGGCCCGTCGTCGGCGCGCAGCGCCTGCTGGAGGGCGTCTATGGCGGAGCCGCCCTCGGCGACGTCGAGGAACACCACCGGGCTGACCGGGCGGAAGGTGCCCACACCGGCGGCGCGCAGGGTGAAGGGAGCGGTCCGCGCGGCCACTCGGGTGACGTGAGCGGTCACGGACTCCAGGTCTGACTTCTCCACGGCCGTTGGCGGCAGCAGGGTGACATGCGGGGGGATGGCGTTGCCGTGGGGGTCGCCCACCGCCGTGCGCACGCCGCGCACGCGCGTCGCCCATGGCTCTGGGAGCACGATGGTGACGCCGAGGACGCACTGGGTGGGTGCGGGCGCGGGAACGTCCATGAGGCGTGCGCTCCTCCTGTGTTCGGGCGTGGGCGAATGGCAGCTGCACCCTACCCCCGCTGCGGCCTCGGGGACATCCCGGATCCGCTCTCGGGGTGTTCCCCTACAGGAGCATCGGCAGCGGCGGATTCTTCTGGCAGAATGACCCCATGCCGAGCACCGAGTCTCAACCCGCCGCCGTCGTCGGATCCGAGCCCGTCTTCTCCCCCGCCCTCACCCCGCAGGAGGGTGTCGACGCCGCCACCGGCCTGTTCCGTGAGGCCTTTGGCACCGAGCCCGACGGCGTGTGGTTCGCGCCCGGGCGCGTGAACGTCATTGGGGAGCACACCGACTACAACGGCGGCCTGGCGCTGCCGATCGCCCTGCCGCACCGCGCCCACCTGGCGCTGCGCCGCCGCGAGGACCGCACGATCCGGCTGGTCTCCCCGCAGACGCGCGAGACCATCGACGTACTCGACCTGGATGCGATCGGCCCGAAGGGAACCCCCGGCGAGGTCCGCCACTGGAATGCCTACGTGGCAGGCGTCGCCTGGGCCCTGGAGCAGGACGGACTCGGCCCGCTCAGCGGGTTCGACGCCGCCCTGTACTCCTGCGTGCCGCTCGGCGGCGGGCTGTCGTCCTCGGCCGCCCTGGAGTGCGCCACCGCCGTGGCCCTGGACGACGTGTGCTCCCTGGGCCTGGCCGGCCAGGCGGACGCCCCCGATGACACCGGCCGCGCCCGCCTGGTGACCGCCTGTATCCGCGCCGAGAACGAGATGGCGGGCGCCCCGACCGGCGGCATGGACCAGTCCGCCTCGATGCGCTGCCGCGCCGGCCACGCACTCGAGCTCGACTGCCGGGACGGCTCGGTCGCGCACGTGCCCTTCGACCTGGCGGCTGCGGGGCTGACGCTGCTGGTGATCGACACCAAGGCCAAGCACTCCCTGGTGGACGGCCAGTACGGCGCCCGCCGGGCTGCCTGCGAGCGGGCCGCCGAGATCCTGGGCGTCCCGCTGCTGGCGGACATCGACGCGGACGGGCTTGAGGACGCCCTGGAGACACTGCGTGCCTCCGGCGGGGCCGACGCCGACGTGCTGGTGGCCCGCACCCGGCACGTGATCACCGAGATCGCCCGTACCCGCGCCCTGGTGGCGCTGCTGCAGGACGGCGCCCCGCTGGCCGGCGACAAGCTGGCCCGCGCGGGGGCACTCATGGACGCCAGCCACGAGTCGCTGAGGGTGGACTACGAGGTAACCTGCCCCGAGCTCGATGTGGCCGTTCAGGCGGCCCGGGCGGCGGGCGCCCACGGCGCACGCATGACCGGAGGCGGCTTCGGCGGCAGCGCCATTGCGCTGGTGGACACCACCGCCGTGGACACCGTGGCCCGCGCCGTCGTCGACGCCTATGCGGAGCACGGCTTCGCCGCTCCGGCATTCCTGAACGCAGTACCCTCCGCGCCGGCCGGTCGCCTCGTCTGAGCAGCGCCGAGCACGCCCGGCGCTGCTCACTCGGCGAGGCACGCGTCCGGCTGCCGCTCCTCGGACGCTTGACAAGGCATACGCGTAAGCACCTCCGCATCCTCCTGGCGTAGGAGATCGCCTACTCCCGATTCCGGGATGAACCAGGGTGTTTTCCTACCTGCGGATGAGCGCGTCGGCACGCGCTACGGCATAGCCTCGTGGTGTTTTGAAGGGCCCGGCCCAGCCGCGACCCGACTCATACGCCCGACACTCCCCTACTGCCCATATCGGCCACGACGGCCGACCGGAGGTGCGCCGTGAAGCGCTATGTCCTGCCCACCATCAAGATTCTGATCGCCTTGATCGTCGCGGTCGCACTGGTGAAGATCGCCTTCTTCCCAGATTCCGATGCGGGCACGACGGCGGAGATCGAACCCGGCATCGACGCCACCACTCAGACCACCGTCGTGACCACAGGGGACATAACCAATACCGTGGACGTCAAGGGACAGGTCGTGGAGGACGCCGCCGTGGAGGCGCAGGCGACGCTCAACGGCGTCGTCGACTCCTTCGCCGTCGGCAAGGGCGCGACCGTCACGCAGGGAGAGCCGCTGCTCTACCTAAAGCTGGTTGAGCCGCAGGAGCCGACGGTGAGCACGGATGAGGAGGGCAACCCCGTCCAGACGCCCGTGGAGGACAAGGTCACCTGGTCGACCGTCTACGCTCCGTCCAGCGGCGTGGTCTCCTTCAACGTCATTCAGGACCAGGAGACGAGCGTCGGAATGGTCGTCGCCACCGTCTCCCCCGGCACCTACTCCGCCAAGGGGACCATCACCGCCGACCAGCAGTACCGGCTGACCAACGCCCCCTCCTCGGCCACCCTCACCGTGGAGGGCGGGCCGGCTCCGTTCGAGTGCACGGGCCTGAAGATCGGTACTCGGGAGACCACTTCCACCACCACCTCCGAGACCGGGCAGGTCACCACGACGACCGGCGACGGAACCACCGTCGAGGTGCGCTGCCCGGTGCCCTCGGACCAGCAGGTCTTCCCGGGGCTGTCGGTGACCATCGGCATCGACGCCGGCTCCGCCACCGACACGCTGATCGTGCCCGTCACCGCGGTGGAGGGGACCGTCACCAAGGGGAACGTCTGGGTGGTCACCGACCCCGCCGATCCCGACGCCGCCGAGAAGCGGGAGGTCACCCTGGGAATCACCGACGGTGAGAGCGTTCAGGTCACCGACGGCCTGGCCGAGGGGGACGAGATCCTGCTGTTCGTGCCGAACAAGGACATTGCGCGCACCGGGGAGCCGAACACCTGCGAGCCGGACGGCTCCGCCTGCTACGACGAGAACGGCGAGGAGATCCTGTGAGTCCCCTGCTGAGCATGCGGGGCATCGCCCGCACCTTCGAGGTGCCCGACTCCCCGCCCCTGCACATCCTCACCGACGTGAACCTGGATGTTGAGCCCGGCGAGCACGTGGCCGTGGTGGGCCGCTCCGGCACCGGCAAGTCGACGCTGCTGAACCTGATCGGCCTGATCGACCAGCCCACCGCCGGCACCTACAGCGTGGACGGGCGGGACACCCGCCGCCTGGGCGAGGCCCGCCGTGCCCATCTGCGCGGGCAGACCTTCAGCTACGTGTTCCAGTCATTCAACCTCATCGCGGGTCTGTCCACCACGGAGAACGTGGCCGCGCCGCTCCTGTATGACACGGGTGCCGCCTTCTGGACCCGCACCCGGCGCGCGGAGGAGCTGCTGACCTCGGTCGGCCTGGAGGAGAAGATCGGTGCGCCCATAGGCAACCTGTCCGGCGGTGAGCAGCAGCGCGTGGCCATCGCCCGCGCCCTGGCCCGCCGCCCCCGAGTGATTCTGGCCGACGAGCCCACCGGGGCACTCGACGTCGACACCGGCGCGCTGGTGATGGAGCTGCTTGAGCGCCAGTGCCATGAGACCGGTGCCGCGCTGATCGTAATCACCCACGACCTGGCGGTGGCAGGACGCGCGCACACCCAGTACCGACTGGACCACGGTGTACTGACCCCGATCACGGTGCGCCACGAGCGCGCCGGAGGCCTGGACGAGTTCACCGAGGTCATCGCCGGCGACGCCCAGGCACCAGGGCCGCAGGAGCGGCGCACCGTGCAGGAGGAGGCAGCATCATGACCGGCTTCTTCACCGGATTCTTCGGGGCCCTGGTGGAGGCATGGGCCCAGCTTCGCATCGGCAAGCTGCGGGTCATGCTCTCCCTGGTGGGGGTCGGGGCGGCGGTGGCCGCCATGACCTTCGTAATCGCCCTGGGGCAGGTGACCAGCGCAATCATCGACCAGGAGATCGCCAGTTACGCCGGCCGACCCGGCACGGTGCGGATCGAGGTCACCCCGACCGGGCGCGGGGTCAGCGGCGACTTCAACACCGGCTCAGACGAGGTCGGCGTCGCAGAGTCTGCTGAGGAGGGTGGCACCGAATCGCGCACCAACACCACCACTCGCATCACCGAGGCGCAGCTGCGGCTGGTGGAGCGCTACAGCGCCAGTAGCTGGGCCACCAGTTACTCCCAGCAGATGCGCGTAGCCTTCCCGGGCGGCTCCCGCAGCGTGGAGACCACCGCAGTCAGCCTCGGCTACGCCACGCTCCACCACACCGCCGTGGCGCAGGGCCGCTGGTTCTCCGCCGACGACGAGGACGACCTGTCCCCCTCGCTGGTCGTCTCCCAGGGGTTCCTGGAGCAGCTGGGCTACACCACCCTGGACGGCCCGCTGACGGTGCGCGTCCACTCACCCGCGCTAACGACCTTCACCATCGTTGGCGTGCTCAAGCCCGATGACCTGACCTGGTGCGCGGGTAACCCGGACTCGTACGAATACTGCACCCAATCGGTCAGCGCCTACGTGCTGGCCGGGCCGTATGAGCAGTGGCTGAGCCAGGAGGATCGCGCCTCACTGCCCGCACCGACGCTGGAGATCTGGGCCGGTGAGGACCAGGAGCAGCAGGTGATCAGCCTGGCGAAGCACGACCTGGACGCCCAGTTCGGGGCGGGGTCCACCAACGCCGTCTCCAACACCGGCGACATGCAGGGCCTGGACACCGGCGGCTTCACGACCACCGTCACTGTTGCGGGCGTGTTCGTCATGATCCTGGGGGCACTCAGCCTGATCAACATCTCCATGGTGACGGTCAAGCAGCGCATCCACGAGATCGGCGTGCGCCGATCCTTCGGGGCGACCAGCCGCCGGATCTTCTTCTCCATCATGCTGGAGTCGGTGGTGGCCACGGTGGTGGCGGGAATCATCGGGATCGGCATTGCCATCGTCGGCATGCGTGTGGCACCGCTGGAGACGCTGCTGGGGGTGGCGGTGGAGACCCGTCCGCCGTTCCCCATGTCGGCCGCCCTGATCGGGCTTATCGCCGCCACCGTGGTGGGGGCGCTGTCCGGCATCATCCCGGCACTGGTGGCGGTGCGCATCAAGCCGATCGACGCGATCCGCTACTGAGCGCGCGGCGGAGCGGCCTCCCGAGCGTGCGCGTTCCTCTGGTTGCCTCCGCATGGAACGTCAGTTGCCCATGATGAAGGCACGGTGGCGCAGGCTGCCGGGCTTCATGTCGGTTACGTGTACGGAGGCGACGTTCGCCCAGCGCGGGCCGTGATAGAGCCACGCGATGAGACGGGCGACATCGTCGGCAGGGCCCTGGGCGAGGACCTCCACATCGCCGTCGTCGAGGTTGCGCACCTCGCCGACCAGCCCGAGCCGCTCCCCCTCCTCCATGCAGGACCAGCGGAAGCCGACTCCCTGCACGCGCCCGGAGACGACGGCGTGGATGGTGCGCCTGCGCCCGGAATCGGGGGCGCCGTCGGACGCGGCGGTTTTCGTGGGGTCGGCCGGGGTGCCGCCTTCGGGTTCGGCCGCAACACCCGCACTCTCGGCGAGGGGCCTGGTCCGACTCGCCGGGCGCCGGAAGACGTCGAAGAACCTGCGCTCCATGGCGCCATTGTCTCAGGAAAGCGGACCGCATTACAGGGACATCCGCCGAGATCGGTAGAAGTTACGTGCCGAGATCGGTTGAAGTTACGTGCCGAGATCGGTTGCTATGGCGGCGGCCCGATGCGCACGTACACTCAGGCCCCATGCGTGTAGCCACCGTAAACGTCAACGGCATCCGTGCCGCCGCCCGCAAGCACATGGCCACCTGGCTGGAGGCATGTGCCCCCGATGTCCTGCTGTTGCAGGAGGTGCGCGCCGATGAGACGACCGCGGCGGCGCTGTTGCCCGGGTATGAGTCGGTGATCTGGCCCTGCCGGGTCAAGGGACGTGCAGGCGTCGGCGTCGCGGTACGCGAGGGAGCCCCGGTGGAGGTGGGTACGGTGCGTCGCGGCGTCAGCGACCCAGATACTGTGGAGCCCGACGTGGACTCCGGCCGTTGGCTGGAGGTGGACCTGACGCCGGTCTCCCCTAACACCGCCGCTGCTGCGGCCGCCCCCGCAGCCGCAGCGACGACGCCGACGCTCACGGTGGTGTCCGCCTACTTCCACTCCGGCCAGGTCGGGACGATCAAGATGGACCAGAAGTACGCCCACCTGAACCTGGTGGACGTGCGCATGGCATCGCTGCTGGCCGGGGCCGCGGCGGGTGGTCCGGACGTGCTCATGGCCGGGGACCTGAACATCGTGCGCTCCGAGCAGGACATCAAGAACTGGCGGCCCAACCACAACAAGTCCGCAGGCGTACTGGACGAGGAGATCGCCTACCTCGAGCGCTGGTTCGGAGACGGCTGGGTGGACGTGGCCCGCAGTCTCGCGCCCGACGCCCAGGGGCCGTACACCTGGTGGTCTCAGCGCGGCCAGGCCTTCGACAACAACGCCGGCTGGCGCATCGACTACCAGGTAGCCACGCCACGCCTGGCGGAGCGCGCCCGTGCCTTCACCGTGGACCGGGCCGCCAGCTACGCCGAGCGCTGGTCGGATCACGCCCCGCTCGTGGTCGACTACGACCTCTGAGGCAGTTCGTCGCTGTCAGCCCAGGCGACGGTTCGGCACCAACGCCGACGGTTCGTACTTTCTGGTCGACGGTTCGTACCTCCTTACGACGGTTCGGCACCTACGGGTACGAACCGCCAGGCCGAAGTACGAAGCGTCGAGGCGAAGGTACGAACCGTCAGACTCGCACGGATGTTGACCGTCGACTTACAGCGCAGCCAACACCTCGAAACAGGCACCCATAAGAACCCGGGCCCGCCGATCGCCTTGCTGACGTCACGCAAAGCAATCTCGCCGAGGCGTAACGCCCTCGCCGCAGACGGGTGCGACTCACGGCAACGGGCTCATCGCGTTCATCCAGGCCCGCGGCCGCAACACCCACGTTCTTCCCTCAGGAGAGGCATCAAGCACCTCGCGGACAATACGGTCTGGTTCTCGCAGTGCCGGCGTCTTGAACCGCACGACCCTCCAGCCACTGCGCTTGAGCCGGTCCTGACGGATTCCCTCCTGGAATACTACGTCATCTCCCGCATACTTCAGGGCGCCGTCAAACTCAACGTCGAGCATGATGTCCGGCCAGGCCAGATCCAGGAAGTACTCATTGTTCTCAGCGACTACCCGGTGCTGAAGGTCCGGCATTGGAAAGCCGGCCCCCAGGAGAATTCTGCGCAGCTCGCTTTCGCCCGGAGACTCCGCCCAGGGGGACAGCAGCTTGAGCAGATTCTGTGCGCGTACCCGCCCGTTGCGGTGGCGGTAAGAACTGAGGCGCCCTTCGACGTCGGCAACCAGCTCCTGCCACAGCACGTTGGTGTCTCGACTGCGCCAACGGTCTGGGCGGCAGTGGACTCGTAGCAGCGAGTCGCCTGCCACCAGCGCATCTGCGGGAGGTAGGTCGAGCAGACAATCGGTCAACGTACGGGCGAGCGAAGTCACCGGCACACCGTTGAAGGTGACAATGTCGTGCTCGCGGAGGTCTTCGCGGTAGTGACGGCGTAGTTGCACCCGTCGCCCCAACCGTTCCGCACGTTCTAGCGGGATACGCTCGCCCCTGGGGACCCGCCGCGCAAGTGTTCCACCGTAGATCACCTGCGGAAGCGCGGTGGCGGACACACGTGGCCTATACGACAGCAGGACATCAACATCGGGCTCGAATCTGCGCAGTGATCCCCCGTGAATGAGTACTGCGGCCTCGTATGCGATGGCGATCGTACCGGCGCCAGCACGCAGCGCGGCGACGGCCCTGGCCAGGGTCACTTCGCGTTTTTGGTCCCAGTGCCTGGCGGAGGCCTGCGGCAGGAGAATCTGTCCACGCATGATCGGTACGGCAGTTTCAGGAACGGCGCCAAGACATCCGGCGGTGGATACGACGGCTGGGAGCACAGAGGAGACATGACCGGTCATGGCTACAGCATGGAAGACAACGGCACCGTGCCGCATCTGACCGTTCACAAACATGTGAATGAGGGGCGCACCAACCACACCTGTGGACGTCGGTGGGCCGGTACTCCGTGCGCCGCCTACATTCCCGGGCCATGCAGCCAGACGACGGTTCGGCACCAACGCCGACGGTTCGTACCTTCTGGTCGATGCTTCGTACCTTCTTACGACGGTTCGGCACCTACGGGTACGAGCCGTCACGCCAAGACACGAAGCGTCGAGGCAAAGGTACGAACCGTCAGCCAGATAGCCCCGTGAAGCGCCTAGCTCATCCGAGACGTGTCACAGCGGGAGCCACAACCAGGTGACGCAGCCCAGAACCGCTGCTGCAGGGCCCAGCGCCTATGAGTCGGTCGCGTTGCGCTCGGCGATCTCGACGACGTTGGCCAGCAGCAGGGCGCGCGTCATCGGACCGACTCCCCCGGGGTTCGGGGACAGCCAGGCGGCAACCTGGTCGACGCCGTCGGCGACGTCACCCATGATGCGGCCCTTGCCGGTCTCGGGATCGACGACGCGGGAGACGCCAACGTCCAGGACCACGGCTCCGGGGGCAACCATGTCCGCCGTGATGATGCCGGCCGAGCCGGCGGCGGCGATTACCACGTCGGCGCGGCGCACGTGCGCGGCCAGGTCAACCGTGCCGGTGTGGCAGACATCAACGGTGGCGTTTACGTCCTTGCGCATCAGCAGCAGGCCGATGGAGCGCCCCACAGTGACGCCGCGGCCGATGACGCACACGTTCTTGCCGGCCAGGTCGATGCCGTGGCGGGTTACCAGCTCGATGCAGGCGCGCGGCGTACACGGCAACGGCGAGGTGATCGGACCCGTGCCGCGCAGCACCAGGCGGCCGAGGTTCGTGGGGTGCAGGCCGTCAGCGTCCTTGTCGGGGTCGACGCGCTCCAGTATGGCGTTGGTGTCGATACCTGCGGGCAGCGGCAGCTGGACGATGTAGCCGGTGCAGGCGGGGTCGGCGTTGAGGCGGTCAATGGCCGCCTCGATCTCGGCCTGCGTGGCGGTGGCGGGCAGATCCACGCGGATGGACTCGATGCCGACCTCGGCGCAGTCGGCGTGCTTGCCGGCCACGTACTTGACGCTGCCGGGGTCCTCGCCCACCAGCACCGTGCCCAGGCCGGGGGTGATGCCGCGCTGGCGCAGGGCGGCGACCCGCTCTGCCAGTTCGGCCTTGAGGGCCGCCGCGGTGGCCTTGCCGTCCAGGACGCGTGCGGCGCCGTCCCAGGGGGCCCTCACTGGGCCAGCCCCGGGTAGAGCGGGAAGGCGTCGGTGAGCGTCTGTACGCGGCCGCGCAGGCCGGTCAGCAGCTCCGCGTCGGCCTTGCCGGCGGTCCCGGCCACCAGGGCGGTGGCGATGATCTCGGCGACCTCGGTGAACTCGGCGGGCCCGAAGCCGCGGGTGGCCAGAGCCGGGGTACCGATGCGCAGGCCGGAGGTGACGCGCGGCGGGCGCGGGTCGAAGGGGACGGCGTTGCGGTTGACGGTAATGCCGGCGTCGTGGAGGAGGTCCTCGGCCTGCTGGCCGTCGAGGGCAGAGTCGCGCAGGTCCACGAGCACCAAGTGGACGTCGGTGCCGCCGGTGACCAGCTTGATGCCGGCGGCGGCGACGTCGTCGGCGAGCAGGCGCTGGGCGAGGATCGAGGCGCCCTCAAGGGTGCGGGCCTGCCGGTCCTTGAACTCGTCGGTGCCGGCGATCTTCATGGCGACGGCCTTGGCGGCGATCACATGCATGAGCGGACCGCCCTGCTGACCGGGGAAGACGGCGGAGTTGAGCTTCTTGCCCCACTGCTCGGCGCGGTTGCTCAGCAGCATGCCGGAGCGGGGGCCGCCGAGGGTCTTGTGGACGGTGGTGGACACGACGTCGGACCACGGCAGCGGGGAGGGGTGCAATCCGGCGGCGACCAGGCCGGCGAAGTGGGCCATGTCGGTCCACAGGGCGGCGCCGACCTCGTCGGCGATGGAGCGGAAGGCCTCGAAGTCGAGGTGGCGGGGGTAGGCGGACCAGCCGGCGATGATGACGCGGGGGCGCTCGCGCAGGGCGGCCTCGCGCACCTGCTCCATCTCGATGCGGTGGGTGGTCTCGTCCACGCCGTAGGCGGTGGCGTGGTAGTTCTTGCCGGAGAAGTTGATCTTCATGCCGTGCGTGAGGTGCCCGCCGTGGGCGAGCGACAGGCCGAGGATGGTGTCGCCGCCGTCGGCCAGGGCGTGCAGGACCGCGGCGTTGGCCTGAGCACCCGAGTGCGGCTGGACGTTGGCCCACTCGGCGTTGAAAACGGACTTGGCGCGCTCGATGGCCAGGGACTCGGCGACGTCGACGACCTCGCAGCCACCGTAGTAGCGGCGTCCGGGGTAGCCCTCGGCGTACTTATTGGTCAGGACGGACCCCTGCGCCTGGAGAACGGCGCGGGGCACAAAGTTCTCCGAGGCGATCATTTCCAGGGTGCCGCGCTGACGGGCGAGCTCGCCGTCGAGGACGGCGGCGATCTCGGGGTCGAGGTCGGCCAGGGGCTGGTTGTTGAGGGCGGTGCGGGCGGTGGCCGCGGAGTCGGTCATGGTTCTCCTGATGTGTGCGCGGCGCGGGCCGCGCGGTGGCGTCGACCTCGGCCCAGGCGGGCGACCAGGTTCTCCGTTGCTGCGTCCCGGCGCCGGGGAGGCGGCCGTGACGTGCCGTCGCTCCCCGGTGGTGACCACCTTTTCGCCAGTCGCGACGACGGCCCCATGCTAGCGCCGACGGCGCGGCGGGGCCAGGTGGACGCACGCGAGTGTGCTGCGCGATCGACTGAAGTCAACAGACCAGATCGATCACGCAGCACACCTCCGCTTACGGCCCCAGCATACCTAACACCGCACCCCAACCACAGACGGCCTACCCGTCCAGACTGACCGCTGTACACCCCCAACGAGGCCCGAACACGCGTTAGCGGTAGTTCGCATACCACACGACGACAGCTGTGACCTGTGCAATACTCTGCCCGTCCCCGTTCAAAGGAGTTCCTCATGACGATCTCCGCGCGCACCCGGTCCGTGTGGGCAAAGTCCGGATACGACCCCGACAGCCGCGTATGGCAGCCCCTTTGGCTGCACCTGCTAGACAGTGCGGCCGTGGCCGAGCACCTGGCGCGCAACTGGCTGGCGCCGACCGTCCAGGACCTCATTGAGCGCGAGTTCGCCGGATCCGATTCCGACCTCTCCCCCGTCGACGAGTTCTGCCTGCTGGCTTCCTGGATCGCAGGTGTCCACGACATTGGCAAGTGTTCGCCGGCGTTCTCCAGCAAGGTCCCGCACCTCGACGATCGGATGCGAGAAGTCGGCCTAAAGCACGAAACACTCAACGCTAACGACCGCCGCAAGATGCCGCACGGGCTGGCTGGACACGTCGTCCTCCAGCGCTGGCTCCGCACGGAGTACGCCGGCACTCGGGGCAGCTGCAGAGCCCTCGCCTCCGTCGTCGGGGCCCATCACGGCATCCCGCCTACAAGA
Source organism: Actinomyces ruminicola (assembly GCF_900103885.1). Classification (GTDB taxonomy): domain Bacteria; phylum Actinomycetota; class Actinomycetes; order Actinomycetales; family Actinomycetaceae; genus Actinomyces; species Actinomyces ruminicola. The sequence goes on from NZ_FNIM01000004.1 coordinate 169,822, forward strand.
GCTGGCGTCACCACCGAATACGCGCTCCACGCCCACCTGCTTGGTGATGAGCCCTGGGATGGTACACGCCGTGAGCTGCTGGATTTCGTAACCAACAGGACCGGCGCCGCTCCCCTGCTAGGCGCTTGGAACCGCCGCAAGTGGTCCCAGCCGTTCCTCGTCGAGTTGTCCGGCCTGGTCATCGTGGCCGACTGGATCGCCTCTACCGAGAACTATTTCCCACTGCTTTCTCTGGACGACGACGGTGCCGCCCTGCTCGCATCCAACGCCCATGCTGCCCGCGTCAAAAGGGGCCTGTCGCTGTTGGAGATCCCCTCGCCGTGGCACCCACGCGACACCGGCACCGATGCCGACTCGCTGCTGACGCAGCGGTTCAGGCTGCCCGACGGCGCGCGCGCCACCGACATTCAGGCGCATGCGCTCGATGCCGCCCGCACCATGGAACTCCCCGGAATCCTGGTTGTTGAGGATTCCACCGGTGGAGGCAAGACCGAGTCGGCGCTCATGGCCGCCGAGGTGCTTGCTGCGCGCACCGGACGCTCGGGCATACTCTTCGCCCTGCCGACCCAGGCAACTACTGACGCCATGTTCTCCCGCGAGTTGGACTGGCTCGATGCCGTCGAGCGGGCATACGCCGACGACGGCGCTCCCTCGGACTTCGCCGTTCAGTTGATTCACGGTCGCGCCCGCCTGAACGAGGAGGCCCGGGAGCTGCGACGCCGCGGATACCAACTGCGGGATCGGTTGTTCGGGTCTCTCGGCGGCGAACAAGCGGAAGGCCCGCACCCAACGGGTATCGGTTGGGACGAACTGGAAGCAAGCACGAAGGAATCACTCGACGCAGCGGGGCGGCGCGCGGCTGACGTAGCCATCATGGCGTGGTTCAGTGGGCGGAAGAAGTCGATGCTGTCGGACTTCGTCGTCACCACCGTGGACCATCTGCTATTCGTTGCAATGCGCTCGCCGCATCTGGCGATGCGCCACCTGGGCCTGTCCCGCAAGGTAGTTGTGGTGGATGAGGTGCACTCCTACTCGACCTACATGAACGCCTACCTTGACCGGGCGCTGACCTGGCTGGCCGCCTACGGCGTGCCGGTGGTGCTGCTATCCGCGACACTGTCGGAGGCACGCTGCACGGCGATGGTTGATGCGTACCGCCGCGGCCTGCAGCTGTCCAATGGACAAAATCCCCGTAAGCAATCCGACCCCGAGACGATCGATACGCCTTTCCCGTGCCTGGTTGCAGCCGGTCGCGATTCCACCAAGGTCCTCCCGGTGACCTCCGCGGGGCGCCACTCCACCGTCCAGATCCGACAGCTCGGCAAAGACGGTTTGCTGCCACTGCTGGAGGACAAGCTCGCCGACGGCGGCTGCGCGCTAGTAGTACGCAACACTGTGCGCCGTGCGCAAGAGACATATGAGGAGCTGCGCAACATCTTCGGCGAAGAGGTCAGCCTCAACCACGCCCGCTTCACCATTGGTGATCGCCTTGCCAAGGACGCCGAGCTTCTTCGTCGGTTTGGTCCGCCGCGCAGCCATCCCGAACGCCCACACCGGGCCATCGTCGTCGCCACGCAAGTGGTGGAGCAGTCGCTCGACGTCGATTTCGACCTGCTCGTCACCGACCTCGCTCCCGTCGACCTGGTACTTCAGCGTATGGGCCGACTGCACCGCCATCAGCGCCCACGTCCGGCCCGGCTTGCTACGCCCACCTGCTACATAGATTGGCTACCGACGACGGGTACTAGTAAGCCTTCGCTTGAAGGCGGCGCCGAGGCGATCTATGGGGAGCATGACATGTTGCTCAGCGCCGCCGCCTTACACAGGGTTGTTGACGGCAGCGGCGTCGTGACGGTGCCCGACGACGTCCATGGTCTGATCGAGGCTGTATATGGAGATGGCGCCAACGTGCCGTCGGCGTGGCAGGACGCGCTTACGCAAGCGCGCGACGCCTACGCGCAAGAGCTCCAGAACAAGCAAAACGCTGCGAGGGCGTTCCTACTGGAAGAACCCGAGCGCAGCGGCGAGTCCGTATCACTCATCGACTGGCTTAACACCACGGCGTCAGACAGCGAGGAGACCGGGCGCGCGCAGGTCCGCGACGGCGAGGACTCGTTGGAAGTCATTCTGCTTGAGCTTCGTCGCGAAGGCGGGCAGGAGGAGCTGCGGACGCTGGCGCACGCGCCCGGAGCTCCGGGGGCTTTGATTCCAACGGATCAGGTTCCCGGTCGTGACGTTGTACGAGCCATGGCGATGTCTGCCGTACGGCTGCCGGCAGACGTCACCAGGGGCGACAAGATGGACCGGGCAATTGATGAGCTTGAAGTTCGTGTCGTACCCGCGTGGCAGGCTGACTCACAGCTCCGGGGGCAGCTCTTCCTCCTCCTTGAGGATGGCCGGGCGCAGCTGGCCGGAACCACCCTCGAATACTCATCCACCACCGGACTGAAGGAGGTCCGCGACGCATGACAGCAAGCTTCAATCTTCTCGACGAGCCCTGGATCAGGGTGGCCCGACTCGACGGCACACCCGCTGAGGTCTCTCTCCTCACCCTTTTCCACGATGCGGCAAACATAGAGGGCATACACGGAGAGATCGCCAGTCAAGACATGGCAATCCTGCGTCTGCTCCTGGCCATCTGCCACCGCGCCATGGACGGCCCGAAGGATCTGGACGCGTGGGAGGAGTACTGGGACGAGCCGGGCAGGCTCGGAACAGACGCAGCCGTCTATCTCGAGCGCTTCCGGGACCGATTCGACCTGCGCGACCCCGAGCGGCCATTCTTTCAAGTGGCCGGGATTCACTCGGCTTCGGGCAAGATCTCAGGCTTGGAGTCCCTGATCGTGGACGTGCCCAACGGCAATCCCTTCTTCACCACCCGCATTGCCGAGGGCCTGGATTCCATCAGTTGGGCGGAGGCCGCGAGATGGCTGGTACACGTCCACGCCTACGACCCCTCAGGTATTCGGTCCGGCGCCGTCGGCGACCCGCAGGTAAAGAATGGCAAGGGCTACCCGATTGGTCCGGGGTGGACCGGCCAGATCGGCGCCGTAGCTGTAACCGGCAAAAACCTTGAGCGCACGCTGCTGCTCAACACCGTAGTCTGCAAAGAAACAGAGGGTCTGCACGAAGTCAATTCGGAGTTCGACCTCGCCCCGTGGGAGCGAGATCCCGATGGCCCGGCGGGTTCGCTATCGTTGGAACCGACCGGCCCGGTCTCCTGCTACACGTGGCAGACGCGGCGGGTCCTGCTGCACGGTGAGGACGACTCGGTTACCGGACTGTTTCTTGGAAACGGGGACAAGGCCACCCCGCAGAACCGCTTCTCTGTTGAGCCCATGACGGCGTGGCGCTTCTCCGAGCCGCAGACCAAGAAGCTCAAGGCCCCCGTCTACATGCCGCGCAAGTTGCCGACGGATCGGGCCTTCTGGCGAGGATTGTCCTCGCTGATCGCGCAGCTAAGTCCCTCACTGACGGTCAAGGGCGCGGGAGAGGTGACCAGATTCATGCCTCCCGGCGTGGTGAACTTCTACCAGGGCCTCATGATGTATGAAATCGTTCCATTGTCGGGCCTCATACCATTGCATGCCACCGGCATCGCATACGGTTCGAAAGAGGCCGTTGTGGAGGAACTGGTAGACGATGTCCTGGTACTGCCGACAAGGCTGCTCGATCCCAAGGAAACGCGCTTGGTTGCCGTGGTCCGGGACGCCATGGAGCAGACCGAGCAGGTGGCCGGCGCGCTACGTAATCTCGCCGCAAATCTAGACCGCGCCAGTGGCGGCAGCCCGGATACCGGCTCGGCGGCTCGTGATCGTGCCAGCAGCGCCTTCTACCAAGTGATTGATGAGGAGTTCCCCCGCTGGCTCGCTTCCCTGGCAGAGATCGCCCCGACGACGGGGCGCGAGCAATGGCAGACCCTCCTGCGATCGGAAGCCTGGCGGCAGCAGGACGCACTCGCTTCCACGGCACCGTACACCGCCTTCGCCGGTCGGGGCGAGGGAACGGGACGCATGGACGTCAGCCGCGCCCTGGTCTTCTTCCGTGCGGCGCTCAACAAGATCATCCCTCCACCCGATAGCGAAGACACACCCAACGATGAAGAAAAGAGGACAGTTGCATGACGCAGCCAGATTCCGACGCTCCCACAGGACCCCAAAGCACAGCACCGCCGCAAAAGCCGAGACGCAGGCTCAAGGCAGACGCCGGGCAACTCGTGGATAAGCGCCTGGGCGGGAAGAATGGCCTACAGGCCCGCTACCTGCGCAACGAGTCTCAGGGACGCGCCGACGTTGCTGCCCTGCGCAAGGCAGCAAGTCGAGCTCCCGGGGATCTTCCCGAGGTCTGGTCGTTGAGCGCCGTACCCGTTGCTTCCGGTGCCGGAGACACTCCGACCCGGGAAGAGATCGCCGTGCACACGGCCATGACCTTGTATGCCGTGCACCAGCAGTCGCGGACCGAGGGCATGTTCCAGCCCGGAGTCGGCCTTGGCCAAGCAGCCCGGGATTTAATCGGCCCGCATGACCAGGAGAACCCCTCCGCGCGTGCGCGGTTCAACGCCCTGGTTACTTCCACAACCGTCAATGAGCTGCGCCATCATCTGCGGAGTTTCATTTCGCAGTTGCGCGCCCGAAGCATCCCCTTGGATCACGCCATGCTCGCCGACGACTTGGTTGATTTCCAACGTCCAGGAAGTGCCAAGGATGTCCGGCTGCGGTGGTCCCGCCAGTACGGATGGATCCCTGCCGCCGATTAGACCGCCTCGGCATCCGAGTCAGCGACCTTCGCTTCCACCGACTTCCCACCCGCCCCTTCAACCCCGGAGAACTGAAATGAGCACCTACGTCGACCTCCACATCATCCAGAACCTGCCGCCGTCCTGCGTCAACCGCGATGACTCCGGCTCCCCCAAATCCGCATCCTACGGCGGGGTACGCCGCCTGCGGGTATCCAGCCAGTCGTGGAAGCGGGCCACGCGCCTGTACTTCAACGAGCTCCTGGACGCCTCCGACGTCGGCATCCGCACCAAGCGTGTCGTCGAACTGCTGGCAAACAAGATCGCGGATGAGGCCACCGACCTCGCCGAGTCCGCCCCCACACTGGCCGAGGAGGTATTTAAAGCAGCCAAGATCAAGCTCTCCCCTCCCCGCGGCAAGAAGGACGCTCCGCAGGAATCCGGTTACCTACTGTTCCTCTCAACGAGTCAGGTCGCGCGACTGGCCGGACTCGCCATAGCTGCCGCTCGGAGCGGCGAGAAGGTTGATGCCAAGGAGATCAAGAAGATCTTCAAGGAGGCCCACGCCGTCGACGTTTCCTTGTTTGGTCGCATGGTCGCGGATGACACCGACCTTAACGTCGACGCCGCCTGCCAGGTCGCGCACGCGATCTCCACCCACGCCGCCGAGAACGAATACGACTTCTTCACCGCCGTCGACGACGCGAAGTCACGCTCCGAGGAGGAGGACGCCGGCGCCGGCATGATGGGCACGGTCGAGTTCTCCTCGGCCACGATGTACCGCTACGCCACCGTCAACTTCGACCTACTCGCCGAGAACCTGGGCAACACCGATGCCGCCCTGCGCGCACTCGAGGTCTTCGTCAAGGGTTTCTGCCTATCCATGCCTACCGGGAAGCAGAACACCTTCGCCAACCGGACCGTGCCCGAGGCAATCGTCATCTCCGTGCGGGACGACCAACCGGTCTCCCTGGTGGGCGCGTTCGAGCAGCCCGTACGCACCGACGAGATTCATGGCTATCTGGGTCGCTCTATCGAGGCGCTGGCGGAGCACGCACGCGCGTTGGAAAACACCTACGGTCTGCACCCCGCAGCGAGCTTCGTCGTCTCCCTGAAGGACTCCGACGCCGTCGCCTCCCTGGGCGAGCGGGTCTCCTTCGCGGAGCTGTCCGGCCGCCTGCGGGATACCGTGGCGGCACGCGTGGCCAATGAGGAGCAGGCCTGATGGCTGTTCTCCTGCTACGACTTGCGGGCCCGATGCAGGCGTGGGGGGTGAAGTCACGGTTCACCGTGCGGGCCACGGAACTTGCCCCCACCAAAAGCGGAGTGATCGGCATGCTCGCCTCGGCGGTAGGACGACGGCGGACGGATCCGATCGAGGATCTGCTGAAGCTCCGCTTCGGCGTCCGCAAGGACCAGCCCGGCACCGTGATCCGCGACTTTCACACCGCCCGCTCATTCGACGGCAAGGACTCCATGCCACTGTCAGAGCGCTACTACCTCACAGACGCCGTATTCCTGGCCGGGATCGAGGGAGACGATGTACTCCTTCAGGGGCTAGACGAAGCGGTCAAGCGCCCCGTCTTCCCCCTGTACCTGGGCAGACGCTCATGTCCGCCGACGCAGCCCCTGTCGCTGGGGCTGCGCGACGCGCCGCTCTATGATGCGCTTAAGGAGGAACCTTGGTTGGCCTCACCGTGGTTCCGTCGGCGCCATCGGCACTCGGCTTTCAACGCCGAGTTGCTCCTGGACCGGGATGCCGTGCCCGACGATGCACACACGGGCGCTCTCCGCGGAAGTCGCGATGTTCCGATGTCCTTCGATCCGCGCCGTCGCGAGTACGGGTTCCGCCAAGTAGAGCGGCTGGAAGTACAGGTGACCGCGCCCGCGGATGAGCCGTCTCCATCCGCGGATACCCACGATCCAATGGCCGATGTGGAGGAGGCCGCGCAGTGTTCCTGACGAAGATTGACCTCAATCCGTCCCGGCGCCTCGCTCGTAAGTACCTGGGCTCTCCGCAGGTTATGCACGCCGTCGTCATGAAGGCGGCGGGAGAAGACACTGGGGACGGCGTAGGCAGAGTCCTGTGGCGAGTGGATCCCGGAGCAAGTACCTCTCTCTACTTGCTCACCCCCTCGAAGCCCGACTGTACACAGATCATCTCCGACGCCGGCGTACACGACTCGCAGGCCCGGTCTCTCGACTACTCGCCGTTCCTGAACCAGCTGGACAGCGGTCAGTTGTGGGCGTTCCGGCTGGCGGCCAATCCCTCACGTTCGGTCGCGCAGGGGCCCGGCAAACGCGGAAAGCGGTACGGTCACGTCACCGTCGAGCAGCAACGCCAGTGGTTGATAAGCCGCACCCTCGAATACGGCTTCGAACTCGTTCGCGTCGAAGGGAAGGACGACGAAGCAGCGCAATCCGTCGTCATCGTCCGCCGAGAACGCCCAGTCTTCAACCGCCAACGACCTGACGCCGAAGTGCGCGACCGAGTCACGATCAACCGGACCGTCTATGAAGGCGTTCTGCAAGTGACGGATCCGAACAAGCTCCGTCACGCGTTGGTGGCAGGTATCGGGCGCTCAAAGGCATATGGGTGTGGCCTCATGACTCTAGCCAGAGTGAGGCGGGGCTAGCCCATGGCTCGAATGCTGCCGGTTCCCGTGACGGCGCTCCCGCGTGTGCAGGATCGCATGACGTTCCTCTATGTGGAGCACTGCGTGGTGCATCGCGAAGACGGAGCGCTTACTGCACGCAACGACCAGGGCACTGTCCGGGTCCCGGCAGCCTCGCTGATCGCGGTGCTTTTGGGCCCCGGAACCTCGGTGAGTCACCAGGCCATGTGTCTGCTGGGCGAGTGCGGAACGACCGCCGTTTGGGTGGGAGAACGGGGCGTGCGCTACTACGCACATGGACGCTCGCTGGCGACTTCGACCCGCTTGCTGGAGGAACAGGCGGCCCGAGTCTCCTCGCCACAAAAGCGTCTGCGGGTGGCCCGCGAAATGTACTGCATGCGCTTCCACGGCGAGGATGTCAGCGGCCTCACCATGCAGCAGCTGCGCGGTAGAGAGGGCGCCCGCGTACGCGAAATCTATCGGGAGAACTCACGCAGGACCGGCGTTCCGTGGACCCGACGTGACTACCGTCCCGACGACTTCGAGGCGTCGGATCCGATCAACCAGGCGCTTTCCACCGCCCATGCCGCCCTTTACGGGGTAGTGCACGGAGTCATTGTTTCGCTGGGATGTTCGCCCGGCCTGGGCTTCGTACATACCGGGCACGAGCGTTCTTTCGTGTACGATGTCGCAGACCTCTACAAGGCGGAAACGACAATTCCAATGGCTTTCGACGTCGTCGCAGAGGGCATGGAGGACCTGACAGGTACCACAAGGCGCCGGGTACGGGACAAAGTGTTCGAGTTGCAAGTCATCGAGCGCGCTGTCAAGGACATCTGCAGTCTGCTTGGCGCCGAGGAGCAGGACGACCTGAGCGTCAACGTGGTGTCTTTGTGGGACTACCAGCGGCGCGTAGTCGCCGGAGGGGCGAACTACTCAGAAGAGGATGCGGGCGGATGGTAGTGCTGATTCTTTCGGCCGCGCCCGCATCACTACGGGGCGCCATGACGCGCTGGCTGCTAGAGGTAAGTCCAGGCGTATTCGTCGGGCACCTGTCTGCCCGGGTGCGCGAACAACTGTGGGAACTCGTCAGGGCATACATCGGTGATGGGCGTGCGCTGCTCATCTGGTCCGCGCGCTCCGAGCAGCACTTCGAAATCGCTTCGCTCGGCCACGACCGCGACCCTGTCGATATTGAGGGCTGTATAGTTATGCGTACCCCATACCGGCAGATTGAAGGCGCGACGCCAATCCCCGGCGCCGTGAAGCCCGCCAAGGAATCATGGTCGATTGCTGCTCGACGGCGTCGCTTCCGCAACTCGGCGGAACGGGCACTAGGTCAGCAGTAAAGGAATCGGGTGTAGAGTCTGCTGTCGCGCCGTTGGGATTCCAAGGATCTACAAGTGTCGACCCCGCGCGAGCGGGGATGATCCTCATCA
>NZ_FNIM01000016.1 GCF_900103885.1 Actinomyces ruminicola
CGCCCGCACCCGCAGCGCCTGGGTGCGCTGATCAGCACTGATAGCCGACGGACTCCTACGCGGCCTGGTGGAGCCAGGCTCAAGAGCCGCGGCCTCGCCCTCGGTACGAGCGCGGGCGCGGATCGCATAGAAGGTCTTACGGGAGATGGACTGCTCGGCGCAGAAGGTGGTCACCGCCCCGCGCGGGGCGTCATCCGGCCACCGGACGATCGCCAGACGCACACGCGGATCAACACGACGGTTCGTTGAGCTCATGCCCCAATCCGACCCGAAGTGTCACCACCAAACACCCCAGAACTGTCACCGATGTCCTGAGGCAGAACTGTCACCGATGTCCTGAGACATAACAGTGCGGCGTGGGCGGTCCAAAGCGACGTAAGGGGTCCGAACCGGCGCAAGGGGTCCAAGCCGGTGCAAGGGGGTCCGAACTCGTGTCGGTTCAGCGTCGATGCACGGTCGGCGTACACCTGGGAGCCCTCCTGAGCGGGCGGGGCGGGAGCGGGCGGACCGGCACCGGGCGGCGTGGCGGCCGGTGCCCGGCAGGCGGTGCGCTGGCACCGCTGGGTGCCTGCGACGTGGTGCGGCTGGACTTCTTCATCGGGGTCTGGCGGAGCGGGCAGAGCCCTTGCCCGCGGGGACCGTGTGGCCACGGCCAGTACATCTGCCCGCGGATGCCAGGCACCGTCCCGGATCAACCCCCCAGAGCACAATCACGCCGATAACCCTCAGGGTCTTGGGGAGCCCCCTGTCGCGGCCTGAGCGAGTATGAGTGCGTACACAGCACCGTGAAGGCGGTGCTGCGTACGCACTCTTGCTCAGGGCGGAGAGTCTCTTGCTACTGGCCCTGTTGTATGTGCCTCCACCTAATTGCGGTTGCGTCTAGGACTCCCACAATGGGTGCGGCGAGGAGGATCAGCGGGATGTTGTCGCCGTGTCCGAGGGCCGCGGAGATCCCGCAGACACCTGCGGCGACTATGACCGTCGCCAGGACGTGCCGTGCAAAATGGGACTTGGAACGAATCGAGCTGTCCATAAGGTCACTTCTTCCTGCGAGGAGCGTTGTAGTCCGGAAACAGGCTCAGCGCAATACCTCGACGAGACTCATTACAGGTGCCCGCGAAAGTGGTTCGGTGCCTCATCCAGGTACTGCCCGCGAGAGTCGCGGATCGTGGTGGGCATGCGGTGGTGGGTTGTCAGTGCGGGCCAGGGCGGAGATCACCAGGAAGTACGCGGGGGCGTATGCCAAGGCGTCCAAGAAGGACAAGGGGAGGATGCCGGGGCGAGGTGTGCGCGGTGACCGGCTGGAGCCGGGAGGGTGCCAGGCGGCGCCTGAGGGCGGTGGCCAAGCGTCCTGGCGGAGCTGGCAGGCCCGAGCCCAGGACCAGGGCGCGCAGAGCACTCGGTGCGACGCGTTGAAGGTCTTACAGCGAGTGTGGGCGGCCAGCGGCGGGGGAGTTGCGGCAAGTACCGACGAGTATCAATGCCTCTGCTACCGGGGCCTGCTGGAGGCCGCGGGCGAGCTCGCGGAAGGTACTGACCGCTACAGCCAGGACGTGCGGCGTGAGCCGGGTGTCGATGAGCGCGACAGGCCATCGACCGCTATCCCACCACCGGCCAAGGGGCCGGCTGCGAGGCAAGAGCGCCACCAATGGTCGGCCCGCCGGTTGCGCAGCGCCCGTCAGGATCCGCAAGGCCGGCGGGCGAGGCCCGTGCAGTCCCCGGGGTTCTTCGAGGCCCGTTACCGTCGCTCACTGTGGCCCGGTGCCCGCAGGGGCGAGTTCGCCCGGACCGGGAACATGACCAACCGTGTTCACCGGCCGGGGCCTTCACCCGGTCCATGCGTGGGCGGCGCCGAGAAGCACGCCCGGGGCAGTCCTGGACCAGGCCGTGGACGACATCCCCTTCCCCATCACGGGCATGGACTACCGAACAACGGCAGCGAGTTCACCCAGCCACGCAGGTGGCCGGGTGGGCAGCGGACCCGGCACGTCTACTCCCGCCCGGGGCCGGCCGTACGCGAAGAACGACCAGGCCACCACCCGTGTCCAAGAACAACCACCAGGTAACGGCGCTACGCCCTCGCTGCTACCGCCACCGGCACCGACGCCGAGCGGCAGGGGTTCTCAAGCCGGTTGTGGGTACTGGTGGACGCGCAGGCCAACTCCCCTAGACTCCCACCAGCAAGCCCATCGGGTGGGGGACCGACAAGGAGGGCAAGCGAGGGGCGCCTGTACGACGCTCCTCGTATCCCACCCGGCCGGCTGCCCGGCACCGACGTGTTGACCGACAGGCACAAGGCATGAGCTGATCGCCTACCGCAACCAGCTAAACCCTGCCGCCATCACCCGCCGCACCGCACGGGCTCCAGGACGTGCTCATAGCTCTGGCCAAGGACACCACCGACCAGCACCTGCCTCGCCCAGTTCCCCAGCGTCCTGCCCGACGCCCCGCAAGGGCATCCGCATCAAGAAAGCCGCCTCCTAGATCCTCACGGCTTCGCGGGCAGTCCCAAATGAGTCACCAACGAGTTTTCGCGGGCACCTTGACATGAGGCACGCCGGAACACTCCCTCGCAGATGGCGCCGGGAACCCCTCCGGCAACGGTGAACGCGCCGCAAGTCATCGCATTAGCCGCAAAACACGCCCAGGCTGCTTCCCGGCCCTTGGCGCACGTTGGTATCGCCTGAGGCGTCAAGGTCGGCGCCCGTTGCGCGAGTGCTTCCGGGTCTGTGGTCACGACTTGCACGGTTGCCCCCTCGGGAAGCGCTTGACTCAAGTCGTCCGTGTTCGTGTCGGCATGCGCTGGAGTCATGGAGAACCCAAGGCTGGGCGCAGAGACGGCGGTGGCAACGAGAGCTTTTATTCGGGACATGGCGGGACATCCTTTTACCGGGAGATTCGTGCCGATGCATTCGCAACACTGCGCAAGATATGATATCTCGCACTTTAATATGACATATGTCACTGAAATTCGTTGCTGTGTGTGATTCCCTCTGGTTCACTGGAAGCCGGGTGCAGTGCGTGTCGCGGGGTGGCCAGCGGGCTGTGGTCCGCGTTCTTGCCTGGAGGGAGGTTGCTCCAGGGGCGGTTGTGGGGTGGAGATGATGTGGGATGTGCTGCGCAACGTCATAACTCGCCCAGGACGCGGGCGCGCAGGGCCAGGGTGGCGGCGCCGCACGCCCAGTCGGCCCGGTCGTGCTCGCGCACGACGATGTCGAGCGGGGCGGCGCTAGCGCGGCGCACGGCGGCGATGCCCTCGCGCACCTCGTCCTCGAACAGGGCGGCAATGGTGGCGCGCTCTCCCGCCACCACCACAGTTTCAGGCAGTGCGAAGGCCGCTGCCATGCCTAGCAGGTGCCCCAATCTGCGGGCGAAGGAGGCGCACACGGTTACGGCGTCGGCGCTGCCCGCCTCGGCTCGGGCGACGATATCCGCGGCGGTCAGCCAGTCGTGATGGTGATCGGTCCAGAGCTGCTCCAGGGACTCGTTGGTCAGGCAGGCCATCGCCGGGGAGACGCCGGCCGGGCGGCCGCCGTCGGGCACGGGCACCATTCCCAACAGTCCCAACTCGGCGTCCGGGTTCGTCACCACCTTGCCGTCCACCACCAGCCCGTATCCGACGCCTGCCCCCACGGTGAGGACGTTGAAGCGGCTGCATTCCCGGCCGACTCCGAACCAGGCCTCCCGCAGCGTCAAGGCGGTCAGGTCGTTGCCGATGATGGTAGGCACGCCCAGACGGGCCTCGATGAAATCGGCCAGGGGTACTCGATGCCAGCCGTAGAACACCGCTTCGTCGACCGTGTGCCCATCGCGCGCCGTGCCTCCCAGGCTGACCCCCAGGCAGGAGGGCGGCGGGGACTCGGGTGCGGCGGCGGCGAGTTCGGTGAGGGCGGCGGCCAGCTCGCTGATGATGTCTGCGGGAGTGTGACCCGGGAGCGGGCGGCGTGCCGTGGCGAGGACTCCCAGGCGCAGGTCGGTCAGGACCGCTGTCAGCAGGCCCGTTGACAGGCCGACCCCCACCACCGACTCGGCGTCGGCGCGTACCTCCAACGGCGACTGGGGGCGGCCGGTGTCGGCGACCTGCTGAGTGTGCACGGTGAGCAGGCCCGCCTCCACCAGGGGAGTGGTCAACCGGGTCACGGAGCCGGGGGAGATGCCGACGATACGCATGATGTCAGGGCGCAGGAGTCGGCCGTGGCGCAGCAGGGCCAGCACGATTTCGCGCTGTGTGTCGCTGAGGTCGGCCCACGGCGAATCGGGCGAATCGACGCCGGGCGCGGCGGTTGAGACGACCATGTCCCCATCATGCCCGATCCGGGGCGGTGGGCGGCGTATGCGGGCATCCGCTCCCCGCTGGGCGTGCTGCTCGCGGGAGGCGGTTTGCCGAGGCTGTCACGGGCGCGGCGGCGGAAGAAGTTGCGGACATGTTTGTTTTGATTCAGAATATTCTCATTCGTCCGCCGACCCGGCGGCGCCCCACCCACCCCAGCAAGGACGCATGGAGGTCCCTATGAGAGCATGGAGCAGGCGCTCCTTCCTCGCCACAGCGGCGACGACGGCGGCGCTCGCGGCCACGAGCAGTACGCTCGCCGGCTGCTCATCCGGAGACGGCAAGGTCCATCTCGAACTGTTCCAGTTCAAGAGTGAGGCCATCACCCTGTTCGATCAGATCTGCGCCGACTTCAACGCCGCCAACCCGGACATCGTCGTCACCCAGAACTTCCAGGCCGACAACATCACCTCGTTGCGCGCCCGGCTGGTCAAGGGCGATACTCCGGACCTGATCACCATCAACGGTGACTACAACTACGGTGCCCTGGCGAGCACCGGCATCTTCTACGACTTCAACCAGACCAGCCTGCTGGACGGCGTGAATCCGTCGATCGCCTCCATCCTCAACACGCTCGGCACCGGCGGCGAGGGGCAGACCAACGGCGTCGCCTTCGCCGACAACGGCTCGGGCATCATCTACAACCAGGACGTCTTTGCGGATGCCGGCGTCGAGCCGCCGACCACCTGGGACGAGCTCATCGAGGTCTGCGACGAGCTCACCGCCCAGGGCATCGACCCCTTCTACTGGGCCATCAAGGACAACTGGACCGGGGCTCCCGCCTTCAACTCCCTGTCCGGCTCCTTCCTCGCCGACGGCGTCGCCGCCTGGTACGACAGGCGCCGCGACCTGAACTCCGGCACCTCCTTCGCGGAGCTGACGCCCGTGTTCGAGAAGATGCTCCAGGCGGTCAAATACGGCAACGCCGACAAGGCCGCCCTGGGCTACAACGACGGCAACCAGGGCTTCGCACAGGGCAAGGCCGCCATGTACTGGCACGGCACCTACGCCATCCCTGCCATCCGCTCCTACAACCCGGACATCAACCTGGGCACCTTCGCCGCCCCGGCGGACGATGCCGCCGACACCAAGGTCGTCTCCGGCGTCGACGTGGCCCTGACCATGGGGGAGAGCCCGGCCCACCCGGAGGAGAACCTGCGCTTCTTCCAATACCTGATGGACGAGGCGAATATGACCGCCTACTGCGACGAGCAGGTCGCCTATCCGACGCTGACGACGCTGTCCGCAAAGGACCCCGCCCTGGAGGGACTGCAGCCCTACTTCGACGCCGGGAGGGTCGCCACCTACTCCGACCACAACTTCCCGCCGGCGATCACCTTGAACGCATATGTGCAGAAGTACCTGTTCGACGGCGATCTGGACCAGCTCATCTCCACGCTGGACACCCAGTGGGACAAGGTCGTACGCCGCATCAATGAGACGGCCTGAGGCAGGAGGACCGGAGAAACATGAGTACTCGAACTGTTAAGACCGCTGCGGCTCCGGCAGACAGGGCCCGGGAGATCCGCGCCAACCAGGCCAAGAAGGTGGACCCCGCCTTCATCTGGATGGTGCTTCCGGCCGCGCTCGTCTTCACCGTGCTACTGACGATCCCGCTGCTGACGGGCGTCTTCTACACCTTCACCAATTTCAAGGGCTACGGAGACTGGCACTTCGTCGGGCTGACCAACTACAAGAACCTGTTCACCGACGACATCATCTGGGGCTCGTACCTGTTCACCTTCAAGTACGCGATCGTCGCCTCAGTACTGACCAACATCATCGCCCTGGGGCTGGCGCTCGTGCTCAACTCCAAGATGAGGGCACGTGCCCTCTTCCGCGGGGTGTTCTTCGTGCCGTACATCCTTCCGGTGCTGGTGGTGTCCTACATCTTCAGCTACCTGTTCACCAACAACCTGCCGCAGATCGGGCAGGCCCTGGGGTGGGAGTGGCTGAGCACCTCGCTGCTGGCCAATGAGGACCTGGCCTGGCTCGCGATCGTCGTCGTCGGTGTGTGGCAGTCGGTCGCCTACAACACGATCATCTACCTGGCCGGCCTGCAGACCGTGCCCGAGGAGATCTACGAGGCCTCCGCCATCGACGGCGCCGGTCCGGTGCGGCGGCTGTGGTCCATGACCCTGCCGCTGATCATCCCCTACCTGGGCATCAACATGGTGCTGTCCTTCAAGGGCTTCCTGGGAGTCTTCGACCAGATCGTGGCCCTGACCTCCGGCGGTCCCGGCACCGCCACTCAGTCCATCTCCTACCTTATTTTCAAGAACGGCTTCCAGGGCGGCGAGTACGCCTACCAGACGGCGAATGGCGTCATCTACTTCCTCATCGTGGTGCTGCTGTCCTTCGCCCAGCTGCGCTTCACCCAGAGCCAGGAAAGGGTCTGATCCGCCATGACCGCCACCACCACCAACGTCTCCAACCCCGCGGAGTCCAGCAGCGCCGTCGAGCCGAGCCGCCTGGGCGCCGGTGCGCCAGAGGTCTACCAAATCCGGCGCAGTTCCAGGGGCACCTTCGGGCGCACCAACTGGTGGACCACGCTGCTGGCAATCGTGCTCAGCCTGACCGTGCTGGTGCCGCTGTACTTCACGGTCGTCACCGCCTTCAAGACCCCCGAGGAACTGGCGACCTCCGGCTGGGCGCTGCCGCGCTCCTGGAGCCTGGACAACTTCGCCACCGCCTGGGAGATGACCTCCTACCCGCGGCGGGTGCTGACCTCCGCAATCATCACCGTCGGTGCGACCGTGTTCACCCTGCTGTCCAACTCCATGGTCGCCTACGCACTCGGCCGCAACATGCACCGCCCGTGGTTCCGCCGCCTGTACTACTACTTCGTGGCAGCGCTGTTCGTACCCTTCCCGATCATCATGCTGCCGGTGGTCAAGGAGACCGCCCTGCTGCACCTGGACAACGAGGCCGGATTGATCCTGCTGTACGTGGTCTACGGCCTGGCCTTCAACATCCTGATGTACACCTCCTTCATCAAGTCCATCCCGGAGGAGCTGGAGGAGGCGGCCGCCATGGACGGCGCCAGCCGCTGGACGATCTTCTGGCGGATCATCTTCCCGCTGCTGTCGCCCATGAACGCCACCGTCGGGATCCTGACCTGTCTGTGGGCGTGGAATGACTTCCTGCTTCCGCTGGTCATCCTCACCGACCAGACCAAGGCCACGCTGCCGCTGGCCCAGTACGTCTTCCAGGGCCAGTTCAACACCAACTACCCGGTCTCCTTCGCCTCCTACCTGATGGCTATCGCCCCAATGTTCCTGGTCTACGTGATCGCCCAGCGCTGGGTCATCTCCGGGGTCATGCGTGGCAGCCAGAAGTAAGCCATAGTCCGGCCGGGGCATATGCCCCGGCCGGACGGTTTATCGCTCCACCAGATTGGCGTACGCTTGGCGTGATGCTGTCAGGCCGGTATCAACAACCTGCCTGGTACCGGCACAAGTGACCTTTGTCCGGTGGCTCTTGGCGGGGTATGGACGTCGTCGTCTACGCCTTGCCCGGTAGCCATGTTCGCGCTCCACTCCCACCCCGGAAGGCCTCCGCCATGTACCCGCCGCTGATCGTCAGCTCCCACCACGTCGGCCAGGACGCCGACTGGTGGCGGCGCGCCGTCGTCTACCAGATCTACCCGCGCTCCTTTCAGGACACCAACGCGGACGGCTACGGCGATATCCCGGGCATCACCGCCCGCCTGGACCACCTGGACGCCCTCGGCGTCGACGTCGTCTGGCTCAGCCCCGTCTACCGCTCCCCGCAGGACGACAACGGCTACGACATCTCCGACTACGAGGACATCGATCCGCTGTTCGGCTCCCTGGCGGACATCGACGCCCTGATCGAGGGCCTGCACGCGCGCGGCATGCGCCTGGTCATGGACCTGGTGGTCAACCACACCTCCGACGAGCACCCCTGGTTCACGGCCTCCCGCAGCTCGAAGGACGGCCCCAAGCGGGACTGGTACATCTGGCGGCCCGCCCGCGAGGTTCCCGGCCTGGCGCCCGGCGCGCCCGGCACCGAGCCCACCAACTGGGGGTCCTTCTTCTCCGGGCCCGCCTGGCAGTGGGACCCGGCCACCCAGGAGTTCTACCTGCACCTGTTCTCCGTCAAGCAGCCCGACCTGAACTGGGAGAATCTGCAGGTTCGGCGCGCCGTCTACGACATGATGGGCCGCTGGCTCGACCGCGGGGTGGACGGGTTCCGCATGGACGTCATCAACCTGATCTCCAAGACCTACCCGCTCGCCGACGGCCCCCGCCCGGAAGGCGCCCTGTACGGCAACGCCGAGCGCATGGTCGCCAACGGGCCGCGCGTGCACGAGTTCCTGCACGAGATGAACCAGGAGGTCTTCGCGCCGCGGCAGCGTCACATCATCACCGTTGGCGAGACTCCCGGCGTCACCACCGCCGAGGCGACGCGCTACACCGACCCCGCCCGCAGTGAGGTGGACATGGTCTTCCAGTTCGAGCATGTGGGCCTGACCGACGGCCCCGGCGGCAAGTTCGATCCCCGGCCGCTGGACCGCGTCGCCCTCAAGCGCAATCTGGCCGGCTGGCAGGCGGCCCTCGCCCCCGCCGTCGACGCCGCCGGCCGCATCACCGGTGAGCGGGGCTGGAACTCCAACTACTGGGACAACCACGACCAGCCGCGCGCCGTCTCCCGCTTCGGCGACGACGATCCTGACTGGCGGGAGATCAGTGCCAAGACCATCGCCTCCATCCTCCACCTGCACCGGGGCACGCCCTACGTCTACCAGGGGGAGGAGCTCGGCCAGACCAACACCGTCTTCAGCGGCATCGACTCCTACCGGGACCTGGAGTCCATCAACTACTTCCGCGAGCGCACCGGCGTCGGCGACGACCCTGCCGCGCTACTGGCCGGCATGGCCGTCAACTCCCGCGACAACGCCCGCACCCCGGTGCAGTGGGACGCGACCGCGGGCGCCGGCTTCACCACCGGCACCCCGTGGATCGACGTCACCCCCAACTACGGGGAGATCAACGCCGCCGCCCAGGTGGGCGTGCCCGGCAGCGTCTTCGAGCACTACCGGGCGCTGATTGCCCTGCGGCACGATGACGACGCCGTGGCCCTGGGTACCTTCCGCCTCTTGGACGCCGATGCCGCCGACTCCTGGACGCTGCTGCGCGAATACGTGGACGCCGACGGCGCCCGTGAACAGGTCCTGCTGCTCGCCTCGTGCACGCGCGAGGGGCTGGAGACCGGGAACGGCTCCGCGCTGCGCGGCCGACTGGCCGCCGAGGGGCTCGACCTGGGGGATTGGGAGGATGCCGAGCGCGTGCTCATGGTCTCCCTGCCGGCCGATGCGGCCCTGGGCACGGGCGTGCCCGACCTGGACGGCTGGGACTCGGTGATCCTGCGCCGTCGGCTGTGAGAAGTGTCCGGATTCGGGACAAACGGGTGATTCCCGCTGATTCTCGATTTCACGATCGTTGGAATTATGCGGTTTGTGGACCGGTCCTTGGAGCCGCCGACGGCGTTTGTCCCGAATCCGGACAGTAAACCCGCCTACGGAGCGTTCTCCAGGGCGGGGCTCGGCGTCCGACTCAGCCACCATACGAGCAGCGCGCTCGCGGCCAGCTGGGCGGTGGTGATGAGCACGGTGGGCGCATCGGGCACCGCCCAGGACTGCTCCCGCGGCGCGAGCGCGTCGAGAGACACCCCGATCGCGTTCGACCCCATGTGCATGCCCAGGGCGAAGAACAGGGACCGCAGTCGTACCACCGACCAGCCGGCCACCAGACCGAAGACCAACTTGTCAGGAATCTCGACCGCGTATACCGATCCGGGAATGCCCGACTCCAACCAGGTGGGCAGGTGCCAGGCCACGAAGGCCAGGGCGGTGGCGGATACCGCCAACGGCGCGCCCCAGCGCTGGAGCAGCGGATCCAGAAGGGCGCGGCGCAGGGCCACCTCCTCGGGAATCGCGTTCAGACAGCAGCCGACGAGCACCGCCATGCCGACGGCACTCAGTAGTAGGGCGGGTGTGGCAGCGGTGACGGTTTTGACATATTCGGGGTCCTCCTGGGCGCGCAGGAGGACCCCGCCAATGGCCGGTGCGGCGGCGCCGACAGCGAGCAGCGCCCACGCTCTGCCGTCCGAGTACACGAGATCGCGCCATGGTCGGTGCTCCGCCAGACGCCAGTAGCACAGCACGCACACGTAGAAGGCCAGGAGCAGCAGCCGCCACGGGCCGCCGCTCAGCGCCAGGAGGATGGCAGTCATGGGGGCGGCGACCAGCAGGGTCAGTAGAAGGACAGTGGCTTGCGGACGAGTGGACATGGCGAGGACTCTCGGTTCAGGAGCTTGCTGGGCCTCCCCGGAGCAGAGGGCGGACGCGTCCGCCCCGGCCCAGAGATGACGTCAGCCACC
The DNA here is from genome assembly GCF_900103885.1 of Actinomyces ruminicola. Lineage (GTDB taxonomy): Bacteria > Actinomycetota > Actinomycetes > Actinomycetales > Actinomycetaceae > Actinomyces > Actinomyces ruminicola. Next base: position 10,736 of record NZ_FNIM01000016.1, read on the forward strand.
AGCAGGCGGCTGAGACGACTGCCATCAGTGCCAGCACCCACAGCGGGCCGCGGGCCAGCTCCCACACGAACACCGTGCCGAACACCGGGGCCCGCTGCGTGATCGACAGCACCGCGCCGCCGCCCACGAGCGCCAACGCCGGAATGCTCACCTGCCAGCCGGCCAGGTTGGCGGCCACGGCGATGGCCGCGCCCGCGCTGCCTCCCAGGGCGAAGGAGGGCGCCAGCAGCCCGCCGGTGGCCCCCGCGCCCAGGGTCAGCCCGGTAAGCAGCGGCTTGAGCACTACGACGCCGACCAGTGCCAACAGCGCGGCGGCGCTGGTGGGAGACAGCAGCGCCGCCTCCAGGGCGTCGCGGCCGTTGCCCGGCAGCACCGGCAGCCACAGGGACGCCGAACCCGTGAGCAGACCGGCCGCTCCGATTCCCAGCGGCAGTGCCCAGGTGTCCGGCAGCCGGTGGTCCCGGAGCCTCGCCCACAGTGACCGGGCACCTGCGCCCAGCAGCGCCGCTACCGGCAGCACCAGCGTGGCGCCAACCAGGGTGGCGGGGGCGGGATCATCGATGCTCACCGTGAAAGTCGGCCTCCCGTCCGAGTGCAGCCAGGAGACGACCGTGGCCAGCAGGCTCACCGGCAGGGCCAGCCACACGCCCCGCCGGCGCATGCCGCTCAGCATGGTGATCTCGACGGCGAAGGCGGCCCCGCCCAGGGGCGCGTTGTACATGGCCGCCAGGCCCGCCCCGGCCGCCGCGGCCACCAGTATCCGGGTCGTCTTCGCCTCCAGGCCGAGACGGGATGCGAGCCCGGCGGCGACGGCTCCGGCCATGAGCCGGGGCGCGCCCTCGCGGCCCACCGAGTTGCCGGCACCCACCGTCAATACCTGCAGCACGCCGTCGCCGAAGGGACGCAGCAGGCCCATGCGGCGCGAGGCGTGAGCGGAGACATCCCCGACGGCCGCCTCCACGCCCACCACGCCACCGGTGGCCCGCTCCCACCACCACAGGGCGCCCGCGAGCAGCCCGCCGACGGCCGGCGCGAGCACCCGCCGCCACGGCGCGGCCGCCTGGACCCGCTGTGGCAGGGTGCCCTCACTCACGCCGTAGAAGAGCCACTCGAAGCCCTCCAGCAGAATGGCCATGGCAATACCGATCAGGCCCGCAGCCATCCCGGACAGCACCACGGCAGCGCCGAGCCGTAGACGGGCGCGGATGCGCGCAGCGGGCAGGGAGGGCGCGGGAGAACTGGTCACCCCGCGACCCTATCGGCCACAGGGCGTCCAGCAACCGGGCCGCCCTGGGCACGGCTCAGCCCTGTTCGCGCCTTCAGTCCCTGTCTCCGCCCGAGGCGGCCTGGGAGACGGTCTGACCGAAGTCGGGGACCTCCGCGGCGGACATGACCCCCAGGTCCTTGTTGACCAGGCCGATGGCATCGCGCAGCCCCATCCACCACTGGTGCAGTGGGCGCCGCGCCGCCAATTCGAGTTCCTCATCCATGTGCTCCAGGCGGTGGTGCGTGATCCGGCCCTCAACGAGCCCCACATAGCTGGAGTGGTGGGTGCCGGCGTCCAGCTGGTCGGACAGCAGGTCCAGCGCGTGCGCCACGAGCTTGGTGGCCATGATGCGGTCGAATGCGGTCGGGTCCCCGCCCTGCTGCAGGTGTCCGATCTGAGCCTGACGCACGTCGTACAGACCCTGGCTCTCCTCGGAGAAGATCTTCGCCAGCACGTCCAAGGTGTAGTTCTCACTGGCCCGCTCATTGCGGATGACCAGGTAGAGCTTGCGCCCGGACCGGAAGGACTCCACCATGCGGGCCGAGTCCTGCGCCAGCTTGCCCAGGGTCAGCCCCTCCTCGTTGAGGTATACGCGCTCGGCCCCCGTGGCGATGCCGCTCATGAGCGTGAGATACCCGCAGCGACGGCCCATCGCCTCTGCCACGAAGCAGCGGCGCGAGGCCGCCGCGGACTGCTTGATCGCGTCCAGCGCCGCCACCGCGCTGTTCAGGGCCGTGTCCGCGCCGATGGACAGCTCGGAGCCGGGCAGGTTGTTGTCAATGGACGCGGGCACGCAGATCAGTGGGATCTTGAAGGCGGGGTAGCGGCCGCGCTCGGTGACCAGCTTGTGCGCCGCCAGGTAGGCGTTGAAACCGCCGATGATGAGCATGGCGTCGATCTCGTGGGACTCGATGGCCCGGCCCAGCGAGTACAGCTGCTCGATGGTGGGGATGTCCCGGCGGGTACCCAGCTCGGCGCCGCCGTCACCGACCCAGCCCTCGACGTCGTCCCAGGACAGCTCGCGCACGTTGCCGTCCAGCAGGCCCGGGAAGCCGCCGTACACGCCGAGCATGGTGAAGCCGTGGTCCAGGCCCAGCCGCACCGCCGCCCGCGCCGCGGTGTTCATGCCTGGCGCCAGGCCGCCCGCGTGCACGATTGCCACCCGCCGGGAGCGGCCCGCGCCAGCGCTCAGCGCGTCCTCCGCCGCCGGGTCCAGCTCGGGCGGAGTGGACATGGTCTCGAAGATGCCGAGCATCTGCTCGAAGCTCGCCCCGCGCGCCGCCACCGCGCCCCGGTAATCGCCGGAGGCCACCAGGTCCTTGACGGCGCGGGTGGCGCGGATCTGCTCCATCATGGGCAGACGCTTGATGCGGTTCTGCCTTTCGGCAATGATCACCGGTTCGCTCTCGGGAGTGGCCAGCACGACCTCGCGGGCCGCGGTGCAGCCCAGCAGCGTGGACATCCAGCGGTCGTAGGCGCTCGGCTTGCCACCGCGCTGGACGTGTCCGAGGATCGTCACGCGGGCATCCTCCCCGAGTCGCTCGGCCATGACCCGCTTGACGTCGTCGGCGGTGATGGGGTTGCCGGAGCGGTCGGTGGCGCCCTCGGCCACGATCACCATGGACTCGCGGCGCCCGGCCTCACGGCCCTTGGCTAGCTTGCGGCACATGTCCTCCTCCCAACCGTCGGCGGGCGGCAGCTCGGGCACCAGCACGTAGTCGCAGCCCCCGGCCACCGCGGCCATCAGCGCCAGATAGCCGCAGTGCCGGCCCATGACCTCCACGATGAAGGTGCGCTGGTGGGAGGCGGCGGTGGAGGAGATGTCATCGATCGCCTCAAGAATGCGGTGCAGGGCGGAGTCGGCGCCGATGGTCATGTCCGCGCCCACCAGGTCGTTGTCAATCGAGCCGACGATCCCAGTGGTCATGAGCACCGGGTGGGCGGCGGCGGTCTCAGCGGAGATCTCGCCGCGCTCGGCCAGCTCGGCCACCAGGCCGGGCCAGTTCTTGCGGAACTCGTTGGTGCCGGTCAGAGACCCGTCGCCGCCGATGACCACCAGGCGGTCGATGCCGTGCTCGAGCAGATTGCGGCAGGCCGCCAGCTGGCCCTCGCGCTCGCGGAACTCCTTGGAACGGGCGGTACCGATAATGGTGCCGCCCCGGTGCAGGACCGAGCCGACCGAGTCCCACTCCAGCTTGCGCACGCCGTCGCCCCCGGCCACGGCGCCGGCCCAGCCCTCCATCACCGCATACGGCTGCGCACCCATGCGCAGCGCGGTGCGCACCACGGCGCGTACCGCCGCGTTCATGCCCTGCGCGTCACCGCCGGAGGTGAGCACCCCGATGCGCACGGGCTCATCGGCGAGGGAGGCGCCAGCCGCTGCGCCGACCGCCGGGTCGGCCGTGGTGTCACATTGCGCGTCGCTAGACATGGTGGGTCCTTCCGTGGGCGTCCGCTGTTCTGGTGCTGGACCTGATTCTAGTGTGGTCCTCGCCGCATGCGGTGGCCGAGGTCCGACTCGTTCACGCGCTGTTCATCGGGCGGCGGCACGTCCGCCCGCCTCGGGACCCGGGCACGTCGGCACTCCGCGGCGTAAGGGTGCATGCAGACTCCCGTGCACGCCCGTGTCCCACCGCGGCCCGTCCACCGGCCCGCGTTAGGGTCGGCGGTGGTCACCCGACGCCGTCGGGACCGACACCCCGGGACGTCCCCCGAGAGGATGGAGATGCGGGCATGAACCTTAGGGAACGGTTGCGCCGACAGCCCCCGCCGGGGCCGGGCGCCGCCTCGGCCGGGCGCGCCCTGCCGGCCGACTGGCCACTGGCCGTGCGCGCCGGGGCGGAGTCCGTGGTGCTCGGCTGGGGGCTGGTGGTGCTGCCGATCCTCGCCCTGTACTTGGCCTCGTCCTCCCGGGACGCCGCCGCGGCGCTCTCCCTGGGCGGTGTGCTGCGCACCGGTACCGGAATCTGGAGCCTCGGCTTCGGCGGTGCCATGGGCGCCGGCACCGGGGAGTACGGCACGCTGAGCCTGCCGCTGCTGGGGCTGACACTGCTGCAGGTGTGGCTGACTCGCGCATCGGTACGCCGCGCCCGGCTCAGTGGGCCCGCGGCAGGGGCGATCACCGTCGGCGCCGCCGCCGTCACGTCTCTGGTGATCGTGGCTGCGACGCATCCGGCCGCTTCACGTACCTGGACCGCCGGCATGGGCGTGACGGTCCTCACCGCGGCGGTCACGGCCTGGTCACTGCAGCGTTCAGGGCGGGGCTGGCAGGCGGCGGCCGAATGGCAGGAGCGGCGGCCGGAGTGGCTCGGGGTGGCGCTGCGCGTGACCCGGGAACTCGCCGTGGTGCTGGTCGTCCTCGCCGGGGCGACGGCGCTGCTGGGGCTGATCGTGGGGGCGGGCCGGGTCTCCCGGCTGCACGACGTCCTCGCCGGCGGTGGGCTCGCGGCGACGGCGGGCCTGACGCTGCTGCAACTCGGCTGGCTGCCCACGGCAGTGGTGTGGGCGCTGTCCTGGCTGGCGGGGCCGGGCTTCGTAATGGGCACGGGCTCGGTGTTCTCACCCACCCGCGTGCTTGCCGGGGCGGTGCCCGGGCTGCCGCTCCTGGGGGGACTGCCCACCGCGGCGCTGGGCGCGGAGGGCGCATTCCTGCCCTTCCTCATCGCGCTCGCGGCCGCAGCGGTCGCCTGGCGGTGGCGGACGGCGCTGCGTGGCCTCCCGCTGCGGCAGACCGCGGCGGTGACGGTCACGGTGGCGCTGGCCCTGGCCGGCGGGGTGCTGCTGGCATGCCTGGCCGCGTCCGGGCAGGTCGGACCGGGGCGCATGGCCGACGTCGGCCCGCGCAGCGGCTTCGTGGCGGCGATCGTAGCGCTGATGGTGCTGGTGGGTGTCGGCCTGGTCGCGGTGCTGCCCCACCCGCGCACCCGCGCGCTCACCAGTCGCGGGGTGCAGGCGACCACAGCCGCCACCAGCGCCGCCGCCGACAGCGCCCGTGAGCGCCTGAAGACGCGCACGGGAAAGCGGTAGGCTGAACCCGGCCGCGACTGGCGAGGGTGGTGCACCACCGGGGAGCGGCCGACCGGACACCGGTACCCCTCCACGGGGCGTCGCCCGCCTGGGCGTCCCGCAGACACCGGCACAAGGAGCATTCGTGACCGCCCAGACCCCGTCCTCGTCCACCAGCCCCGCCGCGCAGCCGGACGCCGGCCGGATCCCGATCCGGCGGGCCCTGGTCTCCGTCTACGACAAGACCGGACTGCCCGAGCTGGCCGCCGCTCTGGCCGCCCACGGCGTCGAGATCATCTCCACCGGCTCCACCGCCGCCGTCATCGCCGACGCCGGCCTGCCGGTGACCGCCGTCGAGGACGTCACCGGCTTCCCCGAGTGTCTGGACGGGCGTGTCAAGACCCTGCACCCGCGCATCCACGCCGGCATCCTCGCCGACCGGCGCAAGGCCGAGCACCTGACCCAGCTGGATGCGCTCGGCGTGGCCCCCATCGACCTGGTGATCGTCAACCTGTACCCCTTCACCCAGACGGTCGCCTCCGGGGCGGGCTTCGACGCCTGCGTGGAGCAGATCGACATCGGCGGCCCGGCCATGGTGCGCGCCGCCGCGAAGAATCACCCGTCGGTGGCCGTGGTGGTCGACCCGTCCCGCTACGGGGAGGTGGCCGAGGCGGTGGCGGCCGGCGGCTTCAGCGGCGCCCAGCGCCGCGCCCTGGCGGCGGCCGCCTACGCCCACACCGCCGCCTACGACGCCGCCGTAGCCACCTGGTTCGCCCGGCAGCCCGAGGCCGATGCCGGCGCCGAGGCCGACGCGGCCGCTCCTGCCATGCCCGCCTACGTCGGGGATGCCTACACGCGCCTGAGCCAGTTGCGCTACGGGGAGAACCCCCACCAGCGGGCGGCCGTCTACACCACCGTCGGCGCCGTGCCGGGGCAGGGCGTGGCCGGGGCCCGGCAGCTGTCCGGCAAGGCCATGAGCTACAACAACTACACCGACACCGACGCCGCCGTCCGCGCGGCCCACGACCACGGTACGGAAACCTGCGTGGCGATCATCAAGCACGCCAACCCCTGCGGCGTGGCCGTCTCCGCCGCGGGCGACGTGGCCGAGGCCCACCGCAAGGCCCACGCCTGCGATCCCGTGTCCGCATACGGCGGCGTCATCGCCACCAACGCCCCCGTCACCGCCGCCATGGCCCGCCAGATCAAGCCGATCTTCACCGAGGTCATCGCCGCCCCGGCTTATGATGACGAGGCCCTGGAGATCCTGACCACCAAGAAGAACCTGCGCATCCTTGTGGTAGCCCCGCCCGAGCGCGGCGGCTTGGAGGTCAAGCAGATCTCCGGCGGCGCCGTGATCCAGGAGCGCGACGCCATCGACGCCCCCGGCGACGCACCCGCCGGCTGGGAACTGGTGGCCGGCGAGGCCGCCGACCCCGAAACCCTTGCCGACCTCGCCTTCGCCTGGCGCACCGTCCGCGCCGTGCGCTCCAACGCCATCCTGCTGGCCCGGGACGGCGCCACCGTCGGCGTCGGCATGGGACAGGTCAACCGAGTGGACTCCTGCAAGCTGGCGGTCGAACGCGCCAACACCCTGGGCACGCGCGCCACCGGGGACGCCGCCGCCGACGCCGACGGCACCGCGAGCGCCGCGGCATCCGCCCCCGAGCGCGCCCGCGGTTCCGTGGCCGCCTCCGACGCCTTCTTCCCCTTCGCCGACGGGCTTCAGGTACTCATCGACGCCGGCGTGCGCGCCGTAGTCCAGCCGGGAGGCTCCATCCGCGATGAGGAAGTCATAGCCGCCGCGCGGGACGCCGGGATCACCATGTACCTGACCGGCACCCGCCACTTCGCGCACTAGTGCCGGATGGAGCTCCCGCACCGCCCTGGCCGCCTGTGAGGCAGGCGGCCAGGGGAGGGGCTAAGGTAGCGGCCGTGACCGACCAGAACGGGGCGGCCGACGGGACGTCGTCGGCCGGTGAGCAGGCAGACGCGCCCGGTGGCCAGGGTGCGGGCGGCGCCGTAGACGGATGCCCCAGGCGACAGCAGCCCTACCGCACTCTCGCTGTAGTCGCCGTCGCGGCCTGGCTGGCGGCCGTGCCGGCGCTCTCCCTGCTGGGGTACCGCCGCACTGCTGTCTTCTGGCTCGGCCTGGAGGTGCTGGTCCTGGCGGTCATCCGCATGCAGCGTCCCGACGGCACCTGGATCGCAGCGCGCGGGCGCCTGTTCGACGTCCTCTTCGGGCTGCTGCTCGCCGTCGGCCTGTTCGCCCTGTCCTACTACGCGAACCTCCCGCGCGTGCGCTGACGCCCCGGGCAGTGTCACGGGCTGGGTGCCACCCACTCCGCGGCGCAGGGCCACTGTGTGGTCCCGCGGCGCGCAGTCGGCGGCGAGTGTGGCATCCTGCCGCCCGATAAACGGTCCCCGGACCGCCCGCATCCAGCCGGAAGGCAGTACATGAGCAACCCATCCCCGCATCCCGAACGTTTCGCCGGGCAGGCGTCCCCGGGACCCGTACGCAGGTTCCTGGCCCGAGGCGGCATCCTGGTGTGGGTGCTCGCCGCCATCATCCTCGCCCTGGTGCTCGGCTCCATCCAGATCGGCGGCAGCCACCTGGTGCCGGTGCCGATCGGCCGGATCTTCGCCACCTTCTCCGACCTGTTCAGCCAGTTCCTGTCCTTCTCGATTCCGCTGATCATCATCGGTCTGGTCACGCCGGCGATCGCCGACCTGGGGCGCGGCGCCGGCCGCTGGCTCGCCATCACCGCCGCGATCGCCTACAGCTCCACCCTGTTTGCCGGCTTCGTCACCTACCTGGTGTGCGCGGCCACCCTCCCGCGCGTTCTGGGCGGGACCACGCTCAGCGACGTGGAGGAGCCCGGCAGCGCACTGGAAACCTACTTCAGCGTGGAGATGCCGGCCGCCGTCAGCGTGATGACGGCGCTGCTGCTCAGCTTCGTGGTCGGCATCGGCCTGTCCATGGTGCCGCGCGGGGTGATGCGCAAGGGCTTCATCGAGTTCCGCGCCATCATCACCGCCCTGATCGAGCGAATCATCATCCCGCTGCTGCCCCTGCACATCTTCGGCATCTTCCTGAACCTCACCTACACCGGTGAGGCCTGGGCGATCATGCGCACCCTGCTGCGCGTGGTGGTGGTCGTGCTGCTGCTGGAGGTCCTCATCCTCGGTGTCCAGTACCTCGTCGCCGGGGCCGTCGGCCGGAGGAACCCCTTCAAGGCGCTGGTGACCATGCTGCCCGCGTACCTGACCGCCCTGGGCACCTCCTCCTCGGCGGCCACCATCCCGGTGACGCTGCGGCAGACCCGCAAGAACGGCGTGGCCGACGCCGTCGCCTCCTTCACCGTGCCGCTGTGCGCAACCATCCACCTGGCCGGCTCGACCTCGAAGATCTTCGCTTTCGCCTTCGCCATCGCCCTCACCCAGGGCATCACGGTCTCCGGCGCCCAGTGGGTCGGCTTCATCTTCATGCTCGGCATCACCATGGTTGCCGCCCCGGGCGTGCCCGGCGGCGCCATCATGGCCGCCACCGGCCTGCTGTCCAGCATGCTTGGCTTCAACGACGCCCAGGTGGCCCTCATGATCGCCACCTATATCGCGCTGGACGCCTTCGGCACCGCCACCAACGTCACCGGCGACGGCGCCATTGCGATCGTCGTGGACCGGCTCGCCCACGGCCGCATCGGCTCGGAAGGCGACCCGGAGAACACCCGTGAGCTCGCCTTCGACGGCATGAAGTACCTGGACCGGGTCAGCGTCGACGGCGTCGTCAGTGCCGAGGCGCTTCAGGCCTCCGCCGCCGCGGCCGGCCCCAACGCCGTCAGCCGCTGACGCCTGAGCCCGCCGCACTCGCCCCGCGATGTAGCCCAGATCTCCCCGGCTGGTGGCGGCCGCTCCGGCTATCGTCCCAGCCGTTGGTGCGCGTTACAGCATAGGCTTGGCGGCACCGGCCCCCAGCGGCCCCAACTGACCGTCTCGAAGGAGTCCTTCATGGCCAACGCCCCCGTCAACATCACCGTTACCGGCGCCGCCGGCAACATCGGTTACGCGCTGCTGTTCCGCATCGCCTCCGGTGCTCTGCTCGGCCCCGAACAGCGCGTCAACCTGCGTCTGCTCGAGATCCCGCAGGCCGTCAAGGCTGCTGAGGGCACGGCCATGGAGCTGTTCGACTCGGCCTTCTCCACGCTCGGTTCCGTCGACATCTTCGACGACCCCAAGCAGGCCTTCGAGGGTGCCAACATCGCCTTCCTGGTCGGCTCGATGCCCCGTAAGGCCGGCATGGAGCGCTCCGACCTGCTGTCCGCCAACGGTGGCATCTTCGGCCCCCAGGGTGAGGCCCTCGGTGCCGGCGCCGCCGACGACATCAAGGTGCTCGTGGTCGGCAACCCCGCCAACACCAATGCGCTCATCGCTGCATCCCACGCTGGTGACATCCCCGCCTCCCGCTTCACCGCGATGACCCGACTGGACCACAACCGGGCCCTGGCTCAGCTCGCCGCCAAGGCCGGCTGCCACGTCTCCGAGATCGACAAGGTCACCATCTGGGGCAACCACTCCACCACCCAGTACCCTGACCTGACCCACGCCACCATCAAGGGCGAGCCGATCACCGACATCCTGGCCGACCGCGCGTGGGTGGAGGACGACTTCATCCCCACCGTTGCCAAGCGCGGTGCCGCCATCATCGAGGCCCGCGGCGCATCCTCCGCCGCCTCCGCAGCCTCTGCGGCCATCGATCACGTCCGCGACTGGTGCCTGGGCACCACCTCGGCCTGGACCTCGGCCGCGGTCATGTCCGACGGCTCCTACGGCGTGCCCGAGGGCGTCATCTCCTCCTTCCCCTGCACCGCCGAGAACGGGGAGTGGAAGATCGTCCAGGGCCTGGAGATCGACGACTTCTCCCGCGCCAAGATCGACGCCTCCGCGGCGGAGCTCGCCGAGGAGAAGAATGCCGTCGCCGCCATGGGGCTGATCTGAGTCCGGCCTTCACTAACCGAGCGACCCCGGCGCCCTCACGGCGTCGGGGTCGCTCTTTACCGGGATGCAAGCTACTATTGACTGCTTCTGCCAGGGGATTGACATACACTTTTATGGCTTCGCGCACACTGGTCGGGGCTGACGATGATGTCAGCAGGGCATCGACGCCGCCCCCGATCTTCCGATAGAAACAGCGTCGTTTCGAGGAGAACACCATGCGTAATCCCATCCTATCCCGCCGGCAGGTCCTGGTCGGCCTGTCCACCACCGCCGTCCTGGCCACGCTCGCCGCCTGCGGCACCACCGGCACCGAGGACTCGGGCGCCACCTCGGGCGGCAGCGCCGTCGCCGTCGGCGAGGGTGATGACAGCCAGGTCGACGTGGTCACCTGGTGGTCCGCCGGATCCGAGAAAGAGGGCCTGGCCGCCCTCGTGGAGGTATTCGAGAAGCAGTTCCCGCAAACCAAGTTCGAGAACAAGGCCGTCTCCGGTGGCGGCGGCTCCCAGGCGAAGCAGAAGCTCGCCGCGGACCTGGCCGCCGGCAACCCGCCCGACACGTACCAGGCGCACGCCGGTGCCGAGATCCAGGCCGATATCGAGGCCGGATACCTGCTGGACATCTCCTCCCTGTACGACGAGTTCGGCCTCAATGACGCCTTCCCGGAGACCCTCATCGACCGGCTGAAGGACTCCGAGGGGGCCATCTACTCCATCCCCTCCAACGTGCACCGCAACAACGTGGTGTGGGCCTCCATTGAGGTGCTGAAGGCGGCGGGACTGGACCCGGACAGCCCGGCCACCGACATCGACGGCTGGATCGCCGACATGGAGAAGATCAAGGCCGCCGGCTACACGCCCATCACCATGGGCATGGCCTGGACCCAGCTCGGTCTGCTGGAGACCGTGCTCATCGCCGACCTCGGCGCCGATGCCTACTCAGGCCTGTTCGACGGGAGCACCGACTGGGCGGGTGACGAGGTCGCGGCCGCGCTCAAGCACTATGAGACCATCATCGGCTTCACCGACAAGTCCCTGTACACCGAGGACTGGGAGCCGGCGATGCGGCCGATCTTCGAGAACCAGGCCGCCTACAACGTCATGGGCGACTGGGCAGTCGCCGGATTCGACGCGGCGGGTCTGACCGCGGGCACCGACTACACCTACTTCCCGGTGCCCGGGACCGACGGGGTCTTCGACTTCCTCGCCGACGCCTTCGCCCTCACCGACGGCGGTCCGCACCCCGGCGGCGGCAAGAACTGGCTCCAGTGCATCTCCACCAAGGAGGGGCAGATCGCCTTCAACAAGGTCAAGGGATCGATTCCCTCCCGCTCCGACCTGACTGACGAGGAGAAGGCCCAGTTCTCCGAGTACCAGCAGTCGGCCATGGAGTCATTCGGCCAGGACACGATCGTCTCCTCCATCGCCCACGGCGCCGCCCTGCCTACCAAGGCCTCCGACGCGATGAATGACGCCCTGACCAAGTTCTCGCAGGGGGCCTCGGACGTGGCCACCCTCCAGTCCGAACTCGCCGCGGCCTACGCCTCGGTGGCGTGATGCGCACCCCGGGGCGGGCGGGATACCGAATCCCGTCGCGCCCCGGGTAGCCGCAGCAATCGAACTGCCTCAGCGCTGCGTCCGCGCGTCTGCCGACGACGTCGATGGCGTCACCCGCCCCGCGCGCTCCCAGCCAAAGCACCAGAAGGAGCATCGTGAGCACCAAGACGACGCCGCGCCCTCGACGCAGGAAGAACTGGCGGAAGTGGGGGCCGGGACTGCTGCTGATCTCGCCGTCCCTCATCCTCGTGGGAGTTTTCGTCTACGGCATGATCGGCGTAAACATCAACACCTCCCTGCTGGACACTCACACCGCGGCGCAGGTCTCGGGCAGGAAGTCCTCGCACGCCGTCGGTCTGGCCAACTTCGTCAACCTCTTCAAGAACCCGAACTTCCAGCACTCCTTCCTCAACCTGATCCTCTTCACGATTGCCTTCCTGGCCGGGACCCTCGTCATCGGCTTCCTGTGGGCTTGGCTGCTGGACAAGCCGATCAAGGGCGAGGGCCTGTTCCGCTCCGTGTTCCTGTTCCCCATGGCCGTGTCCTTCGTGGCCTCCGGCGTGGTGTGGCGGTGGCTGCTGAACTCGGCCCAGGGGGCACGGGCCTCCGGCCTCAACCGCCTGTTCGAGATGCTGGGCCTGAGGTTTCTGGAGAACAGCTGGACCCAGAACACGACCTTCGGCATCCTCGCCATCGCCATCCCGGCGGTCTGGCAGCTGGCCGGCTACGTGATGGCCCTGTTCCTCGCGGGCTTCCGAGGGATCAACGAAGACCTGCGCGAGGCCGCGCGCGTCGACGGCGCCAATGAGTGGCAGCTGTACAAGTCGATCATCTTCCCCCAGCTGACGCCGATCGCCCTGAGCGCGGTCATCATCATCGGCCACATGTCCTTGAAGTCCTTCGACCTGATCATGTCCATCACGGACCAGCGCACCTACTCCACGAAGGTGCCCGCCATCGACATGTTCAACTTCATGACGGACAACGACTACTCCAACGCGGCGGCAGTGGGCACCATCCTCCTGGTCATCGTCGCCATCGCGGTCATCCCGTACCTCATCCACGACGCGAAGGGCAGGTCCTGACATGGCCGCCGACACCTCCGCCCTGACCGCCAAGCGCACCGTAGCTCGGACCACGGGCATCGCCTGGGGCAGGGTGGTGCGCTACATCCTGCTGCTGCTGTCCCTCGTGTTCGTGCTGATTCCCGTGTACGTCCTGTTCGTCACGTCCTTCAAGAACGGTGCCGAGGCCTCGCCGGCCACCACCTGGTACCTGCCGGACAGCTGGGACCCCACCAACTGGATCAACGCGTGGAATGAGCTCAAGGGCGGCCTGGTCCGCTCCCTGATGCTGGTGATCCCCTCCTCGCTCATCTCCGCGATGCTGGGCTCCGCCAACGGGTTCGTGCTGTCCAAGTGGCGCTTCCCGGGAGCGAACCTGGTCTTCACACTCGTCCTGTTCGGCATGTTCATCCCCTACCAGGCGGTCATGATCCCGTTGATGCGCATGGTCACCAGGGCCGGCCTGGGCTTCGGCATCTCGACCCTGATCCTCATGCACGTGGTCTACGGCATCCCGATCTGCACGCTGATCTTCCGCAACTACTACGAGACGATTCCCGATGAGCTCATCGAGGCCGCGGAGGTGGACGGTGCCGGGATGCTGCGCACCTACTTCTCCGTGGTGCTGCCCATCTCGGTCCCCAGTTTCGTCGTCGTCATAATCTGGCAGTTCACCGCCGCCTGGAACGACTTCCTGTTCGCCCTGTTCTTCGGCGGCGGGGCGCAGTCCGGCCCGGTGACACTGGCGCTGAACAACCTGGCGCACGGCTCGATCATGGCCGACTACGGGGCCTCGATGTCCGGTGCCCTCATCGCCTCCGTGCCGACGCTGCTGGTGTACATCTTCCTCGGCAAGTACTTCGTCGGTGGTCTCATGGCCGGCTCCGTGAAGGGCTGAACGTCCGCGCCCCACCCCCGCCCCACCGAGATCGGTAGAAGTTTCGTGCCGAGATCGGTAGCCGTGACGGCCGCGCTACAGTCTGCCCATGGCACCTCGAGGATCCCGCAGCTCCAAGCGTCCCTATGGGGCGGGGCACAGGCCACTCGATATGGGCCGCCTGGCCTCGTTGCCGCGCACCCAGACCGGCCCCGGGGGAGCGGAGTTCACGGTGCGGCGCGTACGCGGCGGGGACAAGACCTACATCTGTCCCGGCTGCAACCAGAAGATTCCCGCCGGTACGCCGCACATCGTGGCCTGGAGCAACGAGTCCCTGTTCGGTCCGGAGCGTGGTCTGGAGGAGCGCCGTCACTGGCACACCTCCTGCTGGGAGCGGCACCTGTGGTGAGTGGTCAGGCCAGGGGCTCGGGGGACCGGGCCTCCCAGCCGGGCAGCAGCCGATCCAGGGCGGTGCGCAGCGGCACGATGTCGCCGTCTCGGCCGCCCTCACCGATAGTCATGGGCACGGGCTCGTCCGTGGGCGTCACCCCGAACAGGCGATCGCGTAGGCCGAGCGGCCGGGTGAGGATGTAGAAGCGGCCCGCGGTGTCGATGGCCACCGACTGGTCGTGGCGCAGGTACCAGCCGGTCAGCGGGGTGCGCGCCGATCCGCCGCCATAGCCCTTGACCCGCAGGGGTGTCGCCTTCAGGCCCTCGGCACCGGCCACGGCGATGAACAGGGAGACGATCCGGGCGGCCCGTTGGTGCTCCGCCTGCTGCCGGGCCCGCAGCATGCGTGCCCGCTCCGCCGCGGCATCGCGACGGCGTTGCGCCCAGTCCGAGTCCTGCGGCCCCGGGGCCGCGCCCTCGGGGCCCGAGGCGCGCGGGCCGTCGGCGTCGGCGGATACGGGCAGGGCGGGGGAGGAGTCGGGGTCCGCGGTAGACATGCACGTAGCCTATGAGGTGCCGGCGCCCCTGTGGTGTCTGCCGCCCGGTTGCCGCACACTAGAGGCATGCACACGCCCATCCCGCCTCCGCAAAGCCCTCCGGAACCGGCCGTGCCGCCCCCCGCCAAACGCACCGCGCGGCTCGACATCCACCTGGACCCGACTTCCACAGAGCCTGTTTTCGCGCAGATATGCGCGGCGGTGAGCGGTGACATCGCCGCCGGCCGACTGCCCGCAGGAACGCGCCTGCCTCCCACGCGCACGCTCGCCACACAACTGAACATTGCCGTCAACACGGTGGCGAAGGCGTACCGAGAACTAGAGATGCAGGGCTACATCGAGGGCCGCGGTCGCCGCGGCACCTTCGTCCGCGACCAGTCCGGGGCGGCACGCGAGCGCGAGGTGATGCGCTTCGTCACCACCATGCACTCCCTGGGTATCCCGCTGGAGGAGACCCTCGACCTGGTGCGTCGCGCCTGGCCCTGACCGAGCGCCGCATTCACAGCCGGCAAAGACGCCGTCCGCGTGAGGAGCCCGCGCATTACTCACAGGCCAACGAGCGCGTCGCCATCTCAGGCGTCGTCGTCCTCCGCATCCGCCTTCCCAGATGCTTCGTCCTCCGGCGAGACCTCGGCCCGCGGCTCACTCTCCTCGTCTGCAGCGCCGTCCTCGTCATCGCTCAGCGCCTCGGTGATCACGTCCGAGAACACCGGGGCCGGGGGCAAGGCGTTGCCAAGCACTCCCCGCATCTCCTCCAGGTAGCTGGCCACGGAGTCGCGCTGACGCTCCAGTTCCTCAACGTCGCGGGCGGCTGCGGACTTCTCGGCGTCGGCGTCGGCACGGGCATCCTCAATCAGCTGCTTGGCCTCCTCGCGGGCCTGCCGCAGGATCTCCTCCGCCTGGCGGGCGGACTCCTCACGGCGAGCCTGGGCGGCCTGATCGGTCTGGGTGCGCACCGCTTCCGCGCGCTCGAGTGCCTCCTGCAAGCGGGCCTCGGCGTCCGCCGCCTGTGCCTGCGCCTGCTCATGCATCTCGGCGATGCGGGCGCGCGTCGACTCGTGGGCGGCGGCGTCTTCCTGGGCCGCGGCCTCGTGGGCGGCGGCGATGTCGAGAGTCGCCTGCTGGCGCAGCTCGGCGGCCTGCGCGTGCGCGGCCTCTGCATCGGCCTGAGCCGACCTACGTAGTTCCTCGGATTCACGGCGTGCCGTGCTGAGCAGCTCCTCCGCCTCGGCACGGGCCTTTTCGACGGCGAGCTTGGCCTCCTCCCGGGCGGAGGTGAGGGCGGCCTCGGCCTGCTCGGCGGTGTTACGACGCAGCTCCTCCGCCTCCTGGGTGGCGGCCTCACGCCGCGCAGTGGCCTCGCGCTCGGAGGAGACCGCCAGCTCAGCGGCGGACTTCTGCGCCTCGGCACGCACAACCTGCGCCTCCCGCTCCGCCGAGGCGCGCAGTTCGGTGGCGGCGGATTCGGCGTCGGCGGCGATCTGGGCGGCCCGTCGCTCGGCCGACCCGACGAGTTCATCCGCTCGTGCCTGGGCGTTGGCCAGGGTGGTCTCCGCCTCGCTCTCGCTGCGTGCGCGCAGCTCGGCGGCCTCGCGGCGTGCGTCCGACAGCAGCGTGGCCGCCTCGGAGGAACTGCGCTCAGACAGGTTTGCGGCGTTCGCGCGGGTGCGGGTAAGCAGCGCATTGGCCTCGGCATTGGCCTTGGAAAGGACGGAGGCACTCTGCTCCTCGGCGCTGCGCAGCAGCTGCTCGATGCGTGACCCCAGGCCCGCATAGGTCGGCTTGTCGGTTTCACGCAGGCGGCGCTGGGCCTCCGCGAGCTCGCCGGCCAGAGTCATGGCCCGCTGGTCGAGACTGGCGACCTCGCGGCGCGCGTCTCGCAACTGGCGATTGAGCGCTTCCAGTCGGTGGTCAACCTGCGCGCGATCGTATCCGCGCATGGTTACCGCAAACTCTTCGGTGTCCTCGGCCACGTCAATTCTCCTCCTGGGCCGGGTCGGGACGGCCCCACCGTCCCAGCGTAGTCCCTGCTCAATCCGCCCGGAATCGGCAAATTCTCAGGGCTCTGAGGTAATCCCTATGAATCCGCCCAGAGCGTGGTGGATCCGTCTCGTTCTGACTCGGAAGGGCGGGAAGAATCGGCGCGTCTCGGCGCTACGATCAGCGCGGCGAGGGACTTTGACCTAGGCTTCAGCTTATGGCGCAGCAACCTGTGATCTTCGCCGTGATCGGTGCAAGTCGGCGGCACTCATGGGATTCTGGCGTCCGGCCGCGTCTGGCGTTGTCATCACGACGCCGATGCGACTCACGCACGCCCGCCTGCCGTATCGGCGGGTCCATGTCCACGAATCCGAGGAGAACCGCGTCGTGAATCGACGGATCCTGAGCGTGATCATTGCCGTTCTCGGCCTGGTCGCCATTGTCCTGGCAGTCTGTTCCGCCACGGTGTGGCGTCCCAGCTCAACCGCGCAGGCGAGCCTCGCCCAGAACCCCGAGCAGCACTACGTCGTCACCGAACCAGGCGTGCTAAGCCTCGTCGAGTCCGACGTCAAGGTGACAGCCACCGCGGCGGAGGCCGACCAGCAGGTGCTCATCGCCGTCGGCCATGCGCAGGACGTCGACGCCTGGCTCGACTCGGACCCCTACATCTCCGTGACCGGCCTGGACGATTGGAACACTCTCACCTCCGTCGCGGTGACCACTTCCTGCCCCGAGGAGGCGACGGACGACGCCACCGCCACCGCTGTGGCCTCCGACACCGAGACCACCGCTGCGGCCTCAGCCGAGGCTACGGCGGAGGCGAGTGGGGACGGCTGCGTCGCCCTGGAGAACAGCGACGCCAATCCCGCCGACTCCGACCTGTGGATCACCACCGAGACCGGGACCGGCTCGGCCACCCTTGAACTTGACACGGCCGGCTCCGACCTGGTCGTTCTCGTGGCCACCGACGGCGCCTCGAACGCGCCCCAGCTGTCCCTGTCCTGGCCGCGGCACGTATCCACCCCCTGGCTCATCCCCGGCCTGGTCCTGGGAGGCCTACTGCTACTGGTGGGCATCTTCCTGTTCCTGATCGACATTCAGATGCGCCGGGCCGACGAGCAGCGGCGGGCACGCGCCGCTGAGCGCGCGGCCCGCATGGCGCAGGCGGACTCGGTCGCCACCGTGGGCATTCCCCAGATCGGTGATCCGAACCGCCCGCTCACTCGCCGTGAGCAGCGGGACAAGGAACGCGCCGAGCAGGCCGGCGAGGAGTGGGTCGACCCGCGTACCGGTGCCGTCTATCTCGGTGGTGTCCAGGCCCCCGCCGTCCCCCAGGCGCCGGCGTCCGAGACCGAGGAACTGCCAGCCGAGACCGACGCCCTTGAGGTCTCCGGGGCCGCCCGCGGCAGCGCCGTCGTGCCCGGCCTCGATGCCGAGACGACAGCCGCCCACCGGGCCGACCGTGAACTGGAGGACGACACTCCGCTTGCCATCGTTGAGGAGACGGAGGCTGCCGGTGTTGATGCTTCAGCCGTTCCCAGCGCCGATGAGAGCGCCGACAAGTCCAGCAATGATGAGTCCGACGAGGAGCACCACGCATGATCACCAGCCGCCGCGCCTTCTTCACCGGAGCAACCGCGACCGCGCTTGCCGCTGCGCTTGCCGCCTGCTCTCAGGACCTGCCCAAGAATCAGACCGGGACGGTCGCCCCCACCCCGCAGCCGGTGCTGGATTCTGAGCGTCTGACCACCATTTTGAAGCGCATTCAGACCGGCCTGGATGCGGCGGACGCGGATAAGAACGCGGACGCGCTCACGGGCTACCTCACCGGCCCGGCGGCCCGCATTCGCGGCGAGGAGTACACGCTGGCGTCGGCTGCCTCGGACGATTCCGTGGTACACACCTTCACCACCGACAGCCAGGCTGGGACGGTGGCACTGGCTGCCGATTTCCCGCGCACGGTGCTGACCATCACCGACTTCGCCGAGGACGAGCAGGGGTATCTGCTCGCGCTCACCCAGGACTCCGCCCGCGAGAACTACCAACTGTGGGGCTGGACTCAGCTGTTCGCCGGCGTTGAGATCCCCTCCACCTACGCGCCTGCCATCGGCACCGAGCAGATCGCGGCCGACGACGCCACCGACCTGAAGGCCAGTCCGCAAGAGGTGCTCGACGCCTACGTGGACGCCCTGAATAATCCCGACGGCGATAATGGCAAGCTCTTCGCCGACGACATCCTGCGCCAGCGCATCGCCGCCGAGCGCGGCGCAGACCTGTCCGAGATGGGCGAGGTTAGCGTGAGCGCCAAGGCCGGCGCGGACGGCTTCAAGAGCCTGCGCACGGCCGACGGCGGCGTCATCACCATGACCACGCTGAGCTTCGCGACCGAGTACAAGAAGACGGTCGCAGGCTCGACCCTGTCGCTGGACGGCAACGTGGGCGCCCTGATGGGGGAGGACCGGGAGGTGGCGGGCACTGCCACTGCGAATTACGACGTCATGATCGCCTTCCTCATCCCAGCTGCCGACGCCGAGGCCAACGCCTCTGCCCTGGGCATGGACCTGGTGCTCGCCTCCGTGTCCCGCGACGACTCCCAGGCGCCCGCCGAGGACGACGCGGACTGAAGCCCGGGGCGAACGCGTAGCAATCGGTACTCGCGGTGGGACTACGCTCCCTGGCGTAATAGAACAAGCTGCAAAGACGGACTGCGGGCTACACCCGGGAAAGGCACACCATGAGCATGTTCGGTGCCGTCGACCTGTCCTCCCTCGCCCCCAAGCAGGGGGCCTCACCCGCCGCCGGGCCGACCAATGCGGCGTCGGCCCCCGGCGGTGCGGGCAGGCTGGTGGTTGATGTGGACGCGTCGAATCTGCGCGACGTCGTCGAGGGCTCCGCCCGCGTGCCGGTGGTGGTGCTGCTGCACACCCCCCGCTCCCAGGCGTCCACCGACCTGGCAGTGCTGCTCGAGCGCCTGGCCGCGGAGTACGGGGGTCGCTTTCAGCTGGCCAGGGTTGATGTGGACGCCGCTCCCGAGGTGGCGCAGGCGCTGCAGGCCACGGCCGTGCCCACCGTCATCGCGCTGCTGGCGGGGCAGCCGGTGCCCATGTTCCAGGGCAGCGCCCCCGAGGAGCAGCTGCGTCCGCTGCTGGATCAGCTGTTGGAGGTGGCCGCACGCAACGGCGTGAACGGTCGCATCGATGTCGACGCAGCGGCGCAGGCCGACGAGCCCGCCGAGCCGGAGGAGACTGAGGTGGAGCGGGAGGCCCGCGAGGCCATCGAGCGCGGGGACTGGGCCGCCGCCGAGGCGGTCTACGACCACGCGATCGCCAACTCTCCCGCCGACGACGAGCTGAAGGCAGCTCGAGGCCAGGTGCGCATGCTCGCCCGCCTGGACGGTCAGGACCCGGCCGCCCTGCTGGCCGCGGCCGACGCTCCCGGCGCGGATCTGGACGCCCAGCTCGCCGGCGCGGACGCAGCGCTTGCCCTGGGGGACGTCAACGCCTGCCTGGGCCGCGCCCTGGAGGCCGTGCGCTCCCACTCCGGAGACGAGCGCGAGCAGGCACGGGTGCGCCTGCTGGAGCTGTTCGAGGTCATCGGCGCCACCGCCCCCGAGGTCTCCCGCGCCCGCCGCCAGCTGGCCACCATCCTGTACTGAGCGGTACTGAACTGGAGCTGTGCCTGCGCTGGTGCTGAGCGCGGGAGGCATTGCCACGGGCGGAGGCGGTTGTGTGCTGGCTGACACCGCTCACGATGGCAGAGCGTCGGCGCCCGCCCCCTGTGCCGGGGACGGGCGCCGTCGTCGTGTGCTGCGGTGCGCGGGCCGTCAGGCGACCGGCTGGGGCTCGATGCCCCACACCTTGGCGTAGTCGCTGATGGTGCGGTCGGAGGAGAAGCGGCCGGAGCGGGTGATGTTCACCCACGCCTTGCGCTGCCAGGCGCGCTGGTCGGCGTAGTCGGCGGCCATGGCGTCCTTGGCCTCCCGGTAGGCGGCGAAGTCGCCGAGCACGTAGTAGACGTCGGCGTGCTCGCCGCCCTCCAGCAGGCTGCGGCGCAGGTCCGCGAACCAGCCCGAGCCGTTGTCGTCCAGGGTGCCGTCGGTGAAGGCGTCCAGCACCCGCTTGAGCCCGGGGACGGTCTCGTAGGTGGTGCGCGGGTTGTAGGACTCGCGCAGGGCGGGCAGCTCGTCCTCGGTGGCGCCGAAGATGTAGGCGTTGTCGTCGCCGACGGCGTCCAGGATCTCTACGTTGGCGCCGTCGAGGGTGCCCAGGGTCAGCGCGCCGTTCATCATGAACTTCATGTTGGAGGTGCCGGAGGCCTCCTTACCGGCCATGGAGATCTGCTCGGAGACGTCGGCGGCCGGGATGATGTGCTCGGCGGGGGAGACGTTGTAGTTGTGGATGAACACGACCTTCAGGGTCTTAGAGACCACCGGGTCGTTGTTAACCAGGTCCGCGATGGCGTTGATGAGCTTGATGATGCCCTTGGCCCGGATGTAGCCGGGGGCGGCCTTCGCGCCGAAGATGAATACGCGCGGCGGCACCTGCAGCGACGGATTCTCCTTCATACGGAAGTACAGGTCCAGGATGTAGATCGCGTTGAGCAGCTGGCGCTTGTACTCGTGCAGGCGCTTGATCTGCACGTCGAAGATCGCGTCGGGGTCGATCTCGACGCCCTCGCGCTCGGCCACCCAGGCGGCGAAGTCCACCTTGTTGGCGTGCTTGATCTCGGCCAGGCGGTCCAGCAGCGCGTCATCGGCGGCTTCGGTGTGGGCGGCGAGTAGGGACAGGTCCTTGACCCAGGCGTCGGAGCCGGCGACCTCGTCCAGCAGCGCGGACAGGCGCGGGTTGCACTGGCGCAGCCAGCGGCGCGGGGTCACGCCGTTGGTCTTGTTGTTGAAGCGCTCGGGCCAGATGTCGTGCCACTCCTTGAGCGTGTCCCGCTTGATGATGTCGGTGTGCAGGGCGGCCACGCCGTTGATGGAGTAGGAGGCGTAGCAGGCGATCCAGGCCATGCGGACCTTGTCGCCGGCCAGGGGCGCCATGTAGTCGATCCGCGCCTGGTCCAGGCCGCGCTCGGCCATGTCCTGGCGGAAGCGGCGGTCGATCTCGCGGACGATCTCGGTGATGCGCGGGAACAGCCGCTCGAAGATGGACATCTCCCAGGTCTCCAGGGCCTCGGCCAGCACCGTGTGGTTGGTGTAGGCGAAGGTCTTGGTGACGACCTCCCAGGCCTGGTCCCAGCCCAGGTGGTGCTCGTCCATGAGCAGGCGCATCAGTTCGGGGATGGCCAGCACCGGGTGGGTGTCGTTGAGCTGGACGGAGTTGAACTCGGCGAAGCGGCTCAGGTCCTCACCGTGGTGGGTGACGTAGTTGTCGACGATCTCCTGCAGCGAGGCGGAGCAGAAGAAGTACTGCTGGCGCACCCGCAGGACCTTGCCCTCGTAGGTGGTGTCGTTGGGGTAGAGCACGCGGGAGATGTCAGCGGTGCGCTCGCGCTCGACGATGGCGTCGGTGAAGCGCTGGGAGTTGAAGGCGTCGTAGTCGAACTCCTCCATGGGCTCGGCCCGCCACAGCCTCAGCGTGACCACGTTCTTGGTGCCGTAGCCGGTGATCGGCATGTCGTAGGGGACGGCGCGCACGGTCAGGTCGTTGTAGCGGACGATGCGCTGCGCCTCCTCGCGGCGCACCACGAAGGGGTAGCCCTCCTCCATCCACGGGTCCGGGTGCTCGGTCTGGAAGCCGTCCTCGAACAGCTGCTTGAACAGCCCGTAGCGGTACAGAATGCCGTAGCCGGCCACGGGCAGGTCCAGGGTGGCGCAGGAGTCGAGGAAGCAGGCGGCCAGACGGCCGAGTCCGCCGTTGCCCAGGGCGGCGTCGGGCTCCTGCTCGAGGATGTCGGTGAGGTTCTGCCCGAAGGCGTTGACGGCCTGGGCGGCCTCCTCGACCAGCCCGAGGTTGGTCAGGTTGTTCAGTAGGGCGCGTCCCTCGAGGAACTCGGCGGAGAAGTAGTGCTCCATCCTGCCGGCGCGGTACTTCTGCTCGGTGGCGTACCAGTCGTCCGCGATGGCGTCGACGACGGCGGCGGACAGTCCCTGCCACACCTCCATCTGCGTGGAGGCGCCGGCGGGACGGCCCGAGGCGGACCGGACCTGGGATGGCACGGTCTGGGCCAGGTTCTGCGTCATTCTTCTTCCCTTGTCAGACTACGGAGACCACCGCTGCAAGAGAACCTGCAACGGCTGAAAAAGTGTACATGGGGTTGGTTCGCTACCTAGGGCGGGGACCGCACGCATGCACGCACCGGGACCATACCCGTCTCTGCAATGTTACTGGACCGCTTTGTTGCTCACAGCGGTGTGGTTGCGGCCGCGTCTGGAGCGCGGAACCCACTGAACTGCGGAAACAGGGCCGAAAGTCCGCACCTGACGGCGGTGTGAGACGCGCCGGACCGGAGAAAAACGCGCCGGGGCCGCCGCACGTGGCGACGGCCCCGGCGCGCCGGAGGGGGACAGCCGAGCGGCTATCGCCTCGGCGGCTCAGTCCCGCGACGGGCGCAGGAAGATCGCGCCCATCGGGGGGACCCGCAGCCGCACGGAGGCGGGCCGGCCGTTCCAGGGCAGTTCCTCGGCCTCCACGTGGCCGAGGTTGCCCACGCCGGAGCCGCCGTACTCGGGGGCGTCGGTGTTGATGACCTCGTCCCAGCCGCCCGCGAAGGGCAGCCCCACCCGGTAGCCCTCGTGCGGGGTGCCGGCGAAGTTGACGACCACCGCCACCAGGTCCGAGCGGCCGTCCGGCCCGGTGCCCTTGCGCAGGTAGGACAGTACGTTGTGGTCGCCGTCGCCCGCCTCGATCCACTCGAAGCCGCGGTGGGAGAAGTCATCCGACCACAGGGCGGGGGAGTCCTTGTAGAAGGCGTTCAGGTCGCTGACCAGCCGCAGCAGGCCGGTGTGCCCCGGGTCGTCCAGGATCCACCAGTCCAGGGAGTTGTCCGAGTTCCACTCGGCGCCCTGCCCGAACTCCTGCCCCATGAACAGCAGCTGCTTGCCGGGGTGCGACCACTGGTAGGCGTACAGCGCGCGCAGGCCCGCCAGCTCCTGCCAGGCATCTCCCGGCATCTTGGACAGCAGCGAGCCCTTGCCGTGCACGACCTCGTCGTGGCTCAGCGGCAGGATGAACTGCTCGGAGAAGGCGTACACCAGTGAGAAGGTCAGCTCCCCGTGGTGGTAGCGGCGGTTGATGGGCTCCTCGGCCAGGTAGCGCAGGGTGTCGTTCATCCACCCCATGTTCCACTTCAGGCCGAAGCCCAGCCCGCCGTACTCGGTGGGGGCGGTCACGCCCGGCCAGGCGGTGGACTCCTCGGCGATCATGACCGTGCCGGGGTTCTTCCGGTAGGCGGTGGCGGTGGCCTCCTGCAGGAAGCTGATCGCCTCCAGGTTCTCCCGGCCCCCGAACTGGTTGGGGTGCCACTGGCCCTCCTCGCGGGAGTAGTCCAGGTAGAGCATGGAGGCGACGGCGTCCACGCGCAGCCCGTCGACGTGGAACTCGCCCAGCCAGTACAGGGCGTTGGCCACCAGGAAGTTGCGTACCTCGTTGCGGCCGAAGTTGAACACGTAGGTGCCCCAGTCGGGGTGCTCGCCGCGCTGCGGGTCCGGGTCCTCGTACAGGGGCGTGCCGTCGAAGCGGGCCAGCGCCCACTCGTCCTTGGGGAAGTGGGCCGGCACCCAGTCCAGGATGACGCCGATGCCGGCCTGGTGCAGCTGGTCCACCAGGTAGCGGAAGTCGTCCGGAGTGCCGAAGCGCGCGGTGGGGGCGTAGTAGCCGGAGACCTGGTAGCCCCAGGAGCCGCCGAAGGGGTGCTCGGCCACGGGCATGAACTCCACGTGAGTGAAGCCGGCATCCTTTACATAGGGGACCAGCTCGTCGGCCAGGCCCCGGTAGCCCAGGCCCTGCCGCCAGGAGCCGATGTGCACCTCGTAGACGCTCATCGGCCCGGAGTGCGGGTCGGTGACGGCGCGGCGGGACATCCACTCCTCGTCGTTCCACTCGTGGAAGCGGTCGGTGACCACGGAGGCGGTGGCGGGCGGCACCTCGGTGGCACGCGCCATCGGGTCGGCCTTCTGGTGCCAGGAGCCGTCCTGGAAGCACAGCTCGAACTTGTAGCGCGCGCCCACGCCCACGCCGGGGATGAACAGCTCCCACACGCCGGAGGCGCCCAGGGAGCGCATGGCGGAGGCGGTGCCGTCCCAGTAGTTGAAGTCGCCGACCACGCGCACGGCCCGCGCGTTGGGGGCCCACACCGCGAAGGCGACGCCCTCGACGTCACCCATGGTGCCGGAGTAGCGCTTGACATGCGCGCCCAGCACCTCCCACAGCTCCTCATGACGGCCCTCTGAGATGAGGTAGGTGTCCATCTCTCCCAGGGTCGGCAGGAACCGGTAGGGATCGTCGACGGTGATGGTCTCCTCCCCGTAGGTCACCTTGATGCGGTAGTCCGGGATGGCGTCGCCGGGCACGACGGCGACCCATACGCCATCCTGCTCATGGCGGGCGGGGAAGGAGCCCTCGGGCGTCACGACGACGACGGCGTCGGCGAGGTGGCGCACGGTACGGATCGTCACGCCGTCCTCGCCCACGTGGGCGCCGAGCACCTCGTGTGGGTTGTGGTAGCGGGCGTAGGCGACATCCGCAAGGACCCAGGGGTCTACCGGGACCGGTGCGGGTCCGGCGACCTCCGGCGGCGGGGCGTCGTTGGATTCGGGGGCGGGCTCGGGGCTGGTGACGTCGGTCATGTTCTCACTCTCCCATGCGGTGACCGGCTGCGGGGGGACTTTATACCGGTGCAACCCGGCGTGGACGATGCGTCTCACGCGACCGCTGGCGGCAGCGTCAGACGCCTTGGGGTCAGGGCGTCAGGATCACCTCGATACCGTGCAGCGGGATCGAGATCCAGTCGGGACGGTTGCGGGCCTCATAGACCGCCTCGTACAGGGCCTTGTCGAGCTCGAGCGCGCCCAGCAGCGTTCTCTCCCGGCTGCCGGGCCGCACCCCTGCGGCGGGGGCGGACGCCGGGGCGGCGGACCAGTACCCATCCAGGAAGGCGCCGCGTACCGCCGGCAGCCACTCTGGGTGGGCGGCCCGGCCGACCTCGGCCGCGTAGTCGAAGGAGCGCAGCATGCCCGCCACGTCCCGCAGGGGCTGGTCCGGGCGGCTGCGCTCGGCCAGAGGCCGCAGGGGCTCGCCCTCGAAGTCCAGCACGTACCAGCGGTCCTGATCGATGGCGTGCAGCACCTGTCCCAGGTGGTAGTCGCCGTGCACGCGGGTGGCCGGCTCCAGGCGGTCCAGGGCTGCAAGCTCGGCCAGCACCGCCTCTACGCGATCGCGCAACTGCGGCAGCCGCGTCTCCAGCTCGGGTACCTCATCCAGCGCCCAGTGGGCCCGCTCACGCAGCGCCTGCGCGAGCTCGCCCGGGGAGGGCGGTGTGCTGGTGCCCAGGCAGGCGGCCAGGTGGGCGTGCATCTGGGCGGTGGTTACGCCCAGGTCCCGGGCCAGGGAGAGGGAACGTTCCCGCTGCGGTCCGTCCGAGTCGTCAGCGCCGGCCAGCGCGCAGAACAGCTCGAAGCCGTCGTCGGCGCGGGGGACGAAAGTGCAGGCCACGGCCGCATCCGCCGTCTGCTCGGCGCCGGTGGCGGGATCGGTCCAGGTCAGCGTGGTCCACGCCACCGGGGTGCGTACCCGGTCCCAACCGTCGCGGGCCAGCGCCACCGACACCTCCACGTCCGGGTTGCGGCCCGGCGCGAGCACGCGGAACAGCTTGACGATCAGGTCCCCGATGGCCGCATCCGCCTCCCCTGCCGCCGGCGCGTCACCGGGGGCGGGTATGACCACGCTGGTGTTGGACTGCTCGCCGGTGGTCACCCGCAGCCGGTCGGCGCGCTGGGCGATCGCCCGGGCCCCGGCATCGCCCAAAGCGGTGCCCGCCGCGAGGGCGGAGGTGGCCCAGGCACGCCAGAAGCGCGGGTGGTGGGCGCCGTCGACCAGCGCCACCGGATCGCCGTCGGGCCCGGGCATGGCGAAGCCCTCATTGCCCTCGGCCTCGCCGGCGACGGCGAAGCCGGCCAGCGCGGCACCGGGCTCGAGCACCAGCGGCACATGCACCAGCACCGGCGCCCCCTCGCCGCGGGGGACGGCGACCAACAGGTCGCGCACGCCGTCGGCCAGCTCCCAGCACCCCACCAGCCGCAGCGGCCCGCGGGCGGGCTCGCCCTTGAGCGGGTACCAGCGGCGCTGCCCCATCCAGTCCGCCAGCGCCGCCAGCAGGGCGGCTTCATCGGGCCAGACCGGGGCCCTCGGCGTCGTAGCGGTCGACTCGCTCATCGGTCCTCCTCACGGTTGGGCGTGACGGCCAGCCACCAGTAGCCGTGCGGCGGCAGCGCAACCGCCAGCTCTCCCCGGGCATCCACGGCGGGCGGCGGGGCCGAGGGCGCGGCGGCAAGCACGGTGCGAGTGGCCCGCCCGGCCAGCTCGGGCAGCTCCACCCTGGCCTCGCAGGGGCGGTCGGCCAGGTTGGCCAGGCACAGCAGCACCTCTCCGTCCGCGCCTCCGGCGCCGCCTGCCACGGGGGAGTCGGCGCGGGTGTGCGCCAGCAGGGCGGCGTCGGATGCCGGGCGCAGGCGGAAGTCCCCGCGCCCCAGGACGGGGTGCTCGCGCCGTACCCGCAGCACGTGGCGCAGGAAGTGCAGCAGCGAGTCGGGGTCGGCCAGTGCGTCGGCCACGCAGCGGTCGGCGTAGCCGGCGGCGTCTATCAGCGGCAGGGTGAGCGCGGCGGGGTCGGTGCAGGCGGAGAAGCCCATGTTCGCCGAGCGGTCCCACTGCATGGGGGTGCGTACGGCGTCGCGATCGGGCAGCCAGATGTTCTCGCCCATGCCGATCTCGTCGCCGTAGTACAGACAGGGCGAGCCGGGCAGGGACAGCAGCAGCACGTGGGCCAGCTCTAGCTCGGCGCGCGAGTCTCCCAGCAAGGGTGCCAGGCGCCGACGGATGCCCACGTTGGCGCGCATGCGATCCTGCGGCGCGTACCAGTGGTACATGCGCTCGCGCTCGGCGTCGGTGACCATCTCCAGGGTCAGCTCGTCGTGGTTGCGCAGGAAGGTCCCCCACTGGCCGTGGGCCGGGATAGGTGGGGTCGCCTCCAGCACCTCACGAATCGCTGTGGCCGTGCCCTGCCGCAGCGAGGAGAAGATGCGCGGCATGACGGGGAAGTGGAAGCACATGGTGCATTCGGGAGCATCCTGGCTGCCGAAGTAGGCCACCACGTCCGCCGGCCACTGGTTGGCCTCCGCGATGGTGATGGTGCCGGGGAACTCCTGGTCGAGCATCCGGCGCAGGCCGGCGATCAGGCGGTGGGTACCGGGCAGGTTCTCGCAGTTGGTGCCCTCCTCCTCCACCAGGTAGGGGATCGCGTCCAGGCGGAACCCGTCCACCCCGGTGCGGGCCCAGAACCGCACCACGTCGTGCACCGCGGCGACTACGGCGGGGTTGTCGTAGTTCAGGTCCGGCTGGTGGGAGAAGAAGCGGTGCCAGAAGTACTGGCCGCGCACCTCGTCGTAGCTCCAGTTGGACTGCTCGGTGTCCACGAAGATGATGCGGGCGTCGGCGTAGGCGGAGTCGTCGTCCGCCCACACGTAGAAGTCCCCGTAGGGGCCGTCCGGGTCGCGGCGGGAGGCCTGGAACCAGGGGTGGGCGTCGGAGGTGTGGTTGAGCACCATGTCGATCACCACGCGGATGCCCCGCTCATGCGCGGCTGCCACCAGGGCGCGGAAGTCGTCCATGGTTCCGTAGCGGGGGTCGACACCGGTGTAGTCCGCGATGTCGTAGCCTCCGTCGCGCATGGGCGAGGGATAGAAGGGCGGGATCCAGATCGCGTCCACGCCCAGCCAGGCCAGATAGTCCAGCCGGGAGGCCAAGCCGCGGAAGTCGCCTACGCCGTCGGCGTCGGAGTCCGCGAAGGAGCGCAGCAGCGCCTCGTAGAACACCTCGGTGCGGAACCAGTCCGGGTCCGGGCGCAGGCCCGGATGCGGCTGAGTGGGGAGGGCGGGAACACCGGGAACGGTCACGGGGCTCCTTCGATTGTCGTCGGGCCTGAAAACGGATGTTGGCGCGTCACAGGGGCTCGACGGAGAAGACGTGGGCGACGCGGCCGGCGAAGGGGTCCAGGCGTACGTAGTTCTGCCCGGACCAGTCGTAGGCCTCCCCGGTCAGCTCGTCGGTGACTCGCAGTACGGGCCGGGAGCCGTCCACCCAGCCGGGCAGACCCAGCTGCTCCAGGTTCAGGTAGACCTCGCCCTCGTGCGCGCCGTAGGGGTCCAGGTTGACGATCGTGAGCACCACGTCGTCCTTGCCGGTGGCGCAGTGCGCGGCGTCCACTCGCTTGGAGTATGCGATCAGGCTCTCGTCGCTGGTGGGGTGGAACCAGACGTCGCGCAGCTGCTGCAGCGCCGGGTGGGCGTGGCGCGCGGCATTCAGCCGGGTGAGCAGGTCCTCGATGCCGTTGACCCGGGCGGCGCCGAAGTCGCGCTGCTTGTACTCGTACTTCTCGTTGTCGATCTGCTCCTCATAACCGGGGCGCGGCACCGACTCGGCCAGCTCGTAGCCGGAGTAGATGCCCCAGGTCGGCGACATGGTGGCGGCCAGCACGGCCCGCAGCTTGAAGGCGGGGACCTTCCCGTTGGTCATGAACGGGGTGAGGATGTCGTGCGTGGTCGGCCAGAAGGTGGGGCGCATGATGTGCGCGGTCTCCTGGGACAGCTCCACCAGGTAGTCGGTCAGCTCCTGCTTGGTGTTGCGCCAGGCGAAGTAGGTGTAGCTCTGGTGGAAGCCGATCTTCGCCAGGGTGCGCATCATTGCCGGGCGGGTGAATGCCTCCGCCAGGAACAGCACCTCGGGGTTGTCCTCGCGCACCTGCCGGATGAGGCGCTGCCAGAAGGGCAGGGGCTTGGTGTGCGGGTTGTCCACCCGGAAGATCGTCACCCCGTGGCTGATCCAGGTGCGCACCACCTGAAGGATCGCCTGGTAGATGCCCTCGGGATCGTTGTCGAAGTTGAGGGGGTAGATGTCCTGGTACTTCTTGGGCGGGTTCTCGGCGTAGGCTATGGAGCCGTCGGCCAGGACGGTGAACCACTCGGGGTGCTCGGTCACCCAGGGGTGGTCGGGCGAGCACTGCAGGGCCAGGTCGAGGGCCACCTCCATGCCGAGCTCGCGGGCGCGCGCCACCAGGGCGTCGAAGTCGTCAAAGGTGCCCAGGTCCGGGTGAATGGCATCGTGGCCGCCGTCGGGCGAGCCGATGCCGTAGGGCGAGCCGGGGTCGTCGGGCAGCGCGTTGAGCGTGTTGTTGCGGCCCTTGCGGTTGGTGGTGCCGATGGGGGAGATCGGGGTGAGGTAGAGGACGTCGAAGCCCATGGCGGCGATGCGGTCGAGCCGCTGAGTGGCCGACTGCAGCGTGCCGGTGTGCCAGTTGCCCTGCTCATCCCGGCGTGCCCCCAGGGAGCGGGGGAAGATCTCATACCAGGAGCCCGCCAGGGCCCGACGCCGGTCCACCTGCAGCGGGTAGGTGGCGCAGGGAGAGACGTGATCACGCAGCGGCAGCCGGTCCAGGACGGCGGTGACCTCCGCAGACATTCCGGCGGCCAGGCGGTCCGCGGGGGAGGCGGACTCGTCGCGCAGGGCGACGGCGGCGGACAGCAGCACCTCGGCGTCGGCCTCGTCCCGGCCCGGGACAGCGGCCGCGCGCTCCAGGACCCGGGCGCCCTCCTCCAGCATGAGGGCGACGTCGACGCCGGCGGGCACCTTCACCCCGGCGTCGTGGGCCCAGGTGCCGTAGGGGTCCGACCAGCCCTCCACGCGGATGCCCCAGTCGCCCGGCGCGTCCGCCGCCAGACGCGCCTCATAGCGGTCCAGGCCGATGCCGACCTCGTACATGCGGGCGGACGGGCCGTCGCTGCCGTCGGGGCGGACCAGGACGGCGGTGGCGCCGAAGCGGTCGTGCCCCTCGCGGAACACGGTGGCGCGGATCGGGAAGACCTCGCCCGGAACCGCCTTGGCAGGCCAGCGCCCGTCCTCCACGACGGGGAAGACCTCCGTCACCGGGATACGGCCCACCGGTGCATACGGGGCCGGCTGTGGAACCTGGGCGGGCGCGGGTTCCGCCGTGACGGCGGGGGCTACGTGGCTGGTGGGCTTCGTCTTCGCCGTGCGCGGCGTCGTGTTAGGGGTCACAGCGCAAGCGTACCTGCCCGCGCCCGTGCGCGTGACCGCCTCGGCGTCTTAGTAGTTCATGTGCATGGCTGCGCGCACGGCGTCGAGAGTCTGCTCGGCGACCTCGTTGGCCTTGGCGTTGCCAGCGGCCAGGACCTTAAGCAGGTAGTCCTCGTTGGCGGCCAGCTCGGCGCGGCGGGCGCGGATGGGGGCGAAGAACTCGTTGACCGCCTCGGTGGTGATCCGCTTGAGCGTGCCGGCGCCGCCGTCGCCGATCTGCTCGGCCAGCGCCTGCGGCTCCCCTGCCCCGCACAGGGAGGCCAGTGTCAGCAGGTTGGCCACCTCCGGGCGGCCCTCGGGATCGTAGGTGATGTGCCGATCGGAGTCAGTCTTGGCCTTCTTGAGCAGCTTGGCGGTCTCGTCCGCGCTCATCCGCAGCTCGATGGTGTTCTGACGGGACTTGCTCATCTTCTCCCCGTCCAGGCCCAGCAGCAGCGGCGCCTGGGACAGCAGCGCCTCCGGGCGGCGGAAGACCGGGTGCTCCTTGACCGCACGGCCGTAGCGCTTGTCGAAGCGCTGGGCGATCATCCGGGCCTGCTCCAGGTGCGGCAGCTGATCCTTGCCCACCGGCACCAGGTTGGCCTGACAGAACAGGATGTCGGCGGCCTGGTGCACCGGATAGGTGAGCATGAGGCCGGTCATGGCTCGCCCATTGGTTGCCTCCAACTCGGCCTTGACCGTCGGGTTGCGGTGCAGCTCGGACTCGGTGACCAGGGACAGGAACGGCAGCATCAGCTGGTTGGCGGCCGGCACGGCCGAGTGGGCGAAGATCGTGGAGCGCTGCGGGTCCACGCCGACGGCGAGCGTATCCGCCATCAGTGACAGGACGCGCTCCCGGATCGGACCGACGCCGTCGCGGTCGGTGATGACCTGGTAATCGGCCACGAGGATCCAGGTGTCCACGCCGCGGTCCTGGATCGGCTGCCAGGAGTGCATGGTGCCGAAGTAGTGCCCCAAGTGCATGTTGCCGGTGGGACGCACACCCGTGAGCATCCGGTAGCGTCCGGGGTTCACGTCCAGGTCGGCCTCAATCTCGGCGCTGCGCGCCAGGGAGCGGGCCAGCGAGGCGGCGTCGGTGGACCGGGACAGGGCCTCGCCCGCGTCGGTGCCGTTGGCGGCATTGCTGGGGGAGGGGGAACCGGCGGTCACGTCGTGCTGCGTCATGGCGGCCATCCTAAGGGGCGGCGCCGGAATGACCGGAATCGTGGGCTCCAACGCCGAATCGTCAGCCCCTGTCGGACCCGGTATCCGCCTGGCCCCTGGCTGGGCCCCTCCCGCGGCGGACCGGGTGCACTGGTTCGCCTCGGGGACACGGGTTCTGCTCGAAGACACGAGTTTTGGAGGTGTGCATGGGTTATGCCCGTGCAGGTCGTCAGGAAGTCGTGTTGGTGGCGTGAACTCGTGTTCATGACGGCCCCGGGCACGCACACCCCCGGCCCTACCGGCGCCCGCCGCCCGTCCAACAGGGGCCGGGCACCACATCAACCGATCTGGGCACGTAACTACTACCGATCTCGGCACGTAACTTCTACCGATCTCGGCACGTGACTACTACCGATCTCGGCACGTTACTTCTACCGAACTCGGCGTTGTTGCGGGTCTCGCGGGAGAGGGGTGACAGGTGGAGCGGCCGCCGGTGCTTCCGGCCCGTCTATGCCTCGGCGAGCACTCCCAGATCCTCCTCGGGCAGACCTACCAGCTGCTCCCCGGACAGGTAGATGCGCAGGGACAGGGCATCAAGCGTGGTCGTGTCGCCGGGCCGGTCCTGCCGACAGTCGGTGGCGCCGGAACGAGAGGCGCGGGCTCGGGTGGGGTGGAGCGCGCGGGCCCGCGCCGCCGGCCCCCGGCTGACTCGGTGCGCCAGGGCGAAGGCCGAGGTGTGGGGGCGCGGCACCGCCCAGGTGGAGTCCCACATCAGGTGCCAGTCGGTGCCGTGCCCGCCGGGAAGGGTTACATCCTCCTGACTCAGCGAGCCGTTGATGACCAGCAGCAGGTCTTTGTCGCCCATGGGCGTGCCCGAGCGGAGCATCTGCACCACGCGGGTCCAGGGGTCGTGCCAGGCGGCGACGTCCATCGGATCGCCGTTGGCGCGGAACCAGGACAGGTCGGGAAGGGCGTCGCCGTTCGGAGTGGCGCCGCTGGCGAAGGCCATCGGTCGCAGCACCGGGTGCTCGTCGCGCAGGTTGATCAGGAAGTGCGTGGTGGCGATCAGATCGCGCTGCCAGGTGGTCAGATTCCAGTCGTACCAGGAGATCTCCGAGTCCTGACAGTAGGAGTTGTTGTTCCCGCCCTGGGTGCGTCCCATCTCATCCCCTCCCAGCAGCATGGGGGTGCCGGCGGAGACCAGCAGGGTGCCCAGCACATTGCGGGAGGAGCGGCGGCGCAGGATCTCGATGGGTCCGCCGCCCATGCCCTCCGGCAGCGGCCCCTCGAAGCCGTGGTTCCAGGAGCGGTTGTCGTCGGTGCCGTCGCGGTTGTCCTCGCCGTTGGCCAGGTTGTGCTTGTAGTCGTAGCAGACCAGATCGCGCAGGGTGAATCCGTCGTGGGCGGTGACGAAGTTGATCGAGGCCAGCGGCCCGCGCCCGCCCGGGTACTCGCCGTACCCGAACATGTCGGCGCTGCCGCTCAGGCGTGTGGCCAGGTCGCGCAGGTCGTTGCCGGGGCGCCCCTTGGACATCTCCGAGGCGTCGTGCAGCCAGAAGGAGCGCACCGTGCCGCGGTAGCGGTCGTTCCAGTCGTGGAAGGGCGCCGGGAACTCACCCGTGCGCCAGCCTCCCGGGCCGATGTCCCAGGGCTCGGCGATCAGCTTGGCGTTCTGCAGCACCGGGTCGGTGGCCATGGCGATCAGCAGCGGGTGTCGCGACTGGAACTCGGAGGCGTCCCGCCCCAGGGTGACCGCCAGGTCGAAGCGGAAGCCGTCGATGCCGACGTCGCCGGCCCAGTAGCGCAGCGAGTCCAGGACCAGCTGCACCGCTCGCGTCGAGCGGAAGTCCACCGTGTTGCCGGTGCCGGTGACGTCCACGTACTGGGCGGGGCGATGCGGGGCGTGCAGGTAGTACTCGAGGTTGTCCAGGCCCCGCAGTGACAGCGCGGGGCCGTCCATACCCGACTCGCAGGTGTGGTTGTAGACGACGTCCATGATGACTTCGAGGCCGGCTTCGTGCAGCAGCGAGACCATGCCGCGGAACTCGTCCAATACGGCCTGCGGGCCCGCCTCGCGGGCGGCTCGGGTCGCGTAGGACGGCTCGGGCGCGAAGTACGACAGGGTGGAGTAGCCCCAGTAGTTCGTCCGCTCGCGCTGCAGCAGGAAGGCCTCGGAGAAGGCGGCGTGGACGGGCAGCAGCTCCACCGTGGTCACGCCGAGCGAACTCAGGTGGGAGACGGCGGCCGGGTGCGCCAGGCCCGCGTAGGTGCCGCGCAGCTCCGGGGGGACGCCGGGCATGGAGTGGGTGAAGCCCTTGACGTGCGTCTCATAGATGACGGTGCGCTCCTCGGGCACCTTCGGCCCGGGGACCACGGGGAACTGCTCGCCGGTCACCACACCGAGGGCGGTGTGCCCGGCCGAGTCCAGCTCGGAGGGGATGAAGGGCACATAGGTGGGAGCCAGGTCGGCGTCGACGGCGTGGGCGTACAGCTCCGGGCCCAGGCGCGGGGTGCCGTCGACGGCGCGAGCATAGGGGTCGAGCAGTAGCTTGCGCGGGTTGAACAGCAGTCCCTCCGACGGGTTCCACTGACCGTGCACCCGGTAGGCGTAGCGCTGTCCGGCGCGCACTCCGGGCACGTGCGCACTCCAGGCGCCGCGGAAGGGGCCGTGCATGCCGATGCGTGCTTCGGAGCTGATCGCGCCGGTCGAGTCGGTCTCCAGCAGGCACAGGTCTACGGCCTCGGCGCGCGGTGCCACCACCACGAAGTCGGCACCGTCCTCGACGAGCGTGGCGCCGAGGCGAGTGCGGTCCGACGCGGCGGAGTCGGCACGGGCGGCGGGCTGCAGCTCTGGCGTGGAGGACATAGGCATAAGTCCTATTGTCAAGCAATCGGCCTCTTGATGCCACTTCGTCGGCGGCCAGGTGAGGGTGACTGAGCGCTCACCGGCGAGGGCGCCGCGATATGGCAATCTTGTGCGCATGAAAATAGTCGTCTGCATCAAGCACGTCCCGGACGTTCAGTCCGAGCGCCGTATGGAGGAGGGACACCTGGTCCGCGGTGAGGAGGACGTCCTCAACGAGCTCGACGAGAACGCCGTCGAGGCCGCCGTATCCCTGGTTGAGGACCTGGGTGGCGAGGTGATCGCCGTGTCCATGGGGCCCGAGGATGCCGAGGACGGAGTGCGCCGTGCCCTTCAGATGGGGGCGGACTCCGGCGTCGTCATCACCGACGACGCGCTGGCGGGTGCCGACGTGCCCACCACGGCTCGCACGCTGGCCGCCGCCGTGTCCAGGATCGGTGGCGCCGAGGCCGGGCCGGGCGATGTGGACCTGGTCATCACCGGCATGGCCTCCCTGGACGCCATGACCTCCATGCTCCCCGGCGCGCTCGCCGCCGCGCTGCACGTGCCCGCCCTGACGCTTGCGGGATCGCTGGAGGTGAATGCGGAGGAGGCGATCA
This sequence comes from Actinomyces ruminicola, assembly GCF_900103885.1. GTDB lineage: Bacteria > Actinomycetota > Actinomycetes > Actinomycetales > Actinomycetaceae > Actinomyces > Actinomyces ruminicola. Next base: position 46,338 of record NZ_FNIM01000016.1, read on the forward strand.
TCACCCGCTCGACCGGCACCGTCCGCGAGGTGCTGTCTGCGCCACTGCCGGCGCTGGTGTCCGTAACCGACCAGGCCAACGAGCCCCGCTACCCGAACTTCGCCGCCATGCGCGCCGCCCGGAAGAAGCCCCTGGACACCTGGGACCTGAACGACCTCGGCCTCTCCGCCGCCGAGGCGGGCATTGCCGTCGTCGACTTCACCGAGCGGCCTGCGCGTGAGGCCGGCATCATCCGCACCGATGCCGGCGAGGCCGGGCGCGATCTGGCCGCCTGGCTGGTCGAGAACGAGCTCGTGTGAGCGGATACGCCCGGAAGGAACGACGATAACCATGTCTGACAACATGCTCGATGCACCCGTCCTCGTGCTGGTCGACCGCGCCCCCGGCGGTGCCCCCACCAGCGCCGCCCTCGGCCTGGTCTCCATCGCCCGCGGACTGACCTCCGGCGACGTCGTCGCGCTCGTGGTCGGCGACGTCGACGCCGACACGATCGCGGCGCTGGCCGCCGTCGGCGCCTCCCGCCTGCTTACCGCCGACCTGGGCGGTCGCGAGACCGTGGCCGCGGTCGCCGCCGATGCCGTCGTCGCCGCGGTGAAGTCGGTGAGCCCCGCCGTCGCCCTGGTCGGCAGTGACTACCGCGGCAAGGAGATCGCCGGCCGGGCGGCGGTGCTGCTGGGTTCGGCCTGCGCCTCCGACGTCGGTGACCTGCGGGTGGTCGGCGGGGAGCTGCACGCCTCCAAGCTCGTGCTGTCCGGCACCTGGTCCACCACCATGACGGTTTCGGCGCAGGCGGACAGCACTCCGGTCATCTCTGTGCACCCCAGTGCGGCCGAGCCCGTGCCGCCAGCCACGGGTGCCGAGGAGCTGCCCGTCGAGGCCGTCGATGTGCCCCTGACCGCCGAGGCGGCCGCCGTCAAGGTCGTCTCCCGCGAGCTCGCCGACGCCGCCGCGGGCCCCGACCTGTCGGAGGCGCAGCGCGTCGTGGTGATGGGGCGCGGCACCGATGGCGACCTCGACCTGGTGCATTCGCTCGCCGATCCGCTTCAGGCCGCCATCGGCGCCACTCGTGTTGCCTGTGACGAGGGCTGGATCGAGCGCTCCGCCCAGGTGGGGCAGACCGGTGCCTCCATCGCTCCGCGCCTGTACATCGGGCTGGGCGTATCCGGCGCCGTGCACCACACCAGTGGCATCCAGGGCGCCGGCACGATCGTCGCCGTCTGCGACGACTCCGAGGCCCCTATCTTCGAGATGGCCGACTACGGCGTGGTCGGGGATGTGGCCGAGGTCGTCCCCCAACTGGTTGAGGAGTTGGAGCGCCTGCGCGGCTGAGCGCCACTCGCTGTCACCTGGACAGTTCGCCCCGTCCCGGTTCACCCCGGGGCGGGGCGCCTTCATGCGCCGAGATCGGTAGAAGTAACGTGCCGAAATCGGTTGATGTGGCGGAGTGTGTGTATTCCCGCGCAACCCGTGGTGGGCCTGGGGCTGGTCGGCGCGCCGGGGCGGAGCTTGTTGACTTCCGCAGGCTGCATGTGTCACTGTACTAGTGCAGTAATACAGATGGTCTTCCGGCCGCCTGTCCGCTGCGCTCATGAGCACACCCGCCCACCCACCAGAGGGGAGGTCTCGTGGACCTTGACGGCTCCCGGCCGATCTGGCTGCAGCTGGTCGACGACTTCCGTCTGCGAATCGTCACCGGCGCTTGGCCGATAGGCGCACGGATACCCAGCGTGCGCGAACTGGCCATGCAGTCCGGCGTCAACCCCAACACCGTCCAACGCGCACTGACCGAACTCGATCGCACCGGGCTCACCGGCGCCGAGCGGACTGCCGGCCGCTTCGTGACGGCGGACACCGCCGTCGTCGACGCCGTCCGCCGGGAGCTTGCCACCGGCGCCACCGACACCTTCATCGCCGCCCTCACCGCCGTCGGCATGGACCTGACGCAGGCCACGGCGCTCCTGCAGGAGCGCTGGATCGACTGCACCTCCGTGCCTCCGGCAGACAAAGGAGAAACCTCATGACTCGGCATCCATCGGCCCGGCCGACCCCCGCGGCGCGCTTCACCTCCGTCCCCATCCCGGACGGGGCTGAGCCGCTGATCCGAATCTCGCACCTGACCAAGGCCTACCGCGGACGCCCCGCCCTGGCGGACCTGACCCTGCACCTGCCCGCGGGCCGGATCGTCGGGCTCATGGGCTCCAACGGCTCGGGCAAGACCACCCTGCTGAAGATCCTGGCCGGACTGCTGTCCGAGTACGACGGCCGGGTACGCATAGGCGGGCATGCGCCCGGGCCGGAGTCGAAGGCGCTGGTCGCCTTCCTGCCCGACGCCGACTTCCTGGCCTCGGGGCTCAAGGCCGAGCAGGCCATCGCCATGTTCGCCCGGCTCTTCCCCGACTTCGACGCCGACCGGGCGCGCGAGCTCGTCGACTTCTTCGGCCTGCCGAAGGACCGTAGCCTGAAGGAGATGAGCAAGGGGATGGGGGAGAAACTGCGCGTCAGTCTGGTCATGGCCCGCCGCGCCCGCGTATACCTGCTGGACGAGCCCATCTCCGGGGTGGATCCGGCCGCGCGCGACGTGATCCTAAGCGGCGTTCTGCGCAACTTCGACCCCGAGGCGCTGATGGTCATCTCCACCCACCTGATCGCCGACGTGGAGCCGATCGTCGACTCCGTCGTCTTCCTCAAGGACGGACGCCTGCTGCTGGCGGGCGACGCCGATGACCTGCGCCAGGCTCACGGCATGAGCCTGGACGCCCTGTTTAGGAAGGAGTACCACTGATGCTGCGCACACTGCTGAATGAGGAGATCCGCTTTCTGGCGCCTATTCACCTGAAGATGCTCGGCATCTTCACGGTTTTCGGGCTGGTCTTCCTCGGAGTCACGTTCCTGGACCTGCCGGTTCTGAACGTCTTCGGAATGGTTGGCGCGGCAATCTCATTCATCCTGGCCATACCGGTGGTGCTCATCCACACTGCCTCTGAGTACTGGCAGTCCATGTACGGCTCGCGCGGCTACCTGACCCACGCGATCCCGGTGCGCGGGAGGCTGCTTTACGTCGCCAAGACCCTGTACGCCTTCGTGGCCGGTCTGGTGGCGGGATGCTTCACAGCGGTAGGCCTGCTGGTGACAGCCTGGGTGTCCGCGACGTCGCAAGGGCTGAGCGTAGGTGAGGTGCTCCAGCCCCTGCGTGAAATGCTGAACCTTGTGGGCACCGGCTGGGTGGTCGGATTCTTCGTTTACCTGATTGTGGAGCTCGCGTCCGTGATCGTGTGCGTGGCCGCGGTCATGAGCATCGGGGCGCAGGGGCGTTGGAACCACCTCGGCTTCGGGACGCCCGTGATCGGCTTCGTGGTGTTGTACCTGGTGGCGCAGGTCCTGTCGATGCTGCTGCTGCTGACCGTGCCGGTCAGTCTCGAACTCGCCTCCGGGAATGTCGTAAACGCGTGGATGCTGCCGGACTTCATTGAGGCGGTGCGCACGGACAGCGACCCAACCGTGCTGGGGCTGGGATTCATCGCCGTGTGGCCACTGCTGGCGGTGGTGCTCTGGGCATGGGGCGTGCGTGCGATCGAGCGCCACACCTCCCTGCGCTGAGGCGCACCGCATACTGCGGCCGGGCCGGGCGCTCGGCTCAGGCGACCGTAGCCTGGGCCAGCACCCGGTCGCCGTCGTTCCCGCCGTAGACGACGACGCTCTGCCCGGCGGCCAGGCCGCGCAGGGGCTGTCGCAGGACGGCGTGCAGCGTGGCGGCGGTGGTGTCGACGGTCACGTCCGCGGGCACCGGGCGGCCGTGGGCGCGCACCTGTACGGTCACGTCCTGCCAGCCGGCGCCGTCGGGAAGCGGATCGGGTGAGTCCAGCAGCACCAGGTCCTTGCCATCGACCACGGTGCGCTGCAGCAGTTCGGCGGGGCCGACGACGACCTCATTGGTGCTCGGGCGCGTCTCTATGACGTAGCGCGGGCGGCCATCGGCGGCGGGGCGGGTCAGCCCCAGTCCCTTGCGCTGGCCGACGGTGAAGCCGAAGTAGCCGCCGTGGGTGCCGAGCACCTCGCCGTCGGGGGAGACGAGGTTGCCCTCCTGGGTACCGAGGCTGCGCTGCAGGAAGCCGCGGGTGTCGCCGTCGGCGACGAAGCAGATGTCGTAGGAGTCGGGCTTGTCCGCCACCGGCAGGCCACGGCCCTCGGCCTCCGCCCGCACCGCCGCCTTGGAGGGGGCGTCCCCGAGCGGGAACAGGGCGCGGGACAGGCCCTCGCGCCCGGAGACGGCCAGCACGTAGGACTGGTCCTTGGCTGCATCAGCGGCCCGATGCAGCTCCAAGGTGTTCGCCTCACCTGGGCGGCCGTCACTGGCGCCGCCACGCAGGCGGGCGTAGTGGCCGGTGACTACGGCGTCGAAGCCCAGGGACAGGCCGCGCTCCAGCAGCACGTCGAACTTGACCCGCTCGTTGCAGCGCACGCACGGGTTGGGGGTGCGGCCGGCGCGGTACTCGGACAGGAAGTCGGCGACCACCCGGTCCTCGAACTCCTCGGACAGATCCCACACGTAGAAGGGGATGCCCAGGATCTCGGCGGCCCAGCGGGCGTCGCCGGCGTCCTCGATGGAGCAGCAGCCGCGGGCGCCGGAGCGTGTGGCGGCCCGGTTGCGGGTCAGCGCCATGTGCACGCCGACCACCTCGTGGCCGGCCTCGACGGCGCGCGCGGCGGCGACGGCGGAGTCGACTCCGCCGGACATGGTTGCCAGTACGCGCACGTGCGCTCCTTCCGCTTCGCTCTCCTTGGCGCCCGAGTGGGCGTAGGCAGCCTACCGCCGGGGCCTAGGCGCCGGATTGTTGGGCTGGACACTGGGCAACCGTGGGCATCAGTCTGCCCAGTCGGTTCCTATTGGCACTTACGGGTGGTTTCGGCCGGGTCGATGAGACGGGGGAGGCGGCAGGGCGTGGTCCGCGATGTTGCACTTGATGCAGACAACGTCCTGTTCCACATCTACCGATCTGGGCACGTAACTTCTACCGATCTCGGCGGTCATATCTACCGATCTGGGCACGTGACTTCTACCGATCTCGGCGAGGGGGACGGTGACGGTCTGCGGGCGGCCCGCTGCCAACCGCTGCCACCCGCTACGCGCGCAGCGTGCCGCGGCGCTGCCGCGCCCGGCGGGCGGTGCGCACGGCATCGGGCAGGGCCGCCAGCAGGCGCTCCACATCCGCGGCGCGCGTCTCCCTACCCATGGAGCAGCGCAGCGTCGCCCGCGCCGCCTCCTCCCCGTAACCCATCGCCAGCATGACGTGGCTCGGCCGGGAGACCCCCGCATGGCAGGCCGACCCGGCCGACACGTCGATGCCCGCCATGTCCAAGGCCATCAGCAGCGCCTCGGCGTCGGCGTCCTCCACCCACAGGTGGGCCGTGCCCGGCAGGTGCGCCGCCGAGTCGGGCAGGGTCGCGCGCACGCCCGCCAGCGCCGTCGCCCCCGCCAGGAGGTGCTTACGCAGCCCCTCCAGCCGGGCCGCCTCCGCCGCCTGCTCGAAGACAGCCAGCTCCACGGCCAGCGCCAGCGCCCGCGCCCCGACCACGTCCTGCGTGCCCGAGCGCAGCCCGCGCTCCTGACGTCCGCCCCCCATCGGCGCCACCAGCGTGAAGTCGCGCCGCGCAATCAGCGCGCCAACGCCCACCGGCGCCCCGAGCTTGTGCCCACTGAGCGACAGCGCATCCAGACCCCAGCCGTGAAAGTCCAGCGGCACCCGGCCCACCGCCGCCACCGCATCGGTGTGCACCGGCACGTACCCGTCCGCCCCCGGCCGCTCAGTCCCGGTCTCCGCGCGCACCGCCGCCACGATCCCGGCCAGGTCCTGCACCGCCCCGGTCTCGTTATTCGCCGCCATCACGCTCAGCAGGCAGGCCCCGCCCGCCAGCGCCGGCCCGAGGGCGGCGGCCTGAACCCGGCCCGCGCCGTCCACGGGCAACAGCGCGTGCTCGGCCCCCAGCTGCGCCGCCGCCGTGCGCGCACCGTCCAACACCGCCGGGTGCTCAACCGGGGAGGTAACTACCCGCGGACGCCCCACCCCGGCGGCACGGGCCGCCAGCACCCGCCCGGCCACGGCCAGCGCGTCGGCCTCCGTGCCGCCACCGGTGAAGATCACCTCGTGCGGGTCCACGCCCAGCGCCGCCGCCAGCCGGGAGCGCGCCTGCGCCAGCAGCGCCCCTGCCCGCCGCCCCGAGGCGTGCTGCGCCGCCGGATTCGCCCACCCGCCCAGACCCTCGGCCAGATCTCCGGCGACCTGCGCGGCCACCTCCGCCCGCACGGGCGTGGTGGCGGCGTGGTCGAGGTAGACGCGCGCGGCAGCAGTCCCGGAAATCATGGCGGCAGCGTATCCGCCCCGGCCCAGCCGACCGCGCCTAGGCTGCCCTCATGTCCTCCACACCGCCGTCCGACCCCGCAGAGGCGACCCCCGCCAATACCACGCCGACCGCCCGCTCCCTGTCGCGCACCACCACCGACCGTGACGCCGAGCGCCGGAGCCGGCCCGACCTGATCGCCACCCTCACCGCCGACCCCGCCACGCGCCTGCTGCTGGTGGACGCCCGCGGCCGCATCGCCCTGGACGCCCCGGCCACTGCCGCGGACCTGCCCGACGACGGGCTGGCCCCCGCCACCCCGCACGACCGCGACGCCGCCGTCTGGCGCCCCGGCCGCGCCGATGCCGCTGATGCCCCCGCTGCCGCCCGCCCCCGGCTCGCACCCCTGACCGCCGCCGACCTCGACGCCACCGGCCTGACCCGCTTCTACCTGGGCCGCGAACAGGGCAACGGCATCGGCGACGCCGCCGGGGCGTCCTGGCTGGCCGTCGTCGTCCCCGCCGACGACCTCGCCGCACCCACCGATGCCGAGGGCGCCGGCCACCCCCACCCCTCCCTCAGCGCGGCCCTGGAGCGCTACCCGCTGTCCGCCCTGCGGGCGGTCGGCGCCGATCTGGACGCCCACGACGCCGGCCTGGCCACCCCCGCCAGCGCCCTGGCCGCCTGGCACGCCCGCTCCGGCTTCTGCCCCCTGTGCGGCGGCCGCACCCAGATCACGCAGGCCGGCTGGGCCCGCCGCTGCACCAGCTGCGACGCCCTGAGCTTCCCGCGCACCGACCCGGCCGTCATCATGGCCGTCACCGACGACGCCGACCGCATCGTCCTGGTTCACGGCGCCTCCTGGGACCAGCACCGCTATTCCACCGTCGCCGGCTTCGTGGAGGCGGGAGAGTCCGCAGAGGCCGCCGTAGTCCGCGAGGTGGCAGAGGAGACCGGGTTGAAGGTGGCCAGCGTTGAGTTCGTCGCCAGCCAGCCCTGGCCCTTCCCCCGCTCCCTCATGCTCGGCTACCGCGCCCGCCTGGCACCCGGAGAGCACCTGGCCCGCCCCGACGGCAACGAGGTCACCGACGCCGTCGTCCTCAGCCGCGCCGAACTCGCCGCGGCCATCGCCGCCGGCACCGTCGCCCTGCCCGGCCCCACCTCCATCGCCCGGATGCTGATCGAGGACTGGTACGGCGGCCCCATCGGCTGACGGCCCACTCATGCGGCTTGGGGCGGCCGGTGCGCACGGCCCCGGTCAATCGTGTCGGATGGACGTGGCAGGCTGGACGCTGATGAACGACCACGCCCCGGCACCCGACGCCCCGCGCCCCGCGGGCACGCCCGGCACTCTGCCCAGCCCCGCCCAGCTGCTCGACGCCCTCGACCCCGACCAGCGGCAGGTGGCCGAGCACCTCGAGGGGGCCCTGTGCGTGCTGGCCGGCGCCGGCACCGGCAAGACCCGGGCGATCACCTACCGGATCGCTCACGGGGTGGCGGTGGGCGCCTACCAGCCCACCCAGGTCCTCGCCGTCACCTTCACCGCCCGCGCCGCCGGGGAGATGCGCTCGCGCCTGACCGACCTGGGGGTGCACGGCGCCCAGGCCCGCACCTTCCACTCCGCCGCCCTGCGGCAGCTGACCTACTTCTGGCCCACCGCCATCGGCGGGCGCCGCCACGAGATCGAGCGGCACAAGGGCCGCCTGGTGGGCACCGCCGCCCACCGCCTGGGCCTGGCCACCGACCGCGCCCTGATTCGCGACCTGGCCGCCGAGGTCGAATGGGCCAAGGTCACCATGACCCTGCCGGAGGACTACGCCCAGGCCGCCGCCGCCCAAGGACGCGTCGGCGTCGGTGACCTCGACCCGGCCACCGTCGCCCGGCTGCTGGCCGTCTACGAGGAGGTCAAGGCGGAGCGCGGCGTGATCGACTTCGAGGACGTGCTGCTGCTCATGGTCGGCATCCTCAAGGACCGCGAGGACATCGCCGCCCAGATCCGCGGGCAGTACAAGCACTTCGTGGTCGACGAGTACCAGGACGTCTCCCCGCTCCAGCAGCGGCTGCTGGACCTGTGGCTCGGGCGGCGCCGCCAGCTGTGCGTGGTCGGCGACGTCTCCCAGACCATCTACTCCTTCACCGGCGCCACCCCCGAATACCTCACCGGCTTCGCCTCCCGCTACGACGGCGCCCGCACCGTGCGGCTGAGCCGCGACTACCGCTCCACCCCGCAGGTGGTGTCGCTGGCCAACCGGGTGCTGTCGCGCTCGCGGCGCGGCGCCGGCGCCCCGGCCCTGCCCGCCGGGGCGGTGCAGCTGCATGCGCAGCGGCCCTCCGGCCCGGCCGTGCGCTTCGAGGCCTACGACGACGACGCCGCCGAGGCCGTCGGTGTGGTGGCCCAGGTGCAGCGGCTGCAGGCGGCGGGGGTGCCGCTGTCGGAGATCGCCGTCCTGTACCGCACCAACTCCCAGTCCGAGGTGATCGAGCAGGCGCTGGCCGACGCCGGCATCGGCTACCTCGTGCGCGGCGGCGAGCGCTTCTTCGAACGCGAGGAGGTCAAGCGCGCCATGGTGCTGCTGCGGGCCGCCGCCCGCGCCGAGCGCGCCCAGCTGACCGGTGACCCCGGCGCGGACGCCCGCATGGTGCTGGCCAGGGAGGGCTGGAGCGAGCACCCGCCCGCCGCCCGCGGCGCCATGCGCGAGCGCTGGGACTCCGTGAACGCGATCGTGGAGCTGGCCGACCAGCTCGGCGAGCGCCGCGGCACCGACCTGGAGGGGCTGGTGGCCGAACTGACCGCCCGCGCGGACGCGCAGAACGCCCCCACCGTCGACGGCGTCACCCTGTCCTCCCTGCACGCCGCCAAGGGCCTGGAATGGGATGCGGTGCTGCTGATCGGTGCCTGCGAGGGCCTGCTGCCGATCTCCCTGGCGGAGGGCCCCGCCGCGATCGAGGAGGAACGGCGTCTGCTGTATGTGGGCGTCACCCGCGCCCGCGAGCACCTGGTCATCTCCTATGCGCGTGCCCGCAACCCCGGCGGCCGCGCCGCCCGCAAGCCCTCCCGCTTCCTGGACGGCATCTGGCCCACCGACGCCGATGCCCCCGCGCGGCGCCGCGCCGGCTCCGGCAGTGGGGCGCGGGCGCGCGCCAAGCAGGCGGCCGCCGACTTCGAGGCCGAGAACGACCCGGCGACGGTGGCCCTGTTCGAGCAGCTGCGCGCCTGGCGGGCGCAGATCGCCAGGGAGGGGTCGAAGCCCGCCTACACCGTGTTCGCCGATGCCACCCTGCGCTCGATCGCCATCGTCAAACCGACCGTGCTGCCCCAGCTGTCCCTGATCCGGGGAGTCGGCGCCGTCAAGCTCAGGGATTACGGGGCCGACGTGCTGCGGATCGTGCGCGAGTTCAGTTCCGGGGATCAGTGATAGCGGCACGCCTCCGCGTCCGCGGTCTCCGTTGTCTCCTTGCCCGCTTGCCGTGGCCGGTCGCCTGGGCTATCCGGCGCAGTCAGCCGCTGGCACAGGCACTCGGGATGAGAGCGCCAGCGGCGCTCAACGCCGATGGGGTCGGGAGCCGACAGCTCCACGCTGCGCCCCTCCCACAGGTGCCCGCGGCCGGTGAGGACGTCGGTAATGGCTCGCGCCGCCAGCCCCGCCGCCTGATGCAGCAGCAGCCGCTCCACCACCGGAGCCGCCAGCAGCCGCAACTGGGTGGCCAGGGCCGGCCAGCAGGGGTCCGCATCCCGCTCCCACAGGTCCAGGCAGGTGGTGCACACCGGCGACTTCCCGGTCACCAGCGGACCCACCCGCACGCTCACCTCCCGCACCACCACCGGCAGGTGCGTGATGCCGGACCGTGCCAGGTCACGCGCACGCACCGGGTCTATGACGTGTCCGTCGAGGGTTACGGCCACGTTCGGGTACCGCCCCAGCGGCGCCCGGGTGCGCACCTGGGGGGACAGCGTCTGGGCCCACTCGGCCAGGGTGTCGTCGTCGGGCAGCAGCGTGACGACGCCAGCCTCCACCAGCAGGCAGATGATGTCGCGGGCCAATTCTCCGCCGCCCAGGACGGCGACGCTGCTCGCCCGCAGCAGCGCGGCGCGCTCCTCCGGGTCCGTGGCCAGGCGATGCCAGTAGACCGAGTCGGCGTTGTCCGGCGGCTCGGGGGAGGAGTCGATGAGGTCGGCGTCCGCCAGGCCGCGGATGATCTCGCGTGCCCGCTCCAGCGGCACCCGGCTCCAGCGCGCGGCGCGGTAGATGCTGCTGGGGCGGATCTCCTCGGGCAGCCGGTCCAGCAGCGACTGCTCGCCACTGGTCAGACCCGAAAGAATGAGCGCATGTCCCGGCTCCGCCCCGATCTGACTCTCCCCGGGCGCGCGCCACAGGACGGGGGACTGGCCGCGGATGCGCATGACTGCTCCTGTCTGTCGCCGCTCGCGCTCCGGACGGGAGCGCCGCGGCCAGCATGGCACCGCGCTCGGCGGGCCGCCAGAGTCAATCGGCGGCCTGTGGAAAACCCGTCACGGGTGTCCGGGCCGCCGGGCTCAGTCGGCGTCGAGCACCGCCTCACAGGTCATCAGGTTGGCGGTGTCGTCGGCGGCGATGGCCTCAACCGTCTGGACCGCCTCGTGCAGCGTGGAGACCGCGTACACCTCCAGTCCGTCGGGAACATTGCCCACCACCTCCTGGCAGTTGGCGCTCGGGGCGAGGAAGTAGTCTGAGCCGTCCTGCTGCGCTCCGGCCATCTTCTGCTTGATCCCGCCGATTGCGCCGACGCTGCCGTCGATGGAGATGGTGCCGGTGCCCGCGATGTCCTTGCCCCCGGTCAGATCGCCGGGGGTGATCTCGTCGATGATCCCCAGGGCGAAGATGGTGCCCGCGCTCGGACCACCCACGTCGGACAGTTCGAAGGAGGCGTCGATGTCGGAGTCGGCCTGGGCCGACAGGCTCAGACCCAGCAGCGACCCCGTGGAGTCCGGCTGCCCGTCCCCGTCGGCGTCGCGCGGGGTGATGGTCGTCAGCTCCACGTCGACGGCGGTGCCGTTCCGGTCCACTCGCAGCGTCAGCGGCGTCGCCGGAGGTATCGTCGCCAATAGCTCGCGCAGCTGGGGGTAGGAGGTGATGGGGGCCGTGCCGCCGTCGGCGGTGGTGATGGATTCCAGCACGTCACCGACCTCGACGCCGATCCCCGCCTGCTCGTCCGCGGTCCCCTCGATGGTGAGGATCATGCGGGTGGCTGCGCCCGTCTCCATCAGTGCGGCGACGACGGCGGCGTCCTGGGAACTGGTCATCTGCGCCTGGTTGGCCTCCTCGACCTGCTCGGCCGTCAGCGATTCCGGGCACACCTGATCCCGGTCGAGGATCGTCTTGTCGCTGCTGAGCCAGGCGTCCACGAGCATGAAGAAGGTGACGGGATAGCCGGGGCAGCCCGAGACGGACACGGTGGTCATGCGCAGGGCGCCCGTCGTCTCATAGGTCTGCGTGCCGGTGACGGTCAGCAGGTCCTGGTCCGCGCCGTCCTCGGCGTCGGCCAGCACATTCCAGGTCGGGCCCGGGGCCTGGATGACCTTGTTGAGGGGCACCGTGGCGCCTGCGATCACCAGCGCCACTACCAGTGCCAGGCCGACCAGCAGCCAGGCCCGGCGCCGGCCGCGGAACAGGCGCCGCGGGGAGTCCGGGCCGGTCTCGTCCTCGGCCGGAGCGGAGTCCGGTGGGGCGGGCTCCGAGGTGATGCGCGCGCCGTTCGGGGCAGCGTCCAGAGGGGCGTCGGCGGGTGAGCCGGTACCGGGGGCGTCGGAAGGGCTTGGTGTCACGGGGACATCATGACGTGTATTCCTGGGAACAGTGCGGCCGCCCTCTGTCCGCAGGCTGGTTGGGGAGCCTGGGCGGCATGGCCTGCTCCTAGGATTGGATGACATGATCTAGGTGTTTTCACCAGGCGGCCGCCCGACGGCCCGGTCGGCGCCGCAGGTGCGTCGGACCCACCGAGAGGAACCCATGAGCGAGGACCCCTTCGACGAGATCGAGCAGATGCTCTCCGCCATGTTCGGCCCCCAAATGGCCGCGGACGCGGTGGGCGCGCTACGTGCCTCCGGTGTCGATCCGGAGCAGCTCGCCCGCATGAGCGGCATGGGAGACCTGTCCCGTCTGTCCCCGGCCCAACTGGGCGGACTGCAGGCGCAGATGCAGCAGCTGTTCGCCGGCGCGGGCAGCGGCACCGTCAACTGGAAGATGGGACAGGACCTGGCTCAGCGCACCGTCCGCGGCGCCGGCGACCCGGTGATCACCGCGGCGGACGCGGAGCAGACCCGCAACGCCCTGGCCGTGGCGGACCTGTGGCTTGACGCCGCCACCGACTTCATGCCCGCCCCGGGGCCGCGGGAGGCCTGGACACGCTCACAGTGGGTAGAGCGCACCCTGCCGGTGTGGAAGGACGTGTGCGCCCCCGTCGCCGACGCGGCCACCTCCGCACTGGCGGACGCCCTGGAGCACCAGCTAGGCAGGCTGCCGGAGTCGGAGCCCGCAGCCGCTCAAATGGGGGCGCTGGGCAGACTCATGCGCTCTATGGCCGGCACCGCCTTCGGCCTGCAGCTCGGGCAGGCCATCGGCGAGCTCGGGCGGGAGGCGGTCGCCGCCACCGACGTCGGTCTGCCCCTGACCCGCGAGCCCGGAACCGCCCTGGTGCCCACCAATGTGACGGCCTTCGCCACCGAGTTGGAGGCCGATGCGGAGCAGGTCCGGCTCTTCCTGGCGGTACGGGAGGCGGCCGCCGCCCGCCTGTACGCGCACGTGCCGTGGCTGCGCGGGCAGCTGCTGGCCGCGGTCGAGGCCTACGCGCGCGGCATCGTCATCGACGTCGACGCCGTCGAGCAGGCGGTCGCCCAGGTCGACCCCAACGATCCCGAGGCGATCCGGCGGGCGCTGGAGTCGGGCATGTTCGCCCCGCAGGAGACGGCCGCCCAGAAGGAGGCCCTGGAGCACCTGGAGACGCTGCTCGCGCTCGTGGAGGGCTGGGTCGAGGTCGTCTCCGCCCGCGCGCTGGCGCCGCACCTTCCGCTCGCCGTCGCCCTTCGCGAGATGGTGCGGCGCCGCCGCATCCAGGGCGGGCCTGCCGAGCAGGTCTTCGCCCGCCTGATCGGGCTGGAGTTCCGGCCTCGCCGTGTGCGCGAGGCCGCCCGGCTGTGGGAGAAGCTGGGCGCGGAGCTCGGGGATGCCGAGCGCGACGCCTTCTGGCGCCACCCCGATGTCGTCCCGACGGCGGCCGAGCTGGCCAACCCGGACGACTTCCTGACCATGCGCCGCGCCGCCCAGGACCTTGACGCGGAGATGGACGCCGACCTCGCCTCTCTGCTGGACGGCACCCTCGGCTACGCCGACGGCGCCAAGGACGCCGACACCGGCGCCACCCCCGCGAGCGAGCCGGGGGACGAGCCCGGAGACGAGCCGGGGGACGAGCCCGGAGACGAGCCCGGAGACGAGCCCGGGAGCGGTGGGAGCGAGCCTGGGAGTGATCCGGGCAACTGATACTCGCCGAGATCGGTAGAAACAACCATCGAGATCGGTAGAAGTTGCGTGCCGAGATCGGTCGATACGGTGCCGGCCCGGTTGCGGATGCCAAGCAGCTACTGCAGGGTGCGCCGTAGCGCCTCCACCAGGCCGGGAACCAGCTCGGCTCCTCCGGCGACTTCGCTCGCCGAGTCGTGCGAGCGGGTGCGCAGGGCGCACCATGACTCCCCGGAGCGGAGCACGCCTGCGACGATCCGTACGTCGTCCCGGTCCGGCCGGGCCAGCAGGTAGGCGGAGCGCTCCTGAGGATCCGTGATCGCGGCCGCCTCCTGCTCCGCCTCGGTGGGAAGCAGCGTCCGCTCCGTGACCACGGCCGTGCCGTCGACCTCGTCGGGCCAGGTGATCCCCGCCAGCAGCTCCTCCAGGCTGTCAACCGGTGGCAGATCCCCCTGCTCGATGGCGCACAGGGCCTCGGGGTCGGTACGCGCCTCGGCGAGTGCGGCGTCGTCGAGCATCCGCGCCAGGGCGGGATCCTCCTGCAGGGCGGCGGCGGTACGCACCAGCGCGAAGACCCCCACGGGGGCGTCCCAGCCGGCTCGCGCGGCGTGCTCCTCCAGCTGGGCGACGACGCGCATGAGCGCCGCCCGCCGGGGCGTGGCGGGGCCGGACGGGGGAGCGCCCGCACCAGGGCCTCCGGTCGTGTGGTGGCTTGGTTCCTCGGTCATGAGCGCATCATGCCAGCGGAGTGGGAGGCAACGACGGCGGCGGGCCCGCCACGCGGGCCGCGCAGGCTAATCGTGGGGGCTGAGCCATCCCACAGCGACACCTAAGAGCGGGCTGAGTTTTGTGAGCCTGACGTGACCTGTGCGACGATTGGCACGGTGGCGCCACCGGCGCCGGCCGCTGTGCGCCGAGCGCGCACGCATCCATAACACGGAACGACACGGAGCGTGAGCGTGAGCACCAGGCCCGACGACGATCCCATCGACAAGCCCGACGACGAGACCGGTTCCGCTGGGTCCTCAGAGACGGAGAGCCGAGACGACCGCGTGCGCGGCGGCTTCTTCCAGGCGGACGGCCCGGAGACCTCACCTGGTCATGCCCACAGCAATACGGCCGACGGCGCGGCACGGGGCGAGGACGACCATGACGCGGAGGAGACTGAGCCGGAGGAGTCCGGGTTCTTCGCGGCATCCGCATTCGACCCCTCCGCCCTGTTCGGCCGGGGCGCCCCCCGGCGAGCCGGCGCATCAGCCGGTCCGGGTCGTCGCCAGCGGCCCGGTGGCGGCTCCGGGTCGATCCATCCGCCCACTCGCCGGAGCGATGGGGACGGTCGCCGCCGCCCGGGGCCGTTGGGACTGACCATCGGCATTCTTGCCCTGCTGGCCATCATCATCGTGTTCCTGTCTCGCACCTGGACGGAGGTGCTCTGGTTCAACCAGCTCGGCTTCTCGCGGGTGATCTGGACTCAGTGGATCGCGGCCGGCGGGATGTTCGTGGTCGGATTCCTAATCATGTTCGCCGCCGTCTTCGCGGCCATTCGCCTCGCCTACCGGGCCCGTGAGATCGGCATGCCTCAGGATGAGGCGGCCCGCAACCTCGAGGCCTATCGCTCTGCGGTCGAGCCCATGCAGCGGCAGCTGACTTGGATCGTGCCCGCGGTGCTGGCGCTGATGAGCTCGGCCTGGGACGTCGCCCCCCGCTGGCGGGAGGTCCTGCTCGCGGTCAACTCCCAGTCCTTCGGCACGACGGATCCGCAGTTCGGCCTGGACGTGTCCTTCTACGTGTTCATACTGCCGGTGCTGGAGCTGGTGGTTTCCTACCTGACGCGGGTGGTCGTGTTCGCGGGTATCTGCAGCGTCGTCGTCCACTACCTGTACGGCGGCATCTCCGTGGCCCGCAGTCCCCACTTCACCCGGGCGGCGCGCGTACACCTGACGGTCTTCCTGGCTCTGTTCGCCCTGCTGCGGGGCGGGTCCTACTGGTTGGGGCGCTACGCCTCCCTGTACGCATCCAACACACGATTCGACGGCGCCGGTTACACCGATGTCAACGCCTCCCTCCCGGCCAGCGCGATTCTGGCGGCCATCAGCGTGGTGGTGGCACTGCTGTTCCTGTTCTCCATCCGCTCAAGCTCATGGAGGCTGCCCATCACCGGTGTTGCCGTGATGATCGTGTCGGCGCTGTTGATCGGCACCGCCTACCCGGCGGTGATCCAGAACTTCGTGGTCAACCCCAACGCCCAGCGTGAAGAGGCCCCGTATATCGATCGCAATATCCGAGCCACCCTGACCGCCTACGGCCTGGACGACGTCGAAATCACCGACTACGACGCCAAGACGACTGCGGAGGCCGGCCAGCTGCTGGAGGACGCGGAGTCCACCACCTCCATCCGCCTGCTCGACCCGAACCTGGTGTCCCCGACCTTCCGCCAGCTGCAGCAGAACAAGCAGTACTACTCCTTCGCCTCCTCGCTCAATGTGGATCGCTACAACATTGACGGTGCCAGCCGGGACACGGTCATCGCCGTGCGCGAGCTCAACTTCGATGGCCTCGACGCGGGCCAGCGCACCTGGATCAACGAGCACACCGTCTACACGCACGGCTACGGCGTGGTGACCGCCTACGGCAACACCGTCGCCTCCGGCGGCTACCCCTCGTTCTGGGAGGGCGGCATCCCCTCCGTCGGCGACCTGGGGGAGTACGAGCCGCGCATCTACTTCGGCCAGGCCTCGCCGTCGTACTCGATCGTGGGCGGCGACGACGGCGGCAACCCGCGCGAGCTCGACTACCCGGACGACTCCGCCCCATCCGGGCAGGTGAACACCACCTTCACGGGTGACGGCGGGCCCGACGTGTCCAACCCCTGGAACCGGCTGCTGTACGCCGTGCGCTTCCAGGAGATGAACATCCTGTTCTCCCAGGAGGTGCGCAGCGGTTCGCAGATCCTGTACAACCGCAACCCCGCCGACCGGGTGGCGCAGGTGGCGCCGTGGCTCACCCTCGACGGCAGCCCCTACCCGGCGGTCGTGGACGACGATGGTGACGAGTCCACCCCTAAGCGGGTCGTGTGGATTCTCGACGGCTACACCACCACCAACAACTACCCCTACTCCCAGCACGAGTCCCTCGAGGACACCATGAGCGACGCGACCTCCGGCTCCGCGCTGCTCGGCGCCCCGGAGGAATCGAACTACGTGCGCAACTCGGTCAAGGCCGTAGTCGACGCCTACGACGGCTCCGTGACCCTGTACGAGTGGGACGAGAACGATCCGATCCTCGCCGCCTGGAAGGCGGTCTTCCCCGGCTCGGTCACCCCCATGAGCGAGATGAGCACCGACCTGATGGCGCACATGCGCTACCCGGAGGACCTGTTCAAGGTGCAGCGCACCGTGCTGGCCAAATACCACGTCACCGACCCGGAGGACTTCTACTCCGGCGGCGACTTCTGGAAGGTGCCGGACGACCCGACCAAGTCCGGTGACGAGGCGCAGGCCCCCTACTACCTGACGCTGAAGATGCCCGACCAGGACGAGGCGACCTTCTCCCTGTCCAGCGTCTACATCATCGGCGGTAACACGGACCGCAACGTGCTCACCGGCTTCCTCGCCGTCGACTCCGAGACGGCCGGGGGCGAGGACGGCGGCCGCAACCCCGACTACGGCAAGCTGAGGCTGCTGGAGCTGCCGCGCTCGTCGAATGTGTCCGGGCCCGGGCAGGTGCAGAACAACTTCAACTCCAACGCCACGGTCTCCCAGGTGCTGAACCTGCTCTCCCAGCAGGGCTCGGAGGTCATCCGGGGGAACCTGCTGACCCTGCCGGTGGGCGGCGGACTGCTGTACGTCCAGCCGGTCTACGTGCAGGCCTCCTCCGGTACGCAGTATCCGCTGCTGCGGGAGGTGCTGGTCTCCTTCGGTGACAAGGTCGGCTTCGCCGACACGCTCTCCGAGGCGCTGGACCAGGTCTTCGGCGGTGACTCGGGCGCCACCACGGGGGAGGAGGCCGTCGACGGCGACGCCGCAGCGGCCAATGACACCTCGACCGAGGCCGACGACGCCGACCAGACCGCCCCCACCACCGCGGCGACGCCGGAGGCCACTGCTGCGGCCACGCCAGAGGCGACGGCAGAGGCAACCACCAGCGCCACCAGTTCCGGGGACCCGGCCGCCGATCTGGAGACCGCGCTGTCCGACGCGCAGACCGCGATGAGCGACGCCGAGCAGGCGATGCAGGACGGCGACTGGTCCGCCTACGGCGACGCCCAGGACCGCCTGACCGACGCCCTGAACCGGGCGATCGCCGCCCAGCAGCAGCTCGACGCCCAGGGCTGAGCAATGGGCTGGTAGCGGAAGCGTCGTGGTGAGGAAGGGCACGTCGCCCGAGTTTGCGATCCCGCCGGGAGGCGGACTAAAGTACCAACCACGACGCGGGGTGGAGCAGTTCGGTAGCTCGCCGGGCTCATAACCCGGAGGTCGCAGGTTCGAATCCTGCCCCCGCTACCACCGGCCGCCCGGTTCCAAGGATAAGCCCTCGGAACCGGGCGGCTTCGTCATGCTTAACAGGATGCACGTATCGGGGTTATCGGCGCGAATGTGTGTGCGGTTCGGGCATGTGTCGGGTTTACCCGCCGCCGACTTCCTCAGTTTGGACCGCTGCCCCCGGTTTGGACCGCCGTTGTGTGCCGCGTGGGCGGTGTTATGTCTCAGGACATCGGTGACAGTTCTGCCTCAGGACATCGGTGACAGTTCTGGGGTGTTTGGTGGTGACACTTCGGGTCGGATTGGGGCATGAGCTCAACGAACCGTCGTGTTGATCCGCGTGTGCGTCTGGCGATCGTCCGGTGGCCGGATGACGCCCCGCGCGGGGCGGTGACCACCTTCTGCGCCGAGCAGTCCATCTCCCGTAAGACCTTCTATGCGATCCGCGCCCGCGCTCGTACCGAGGGCGAGGCCGCGGCTCTTGAGCCTGGCTCCACCAGGCCGCGTAGGAGTCCGTCGGCTATCAGTGCTGATCAGCGCACCCAGGCGCTGCG
>NZ_FNIM01000032.1 GCF_900103885.1 Actinomyces ruminicola
AGTTCGAACGCGAACTACAGCAGGCCGCCACCCCGAAAGCAGCCTGACAAACACACAACAACACCGTGTCCAAAAAACACCCAGCATTCCAGTCATGGTCATACTCCGGCGGGTTCGGGGGAGGTCAGCTGGTTTCCGGTGGCGGCGAAGTAGGCGTCCGCCAGTGTGGGCACCTGGATTCGCAGGTCGCGGCACCTGCCGTCGGCGGCCAGCACCGCCAGGGCCTCATCGGTGCGGTCCGTTGTCAGGTGGCCGGTGCGGTCGGCGTTGATCACCAGTTCGCCGAGCTGCCGGAGGCGGGCTGTATCGGCGTCGTCCAGCTCCCGCACGATCTGGAAGTGCACCGCCGGGCCGCCCGCGAGCGTACGGATCAGTTCTTCCGGGGTGCCGGCGCTGGCACATGACCCGTGGTCGATGATGAAGACCGAGTCGGCCAGGGCGGTGGCCTCCTCCATTGAGTGTGTGGACATGACGATGGTCAGGCCGCGGTCGCGCCAGCTAGCCAGCACCGACCACAAGTGCTCCCGGGCGCGCGGGTCCAGCCCGGTGGAGGGCTCGTCGAGGATGAGCAGTTCCGGGTTGGCGACCATCGCCAGGGCCACATTCAAGCGCTGGCGGGTGCCCCCGGACAGCTTGGTCACCTCACGGTTGACATAGTTGGTCAGTTCCAGGGAGTCGAGGACCTCCTCCGCAGGGCGTGGGTGGGTGTAGAAGGAGGACCACAGTGTCATCAGCTCACCCACCCGCAGACGCTCGAATATCTTCGCCTCCTGCGGTTGGATCGCCACCCGCGTGCTCAGCTCGCGCCCGGCCGTGGCCGGGTCCAGCCCCAGGGTCCGGACCACGCCCTGATCGGGACGCCGCAGTCCGACAATCATCTCCAGCGAGGTGGTCTTGCCGGCGCCGTTCGGGCCGAGGAGCGCGTGAATGCGGTGCGGCTCGGCGCGCAACGTCATGGAGTCGACGGCGTGAATAGTGCCGCCGGGCGTGTTGTAGGACTTGCGCACGTCGCGCATCTCGACGGCCAGAGCAGGAGCGCTCACAGTGTGCCTCGCTTAGGGGTTTTGTCAGGTTTGTTTGCGGGTGGTATCGGTAAGCAGGAGAGCGCCGCCGCAGGCAGTGACGACATTGCCACCGGGAGTATGCCAGAGCCGAGTCTGGTGCTGGCAAGACGGATGCGTGTGTCGTGTGCCGTTGAGACGATGGGGATCGTCGACGGCGACGACGTCGTTTCAGTTGCCCCGGCCGTGCCCGGTGCCGTCGGACCACCGATGCCTGTTGATGAATGGTTGCCGGCTGCGGCCCCGGAGGAACGCAGCCACCACGCCCCACCGCCCAACGTAACGCTGACAGCCGTCAGCCCGGCCCTGACCACCGGCGGCAAGAAGGTCTTCGACAAGGCCCTGCCCAACAGCGAGAGCCGGCTGCGCGAGGTCTACGAGCACCTGGGCGAGCACGGCCGGCTCCTGGTAGTGGTGGACCAGCCGGCAACGATCGGCGCCCTGGCGGTGGCGGTGGCTCAGGCGATGGGCATCACGGTGGGCTACCTGCCGGGCCTGTCGATGCGGCGTATCGCGGACCTGACCCCGGGCAGTGCCAAGACCGACGCGAAGGATGCCGCGGTTATCGCCGATGCGGCCCGCACCATGCCCCACACGCTGCGAGCGATCGACGCCTCGGATGAGGACGCGGCCGCGTTGAGCATGCTCACTGGTTTTGACCTGGACCTGGCCCGCCAGGTCAACCAGACCGAGGGGACGTATCCGGGGCCTGTACACCCAGACCCCGCCCAGCCCTCGAACAAGTGCTGGGCAAGTGGCTCGAGCACGACAGCGTGCTGGAGGTGAGGGCGTGTTCAATGGTCTGTGTAAGCCCTGATTGAGAGGACTGACCCTGATGAGTGTGACTGATAAGGAGAAGACCGCCCCGTGGGAGACTGCTCCAACTGGTAGTGGTGTGGCCCAGGAGCTGGCCGCCTCTGGTGCGTTGGATGACCTGTTTGAGCAGGTCGAGTCCGGCAAGGTGGAGCTCACTGGTGCTGACGGTCTGCTGCCGGCGCTGTTGAAGGAGGCGCTGGAGCGGGGCCTGCAGGCGGAGCTGACCGATCACCTGGGCTACGAGAAGGGCGAGCCGGCCAAGGCCGCCCGCGGTAACGCCCGTAATGGCACCACGACCAAGACGATCGACTCGGAGGTGGGCTCCTTCGAGACCTGTGGTCCCCCGGGACCGGGCCGGCTCGTTTACGCCCCGCCTGGTGCGTAAGGGCCAGCGGCGCATGGACGGCCTGGACTCGATGATTGTGAGCCTGTACGCGGGCGGTATGACGGTGCGGGAGATCCGCCACCACCTGGAGACCACCCTTGGGGCGGGTGCTGTCGGCCGGGACGATCAGTAAGGTCACCGACGCGGTGTGCGATGCGGTCATGGAGTGGCAGAACCGACCCCTGGAGGAGTTCTACCCGGTCATCTACCTCGATGCCATCCGCACCCAGGGTCCGTGCCGACCACCGCGTGACCACCAGGTCAGCCCACATCGCCGTAGGGGTCGACATGGACGGGATCAAGCACGTACTGGGCATCTGGGTCCAGGCCGAGGAGGGTGCCTCCTTCTGGGCGCACGTGTGCGCCGAGCTGGCCAACAGGGGCCTCAAGGACGTGCTGATCGTGTGCTGCGACGGACTGACCGGCCTGCCCGAGGCGATCGAGGCGACCTGGCCCAACTCCCTGGTCCAGACCTGCGTCGTGCACCTGATACGCGCCTCGATGCGGTTCGTGGCCTATGGGGACCGCAAGCAGGTCGCCAAAGCTCTCAAGCCCGTCTACACCGCCCCCAACGAGGAGGCCGCCCTGGAGGCCCTGGCCGACTTCGCCGACCAGTGGAGCAGCAAGTATCCCGAGGCGGTGGCGACCTGGGAGAGGGCCTGGGAGCGGTTCACCCCGTTCCTGGCGTTCCCGCCGATGCTGCGCCGGGTCATCTACACAACCAACTCCATCGAGTCGCTGAACTACCAGCTGCGCAAGGTGTCCAAGAACCGGGGCCAGTTCCCCTCCGACGAGGCCGCCGTGAAGCTGTTGTGGCTGGCCATCTGCAACACCGGTGGACAAGCGCGCCAGAGAACGGGACAAGGAGAAGAACCCACCCGCCAGCAAACGCAAGGCCAAGGGCCGCATGGTCGAAGGACAAGTCACCACCAACTGGAAACAAGCCCTCGCCCAGCTCGCCGCCGCCTACCCCGAACGAATCCGCCCCTACCTGTAACAACAACCCGCTTACACAGAAACCTTGACAGGCTCGGAGGTGATCGCCGCCTGGCCCACACCCGCCGACCTGCGCAAGGCCGGGCGGGCGCGGATCGACGCCAAGCCCCGAATCCCAGGGAGCCCGCCGCCACACCGCCTGGGCAAAAGCCATCACCGACGCCCTGAACAAGCAGACCGTGGTGGTCGCTGGCACCGACGCCGCCGGCGTGGTGCTGCCCCACCTGGCCCGCCAGCTCATCGCGCTGCACGCCCAACGCGACGACGTCGCCACCCAGGTCGAGGCCCTGGCGGGTGGCCCACCCTCCTTTTGCCCGGACCCTGACCACCCGTGCCCGGGGTAGGGGCCCCGGCCGCCGCCATCTTCCTGGCCGAAACCCTCGGTAGAACCTTCCCCTCCGGCGCCCACTTGGCCTGACTGCGCCGGCCTCACCCCCATAACCAGACGCTCCGGCTCCTCCATACGCGGCGAGCACGTCTCCCACGCCGGCAACAAGCGCCTCAAACGGGCGATGTTCCTCTCGGCCTTCGCCTCCCTCAGATCAGACCCCGCATCCCGCGCCTACTACGAACGCAAACGCGCCCAGGGCAAACGCCACAACCAGGCCGTACTCGCCCTCGCCCACCGCCGCATCCTCACCCTATACGCCATGATCCGCGACGGCGCCCTCTACGACCCCCAACCAGCCCAGCAACAACTACCCGCCGCCGCTTGACAAACCACATAGGGGCACCCCCCGGGGCCAGGACATGACCACCCGGGGCGCGGACCCGGCGCTGCGCGCCCGCGCGCCCCGGCGTGGCGGTTCGCCACTTGGCACCGACGCTTCGGCACTTGCGACGACGGTACGTACCCTTGGGTGCCGAACCGTCACAAGAAGGTACGAATCGCTGACCAGAACGTACGAACCCTCACGAAAAGGTACGAACCGTCCACCAACACACCAACCCCAAGCCAACACACCCCCAAACCGAAAAAGCCGATTATGGTCTGGGAGGTTGATCCGGGGCGGTGCTGGGCGAGTTCATCAACTGGGCGACCGGCAGCCGCTCCCAGGCCGACCTCTCCAGCGGCAGCGACAGGGCGTTTCGCCGCCGGATGGGGCACCACCCCAACCCCCGAAGAAGGCCTCTGGACCCGCAAAGGCTGGGCCGGACGAACCAGCTAGAACACCCCGACACGCCCGAACCACGCACACTGGACTGGAGGGTTGTTTTCGGACTTGGGGGATGGCTGTCGTTCCCCGTGATCTGATAGTTAGGATGATGGATGTGACTAAGGCGAAGTACTCTGAGGAGTTTCGTGAGCAGGTTGCTCGCGAGGTGGTGGATAAGGAGCGGTCGATCGCGTCGGTCGCGGCCTCTTATGGTTTGGTGGCGCAGACCGTGGGCAACTGGGTCGCTAAATACAGAAAGCAGCACGCCGACGCCCGGG
>NZ_FNIM01000023.1 GCF_900103885.1 Actinomyces ruminicola
GTACTCCCCGCACACCAGAGCACAAAACATCGCAGCAGAGGACAAAGGCTCGCAGCAGGCCAAGCCAAGCCCGGGACCCACCCCAGGGGCGGGACACCTTGAACGGCCGCCACTTCCCCGGAGCTTCTCAGCCCGGCGGGGGTGTGCTTCCAGGTCGGAGGGGTTATATGAGTCCTGCCGCCGGACGGTGCGGATCGCGAGGGTTGGGGAGCCCAAAGACCGACACCGCCACCGAGAACCACGAGGGTATATGGGAGCCCACGCTGGTCCGCTCCGGCGAAGGAGGCGAGAGCCCCCGGGAGATGGGAACCCCGGGCCGGCTCCCCTCAACGCCACGGGCCGGTGGGGCCGGGACAGACAACCCGACCCCACCGGCCAAAACACACCCCGAACGGACAACACCCTGGAGGCACCCCCTGGTAAGGGCGCCGATTATCGCCCACTTAGCACTCACGATGATGCTCTCAACCTGGATGTCCGGGGATTCCTGTATGGGGCGTGCTGTTCGTACAGCCTCGGCGAGTGGCGTGGGTACGTTGGCCGTGGCGGACGACGGCGCCAAGGCGGGAGCGGGTTCAGTGGGCGCGCAGCGGCGCAGGCGCACCACCCACTGACACCGCCGATCAGGCACCCGGCGGACGTGGACGACGGTGTGGGAGGCGGAACCCTTCGGGCCTGCCTCGAACTCGCAAGCAGTCGGCCCACAACGCGGTCGAGCCGCCCAGGACGCGGGTCCAACGCCGACAACGCTCCCTCGCCGTCGAGAACGCCCTCCGGGTCGGCGTCCTCGACGACTACCCCACGTCCTCGACGGCTTTACCGCCCCTTCGATGTCCGTAGGACTCGTCGCCAACGCACCAACCCGCAAACCGGACAATCCGGACGTCTTCAGTGAGAACCTCACTCTCTAGAGTGACAACGTCACTTTCTACAGTGAGATCCTCACTCTATAGAGTGAGCACGTCACTCTTTCCAACCCACCCCGAAAACCTGGTTGATGAGCAGCACGGGGACCGCACGTCTAGCCGCACTTAACAGACACACTGAGCCCAACCCTCACCGCCCAAACGTCCTAGCCACCAGCGGGTTGCGCTCCAGGTAGCCGTCCAGCACCCGCCGCGCCACGTTGACGGAGTCGATGAGCGGGTGCCCGGCGAGCGCCCGCCAGGCCAGGATCTCGTCCCCGCTGAGCGCGGCATCGATCACCAGCTCCTCGCAGCCCTTTACCGTAGCCACCAGCCCGAGCTCGGTCCCGCCGAGCGCCCCCACCCGCTGCGGGTGCACGCCGTCGTCGTCGACGATGCAGGGGACCTCCACCACGGCGTCCTCGCGCAGCTGGGGCACCAGCAGCCCGCCGCCGTCGGCGGAGCACGCGTCGGCATTGCCGACGTCGAGGATCATGCGGGCGGGCACCCCGGTGTGGACGGCGGTCATCAGGTCGAGGGCCACCTGCTGGTAGCCGCCGCCGGCAATGTCCTCCTCGCGGCGCCCGGCGCGGTCGGCGGCGTCGCGGGACTCCGCCATGTAGGTGGCCTCGCGCTCGGCGTGCGCGCGCAGCCACAGCTGGCCCGCCCGCTGCGGATCGGCGGCGACGGCGTCGTAGAACTCCCCCTGCCTCCGCTCCAGGAACTGGCCGCGGGTCTCCGCCTCAGCGCGGATGCGCTCCAGCGACTCCCGGCCCAGGTAGTAGTAGAAGAGGTACTCGTTCGGCAGCACCCCGAGCGCGCGCACCCAGTCGAAGCCGATGATGCGCGCCTCCTCCATGCGGTCCAGGGCGGCGTCGTCGGCGAGCAGACCGGGCAGCCGGTCCTGACCGTCAACCACAAGGCTGCGCAGCCAACCCAGGTGGTTCAGGCCCACATAGTCGAAGTCGACCCCCGCCCCCGGCCCGACCCGGGACGCGCGCGCGGCATCCCCGCCGACCGCCGTCGTCGCCCGCCGCACCAGCCCGATGGGGGTGTCGCAGATGCCGACGACGCGCCCGCCCAGCACCGTGCGCATGGCCTGGGTGATGATGCCGGCGGGGTTGGTGAAGTTGATGACCCACGCCTCGGGGGCGAGGTCGCGGACGGTGCGGGCCAGCTCCATGGCCGCCGGGATGGTGCGGAAGGCGTAGGCGTAGCCGCCGGCGCCCACGGTCTCCTGCCCGAGCACGCCCTGCTCCAGGGCGACGAGCTCGTCCAGCACGCGCCCGTGGGTGCCGCCCTCTCGCATGGCGGAGAAGATGAAGTCGGCCCCCCGCACCGCCTCCTCCAGCTGCGTGGTGGATGTCAGCGCGGGTGCGTGCGGGAAGTCGAGGTCGGCCAGTACGGCGCGCATGGCGTCCAGGCGCCGCGGGGAGACGTCGTACAGGCACACCTCATCCACCACCAGCCCCGGGTGGGTGCCGGAGCCCGCCCGAGCGGCCGCCAGTACCTCGATCACCTGGGGCACGCGGAACCCGCCGCCGCCGACAATGAGCAGTTTCATGCGAACAGCACCTCCGTAGCTGTGCCCGCCAGGTCCGGCAGCGGGGCGGTGCCGGGAGCGGCGGTGGTTATGACGACTTCGAGTTCGTTGATGGGGCACACCGGCAGCAGCCCGGCCCCGGGGAACTTGTCGGCCGTGGCCACCAGGCAGGTGCGCTCGGCCGCGGCCCGAAGCGCGTGCTTGACCGGCACCTCGATGCCGGTGGAGTCCATGACCGTGCCGTCCGCCCGCACGCCGGAGGTACCCATGAAGGCGATGTCGGCGCTGATCTGGGCCAGGGCGTTCTCGGTCAGCCCGCCCACCAGAGACAGGTAGGAGGGGCGCAGCACCCCGCCCAGCACGATCAGCTCAACGTGCCGGTCCTCCCGCAGTACGTCGACGACGGCTAGGGAGGCGGTAACGACGGTGACGTCCCGGTCGCGTAGGTGCCGGGCGACGGCGGCACCCGTGGTGCCGATGTCGATCAGGACGACGTCCCGGTCGCGCACGAGCCCGGCCGCCGCGGCGCCGATGCGGTCCTTCTCCTCGGCCGCCCGGGCGGCTACGTGTGCGAAGGGCTGGGCGTCCGCCTCGATCGTGCCGCCGCCGCGCACCCGCTGGAGCCTGCCCTCGCGCCCCAGGGCGTTCAGGTCGCGGCGAATGGTGGAGGCGGAGACGTCGAGCGCGCGGGCGAGATCGGTGACCGAGACGCCGCCGCGCTCCCTGACCATCTCCACGATCGCCGAGCGGCGTTGCTGAGCCAACATGGGCATAGTCTATCGTAATGACATCAATCGCGTGCAAGAGTGAGCAGTTTTAAGCAACTTCGCGTACAGTGGTGTGCGCCGCAGCAACCAGTGCGTCTGACGAGGAGGTCACATGTCGCACCGCGCCGCACCCGCCGACCCAAGTCGCCCGGTCCTCGTCGTCGGCCCGACCTTCCTCGACGTCGTCATGAGCGGCCTGAGCCACGCCACCGCCCCCGGCGAGGAGCAGTGGGTCGAGGACTGCGCCCTCATGCCGGGCGGCGCCGCCAATCAGGCGGTCGCCCTGGCCCGCCTCGGTCTGCCGACCGGGCTGTGCACGTACCTGGGAGCGGACCCGGCCGGCCGCATGGTGCGCGACATGCTGGAGTCCGAGGGGATCGGCCTGTCCGGCGCCCGAACCGCCCCGCGGCAGAGCGTCACCGTCTCCCTGGCCCTGGACGGCGACCGCGCCATGACCACCTGCGGCTGCGACGCCGCCCCGGGCCTGCCGGCGGGGGCTCCCGCGCCCGCCGCACTCGTGGCGGACCTGGGGGCCGTTCGCGCGGGCCGGGAGACGATCGCCCGCTGGCGCGCCGAGGCGACCCCGACCGCCGTCTTCGCCGACGCCGCCTGGGACCCGACCGGACGCTGGAGCGCGGACGACCTCGCCCCGCTGGACCGTGTGGATGTGTTCACCCCGAACGAGACCGAGGCGCTCCACTACACCCGGGCCGAAAGCGCCGCCGAGGCGGCCCGGCTGCTGGCCGAGCGGGTGCCCGTCGTGGTGGTCACCCGCGGGCCCGCCGGCGTGATCGCCTGCGACGGCGGGGACCTCTTCGTCCTGCCGGCCCTGGAGGCGCCCGTGGTGGACACCACCGGTGCCGGGGACGCCTTCACCGCCGGGCTCGTGTGGGCCCGCCTGCACGGCCTGGCGCTGCGCGCGGCCGTCAGCCTGGCCTCCGCCACGGCCGCCGCCACCCTGGGGCGTCCGGGCGGTTCGCTCAACGCGCCCACACCGGCCCAGGTGGCGGCACTGGTCCGCGCCACGCCCCTGCCGGATGGCTTCAGCGCCGAGTTCCTGGACCTCATCGCCGACGGAGCCACCCCCGACGAACTCACGAAGACCTGACAGCGCCCGCCACAGCCGTGACAACCGACACGACTCCAACCATCAAGCAAAGGAGAAGGCCAATGCGCCCCCGCACCACCCCATCAACGTCGATGGGTCGGATCTCAATCACCCGTCGTCGTCTCCTGATCGGATCCGGCGCGCTCGCCACCCTCGGGATCCTGACCGCCTGCGCCCCCGGAGGCGGCGGTTCCTCGACCGCCTCCGCCGGCACCGTCGAGGTCACCACCGACATCTCGGGCCTGCCCGAGCAGACGCTCACCGTCTGGGACCAGGAGACCCGCGGCGGACAGAACGAGCAGATGGAGCGCCTCAACGCCGCGTTCATGGAGAAGTATCCGAACATCACCATCAACCGGGTCTCGCAGTCATTCGACGACCTGCAGACCACCCTGCGCCTGGCACTCACCGGCGACGACGCACCCGACGTGGTTCAGGCCAACAACGGCCGCAACACCATGGGGCAATTCGTCCCGGCGGGCCAGCTCATCAGCCTCGACCCCTGGATCAGCGCCTACGGCTGGGACCAGAGCTACAGCCCCGACATCCTCTCCTACTCCCGCTACTCGGAGGACGGGACCATCTTCGGAGAGGGATCACTGTGGGGCCTGCCCCAGGTCGGCGAGGCCGTGGGCATCTACTACTCGCCCTCACGGCTGCAGGCACTCGGGCTCGAACCGCCCACCACCTGGGAGACCTTCGGCAAGCAGCTCCAGACGATCAAGGACGCCGGCCAGACCCCCCTCATGCTCGGCAACGTCGAGAAGTGGCCCGCCCTGCACGTCTTCGGTCCCGTCCAGGGGGCACACGTCCCCGCCGAGCAGATCCGCGACCTCGGCTTCGGGAACGCCGGGGCCTCATGGGTGACCGACGAGAACCTGGCCGCCGCCACCGAGCTGCAGGACTGGGCGAAGAAGGGCTACTTCAACGAAGGATTCAACGGCCTCGACTATGACACCGTCTGGCAGGACTTCGCCAAGGGCACCGGCATCTACCTCATGGCCGGCTCCTGGCTGGCCCCGGACCTGGCCGATGTTCTCGGCGACGACGTGGTCTTCATGCTGCCCCCGGCGTCGTCCGAGAACGGGAAGGTCGCCAGCACCGGCGGCACCGGCCTGCCCTTCGCCATCACCTCGGCGGCCAAGGACCCGAATGTCGCCGCCGCGTACATCGACTTCATCACCAACGCCGACGCCATGCAGGTGCTGGCGGACACCGGCAACGTGCCCGTCAATGACACGTCCTCGTTCGCCACGGACGACACCAGCGTGACCAATGACGTCATGACCGCCTTCGATTCGCTCACATCCACCGGTGAGGTGCTCCCGTACCTCGATTACGCGACCCCCACCTTCGACCAGGTTCTCGGAGACGCGCTCCAGGGCCTCCTGGACGGCAAGTCCACGCCTCAGCAGTTCCTCGAGGTGCTGGAGGCCGCCTACACCGAGTTCACCGGGGAATGAGCCCGGGGGCTCAAGCCATAACGCCGGCGGTTGCGGGCCTGGGACGGACTCCGACCCGGAGCCGCCGGCGAATGGAGGTCGCGCCCGGCTCCGTCCATGCTCAACGAGGATGACCATGACTGCACCACCCGCTGCGCCCGGCACCGCCGCGACACCGCGGCCGTCCCGAACCGCCGACACACGCCCTCGGCGCCTGCTCAGCAAGCGGCAGGGGCGTGCAGTGATATCGGTTGCTCTGCTCGCCCTGCCACTACTCGTCTACGGCCTGTTCATGCTGTATCCCCTGGGACGAGTGCTCATGCTGTCCTTCTACCGGTGGGACGGCCTCGGCGTCGGGGAATGGGTCGGGGCGCAGAACTATGTCACGACCTTCTCCGATGAGCGGTTACTGGGGGCCTTCCTGCATGCGCTCATCCTGATCATCTTCTACGCCGTCATCCCGCTGGCCGTGGGCCTGGTACTGGCCACCCTGCTGACTCGCACCCAGGTGCGCGGACTGGGCTTCTTCCGCACGGTGGTCTTCCTGCCGCAGGTGATCGCGATGGTGGTCCTGGCCATCGCCTGGCGGCGCATCTACGCACCCGACGGCCTGCTCAACTCCCTTCTCCGGGGCATCGGGCTGGACGCTCTGACCCGCACCTGGCTGGGCGATTTCTCGACGGCGCTCATCGCCGTCGGGCTCATCGGCACCTGGGTCAGCACCGGGCTGGTCACCGTGCTGCTAATGAGCGGAATCTCAAACATTCCCAAGGACTACTACGAGGCGGCCACCCTCGACGGCGCCGGCTGGTGGCGACGCTTCTGGCACATAACCATCCCCGGCGTGCGGGCCGAAATCCTGGTATCGCTCACGCTTACCGTCATCGCCGCGCTCAAGACCTTCGACCTCGTCTACGTCACCACCTCCGGCGGGCCCGGGACCTCCACCACCGTCCCCTCCTACGAGGTCTACAACCAGGCCTTCCGACTCGGCAGCGTGGGCACGGCCTCGTCTCTGGCGGTCATCCTGACCCTGGTCATCTTCGCCATAAATCTGACCATCAACCTCCTTGGGGAGCGCGACTGATGCGGGCCTCCACGACCGAGAAGGTCCTCAACTACGTCGTCCTCGTCGCCTTCGCCGCGCAGGCGCTGGTCCCGATCCTCTATGTGCTCGTGCTCGCGCTTCAGTCCGAGCGGATCGGGGACGACTCCTTCTGGCACCTGGAGAACTTCGCCACCGCCTGGGAGCAGGGCCACTTCTCCCAATACATGACCAATTCGGTGATCATCGCCGTGCTGGTGGTCTCCCTCGCGCTCGTGCTATCGCTCATGAGCGGCTACGTGCTCGGCATCCTCCGGCCGCGCGGCGGAGACATTCTCTTCTACGTCTTCCTACTCGGCATCATGGTGCCCTCCGAGGCAATCGTCCTGCCACTGTTCTTCGACCTGCGCGACGCCGGCCTGACGGATACGATCTGGGCGGTGGCCCTGCCCCAAACGGCGCAGTCCCTGGCCTTCGGCACCTTCTGGATGCGTGCCTTCTTCCGCGGCGTCGACCCCGCCATTCTCGAGGCCGCCCGCATTGACGGCGCCGGGGACGTGCGCATCCTGACCTCCATTCTGCTCCCGCTCGGCCGACCGGCGATCGTCACACAGATAGTCCTGACCTTCATGTGGACCTGGAACGACTTCCTGATCCCGCTGGTCATGTCCCCCTCCGGCAAGATGCGCACAGCACCGCTCGGCCTGGCCTTCTTCCAGGGGCAGTACACGCAGGGCTCCACCCTGCTCGCCGCCGGCGCCGTGCTCGTCGCACTGCCGATGATCGTGCTCTACCTGCTGCTGCAAAAGCAGTTCATCTCAGGCATGACGGAGGGCGCCGTCAAGGGGTGAGCACACCGTTGCTCCCCACCTCGGCCGGGGTATAGCGTCGTTGCCATCCTGCCGGAGTCGAAGGAGCCTCCATGAGCCGCGACACCCACGCCACCGCCCACACCCCCGTTCCACCCGCGCCCGCCCCGCACTACCCGCAGCACCCACCTGCCCCCGAACCGGCCCGCCCCTACAGCGCCCCCATGCCCGACCAGAGCCCGGCCCCGCCGCCGGGCGGACCGGTGCGCTTCGGCGTCGTCGGCGCGGGCTGGCGCGCCCGCTTCTTCCTGCGCCTGGCCGCCATGGCCCCCGAGCGCCTGGAGTGCGTCGGCGCCCTGGCCCGGCGCAGCGAGTCGCGCGCGGCCCTGGCCCAGGAGTTCGGCGTCGCCGTCACCGACTCGCTCGACGGCCTGCTGGCCCGCTCCCCCGAACTCGTCCTGCCGCTGGTCAGCTGGGCGGCCGCACCGGGACTCATCCGCGAACTCGTGGGCCATCGCATCCCGGTCCTAGCCGAGACCCCGCCCGCGCCCGACCCCGACTCGCTGCGCGCCCTGTGGCACGACGTCGGCGACTCCGGCCTGGTCCAGGTGGCGGAGCAGTACCCGCGCATGCCCGGTCACGCCGCCCGCCTCGCGGCCATCCGCGCCGGCACCATCGGCACCCCCACCTGGGCGCAGGTCTCCTCCACCCACGGCTATCACGCCGTCTCGCTGCTGCGGCACTTCCTGGCCGACGACGGCGCCCCACTGGCCGGCCCCGTCACCGTCACCGCCCGCAGCTTCCCCACCCCGCTCCTCCAGCCGCTGGACCGCGACGGCTGGAATACGGTGCCCGCCGTCGAACCCGGTCAGACGGTGCTGGCCGCCCTCGCCTTCGACTCCGGCCGCACCGGCGTCTACGAGTTCACCTCGAACCAGTGGCACAACCCGCTGCTGTCCCGGCGCGTGCTGGTGCGAGGCACGCTGGGGGAGATCGTCGACGACGCCGTCACCCGCTGGGTGCCCGACGCCGGGGCGGTGACCAGCCGGATCGAGTACCGGCGCACCGGGCGCGACCTGAACCTCGAGGGCAATGACCTGGTCCACGCCAGCCTGGATGGGCGGGTCGTCTACCGCAACCCGTGGGTCGGCACGCGCATGAGCGAGGACGACCTCGCCGTCGCCACCATCCTTCAGGACACCGGCCGGTGGGCGCGCGAGGAGGGCCCGGCCCCCTACCCACTGGCGCAGGCCTGTCAGGACCACCTGCTGTCATGCGCCATCGACGAGGCCGTCGCGTCGGGTCGGGACGTGACCGCCGACGTCGAGGACTGGGCCTGAGGGCCGGCGCCCACTGACAACGGCTGCCAACTACTGACAACTACTGTTAAGAAATTAACAGTAGTTGTCAGTAGCGTTGTCAGTAGCAGGCGCCTGCGGGATCCACACCGTCGGCGGTACGCACCTGCTGGTCAGGTCCCGGGGATGACCCACGTAGATCGCGGGTCGCGCGGCGACCTGCCGGTGCGCATCACCAATCCCTCGGCCTCCAGAGCCTTGAGGCGCTTCAGCGCCGTTTGGCGGGTGACACCCATCGCCTCAGCAATGTCCGCAGTACCGAGCGGCCCGGTGCTGCGCAGCAACGCCATGGCATCGAGCGCGGGCTGGCCAAGTCGGTCGGCAACCGTCGTCGATATTCGCGAGGCGGCATCCAGACTCACTATTACGCTCGTCGACGTCTGCCGGTACACCGGGTCGCCGAGACCTGCCTGGCGCATCTGCCCCACCATGCGACGAATCCCCTCACCCAGTTCCTGAGCGAATCCCAGGTCCGAGCAGACGCGCGCGATACGCGGGTTACGCGCATATCTGGCTATCTCCAGCGGTCGGGACGGGTCGACCAGTCCGGGGAAACGGCCCGGCGAGGAGACCTCAATACGATGCGGGAAGATCGAGACCCGGATGTGGTCGCCGGCCATCGAGTACGAGCGGTGGATGACTGCGTTGACGATCGCCTCCATCCACGCCTCGCGAGGAATGACATCCACCGGACCGAATTTGCCGTCTACGCCGAGTGCACGACGGCGTGGAGCCCAATCCTCAACCAGGGAGAATGCGGCCTCAATCATCTCCGGGATCGTGCCCTCCAGGCGGCGATCGCCGTCGGCAACCATCGTCTGGCGTGATCCCACACCGGTCTCATCGGCCTGGTATCGCAGCACGCGCACGAGTGCCTGCGGGAGGAACCGCTGCGGGTGCACCCCCACCAGGAGCAGTCCGGCAACCGTCAATCGATCATCGGGAGTTACCAAAGAACGTGCGCGCAGTACGTGCAGGTCATCCCCTACCGCGTCAATAGCCTTCCGAAGCGCATCTACACGAGCCGAGTCCACACCTTCTAGGCCGACCGGAGCGGGCTGCGCCTCATAGGCATCGGCCTCACGGTCGTAGACGAGTTCCTGCCAGGCCGTCCGACTCAGCGTGATGGTCGAGTCACCGGCCCGGACAAAGGCCTCCTCGTCGGTGCGCTGATGGGCGTGACGACTCGGCTCCACCAGAAACACCAGGACATGGTCCTGCGTGCGGTCGGAGTGTTCGACCGGCATCTCCTCCACTCTGAGTACGAGCGGCGGATCGATGAGATCAACCGGAACCCGGCGTAGTCGGTTTACCTTGCGGGTCTCGCCGTCAATGCCTTCGATTCGTCCCTCGCTGACCCCCACAGCCACCATGCCGCCCTCAGCATTGGCCATCCCGATCAGCGCGGCGGCGAGCCGCTTGGCGTCGACGCGCACCGACTTGCGCTCGAACCACTGGTTCTCCGGCGCGCCGACGAGCATCACCCCGCGCTGTCGCGGGTCTGCCGCTACCAGTGACTCGAAGTCGATCCTGCTTGGAGGTTCCCTGCCGATCACGTCCATGCGTCTACTGTAAAGAAATTAACAGTAGTTGTCAGTAGCTTGTCAGTAGGCCTGTCAGCAGGGCGGCCGGCGTACAGAGCCGGCGCTCCCGGCCTCAGGGCCGCAGCGCGACGGCCTCGATCTCCACGCCCGCACCCAGCGGCAGCGCCGCCACCTGGAAGGCCGCCCGGGCGGGCAGCACCGCGCCGGTGAAGAAGCGCGCATATACCTCGTTGACGGCGGCGAAGTCGGCGATGTCGGCCAGCAGCACCGTGGTCTTGACTACGTGCTCGTACCCCAGGCCCGCGGCCTCAAGGATCGCGCCGATGTTCATCAGCACCCGCTCGGCCTGCACCTGAATGCCGCCGTCGACCAGCTTGCCGGTGGCCGGGTCGAGCGGCACCTGCCCGGAGACGTAGACCGTGGCACCGGGACCCTCCCCGGTGGAGACGGCCTGGGAGTATGGACCGACGGCGGCCGGGGCGCTGGTGGTGGCAATGGCGGTCTGTGCAGCGGTCGACATGCGGGCATCCTAGCCGCGCGCCCGCCAGGCGCGTGCGCGACCGTCGTCGCCCCGCGAGACCGGCACGAGTAACAAGCCGAGACCGGCACCAATGACCTACCGAACGCCGCGCCGTCGCCGCCACGAGCACCGCGCCGAGTCCAGCACCACTAAGACCAATACGTCCGACTTCCGGGATTCGCAGGACAGGCCCAGTGGTCCGTGACACACTGCACCCATGCACGAACGCGCAGGACTTCCCGCCCAGCCAGAGGACCTCATTGACGTCGATGAGGTCGTGAACGCCTACTACGAACTCGTCCCCGACCCCGCCATCCCGGCCCAGAAGGTCGTCTTCGGCACCTCCGGGCACCGCGGCTCCTCCCTGGACACCGCCTTCAACGAGGCCCACATCGTGGCCACCACCGCGGCGATCGTCGAGTACCGCCGGTCCCAGGGCACTGACGGCGTGCTCTACATCGGCCGCGACACCCACGCCCTGTCCGAGCCGGCCTGGCGCACCGCCATCGAGGTGCTCTCCGGCGCCGGCGTCACCACCGCCGTCGACGCCCGCGGCTCCTACACGCCCACCCCCGCCGTCTCCCACTCGATCCTGCTGGCCAACGGCGCCGGCACCGAG
Organism: Actinomyces ruminicola; assembly: GCF_900103885.1. Classification (GTDB taxonomy): domain Bacteria; phylum Actinomycetota; class Actinomycetes; order Actinomycetales; family Actinomycetaceae; genus Actinomyces; species Actinomyces ruminicola. The sequence continues at coordinate 11,661 of NZ_FNIM01000023.1, forward strand.
TCCGGCGTGCGCACCACCGGCCCGGGCCTGGCCGACGGCATCGTCGTCACCCCCTCGCACAACCCGCCCCGCGACGGCGGCTTCAAGTACAACCCGCCGCACGGCGGCCCCGCCGACTCCGACGCCACCAGCTGGATCGCCGCGCGCGCCAACGAGCTCCTGGCCGACGGCTGGCGGGACGTGCCGCGCGTGCCCATCGCCGACGCGCTCGACGGCAACTACGTCATCAAGCACGACTACCTCGAGACCTACGTGGCCGACCTCGAGAACGTCATCGACATGGACGCCATCCGCGAGGCCGGCGTGCGCATCGGCGCCGACCCGCTCGGCGGCGCCTCCGTGGACTACTGGGGCGCCATCGGCGAGCGCTACGGCCTGGACCTGACCGTGGTCAACCCGAAGGTGGACCCGGCCTGGTCGTTCATGACCCTGGACTGGGACGGCAAGATCCGCATGGACTGCTCCTCCCCCAACGCCATGGCGTCGCTGCGCAATGCCATGACCCCCGACGCCGACGGCAACACCCCCTACGACGTCGCCACCGGCAACGACGCCGACTCCGACCGCCACGGCATCGTCACCCCCGACGGGCTGATGAACCCCAACCACTATCTGGCCGTGGCCATCGAGTACCTGTTCACCCACCGGCCCGGCTGGCCGGCTAACGCCGCCGTCGGCAAGACGCTGGTCTCCTCCAGCCTGATCGACCGGGTGGTGGCCGCCATGGGCCGCAAGCTGGTGGAGGTGCCGGTCGGCTTCAAGCACTTCGTGCCCGGCCTGCTGGACGGCTCCGTCGGCTTCGGCGGCGAGGAGAGCGCCGGCGCCTCCTTCCTGCGCAAGGACGGCACCGTGTGGAGTACGGACAAGGACGGCATCATCCTGGCCCTGCTGGCCAGCGAGATCATCGCCGTCACCGGCAAGACCCCCTCCCAGCTGCACGAGGAGCAGGTGGAGCGCTTCGGCGCCTCCGCCTACGCCCGCATCGACGCCGCCGCCACCAAGGAGGAGAAGGCCAAGCTGGCCGCGCTGTCGCCGGAGGACGTCACCGCCACGGAGCTGGCCGGGGAGCCGATCACCGACCGCCTGGTGCGCGCCCCCGGCAACGACGCCCCCATTGGCGGGCTGAAGGTCACCACCGAGAACGCCTGGTTCGCCGCGCGCCCCTCGGGCACGGAGGACGTGTACAAGATCTACGCCGAGTCCTTCAAGGGCACCGAGCACCTGGCGCAGGTACAGGAGGAGGCCAAGCAGGTGGTCTCCGCCGCCCTCGGCGCCTGACCACTGCCACACAACCCATTCGGGGCCGGCGCTGGGGAAACCCACCGCCGGCCCCGAACGCACGGCCAACGGGTTCAGCTGCAGTCTGCCCTCACGTGCGCAGTAGCCGGCCTCGCAGATCACTCAGCCCCGGCCACAGGCGCCCAGCCAGCCCGAGGCGTCCGGGCGCCACGAGTCGCAGTCGGTCTCCTTCCCGCCGACCTGACGACCGCTCAGCTCTCGCGCCAGCAACCCATGCGGCGCGCCACCGGCTCGACGAGCTGCACCGTCTGCCGTGAGAGCACCTGGGCACTGGTCAGCCTGAGCGGAACATAACCGCGTCGCAGCAGCGACTGGTCGCGTCGATGGTCGTTCTCCCAGGAGTCCCGGTCGCCGTGATACGCGTATCCGTCCGTCTCGATGACCAAGCGCCCCATGAGCAGGTCCACCTCAAAGCCGAGATCGGCGGCGACCTGCGGATCTTGGCCGGCCTCCTGCAGGTCGTACCGAGCAATCGTCTCCAGGAGGGATCGCGCCCGCGGATCGGCCCGTCCCAACAGGGACCGCAGGCGACCGTTGCGAGGTCCGGCCAGCCTGGCCAGAAGCATGGTCCTGCTAACCAGCCCGATCCGCAGAGCGGCGTCCAGCGCGATCAAGGCGTCCAGTTCCTCGGCGCACCGCATAGTCGTCAGCACGGCGGTCTCGGGATCGGCAATCGGCGGCTCCAGTGGGTCCAGCGGCGCCAGCCCTTCAACCCGGTGGATAACGACCCGGCCCACTCCAGACGGCGTATGACTGCGCCCACGCCGAACAGCGACGTGAACAACAGTCGGCTCCTGGCGGAGGGGAATCCCGTAGTGGGCAAGGGCGTGCCCGCAAGTGAGCAGGCCACCGACGCGCCTGGCCACAACCCTTGCCCGGTCTGCCCCCGGCAGCGCAACGACCCCCTGTGGATAGGCATTGACCCTGCCTCCCTCCACTAAAGCTGCGAGGGCACGCCAGTCGGAACGGTCACGGCACAGACTTGCGCGTCGCGCGGCGCCGCAGCGACTCAGGTCAGCCAAGAGGCGCCCCTCCCTATCAATGCGATCCACAATCAAATGCTGTCAAACATCACCATAAATACTCAATGAGCAGTCGTGACCTGTGGAAAACCCGGTATCTCCCAGCGCCTCTCCGCGCCCAGCAGCCCACCCGGACAGCCGTTTCCGCCCTCGGAAACCGCCATCGTGTCACTGGATGCACCACTTTCTCGTTGCCCTACCCACGAGTCGAGAATCCGGGAGCAGCATCATGCGGATCGGTTCGGCAATGAGGATGGGCGACAGCTGAAAGTGGTGCATTCCATGACAGTTCCGCGCGAATTAGGCTGACCGGCGTGACACAGCAGCGCCCCTCGGACCCCGCCGACCGCCACATCGAGTACGTCTCCGGGCAGCCGGAGGACGATCCCGTTTCCACCGCTACGCCTATGGCTCCGGGGAACTCCGCTGGCCGCGGCCCGCGCGGCGCCATTCCGCACCAGCAGTCCCGCCCCGGCCCTGAGGACGACCTTTTGCTGGCCACCGGCGAGCCCGTGCGCCCCTCGTCCACGCGTGCCGCCCGCACAGGCGCCACGCACCCGCGGCCGGGCTCCTCCGCGACGGGCGCCTCGGCCTCGCGTTCCAACCACGGCGCCTGGCTTCCTAACCAGCACGGGGCGAGCTACATGCTGCTGCTGCCGCCGATCGTCGGCTGGATCGTGGGCGGTTTCAGTTGGGTGAACCTGCTGTTCGTCCCCGCCTGGCTGGGTGCCTACCTGACCTACTGGGCGTGGTCGCAGTGGGCCCGCGCCCGCTCACCGCGCCGCCGGGCGCTGGCGCTGCCGCCGCTGGTCATCTACACCAGCTGGACGGCATTGCTCGGCGTCATCACGCTGTCCGTGGCCCCGTACCTGCTGCAGTGGGCGGTGCCGCTGGCCCCGCTGTTCGGCATCGCCCTGTGGGAGGCCTGGCGCGGCCGGGAGCGCTCACTCCTCTCGGGACTGGCGGCCACGGCCGCCGCCTCACTGGTTTCGGCCATCACCTACTCGCTCGGAGTCGGCGGCCGGGGCGGGTTCCTGGGCCTGGGCGCCGACGCCGCAAGCCTGCCCGGCAGCTCCCCCAACGGGTTGTTGACCGGCTGGGCGTGGATGTGGCTGGTCACCGCGTTGACCGCCGCCTACTTCTGCGGCACGGTGCCGTATATCAAGTCGATGATCCGCGAGCGCTTCAACCGGCCACTGCTGGCGGGCGCGGTCGCATGGCACGCGCTCGTCGCCGGGACCACGGTGTGGCTCGCCGGCGGCGGCTGGCTGCCGTGGGCGCACGCCGCGCTGTGGGTGGTGCTCGCAGCGCGCTCCCTGATCATTCCGCTGCGGCAGTGGCGCCTGGTGCGCGCCCACCACCGCACCCCGCTGCGCCCGCGGACGCTGGGCATCACCGAGATCGTCTTCTGCCTGCTCTTCCTGGCGACCATCGCCATTCACTGACGGTAGGCCGCCACGCCGATCAGCGGGCGCGCCACGCGGCGGTGGCGGCAAGCACGCGGTCGTTCTCGGCCGGGGTGCCCACGGAGACGCGCACGCCCTCCCCGGCAAACGGGCGGGCCAGAATGCCGTGCGCCCGCAGGTGCTCGGCGAGCGCGGTGGTCTGCTCCCCCACGGCCAGCCAGTAGAAGTTGCCCTGCGCGTCGGGCACCTGCCAGCCCTGTTCACGCAACCCGGCCAGCACCCGGTCGCGCTCGGCGGCGACGGCGGCGGCGCGCCGGGCGGTCTCGGCCAGGGCCTCGGGCTCCAGGGCGGCTATCGCCGCGGCCTGCGCCGGCAGGTTGACGCCGAAGGGGGTGGCCACGGAGCGGATGGCGGAGATGATGCCGGGCTCGCCCACGAGGTAGCCCACGCGCATCCCGGCCAGGGCGTGCGCCTTGGAGAAGGTGCGGCTGACCAGCAGGTTCGGGTGCTCCGCCAACAGGGTCAGCGCATCACCGACTTCCGGGTCGGTGACGAAGTCGAGGTAGGCCTCGTCCACCACCACGAGCACCCGCTCGGGGACACCCTCGAGCAGTGCGGCCAGCTCCGCGGCGGTCAGGGCCGGGCCGGTGGGGTTGTTGGGGGTGCAGGCGAGCAGGGCACGGGTACGCGGAGTGACGGCGTCGATCAGTGCGGGAAGATCGTGGCGGCCGTCGGCCGTGAGGGGCACCTTGACGGCCCGCGCCCCGGCGACGGCGATGCAGATCGGGTAGGCCTCGAAGGAGCGCCACGGCAGGACGACGTCGTCGCCCTCGTCGCACACGGTGTCCAGGACGTGCTGGATCAGGGCGACCGAGCCGTTGCCCACGACCACCTGCGCGGGGGTGACCGAGTGCCGCCGCGCGATCGCCTCCACGAGCGCGTCCCCGGTCATCTCCGGGTAGCGGTTGACCCCGGCGGCGGCGTCGCTCAGGGCGGCGAGCACGCCCTCCTGCGGCGGATAGGGCAGTTCGTTGCTGGAGAGCTTGGCTATGCCCTCCCCCTGGGAGCGGGCGCCGGGCACATAGGCGGGCAGGGTCTGGACGGCGGAGCGGATGTGCACGTCGGTCATGCGTCCATCCTGGCACGCGGCGCCATACTTAGTGACCCGCATCCGGTTTTGGCCGTGGCCGGCGTCTGGGAGAATCGATGCATGGACTTGATGGTTCGCACGCTTGGAAATGCGGCCGGCCTGTGGCTGGCGGTGGCGCTGTTGGACGGAATGTCCGTGCCGGGCACGCCGAGCCTGGCGCTGACCGTGGTCAACCTGCTGGTCGTGGGCCTGGTGCTGGCACTGGTGAACTCGCTGATCAAGCCGGTGGCGCGCGTGCTGGCCTTCCCGCTGTACGTGGTGACCTTCGGGCTGTTCGCGCTGGTGGTCAACGGGGCGATGCTCATGCTGACCAGCCGGATCACGGACCTGCTCGCCGGGGTCAGCGACGGGGCCGGAATGGCGCTGGGGCTGCATGTGGCCTCCTTCGGCACTGCGATCGTGGGGTCCCTGATCGTGTCCATCGCCTCGGCCATCATCGTCGGCGTCCTGGGCCCGAACGACCGGTAGCTCGGGTCCTGCCCGCCAAGTCGACGCTGCGGCGCACCGCCCTCGCCTCGGGCCTGGAGGGCGCCGCCGGGAGTGCTCTGGCGCTCAGCCCCGCTTGCCGAAGTAGCCCCCGACCTGCTCCCAGCCCGTCTGCGGCGTATCGCGCGTGATGTCGAAGACGATCTCGGTGGTCTGCGCACCGGACTCCCCTGCCCCGGTCAGGCCCGCAAGCTCCCTGGTCCACTGGTCGATCTGCGGGTCGCCGCCGATCCCGTCGACGGCGTCGGCGTAGATCAGCGCCCCGTGCGGGTAGCCGTCGACGCCGGCGGCGTGGGTGTCCACGGTGACCACGGTACGGGTGGCCGTACGCGGGGTGGGGGCGCCGTCGAGCGCGGGCACGGCGTCGCCGGTGTTCTCGATGTGGAGGGCGTTGACGCTCTCGGGCAGACTCGCCCCGGCTGTGGGGCCGCCCGCGGTGAGCAGGTTGGTGATGTTGAATTGGGCGTTGACGGCCGGGTCCGCGGCCACGTTGACGGCGGTGATGGCGCCCTGGGAGTGGCCGTACAGGCCGACCCTGTCGCCCGGGGCGATGCCGGCCTCCCGCATGGCGGTGACGACGGCGGTCTCCATGTCTGTCGGGCGCCCGGAGACGGCCTGGAGGTTGGTCAGCAGGTCCTGCGGGTTGGAGTCGCCGCTGCCCCAGTCGGTGGTGCCGGGGATGACGACGAGCCAGGAGGTGGTGCCGTCGGCGTGGTCGGTGCGCAGGACGGAGACCACGCCGGAGGAGATGTCCTGGTCACGGCCCTTCATGTCGGCGGAGTAGCGGATGACCTCGGCGGCGGTGCCCGGCTGCGGGGCGGCCGCACCCGACGGTGGCAGCGCCCCGAGGGCGGCGACGGCGGGAACGGCCGTGCCCAGTCCGAAGGGGTCGTTCACGCCGGTCGGCACCGTGACGGACTGTCCGCCGTGCGGGGTCACGGTCACGCCGGTGGGCTGCCCGTGGCGGGCCGCGCCGGACTGCTCGGCACGTACCGCCAGGTAGTAGGCCACGCGCTGCATCGGGGTCAGCGTGCTGGTATCCACCGTGCGGCTGCCGACCTGCACCTGGTCGGGAAGCACGGCGGAGATGGCGGGATCCAGTTCCTCGGCAACCCGTCCGATGTAGGTCTCGATGACGGCGGCCTCGGCGCCGGTCCCCGCCTGCTGCGCCCACAGGGCCAGGCCGACAATGAGCATCAGGTCGGTGGTGACCCAGTCGTCGAGCAGGGGATCGGCCAGCACCGTTTCGAGGCCCTGGAGCACGTCGTCAATGCCGTCTGGCAGGGTCGCGCCGTCCGCGCTGAGGACGGCCAGGGCCGTGACAGCCGTCTTGGCCAAGGCGCCGGGCGGCATCACGCCCGACACCTCGGAGCCCAGGCGCGCCGCCTGCAGGAACAGCGCCCACTGGCCGTCGGCGCCCGACTCGGCGTCGGTGTAGGCGGTGGTGCAGGAGGTGATGTCGGTGGCGAGTGTGCGCAGGCGACTGGCGGCGTCGTCGAGGGAGCCGGTGCCGCTGGTGAGCGCCTCCAGGGCGGAGACGGCGGTGGCGCGCTCGGTGGCGCAGGGGTCGACTGCGAAGGAGTAGCACTGCGCGCCGCCCGAGGTGAGGGCGTCGTGCGCGGAGCTGAAGCCCAGGCTGAACGAGCCGTCGGCGCCGATGTTCAGCTGGCCGTACATGTTTATTCCGAAGCCGTCACAGCGCAGATCCGTCAGGGAGGTCAGTGCCAGGTCGCGGGCGTCCTCCAGCCAGTCCGCGGCGGCGTTGAGGGTGGCGGCGAAGCCGGTGAGGTCATCCGTGTTGACCCCAAAGGCTCCACCGCTGATGACGACGCCGGTACCGGCGGCCATACCGGGCCAGGTCAGGCTGTAGGGCAGGCTCGCGTCTGTGGTGTAGGGGCCTGAGCCCGCCGGGCCACCGAGGACCGGGTCTCCCCGGCGGCACACCATCTCGCCCTGGTCCCCGGTGGGCGTGGGGGCGGCAGGGGCTCCGGCCCGGCCCGCCCCGGCTCCGGGCTGCTGCCCGAACGGGGTGGTGCCGGTGGGGACGCTGCCCGGGTCGACGGTGCTGGCCAGCGGGGTGCGCAGGTCCAGCTGACCCAGGGCGTCCAGGTCGCTGCTGGACGGGGCGGAGGAGGTGGCGGTGCTCATTGCCCGGCCCCTTCCTGGCTTTCGGCGGTCTCCAGGGCGGTCATGGCGTTCTGGGCGTCGGTCATGAGTGTGTCGAGCCCGCCCACAAGGGCGACGACCTCGTCAAGGCTGGTCTGGCAGGCCGTGGCCGCGGCCCCAGTCCAGCCGCTCGGAACAGCGGCGGGGACCAAGGCGGTGCCGACGGCTGCCTTGTCGGCGGCGAGGGCGAGTAGGAAGGAGGACATGCCCCGACGGTAGGAGGGACGGGGCGATGCCCGCAGGGAGGCTGTGAACGCGGCGGGCGCGGGGGCGCACGAACCCGCCCTGTGGATTACGGGGCCCCATTCGTGCGGTCGCCCCGCCCGAGTCGCGTGCCGCGGCCGGGGCTATGCGTTGTCGGCCGGTCGGGCCGCCCGGCGGTCATTTCGAGCGCCCGCGCGCAGGGCGATTAGGCTGACGGCGTCCGCGCCGATCGCCAGCCCCAGCACCCACCACCAGGTGGGCGCCAGGCGGGCGAAGCCGTACGCGACCACGGCGATGACGGCCACCGCGAGCGCCGCAACCGCACCGTTGCTGCGCCGTCCCATCAGCTCCATGACGGCTGACGCGCCGACGCCCGCGGTCAGGCCCGTGGCGGCCCCAGCGGCGGCCACCAGCAGCGCCCGGTCGGCTCCGGCCAGGGCCAGGCCTGCCAGCGCGGCCAGGCCGGTGGCGGTCAGGAGCAGGTCGAGCACCGCCAGCAGGGCGCCGGTGCGAGCGCCGGGGCGGAGTCCGCCCGCCGCCGCTCCGGCGTCGGCTCGAGGCGCCCCGGGGCGGCCTTCGGACTCGGACCGAGGCGCTGCGGCACGAGTGCCGCCAGTCGACGCATCGGCCGCCGCCCGGGCCCGTCCGCCGTGCCGCAACGCGATGAAGCCACCCAGCGCCACGCACACCGCCGCCACCCAGGGCGCCGGATGCACCACCAGCTGTGGAGTCGCCAGCACGACGACCACGGCCACCAGCAGCGCGGGCGCGTCGGCCCGCAGCAGTGCGCGGGCGTACTCGGCGATCGGCACCAGGTCGTTGGCCCACTGGGGCGCGTCGTCGGGGCCCGGCGCGGGCGCGGGGCGACTGCGGGGCTCGCTCATGGGCCCATCCTCCCCGCCGCCCGGCCCCGGCGGCCCCGCCCCACGCCGCGAGGCGCATTTCGAGCGCGTGTGCCGGCGTGGACATCCCACCGGCCCGGCGTCCCTGCTCTCGCCGCCCGAACCGGCCGGGCAGCCGGATTCAGGCGGCAGTGCGGCGCAGGCAGACGACGGCGTCGGAACGCCTTCCCGCTTCACCGTCCGGTGAGATCGCCTCCCGCCAGCGCTCCGCGGCCGTCTCCACCTCCCAGGTGCCGGGGGCGGCGTCCAGGACGGCGTCGGCCAGCTGCTCGGGCCGGTAGGTGAGGGCGTGGTGGCGGTGCCAGGGCGGGTTGGTGCAGTGCACGGCGGTGAGCAGCCGGCCGCCGTCGGCCACGAGCGCGGCCAGGCGGGCGAGCAGCCGGGGCAGATTGAGGCCGCCGGGGTCCGGGCCGCCGTGGACGTAGAAGCTGGTGACCAGGTCGAAGGGGCCTTCCGGCAACGGGCCGGCGCTCAGGTCCAGGACGAGGCCGTGCACGCGTGCGGCCAGGCCGCGGCGCCGGGCCTCTTCCAGCATGCGTTCCACTGCGGTGGGGGCGAAGTCGACGCCGGTGGCGCACCAGCCGTGCTCGGCCAGCCACAGCACGTCGGCTCCCTCGCCGCAGCCGACGTCGAGGCTGCGCCCCGGCTCCCAGTCGGCGGCGCGGGACAGCCAGTCGTTGGGCGCGCCGGACCACAGGCGCTTGGCGGCGGTGTAGCGGGACTCCCACTGTCTTTGCCGAGAGTTCACGAGGTGAGACTAGTGTCCTGTCGGCGTGCCGGACAGCTTCCCGGCGTCGTCGGCGGGCTCTCGGCCCAGCACGCACCGGTAGCGGGCGGCGCCGGGCCAGCGCGGATCCTCGGGCGCAGGCGTGACCAGAAAACCTAGCTTGCGATAGAAGCCGACGGCGTCGTCGGCGGTCTCCGCAACCACCGGGGTTCCCAGCCGGGCGACCTGGCGCACCAACCGGCCTCCAATCCCGCGCCAGCGGGAAGCGGCGGACACGGCGAGGTACTCCAGCAGCACGCGGTCCAGATGCACTACGCAGGCGGCCATGGAGGAGGGATGCCCCTCGCCTCCGGTGCCGAGCACAACCATGCCGGGCAGTTCCTCCGCGAGGATCCGGCGGATCTCGGCCTCGGGAAGTCCGGCGGCCGCACGCATCAATGCATGCATCTCGTTGCTGGCCAGGTCGTCAGCCGTCAGCCGCCGCACTTCTTCGGACACGGCCCCATGCTAGACGTCCTAGTCGGCTGGCCCGATTGCGATCACAACCCGCCCGGGTCGACGGCGTACGGCGCAGGAACGACAGCGAACCGCTCGCACGCCTCTTGTACAGTCCTGCTCCTCTTGTTGTACATGACTGTCGATGCGGACCTTACGGAGGTTCTCTCCCGGCTCGAGGCTGATACCCGGAATGTCCCAAATCGGCACGAACGAGCTTCCAGCGCCATAGAGCGTCTCGAAGATCGTTGGAATCATGCGGTTGTGGAGTGACTCCGGAACGTCGGATTCGGCGTTACTGCCGATCTCGGACAAAACCACCCCGAACGCCCACGCGCCCCTACCGTCGCACTTGACTCGACCCGGCTGAGACGCAGGCCTCCACCACCGGCCGCACCTGGCAGAATCGGCGTCATGGTCGACCTCGCCACCGTCCCCCCCGCCATCGCCCTCGGCCCGCTCGACGGCCGCTACCGCGCCGTCGCGGCCCCGCTGGTCAACTACCTGTCCGAAGCCGCCCTGAACCGGGCCCGCCTGCGTGTGGAGGTGGAGTGGCTCATTCACCTGACCGACCGCCGCGTGCTGCCCGGCGCCCCGGTGCTGTCCGACGCCGAGAAGGACTACCTGCGCGGCGTCGTCGACTCCTTCGGCGCGGCGGAGATCGCCGAGCTGGCAGAGATCGAGGCGGTCACCCGCCACGACGTCAAGGCGGTGGAGTACCTGCTCAAGCGGCGGCTGGACGCCGCCCCGGACGTCCTGGGCGCCACGGTGCTGCCCGAGGTGCACGAGATCGTGCACATCTTCTGCACCAGCGAGGACATCAACAACCTCGCCTACGCGCTGACCATTCGCGACGCCGTCGCCGCCGTCTGGCTGCCGGCGGCCCGCGGGCTGGTGGACGACCTGGCCGCCATGGCCCGCGAGCACGCCGACGCCGCCATGCTCGCCCGCACCCACGGCCAGCCGGCCACCCCCACCACGCTCGGCAAGGAGCTGGCGGTTCTGGCCCATCGGCTGCGCCGTCAGGCCACACGGGTGGAGGCCGCCGAATACCTGGGCAAGATCAACGGCGCCACCGGCACCTTCGGCGCGCACGTGGTCGCGGTGCCCGGCGCCGACTGGGAGCAGATCGCCCGCACCTTCGTCGAGTCCCTGGGCCTGACCTGGAACCCGCTGACCACCCAGATCGAGTCCCACGACTGGCAGGCGGAGCTGTACGCCGACGTCGCCCGCTTCAACCGGATCGCCCACAACCTGGCCACCGACACCTGGACCTACATCTCCCTGGGCTACTTCCGCCAGCGCCTGAGTGCGCAGGGCTCGACCGGCTCCTCCACCATGCCGCACAAGGTCAACCCGATCCGCTTCGAGAACGGGGAGGCGAATCTGGAGATCTCCTGCTCCCTGCTGGACACGCTCGCCGCCACCCTGGTCACCTCCCGCCTGCAGCGCGACCTGACGGACTCCACCACGCAGCGCAACGTAGGGGTGGCGCTGGGGCACTCGCTGCTGGCGATCGACAACATCCGCCGCGGCCTGGCCGGACTTGACGTCGACCACGCCCGCCTGGCGGAGGATCTGGACGCCGCCTGGGAGGTGTTGGGTGAGCCGGTGCAGCAGGCCATGCGGGCGGCGTCGGTGGCGGGAGCCACCGGCATGGCCGACCCCTACGAGCGCCTCAAGGAGCTCACGCGCGGCAAGCAGGTCACGGCCGAGGCCATGCGGGAGTTCATCACGGGCCTGGGCATGCCCGCCGATGTCGAGGCACGGCTGCTCGCCCTGACGCCCGCCACCTACACGGGCCTGGCCGCCCACCTGGTCAGTCACCTCGACGATTGAGCCGCGGTGCCGCAGAGGCACCGACCTGCCATGGCGCCGCCATCAGACGACGGCGGTGCGCCGTCAGCGCCGATGCTCCTGGACGGCTCGGGCCTCGCGGCCCGGCGGAGGCCTCACGTGCTGGCGAAGATGATCATGAACAGAATGAACACCACCCAGCCGATCCCGGCGGCGACCAGTTTCTCGATGCTCTTGGTGTCATCGCCCTGACTGGCTGGCCGAGGCGTCGGCCCGGTGCCGGGCGGCGCCGGGGGACGCCCGTAGGGGTTGTGTTCTGCCGGCTGTGGCGGTGGGCCGTAGGCGGTGGCGGACGGCGTGGCCGGTTGCGGACGCTGCGCCTGCACGGGCGCGTAGGGATTCCGCCGGTTCCCGGTGACAGCGGGCGACGCTGTCCCGGCAGGGCGCCCTGCAGGCGTACCGCCGACTGCACCGGCGACTTGTCGCGGCCCCGGTGTCGGGACGACGCCGTAACCGGCCGCGACACGCGAGGGCTGCCGCTGCGTGGGAGCCGACGCAGCCGGGATCGGCGCCACCATCCCGTGGCCCGATGCCGACGGGGAGGCGGGCTGCGCCTGGGGCCGGGTGGTGGACTGGCGGTGACTGGGCGTCTGCGTGGCCTGCTGGTGCTGCTTGCGGGTAGTGGGCTGAGCAGTGCGGCGCCGGGCGGCGCCGGAGGACGAGGCGGGACGCGCATCGGCGCCGTCCGCCTCTAAGACGGGAGCGGCGTCGAGCACCGAGACGTCGAAGACGGGTGAGCCCATGAGCGGGTCCCCGAGAACCGTGCCGAAGGGGGCGTCATCGAAGCCGATGTCACTGGGCTCCCAGCCGACCGGGGCCCAGGAGGCATCCATCTCCGGGTGCGTGCGCTGCTCAGTCATGTGACCAGCATCCCACAACCGACGCGTCGGTAACCCCGCCAACATCCCTCTTCCTGCAACCTCTGTCGGGAGGTCCGCTCAGCCAGATTCCCCGATCCCCACGCAACCCGCATCACTGTCACGGAATGCACCACTTTCCGCGCAGACCCCGGGTGGGCACCCAGCCAAACCGCGGGATTGCGCGGATCACGGCGACAAGCCTGCGCCGAGACCGGTGAAAGTGGTGCGATTTGTGACATCCCGGCATTACGACGGCCTTGGCCGTGCCACGCTCCGCGCTGATGTCGCTGGCGCCACGAATGCAGCGGCCGAGTCGCCCGTCGACAAGGTCCGCTGCACGCGGACAAGTCGGTCGGCCCCACAGCGTGAGAACCGCTGCCCCATCTTCTCCGACGCTTTGCACCCTGCTCCGAGGCTTTGTTCCCTGGTGTGCGGCAAACTCCCGTACACCAGGAGACAAAGGCTCGTACCAGACGGCAAAGGCGCGGAGGAGGCGGCAACAACCCGTAGCAGGGAGCGGGCGGGTGCGGCGCCTCATCCACACGCGCCTCGGACCTATTGCAACCCCTACCCCCTAGGGGTATTGTCGCGTGCGGCGCCCGGCGTGTCCCGCGCCGCGTGGATGCAGTTGAGACCGCATCCGCACAGGGTTGACGCATGCGACCGCGGCGCGACGGAGCAGGAGGAACGGTGGCCGGATACACGGGAACCAAGGAGGACTACCTCAATCGGCTGCGCCGCATCGAGGGGCAGGTGCGCGGCATCTCGCGCATGGTCCAGGAGGACGCCTACTGCATCGACGTCCTCACCCAGGTCTCCGCCGTCACCAAGGCGCTCCAGGCCGTCAGCCTCGGCCTGCTCGAGGACCACATGAACCACTGCGTCCTGCACGCCGCACAGTCCTCCGACGAGGAGGGACGCGCCAAGATCCGCGAGGCCTCCGACGCGATCGCCCGCCTGCTCAAGTCCTGACCATGCCGTCCCGGGGTGACGCCGGCACGGGCAGTCGCCGCCTCGCTCAACTCCCCCACAACCGCATACCACTCACACCAACACGCAAGGAGCAGACATGTCAGAGTTCACCGCCGACGGGGTCGACCGCACCACCACCCTGAGAATCTCGGGGATGACCTGCGAGCACTGCGTCGCCCACGTCACCGAGGAGCTGGAGGCCCTCGCCGGCGTCAAGAACGTCTCGGTCATCCTCAACAAGGGAGGCCAGTCCGTGGCCACGGTGGTCTCCGATGTCGTCCTGGACGATGCCGCCCTGGCCGAGGCGATCGACGAGGCCGGGGCCTACACCCTCGACGCCGTCGAGCGCGACGTCGCCTGATGCCCGATACGACTCAGCCCGCCCCCGCCGCCCCCGAGGTCGCGTCGCACTCGACGCCGGTCGCCACCGTGGATCTGGCGGTCGGGGGGATGACCTGCGCCTCCTGCGTGGCCCGGGTGGAGAAGAAGCTCGGCAAGCTCGACGGCGTCCAGGCCTCCGTCAACCTCGCCACCGAGTCCGCCAGGGTCACCCTGACGGCGCCGGTGACGGATGAGGAACTGGTCAATGCGGTGGCCCGCGCCGGGTACACGGCCACCATCACCGGTCGCACCGAGCTGGGCACGCACGACGACGGCGCGCAAGGAGTCGAGTCCACAGACTCCGGGGACGTCGGAGGGGCCGGGGAGGCCGCCGAGGCCGAGGCAGATGGAGCCGCCCCTGCATCCGCGCCGACGACAGGCGGGGCGGAGGCGGCGCCGCCAGCACCGGAGCTGGGCCGGTCGCAGGCCGAGCGCGCCGCCTACCTGCGCATCCGCCTGAGCGTCTGTCTGGTGCTGTCGATCCCGGTGATGGCGCTGTCGATGCTTCCGGCGCTGCAGTTCACCGGCTGGCAGTGGGTGGTGGCGGCGCTGGCGCTGCCGGTGGCGACGTGGGGCGCCTGGCCCTTCCACCGCTCCGCGTTCCGGGCGCTGCGCCACGGCACCTTCACCATGGACACGCTGGTGTCGCTGGGCGTGATCGCGGCGACCGGCTGGAGCCTGTGGGCGCTGCTGCTGGGCGGCGCCGGCCAGCTGGGGGCGCGCATGAGCATGGAACTGCTCCCGCGCGCCCAGGGGCACCAGGTGCACATGTACTTCGAGTCCGCCGCCTGGGTGACCACCTTCCTGCTGGCGGGACGCTACGCGGAGGCCCGCGCCCGCTACCGCTCCGGCGACGCCCTGCGCGCGCTGCTGGAGCTCGGCGCCACCCAGGCCGCGCGCGTGACCCTGACCTCCCCCGCCGGCTCCACCGACCCCGTCGACGTGCTCGACGAGGACGGAGCACCCCGCCCCGACGCCGTGCGCACCGAGGAGACGGTCCCGATCGACGCCCTGGCCGCGGGCAACCTGTTCGCGGTGCGCCCGGGCGAGAAGATCGCCACCGACGGGGTGGTCATCGAGGGCCGCTCCGCTGTCGACGCCTCCATGCTGACCGGCGAGTCGGTGCCGGTGGAGGTCGGCCCCGGCGACGCCGTCACCGGCGGCTGCGTCAACGCCTCCGGGGCGCTGCTGGTGCGGGCGACGGCGGTCGGCGAGGGGACCACGCTGGCGCGCATCGGCGCCATGGTCAGGCAGGCGCAGGCCGGCAAGGCGCCGGTGCAGCGGCTGGCGGACCGCATCTCCGGGGTGTTCGTGCCCGCGGTGATTGTGCTGGCGCTGGCCACGCTGGCGGTCTGGCTGCTGCTGGGGCACCCGGCCCAGCCCGCGCTCATGGCGGCCGTCTCCGTGCTGGTGATCGCCTGCCCCTGCGCCCTGGGGCTGGCGACGCCGACGGCGCTTTTGGTCGGCTCCGGGCGCGCCGCCCAGCTCGGCGTGGTCATCAAGGGCCCGGAGGTGCTGGAGTCCACTCGCGCCCTGGACACGGTCGTGCTGGACAAGACCGGCACCGTCACCGAGGGCCGCATGCGCCTGGAGGCCGACGGGATCGTCACCTGGGACGCCGCCGAGGAGGAGGGCGGGGTGGAAGCAGCGGAGGACTCCGCACCCGCGGCGCCTGGCGCCGAGGCGGCCGGGCCGGACTCGGCCGGGGCGGGTGAGCCGCTCGAAGGCGTGGTGGGGCTGGCGGGAGCGATCCGAGGTACGAGGATCGCGGATGGTAGCCGAGAGGGGCTTCACCGCCCCGGCCCTAAGGACCTGCGGATGCGTCTCCTCGCCCTGGCGGGGAGCGTGGAGGCCGCCAGCGAGCACCCGGTGGCACGCGCCATAACGGAGGCCGCCAAGGAGCAGCTGGGGCGGGTGCCACCGGTGCAGGACTTCTCCAACCACGAGGGCCGGGGCGTATCCGGCACGGTGACGTTGGACGGCGCCGCATACCAGGTCCGGGTGGGCCGGCCGGCCTGGCTGGCCGGGCAGGGGGTGGCCCTGTCCGCGCAGGCCACCGACGCCGTCGCCGCCGCACAGGAGTCCGGCGCGACTGCTGTGGTGCTCGCCGTGGACGGCGCCGCCCGCGCGGTGCTGGCGGTGCGCGACACGGTGCGCCCCTCCTCCCGGGAGGCGATTGTTGATCTGCGCGAGCTGGGGGTGCGCCCGGTGCTGCTGACCGGAGACAACCGCCGCACCGCGGACCAGGTAGCCCGGGAGGTCGGCATCGACGCAGATGATGTCCGCGCCGAGGTGCTGCCGGGAGACAAGCGCAACGTGATCGCCGCCTTGCAGGAGGAGGGGCATGTGGTGGGCATGGTCGGCGACGGCGTCAACGACGCCGCAGCCCTGGCCCAGGCCGGCGCCCGCGGGCTCGGCTTCGCCATGGGCTCGGGCACGGATGTGGCCATTGAGGCCGCGGACATCACCCTGGTGGGCGCCGACCTGGACGCCGTGGTGGCGGCCATCCGCGTCAGCCGGGCCACGCTGCGGATCATCAAGCAGAACCTGTTCTGGGCCTTCGCCTACAACGTGGCCGCGATCCCGCTGGCCGCGGCGGGGATGCTCAACCCCATGATCGCCGGCGCCGCCATGGCCGCCTCCAGCGTCATCGTGGTCGCCAACTCCCTGCGCCTGCGCAGCGCGGGGAAGTAGCTGGACAAGGAGGCAGCCGGATGAGGTAGCCGGATGTCGACCACCCGTCTCCCCCTCGCCGAGATCGGTCGAAACAACCACCGAGATCGGTCGAACTTGCAGGCGATGGGTAGTACTGCCCATGCCAGTGAATTGAGTCGGTTCAGACCCCGCCCATAATCTGCGTCGGTGACTTCTCAGACAACTCCGCCACCCACCGACTCCACCCCCAGCGCCCGGCCCGGCCTGACTCGCCGCAAGGTTATAACTGGACTTAGCGTTGCTGCCTTGGTCGCCGGAGTCGGTGCGCGCATCTGGGTGCGCACACCCACACCAGAGCCGGACTGGGCACCCTTCGCCGATTACTTCACCGGCCGCGCGCCCGTGATGAGCGAGCCGAATGTCGACGCCGAGCACGTATCTACCAAGTCCTGGGGCATGCGGACCTTCCTGACGCTGGAGGAGAACACGTCCATCGACGACGCCGTCGCCCTGATCCAGTCCGCCTACACCGACCTGGCCGCAAATGTTGAGGGGCTGGACCACGCCACGCTGATCATCGGTTGGAACGGCACCGGACCGGCCGGCGAGGACCTGTACACAGCCGTCGACGTCGACCTCACGCGCCCGCGCTCAGAGCTCGACTTTCAGTGCGATCGGCTGCGCATCGCCGCCGGACTCAACCAGGGCTCCATCGGCACGGTACGTATCCCGCTCGAGACCGACGAGCCTATCTCCATCGGCCACATTGAAGCGGACTCCCTCCCCGCCGACGCCGTCCTGGCGCCACCCGCCGCCTCCGACGGCACCGCCCTGACCTACGAGGACCGGCTCGAGATCGGAACCACGTCACTGACGATCAGCGCAACCTCCGACGTCGACCTGGCGGATGTGCCGCTCGACGCCGTGCTCGCCGCTCTTCCCGGCGGCACCGAGGACCCCTCGCGCGAGCCCATCGTGACCCTGGACGCAGTCGGCCCCGGCTACGCCGACGGACTGCCCGCGATCAATATCTACGAGCAGGACCTGACACTGGATGAGGCCGAGCCCATCCTGCGCGCACTCGACGGGGCAGCCGGCCCGCACGCCATCAGGATCCAGGTCACCTCACCACAGGACACCGAGATGCGGTTCCTGCTGACCGACGGCGCCCTCACCGCAGACCCTTCCTGGCATGTGGCGGAGGAGGAGATGGCGGACCTGCTTGGTCGCCTATAAGCCGCCCAGACTGGGCGGCTTACAGCACCGGCAGGTGGATACGGCGGTACACACCTCGCCCGGGACTGCGGACCGCCTTCAGTTCTTGCGGGCCTCCCAGCGGAAGGTCTTGACGGCGATGGGCACCACCACGACGGCGCACGCCGCCGACACCAGGGCGTCCACCGCCGTGCTGTGGCGCTGAAGCGGGCTACCCGCAACCCAGTACAGGAGGTCCCCGAAGTAGGCGGTGGGCAGCATGTCCATGACTCGGACCACGGCGTCGGACATGTGCTCCAGCGGCATCCCGATTCCCGACAGGAACATGATGGCAACCGCCAACAGTGGGGTCACGCTCGTGGCGGCCTGTGCAGAGCCCATCAACGAGCCAAGGATGTAACCGAGTCCGAGGAACAGCACCGAGCTCGGCACGGTCACCAGGGCCGCCTTCCACAGCGCCGAGACCGGGGTAATACCGAGGGCGACGCCGACCCCCGCGACGGCAATGGTCAGCGCGAGGGTCAGCGCGAAACGCACCGCCAAGTGCGTGCCAATGAAACCGGCTCGAGACACGGGCGTGGTTCCCAGGATACGGAGCGTGCCCTGTTCGCGGTACTCGGCGATAGGACCCGCGGTGAGCGTCATGCAGGTCAACGACAGGCTCAGGCACAGGGCCATCGGGACTACGAGGGTGGAGAAGTCCGGTCCACCCGGCTGACCCGCCCCAACCACCTTGTTCAAGCCCAGGAACAGGAAGAGCATTATGAACGGGAAGGCGAGCACGAAGTAGAAGTTGGCGCGGTTGCGGGACAGCTCCCGCCAGTGGGTCAGTAACAGCTGGTCGGTGTAGCGGGGAGCGGCAAAGGCAGTCTGGACTGGAGGGTTGTTTTCGGACTTGGGGGATGGCTGTCGTTCCCCGTGATCTGATAGTTAGGATGATGGATGTGACTAAGGCGAAGTACTCTGAGGAGTTTCGTGAGCAGGTTGCTCGCGAGGTGGTGGATAAGGAGCGGTCGATCGCGTCGGTCGCGGCCTCTTATGGTTTGGTGGCGCAGACCGTGGGCAACTGGGTCGCTAAATACAGAAAGCAGCACGCCGACGCCCGGGAGCAGAAGGAAGCCACGGATGCGGAGGAGTTGGCTCGGCTGAAGGCGG
>NZ_FNIM01000019.1 GCF_900103885.1 Actinomyces ruminicola
CCTGGGAGACGACCCGGTGGCCCAGCCTTACGTCCACGTAGGTGGCGTCAACGAACAGGTAGGGGAACCAGGTGTGGTCCAACGGTCGGGACAGGAACTCGTGCACGCCCTCGTCGATGTCCTTGCAGACCCGCGAGACGGTCGCCTTAGAGATCCCGGACTCGTTGCCCAGGGCCTTAACCAGGTCATCGACCTTGCGGGTGGACACACCCTCTATCCAGGCGGTGCAGATCACTGCGTACAGGGCCTTGTCCACCCGCTTACGCGGGGACAGCAGAGACGGGAAGAACGATCCGGTGCGTAGCTTGGGGATGGCCAGGTCCACCTCCCCGGCGGTGGTCGCCAGCCTCTTAGCACGCGTACCGTTACGCCGGTTGGTGCGCCTCTCGGTGCGCTCGTAGCGGCCGGCGCCGATCACCGCGGAGGCCTCGGCGTCCACAAGGTCCTGCAGGCCGGCCTGAAGCAGCCGACGGAAGACATCATCATGAGCCAGGTCGGGGTCCGCAAGGACTTCCTGGATCAGCGTGGACACGGCAGACTTGTTCTCGGGCATCGTGGGTGAACCTTCCTGGTGAATCTTGGTCGAGAATCTGGGCTCCCACGATGCCCCCCCACCAGAGAGGACCCCTCGCGGGAATTGCCACCACACTACGAGACCCACCCCGCACGACCGCTGGCGTCCGGGGTGTGTGTGGTGGTGAGTGTCCAGATTCGGGACAAACGGTGCAGGCAGCGTCCCAGGCCACGACCAAAACGTTGGAATCATGCGGATGTCAGAACGACTCACGCCCACGTGGGTGGCGTTTGTCCCGAATCTGGACACTTTTCCGGGATGCGCGGCAGCAGCGAGCGCCGCCGCAGGCGTGCCCGCAGGTGGGCAGAGCAGCACTCGAGCCACGCGCGCGCCAGACAACACGCCCTCAAGCCGGAAGAGCCTCTAAAGGTCCAGCACCAGCCGAAGTCCGTCGTCCACACGGGTGAGAATATGCATGGGAACAGCGCCAATGCGGCTGCTCAATCTGGAACGGTCGACGACAAGAGTTTGCGAGACATTGACGACGCACTGCTTGGGCAGACCCGCCTCACCGCGCTCCAACTCGACGTTGCCGGGTGCCGCCGCCAGGCGCAGGTTGCTGGTTATTGCTGACACGATGACGGTGGCTATACGGGATCGGTTGAACCGGTCCGAGGAGATGATCAGGGCGGGCCTGAGGTAGCGGGGCTCCGAGCCGATGGGGTCGCTGAAGTCGAGCCACCAGACTTCCCCTCGAGCTACCATGGCCATGCTCCCGACTCGATGAGTCTCCTAGCTGGTGTCAACGGCGCCTGCGCCGCCTCGACGTCTTCGAGGGCGTTGAGAGCTTCAGTCACAGGATCATCGCTGTAGCGAACTATCAGATCGTGGACAGCCATCGTGTACAACTGCGACCGACTCCAGCCGAGGCGCCGCGCAACTTCCTCGGCCTCCTGGAACACCGGGTCTGGAATGGATACTGCTGTCTTCACACGCTAAGTGTGACTGGTATGACCGACATGGCCCAAGCCTCTTGTGCGCCGGATGTCCGGTTTAGCTCGGCAGCCGCGCAGAGGCCATCCAAATGGCTGTTCGCGTTAGCGGGTGCGGTGGTCTGGGCATGTCCCGGGGCTGACGGTTCGGCACTTCACCCCGACGCTTCGGCAATTGTGATGACGGTTCGTACCCCGGGGTGCCGAAGCGTCGGGTGAAGGTACGAGTCGTCGCCCTGAAGGTGCGAACCGCCAGACGAAGGTACGAACCGTCAGGTCCCGCCCGCCACCCGACTCTCCCGAGGGCGGACGGTGGACGCCGGTGTGCCCAAATGCCCCGCTCATTGACGCGGTCGGCGCTACGATCGAAGCGCGCCCCCGCCGCTCGACGAAGAGATCATGGAATGGACTCGCACTCAGACATCCCATCGCCTTCCGCTGGCGGCGCACGCCCGGCGCCTGCTCGTCGGCGAGGTCCCAGGAGCTATCGGCAACGGCGCAGGCGCCGCCGCAATGACGAGTTCCATGCTCCGCGTCGGGACCAGTTCCTCGGCCAGGACCTCCCGCCACTGGCAAGGCGCTCCCTCCTGCCGACTGCGCCCGCGGACGCCGACGCACGGGACTCGGTCGGCACCACCACGAGAGCCATATATGACCGCATCAGCTCCATCCAGACCCTGACCTCCGCCTGGGAGACCGTACTGGCCAGGGACGCCCGCGACGGCGTACTCCAGAAGCAGACCCGCGCCATCGTCGGCGACCTCGATCGCTTCCTCGACGCACTCTCAGCCTCCCTTCGCGAGGGCACCTACATCCCCGAGCCCTTCATGCGCCTGGACATCCCCAAGCGCGAGCCCGGCGAGACGCGCGCACTGCACATACCCTCCATCCGCGACCGCATAGTCGAGCGCGCCGTGCTGGACACGATCGCTCACACCGCCGACCTGCTGATGTCCGCCTGCTCCTTCGCCTACCGCACCGGCATCGGCACCGACGACGCCGTCGACCTGCTCGCCACCCTGCGCGACGACGGCTACCAGTACGTGCTGCGCACCGACGTGGAGGACTACTTCCCCAATGCGGACGTCGAGGATGCCCTCGCCGTGCTCTCCCCGGTGCTGAGGTGTGCGCGGACCATCAACCTGATCCGCCTGCTCGCCCGGCCCCGCCGCGCCCACGGCGAGCGGCGTGTGCGCGGCCGCGGCATCGCCCAGGGGTCCTGCCTGTCCCCGTTGCTGGCCAACCTGGCGCTGGCCGACGTCGATGCCGCGCTGTGCGACGCCGGCTACGGCTACGCCCGCTTCGCCGACGACATCGTCGTGTGCGCCCCCACCGAGGACGACCTGCTGTCCGCCTACGACCTGCTCAGTTCCCGGGTCGCGGCCCACGGGCTGACCCTGAACCAGGAGAAGACCACGATGACCACCTTCGACGAGGGCTTCTGCTACCTCGGAGTCGACTTCTCCCGCACCCGCCCGGCTGTGGACCCGCACCACGACATCAAGGGCCGCCCCAACCCGGACAAGGTCGTGTACGTCGGCCGCGACGGCGCGCGGCTGCACGTGACCAAGGGGCGGCTGATCGTCGACGGCGCCGACGGCCTCCCCCCAAGTCTCCATCCCCCGGCAGGCGGTCAGCCGCATAGTGCTCACCGGTGCCGTGGGGCTCTCCGCCGGGGCGCGCTCCTGGGCGCGGTACAACGATATCGACGTCGTCTTCCTGTCCCGCCGCGGCAGTTACCTGGGCCAGCTTTCGGGCCTGCGCGACACCGCCAACGCCCGGCGCCTGCTCACCCAGGCGTCATTCGCCGCCGACGACGGCGCCCGCCTACCGCTTGCCCGCGCCATTGTGCGGGCCAAGCTGCGCCACCAGATAGGCGTCCTGCACCGCATCGGCAGGCGTGACAGCGGGGCCGACATCGAGGGGGCATGTACTGCTATCCGGGAGCTGTCCGGGGACGCGGTCCACGCCGCCGACACCGACGAGCTCATGGGCCTGGAGGGGGCGGCGTCGACCGAGTACTTCGAGGCGTTGTCCCGACTCGTGCCCGAGGACGTCGCCTTCCAGGGACGCAGTCGGCGTCCGCCGAAGGACCTGGCCAATGCGGCATTCTCCTACGCGTATGCGATCCTGCTGTCCGAGTGCACGGGGGCGCTCATCGCCGCCGGGCTCGAGCCCTCGCTGGGCGTGCTGCACGCCTCCACCGACAAGCGCCCCAGCCTGTCCCTGGACCTGATGGAGGAGTTCCGTCCGCTACTGGTGGACCGCACCGTCATGGCGCTGCTGCGCTCGCGGCGTCTGCGCCCCGAGCACGCCATCGACTCCCAGGACGGGGAGGGAGTGTGGCTCGGCCCCGAGGGCAAGAAGGCGCTGGTCGACGGCTACGAGGCGACTTTGCAGCGGCAGGTGTAGGGCGCCCTGCCGGGCTTCGCGGGCACGTGGCGGCGCCACATTCACCACCAGGCGCAGCTGCTGGGGCGGGCCATTACCGAGCCCGACTACGAGTGGACCGGTGCGGCATGGCGATGATCGTCATCCTCGCCTACGACGTGTCGGCCGACTCGCGCCGCACCCGCCTGGCCGCGGCACTGGAGAGCTGGGGCTACCGGATTCAGGAGTCGGTGTTCCAGCTGCGGCTGGAGGAGGGAGAGCTCGACGAGGTGCGCGAGCGTGTCAATGGCATCATCGACTCTCGGGACGATGTGGTTCACATCTACCCGTTGTGCACGAACTGCCTGGGGCGCGCCGAGGTGCACGGCACCGCCCCAGCCCTTGACGACGGCGGCCTGTACCGCGGGGTGTGGTGAGGTGACCGGCCGGAATCGGACGGCGGACGGGAGCAGTTGTCAGTGGTCCTCGGCGAGGAACTCGGCACCTCCTCCGCAGTGATCGGGCGGCCGATGCGGAGCCGGCGCAGGCCTGTCTTCTTGTCCACCTCTGGAGTTGGGCTCGACTCGGCCTGGTCGAGCGGTGCGGATAATCGTCAAGGCTACGACCGGTGTTGCTTTTTGCGGCTCTGGGCGCCTGTGCGTTGATGCCTACGACGTCGTCGGCTTTTGCTCGCAGTCGGTCCGGGCTGATCGGATTTGGAACCTGCTGAGATGTTGCCTGCTTCCTGCCCGCCGGGTGCTGCCAGCAAGTCTGGTAGATCGTAGTCGGAGTCAATCGGGAACTTCCCGGGGTTGATCCCGTGCTTTACGCGGTTCTCCTCCCGTTTCTTGAACCAGTCGGTGGTCGCGGAGACACCGGTCTCGCTGTCATCGGGCTTGTCCGCGTCCGGGTACTGGACTACGGCCTTACCGTCCCAACCGTAGGCCGCACGCACGAATGCGCGTACTGGCAGGCTGTTCTCGAAGTCGCTGGGCAGCGCGTCTAGCGCGTTGGCCAGTCTGCCCGAAGCCGTCGTCGTTGCATCGCTCGGCGTACAGCCGAGGCATCCGTCGAGCTTCTTGTACAAGCTTGCAAGTTCTTCCCCCGTCTTCATATGCAGGTCAGTAGCTCTGATCTCGACTGCGCCGAGACCGAGGGGCTTGCCGAACCCGAGTCGGTGATAACCCCGGCGCTTCGACTCATTCTTGGGGGACGCGTCTGGCGGAACTAGACGCTCCGGGGTAAGCAGCCAGACCAAGACGGCAAGTTCCTCAGGTGCGAGCCCCTCAAAAGTGAGTGTGGTGGTGAACCTGGCTCCGGGGCTCAGGAAGGAACCGGCTACCGTGTCGTGAGGGCCTACGGGTCCTTCGATCCGCCTGCCGTTAGGCAGGTCGTCCCGGCCGAGTAGCCTCCGGTGCGTGGGATAGACCTTACGGATCAGAGTTTGCCCCGGTTGATAGGCGTCTGCGCGGGTAGTTCGTTCATCCAGAGCTCTTCCCTGATCATCACGCAAATAAGGGAAACCCGTTGATGGCTTGGGGCTCGCCAGAGTTCGAAGCTGCCAACCCACGTTGTCAGCTTTAGGTATGCGCAGCCACCCGCCCTCCTGGGGGAGCGCTGGCATAACGGGCCGGATTGTGATGCGCCCGCGCGCGGCGGCGGCCTGGCCGCGGTTCTTGTCCTTCTCGTCGGCAACGAAGCCCCACATGCGATCGCCTGCGGAGGCTTGGGGGTGGGTGCGAGCGGGCGCGACCTTCGACTCTCTCGCGAGCCTAGCGGGAGACACGGCGCCAGGGGCGGCGCATCGACCTACTTGAGATGGTACCAGGGCGGTTATGCGGCCATCGTCCGACACCGAGGCGAACAATGGGATGCCGGGGTCACTGGAGGCGAGCGTCAGCAGGAACTGCTTGATCTGTGCACGGTCGGCCATGACAGCGGAGTCTTTAAGCTCGTGTACCTTGGGATCGGAGGCGCCGAGGATCTGTCCGTGGTCGTCGATCTTGCCATTGGCGATCTCATGGATGAGCCATGTCTTCGGGTCGGTCGACTTGCGAGTCTTCGAATTACCGTGCGTGCCCGCCTTTTCGCGTTCTATGAGCTGGCGTATGTTAACCAGGTAGCTGTGAATGACCTCAACCAATTGCTCAAGGAGGTCATCGTTTACGGGGTGGCGCGTACGATTCTTCTTGGTGTCGAAGAAGATGAACTCGTTGTACTTGGTTCCGATAAGTGGGCGGGAGTCGTGTGGTGTAAGTCTAACGACGACTCCGGTGTATTCCGTGGCGGAGGCTGGCATATCTTCGTCTCGCGTCCCACAGAAGCGTTCGCCGTCAATGCTCGCCACGACTGCGCGCTGTGAGTCATAGAACTTCTCGGTTTGCGCGGTGAAGGTGATGGGCTTGAGATGTGGGGTGGCCGCGCGCAGCTGCCCCAGCCGTTTGTCGACGTCGGTCGTCGCGACGCCGTGCGCGCGCTCCTGGTTGTTACGTTTCCTCGAGCCGGAGTACATCCATGCACCCGTTGAGTCGTAGAGCGCTGTGGCGGACCTCCGATCGTTGGGCAGAACAGCGGCGCACACGTAGTTCGGGCGGTCCCAACTCCAGCTCGTGTCGTTCGGGTCGTTCAGTCCGAGCATCAGGCGTGCACTCAATCCAGTTTCGGAATCGTTGTGTGGTCCTCTGTCCTTAACCAGAAACACCGGATATAGCGTGGTGGCTTCTTGGGTGGTGTGCCTGTGGGTGAGCACATGGTCGTGGTTTGCGAACACACGCATGCGCGAAGCAGTGACCGCCTCGTACGCGGAGGAGAGGACCCCTTTGAGCGTGGTTACAGGAATAGTGGCGTCTTCCCAGGTGCGGGCACCCTCCGGGTCCCCGCTGCGCGAGGCCACCACCACCCGTCTATCCGCAGTGCTCTGGCCCGGAATCGTGGGAGAAGCGACGGTTATGGTGAGCGCCAACTCGCCGGACAGGGTGTCCGGTGCAAGCCGATCCTGTCCAGACGGTGTGCGATCGCTGGTGAGCTCCCTGCCGGTCTTCCCGCTGACGGCGCGGACCGCGGGGATGCCGTTGTAGGCGTGGTGCCATTTCATGACTGCTATTCCCTTCACCACCGCCGACCATGTCTCCTGCCCGGGTATGGCGTTCGACCGTGGTTCTGCTGGCGCTTGTTGATACGGATAGGCTTGGCCGAGTTCGGGCCGAACATGTCGCGCGGCCCGACTCCCTTACCGGGATGGGGGTCGCCGGTACTGCCGTTGGTCTGGTTGTTCTCCTTGTTCTCGTCAAGAGTCATGTGCCTGACCTCGATGCCGTCGGCGTAGCCGTAGGCTGCACGCTGCATCGCCTCTACCCATGGTGTCTTGGTGAGATTCGACGAGTGGGACAGCGTGAAGTCGCTTGGCTCTGCGAGGGGCTCATCAAGGCCCAGGCATCCGCTGAGAGCCACATAGGAGTCGGACAAATCGACGCCCCGACGCGCACGCAGACCGCCTTCGGCGATGCGCACTTCAAGCACACCAAGACCGAAGGGTTTGGCGAGCCCCATTCGCAGGTAACCGCACTTGGAGCGGTCAGAGTCCTGCTCGGAGGAGGGAACCAGGTTCTCCGGGGTGAGGACCCAAATGAGAGCGGCAAGCTCATCGTGACTGAGGTTCGCGAAGGACACGGTGCACCGCAGCACGCTGCCGGGCTCAACCCATGACTTGGCGGTGAGCTGCACATCCGCGTTGTGCTGCTCATGGCCATTCATCACTGCCGGTGCAGTGGCCTGCTTGGGGAACTTCCGCGAATCGAGCACGCCGCGATGAACCGGGTAAGCAGCCGCCCCCAGCAGCTGCCCGGGAGAGAAGTACTCCGACCGCTTGAGTGCGTTGGCGCTACCCTTTGCAGTGGGCGTCATGCCAGAGCTGGCGGTCAGGAATCGACGAGCCGATCTGGGCTTGGGCTCGAGCAGCGGCGTGAGCGTCTTGCGATCGCGGCTGATTCGCGCCCCGGAACCGTCGACTTTTCCCACTGCGATACGCCCACGTGCAGCCACGTCTCCTCGCGCAGCCTGTGGCGCCGGATCGGGCACAACGTAGCCGAAGAGCCGGTCAGCGGCGGAGGCCTCGTCGGCGTTCGACAGAGGAACAACACTCTGCTTTAGCGCGAGCCGGTAGGGGCTGGTGCTGTAGGCATGGCGCCCGATCATCGTCGGCACAATCTCGAGCACGACCGGCTCGGGGCCGCTGTTGTCTACAACCGCGAAGGCGAGGTCGCGGACCTTGAGTTCAGCCGCAGACGAGTCCTGCTGAGCGGCGCGGGTCGCCCGGTTCGGATTGTGGGGATTGTGTGGGCTATCCAGCTTCCGCTGGTAGACGTAGCTTCGCACTACAGCTGCGTACGCCTTGCAGACATCGGATTCAATGTGTACCTTCTTCGGTCCTTGACGCGAGATGTCGAAGAAGAACCGTTCGTCATGTTTCCTGGGGAACAGCTGCTTCGGCCTCATGTCCTCCGGCGCAGTACGGCACACATAGCCCTCGACATCATCCAGTTCGTCGACGACTTCTACCGTATCGGGGATGTCGAACAACAGTGTCTCACCCGTGTCAGTGATGATGTGGGTCACCTGCCAATAGGCATAGCGCGCGCCTCCACCGCGGTCCCCGTGCAAGCAGAGTGAGAGATGGCAGCGGATTCGCTCGCCGTGCGGCGTCAACTCCGCCAGTCGCCGGGCGCTTACACGTAGGTTTGCCGGCCCCTTTGGGCCGCCTTGGAGTGCGGCCGCCCGCATAGTGGGGTAGGGGCGGTCCCGGTCATCGCGATAGTCTTTGGTGACAAGCGTGTCCCCGTAGAACAACTCGCCCACCAGGCCGTCGTCCCGCTCCTCGCAGATACGGATGGGTACCAGGCCGAGTGCACTGGCGGCGTCACCCCGGTACGTAAGCGGCTTGGTGTCCGCCTTGCGACGGCGGTTGCCCTGGGGCGCATCGGGGATATCCCCGAACACGCGGAAGCGCGAGCAGGTGAGGGTCTCGTAGGCGCGGGAGAGCATGCCCTTTACCATGGTCGGCGGCACCCGGAGCGTCTTACCATCCTCCTCAAGCGGTACCGTTACGGCCTGGCCCTCCTGCTCCCCGAATACCAGCGGCGTGCGCACCGTCATCTCCAGGTCGATCGACCCGGACCAGCGATCAGGTTCAAGGCGGTCGTGGCCGCGGGCAGCGCGGTCCTTGAAGAGGTCCTTTGACAGAACTCCGTGATCAGCCAGGCCAGCCGCCTTTTCACGCGGCATCGGGATGCGGTTGACTGCTGAATGGAAGTCCCCGAACTCAGCCATTGAAGTTCCACTCTCCAGTCATGATCTCGTCGACGAACACCGTGTTCCCGTAGGCGGGCTCCCGGGCGAAGACCTCAACACTGGTCATGACCTTCGACGGGTCATCGAACGGCGGGGTGGCCCTGTGCTGCAGATAGCTGTTGGAGCGCGTCCAGCAACTCGTGGTCTGCCAACCCTCCGCACCGTCGGCGGGCAATGCCTCCCGGTTCCCGATGCGAATCTCCGTGGTACCCGACCCGTTGAGCCAGCGCAACTCGTGCGCCAGCAGGCCATTGGGGGCTGTCCCACCGATAACGGCCCACAGGCGTAGCTCGTACACGGAGTCGAGGGCGATCGGCCGGTCTTGGCCTTCCAACCTGGTCGTCAATTCCGGCGCCGCCTCCCGGACCAGCAAGGCCCCAGAGGTGGTGTAGGCGATTCCCTGTACGGGGTCGCCAAGGTCCGCGACATGGCCGAGCGCGGAACGCACCGTCTGCGCCGCGGCATCGCCGGGCCACTGCCGCACAGACCACGCGCCCTCTTCCAGGACAGCGGTGAGCACGGACCTTGCCTGCTCGTTCATGACTGCCTCTCCTTGCCGTTGAGAAGGGCGGACCAGCCCTCCGGTGTGTCGACCTTGATCTGGTCGTTGATGTGGCGGAGCCGGTCCAGAAGCTGCTCCGCAATACTGAGACCGCCGTAGGCGGCAAACTCCCACTTGCCTCCGGCAATGAGTTCGTCAGGCCCGTCAATTTGCATACGGGTTACCTCCACCTGGCCCATGCCGCGGGTGCCGCGACTGCCCAGCGGCAGGGTGCCGGTGGACAGCTCGGCCAGAACCAGTCCGAGCAGGCACAGCGCGGCGCGCTGGTAGTCGATGGGCCTGCCGTCAGGCATGCCTGCCAGCAGCATCTGCGGGTCGACTTCCAACTGAATGTCGTTCCAGCTGACCAGGGGGAACTCCTCACTGTACAGGGCACCGCCCGCCACGCCGCCGGTCCAGCGGTCCCCGGCGTTGTGCGTCACTTCCCGCGCCTTCGGCTCATCATCCTGGGTAACCGTTGCCAGCGTCTCCAGCACCGTCAGCGCGCCGCGGTGCGCCGTGGTTCCGAACAACAGCCGCACCAGCAGTGCGTCGTCGGCCAGCTGCTTGTGGACATCAAGTCTGGACCAGTCCGGGTCCTGCTTCGAGGAGGAGTCCACATCTGTTAACAGGACTGTCCGGGCGATTCGGCTGGCGCGGCCGCGCAGAGCACCGCGGACGGAGCTACCCGGGATCACCAGTGGGCCGGTGCTCTTGCCCTTCAACTCGGTTGAGGGATGTGTGCGCAGCGGAAGAGCGGAGTCTGTCTTCTTACGCTCGCCGCCGAGCTCCTCATCGTTGCGCCTGGGCGGTTCGTCCTTCTTGGTCTCGGCCACGAGTATGCCTGTCGGGCTGTTCCACGAGATCGCTATGCGAATGCGCTCAGGGGGCTTGACGTCGACTGCCTGAATGCGAGTCTGGTCGCCTCCCTGCAGCCATGTAGTCAGGCCGGCGGGTGAATCGAGCTGTGTGCGCTTCAGGCTCCATGGCTCGCCGACGTCGTGATTGATCCGGACTCGGCCCCAGCCCGCGCCCTTCCGCTTGCCGAAGGAGACCAGGCCCGCCTCCAATGCGCCGAGGACAACGGAGAACAGTCGCTCGACGGCGGCGGCGTCGGCGGTGTCCTTCTCAGTGTGCTTCGCATCTCGCTCGGCCCGATCTTCTTCTGTGTGTTCGCCGTCCTGATCGGAGGAGCCGGAGGCAGTTGTCAGGACGCTTCCTGCCCGTGCGGTGATGCACAGGGTCAGTTCCTGGTCTCGAGGGACGATCTCGTGGGCGAACAGGGCCGTGTCGGCGGCTGTGCCCCAATACCGGTCGACGGCGATTCCTGCCCGTAGCGGCAACTTGTCGGCGGTCGCGACCGATGAGAGTGTGATCGGGTGGACTGTGAGTGCTGAAGCCTGATCGAGCGACCCCCACAGCGCATCAAGGTTGGCGGCGCCATCGTCTCCATCCTCAGCCCTCGCGACGTGTTTTACGGCGGCGCGCAGGGCGCCCTTGATCGATCGTCCGGTCAGTACTGGGTTGCCGGCGCCGTCGCGCGCGAATCTGCGGGGAGTCCAAGTCTGCTTCGAATCGTTGCCCTGTTGCGAGGTGCCGTCGGGCTGCGCCGTTGAGGTGCCCTCCGAGTCGGCGCTGCCGCCATTGATTCGGCTGCGGTCGACTTCCTCCTCCGGGCCTCCCGAGTGGATGGGTGAATCGGTCTTCAGATGGACGGTGAGCTTGTACCTGGTCACGCTCATCGGTGGGACTCCTCACCTTCGTTACGGGTGTCCGCGACGGAATCGGGAATGAAACCCTCGGCCTTCTTGCTTCTGAAACTCTCGCGGGTGAGCAGCGGATGGCCGACGAGGAAGCGGCCGAAGCCCTGAGCCTGCAGCTCTCCGATGCCGGTGCAGGATAGGTGCCTTAACGCTTCCAGCACCTGCCCGGAATTCGCTTCCGGCGCGGGCCTCACGCGTATCACCGAACCGGCCTGGATCGCCACTCGGGTGGCCCGCGGCTGATGACTCGCCGCCGACCAGGTGTCGATGCGCCGGTGGCGTAGGCCGGCAACGTACCGGTCGCCGACGGCGCAACGATCGACTCGTTCCACGCCTGCCCCCGCGTTGCGCAGGGTGGTGATCAAATCGTCCAGGGTGCCGGCGGCTCCCAATTGAGGTGACCGCAGAAGGACGTCGGAGATGAACCAGAGGGTGGTCATGCCCTCCTCATCCCAGCCCCGGCTGTCTGCGGGAGTCCATGGCTCTACGCCGTCGACGCCGCAGTGCGCCCTCCCGAAGGTTCCGGTCAACCGTCGTGAGCCTAGCTGAGCCGGGCGCGAGAGCACTTTGGGGAGCTCTGCGCCGAAAACACGCGCCAGGCGCTCGGACAGGATGATCTCCGCCTCCAGGTCTATTCCTGCCGGTAGCGCGCGTACCAGGAACAACTGTCCGGTGGCCGCGGTGCCCGTGGCAGGGTTGTGCGCGGTCGCCTGGCGGCCCACCAGAGGAGGCGCCCCCAGTGGAATCGGTGTGTCGTCGTCGGCAGCCGCGGGGAACACGTACCCGCTTCGCTTCGGACTGTGCGTCCGCTCGGGGCTCGGCACTCCAATGAGCCGGTTCCATACGCGAGGGGTAGCGCCCTCATCCGCACCCTTTTCGGAGGTAAGCACCAGCGGGACGGGTAGCCCGTGGACGCCCTCGCATACGGGCAGAGCATCGGAGACGTACAAGTCGCCGTTGACCACCGCATCGCGCACCAGTTCCTGGACATCGGGGGACTTCTGGCCCGCGGCCTGCCTGAGGCGACCATGCACCCAGGGCAAAAGGACCGTGCCGCGTAGGAAGTCCTCCGAGGGGATCTCATTCGATAGGGGAACCGCATATGAGACGACGGGAGAGTCCAGGTGGATGCGCAGCACCGCCCGCTGCCGCTGCTCGGTCTTGGCCCGCTCGGAAAGACGCGGTGCTTCGATTGCTTTAGAACTCGGTTTCGGCGCCTCGGGGACGGGCTGGGGACGATGGTCGAGTGCCTTCCTGCACCACGTCTCGAACTTCTCCAGGTCGGCGTGTTCGCCGACGATGATTTCACAGGCACCGTCACCGTTGCTGCGATCCGACCCGATCGCGGGCACCAGGCTCGCGGCCAGGGACAGGACCAGGAGGGCGGCGTCTCGCTGAGCGTCGGACCAGGTGATTGCGGCGCCCTGCATGCTCGTATCCAGCAGGGTGACCGAGCCGGTGAGCTTGCAGGCCGGAGCGCGCTCAATGATGCGCAAATGGTCAGGTTTAGCGGCCCCCGTCCTCTCATCAATGGAGACGCTCACCACTTCATGAGGGCCCAAGGTCGCGTCATCCGCCTGTGCGTCGGAGAAGGCCACGAGCCGCGGGTCTTCAGCGGTGCCGAATAGCTTGGTCACGAAGCGGTGCCAGGGCCCGGATGAGCGTCCCTCATCCAGGGCCTCGGCAACGACCTGTGCCTGCTCACGGATGACACCCGCCAGCCCGGTCGCCCGCACCACGATGCGTCCGTCGTCACCACGCTCAATCCGGGAGTCGACGCCGCCGACCACGCCAGTGCCGGTTCCGATGCCCCAGTCGCTTGTGAAGGTCACGGATACCGGGAAGGTCAGCTTCGAGTCCTGTCGGTTCATTCCCCTGCCTCCTGGGTGTCAGCGGTGGAAGCGAGTTGGTCTTGCAGATAGGACACGGGCAGGAGGTCCGCCAGTTCAAGCAGGTCGAACAGCGCGTCGGGCCCGCCGAGCGCCTTTGCGAGCGCCACCAGATCCTCATCGGAGCTTCCGAGGATGGCGGCCCACTCGTCCCTGATGCGCTCACCGGGTGATTTCCCCGGAGGCGCGCCTTTGGCGATCCCCTTTTCGACGTCCTCGTCGACCGGTGCCTCGGGATCCGGCTGTGGAGTCGGCCCGGGGGCATTAGCCGCCTCGGGCATGTACTGGCGTATGCGGGCGGCGCGCGTCTTCGGGAACGGCACGCGCCGGGTGGGATCGGAGACGTACTCAATGCGCCAGGTGGCCGGATCCGTGCTCTTCTCGGGAAGTACCCTGCCGATGCCGGTGAACAGGGCGGTCAGACGGCACGCCTCATGCCAGGTCATGTTCCCCGGCGCGTCGGCAGCGGCATCATAGTCCTCGGTGATGAATCGGTAGGGGCGCTCAGTGAATAATGAGTAGGAGTCGATCAGAGCCTCGTCGTCCAGGAGGGTCGAGTCGAACAGGGCGTGGAAGGTGAGCGTGGAACAGTACGCGTCCGCGTCTTTTGCAGCCTTGCCCACCTGCTTGGCCTTCTTGATCAGGGTCTCTGCGAGGTCGTAGGCGATGTGAAAGGGGAAGGCATACCTGACGACGGCGATGCCTGCGCCAGCGGTCATGTGACCGTCCTTGTTTCCGAGCGCCGAGAGTAGAGAGTCTTCGGCGGTTTCGCGCTCGAAGGCATCCAGGAATGCGGCGGTGAAGGGGAGCGCGTAGGCGCCCTCGGTGATGACGGTGGCGTCGTCGCCGCCAAGGATCACCGGGACCACTGGCACGGCCCGGTAGCCGTGGTCCTTAATTCGTCGTCCACGCAGCTCGTCATCCTTGGCGGACCAGAGGGAGACCTGTGCCCAGGCGCTGTAGAAGGCCGTCTCCATGGCACCCGCCAGGCGAGTGTTGATCTGCAGGAGGAAGCGCCGGAGGGCGTCGTCGTTGTCCTGACTCACGCCCGTCACCTCGCTGAAGACGTTCGCGGCAACCCTCTGCTTCGCCTTCTTCAGGTCGCTCATGATCGCGCCCACCCCGTTTCCGTCAATGTGTACGACGGCGACCTTGGACAGGCGGTCGTCGTCGAACTCGGGATCGGCGTCGAAGAAGTCCTCCAGCTTGTTGAGATCACGCACCAGCAGCCTGCGCAGCTCAGCCGTTTCGTAGGCGCAGGGGTGTCTAGCCCAGAGCTTGCGGTACTTCTTGTTCTCATCAAGGCCCTCGTCCACTAAGCGCTGACGGGCTTTGGCGGCTCGGTAGCGCTTGACGCGGCTGGGGAGCGAGTAGGCCATTGAGAGGTCGGCTGTGGCCTCGTCGCTTGCCACGTTCTTATCAAGTGTCGGCGCGGCGGGAAGGGATGAGTCCTGGGCGCGCATGAGGAACGGCATCTGGGAGAAGCGAGCTCCGGCGGGTGGGCGGTCGAGCGCGTGTTCGCTGGCGACCATGTGCACCCGGCGGAGGTCCTCGTCGTTTACGTAGATGCTGCCCATCTCGACGTAAACCCCGGTTACGTCAATACCCGGTGCCCGGGTGTGTGCGATTCGGGTGACTCGACCGATCACCTCCCGCGCGCTGTCCACGGAGTCCGCCAGGAAGATGACCTTGCCGGAGGACCGCGACACCCATGGCAGATCAGGCGTGCCCTCCGGGAATGACTGCGCGACGGCGGCGGGGGCATCCGTGGCGTCGAGGACCTCCTTCGTCCAGTCCTCAAGCCACGTCAGCTGCGCCGACGCCCCGATGTTCTCCCGCAGGCGTGGGGAGGAGAAGATGTAGTTCTGGTTCCCGTTGGTCTCGATCATGACGAGCTGCATGGGGATCCTCTCGGGGTGGGACGGGACGGGACGGGGGCGGATGCCGGGACGCGTGTAGTCTGCCACGTCGGCGTGAGTAGCAACACGGTTTTGGATGAGGAGTCTCAGAACCGATAGTTCATCCTCCGTTCGGCTGACGGAACGCAGCGGTTGGGTGCAGACTCGGGGCGGCTGCGCCCTGCCCTGCCCGCGGCGGTGCGCCCAGCACCAATGCGACCCCACCACACGGTCAGAGAGGACCTGACATGACTCTGCTTGTACATGTTGTTGGAGAAGCCGACCTCGGTGTTAGCCAGTGGGATGGCTGCCGGCGACTGGGGAAAGAAGAACTCGCAGCAATTGTTACCGGTCGACGGGAGCAACTCGCTGCCTGCGGTAGCGGTGAGCAGGTCGCTTGGCTGCTCGGCCTCGGCCCGTCTCCGGCCGGATCCAACACTGAGAGCTTCTTCCCGGAAGGAGGTGCGCGCGGCACACTACGAGCCGAGCTTGAAGCGGCCGCATCAATCTGTGACCGGCTAGGGGGTGAGGCGGTCGATGACATCGACCTGCTACTGATTGCCACGGCGCACGGGGAGCGGGCCACGCGGCCGATCGCTGAGGCCATCGTCAGCACACTTCAGCGTAAAGGCGCCGTTCCAGCAGGACTGGTCGGCGGCCGCACCGTGAGAACGCTCGGCTTGTGCATCGTGGACGGCCTGCGCGTATCGCGCGAATCGGCTGAGTCGCTGGAGGCGGCAATCGGTGCGTATGACGGCCACGTCGTCCTCGCTATAGCCGGTGGAGCCACGACGATTCTGGCTGAGGCGGCGGGGGTCGTTGCGGCTACGCATGGGGACGAATGGACTCTCCTCAACGTGGGTCGTCAGGGGAGCCAGGTCGAGTCCGGCGCCATCGTCGTGGACATGTCCGTGCACGAGGATCCCCTCAGCGGTTGGCTCATGGGACTAGGACTGCCGACTCTCGCGGCGGACGGGGGTACCACTGCCGATAAAGCCTCTGCCGCGATCGGACGTGCCGTTGGTGTCGGCTCCCGTCAGTCTCCAACGGTTGCGGACCTGGCACTTCTGGTCCAGTGTGATGCGGCGCGGGGAGACCTGGCGGTTGGGATGGCCCTGCGCGCTTGGACACTGGCCGAGTACTCCCGGCGACTGGCTGAACACCGTGCGCAATACGGTCTTAGTAAGGAACAGCTGCCTGATCCGAAGCGTGGCATGCCTTTGGGGATGCTGATCCGAGGGATTAAGGAGAAACACGATCGGGGAGAGGAGTTGGCGGCGCCCGAGAACTGGCTGTTGGACCACGCTCACCTCAACGAGCTTGGAAAGTCCATGCACCGCCTTGCCACAGCAGATCAGGCGGGCACGGGCGGCAACTACTGCGCATCGGTGGCCGGGGCCGTAGGACAACCGCCGTCTTGGCTCTCTTGGCCAAACCCGCGCGTGTGTATCCTCACCGCGCACGGGTTGCCCCGTGGGTGCGGTAAAGGCCGTCCCTCGATTCTTGAGACCCTGATGGCGGATGATCCTGATAGGCAGTTGCGTCAGGCGTGCGATGTGGACGGTGCGTTGCAGCTTGCTGGGTTTCTCGCCTGCTCTGACGATTCATTCTGTCACGGTAAGCAGGAGGTGGAAGCGCTGGCGGATGCCTTGAGCCGGGAACCTTCCGGAGCCGTACCGTGGGTGTTTGACCGGTCAGCAACTTGTTGCATGAGCTATGGCGCGACGACGACGGGTGGCGGAGTATCGCCGGACAGTGTGACCGAGCAAATGAGAGACCTACGTGAACAGGTCGACAAGTGGCTCGGCAAGCAACCCGAGAGGCCCCGTGCGCTGGTTGTGGCCGCCCTGGGGGAGAAGCCCATCGTGATCGCGCTACTCGCTGCTGCCCAGCGGTGGGGCGCGCGGCATGGAGTTCCAGTCTTTCTCATGTCATCAGTGGTAGGCGGTGATGGGAGAGAGTATCGGCAGTTCCACCAGTTCGGCCTGGACCGGGATGTGCGTCACGCGCTGCTTGACGCGGTCACGTTCTGCCTGGATCGTTTGGACCTGCGCACCGCGGCGCGCTTGCTTGCCTTGGGTGATCCTGCTATGGAGACGCATGCGGAGTCTGCCCGTTCTCTCGCCGACGAACTGGCGGCTTCAGTGCCCGATGATGGAGTCGATCAGCGCGCGGGAACCGTCTTGGATGTTCTCGACTACGTTGCCGAGACGATAGACCATGTTCCCGATGACGCCAAAGCACGCCTGGGAACGATTGTCGGCGAGCTTTTGGCTGAGCGCATTAAGGGCAACCGTGATGGAACGGTATTGGCCATCAATACTGGAGACAGTAAGAGCCTTAAGGCTACGTCTGAGGAAGCGTCCACGCTGCTGCGCCTGTTGATCATGGTGCGCAACAAGCTGCCTACCACTCACGGATCTCTGGCTCTC
Source organism: Actinomyces ruminicola (assembly GCF_900103885.1). Taxonomy (GTDB): domain Bacteria; phylum Actinomycetota; class Actinomycetes; order Actinomycetales; family Actinomycetaceae; genus Actinomyces; species Actinomyces ruminicola. The sequence continues at coordinate 17,746 of NZ_FNIM01000019.1, forward strand.
CAGGCTGCGGTGGGCCAGGTGCTGAAGAACAACGCGGATCCTGCTCGTGCCTCCTGTTCGTACGCGGACCTCCTAACGGCTGCTGTGGCCGCTGTACGCTGTGAGTATTGCGGGAGGATTGTGGCCGCAACGTGGGCGAAGGAGATGAATGAGCTGCGCCGAGCGGTTGACGAGTTGAAGGATTCGAGTTATGGGTTGGCGACAGCTGTTTCTAGGAGCGACTCTTGAGTATCACATTCGTAGCTGCATGGGTGCAGCGGGAACCATTGACTCTGGTCAACCTCACCCCGCACGAGGTGATCCTGCACCTGGACGGCGGGCCGCTGCGGCTGCCGGCATCCGACGTCGTGCCCCGGCTGCTGCTGTCCGAGGGGCGGCAGGAGACCCTCGTCGTCAACGACCCCGAGTACCCCGGCGAGGCCGCCAGTGTGCGGGAGGTGCCTATCGCCGTCGGCGCCACCTGGCTCGGGATCGACCCGCCCCTGCCCGAGCCGCGCCCGGGCACCGTCTACGTGACCAGCCGGGTGGTGGCCGAGCACTTCCCCGAGCGCAGCGACCTGGTCTGGCCCGACGACCTGATCCGCGACGCCGACGGACAGGTGGTCGGTGCCCGCCGCCTGGGCTGCCTGCCGAGACCGGTCCTGCCGAGGCCTTGCGACGACGGCGCGCAGGGCGATCAGGATGGGCGCCCCCGAACCGAGGAGGAACGATGATCGACGGCGCGCAAGGGCTAGGACCGGAGCGGTTGAGCTTGCGGCGGCAGCGCCCGCAGTCAGGGCCGTCTGAGCCGCCGCGCACCGGCTTCATCGACCTGAATGACCCCGGCGAGATGCGCATAGTCTTCTTTTGGAGACTCGATGTCGGTGTTCCGTGGGAGACAGCGTTTTCAGGGTGGACCGAGGGGCCGTTGGCGTTCCGGGTCGAAGTGCCATCTAGGCGGCACATCGTGGCGGATCATGCGGTGCGCGCAGGTTACTTCCATGATGAGGTCGCAGCCCGTTTATTGTCTCCGGATCAGCGACGCTCATTGATACTGCGACAGTGCCAAGAATACCGTGACTCGGGTGACGGTGCACATGGCGGTGCGGTGCTTTGTGTTGAGGGTCTTGAGGTCTTGCGATTTGTGAGCGATGACGGATCTGACTCTGCTATTCTCGTAGTTCATGCAATTGTTCCGGACCCAAATCGCTTACTTGCGGGCCTGGCGTATGGTGATGCTGACGGCCTGTCCTCGCTGGGGGCAATGCTAAACCGTCTGCTCGGGTCGAGGGATGTATGTAATTCAACCAAGGTGGCGCTCGCCTGTGAACCGACGGGGGGTGGCTCGGAGATCACCTCTCCGTTGCGTACCTTGACTTGGATTCCGCTAAGCCTCAGTGAAGCGTGGTTTCCGCGCTTCGGGGAAAGTGTGGAGGAACTGGGCGGGCGCATGGGTGTGCAGGTCTCGGCGGAGGTTGTCGACGAGATTCGCCGGTCGACGGACGGTGTCCATGCGCGACGGCGATTGCCGGAAGCGGTGCTCGCCGCGAGCGGGTGGTGCTGGGGCGAATTGGCCTACCAGAGTGGCATCGAACTCGGTGGCGGTGCCTATGCGACGGCGCAGAGGAATACTCATGTGCTTTCACAGAGCTGGGCTGTGACGGTCTGGGAGCGTGGTGTCGCGTACATTCCTCGGCAGCATGACGAGTTCATCCTTGAGGCCTTGCTGCGGGCCTGCTCCATCAATGTTGACGTGTGTCTGCTGATACTGTTGGACGAGTTGAATGTGCGGCTTCTGTCCAAGAGGCTGGCGGATACAGCGCAGCGGTTGCGCGCGTTGCGGCAGCAGCGTCATGGGACGAGCGATGCGAGACGTCAAGAAGAGTGTGAGGGGGAGCTAATTGAGGAAGACGCGCTTATCGAGGAGGCGATCGACCTTGATAGTGATGCTGTCGCATTTGTTGCTTCAGAATGGCGCACCGACATTACTAAGCATAGGCAGGCTGATCTGCTTCTAGCCTGGATGCAAGACGTTGGAGGGCTTGATCATGGGGTTCGGCAGGTCATTGAGCAGGCTCGCCTGCTCAGGGAGAGCGTGCAGACGCTGATTGAGCGGCAGGAGCGTGTCGCTGACAGGGAGCGGCAGGAGTCTGCGCATGTCTTGGAACGGGCCGTGGGCATCCTGGCCTTCGTTGGACTGCCGCTCTCGGTTGTGCTTGAGGTCTGGTCTAACCTGTACGACGGCGGTCCGCGGCTACATGGGGTCTTTGGGTGTGTGGCGGGCCTCGGGATGTTTGTGGCGGCTCTGGTCGTGGCCCGGGGGCTGTACCTGTGGCTCGGCCCCAGGGCGCGATCGAGTGAAAGGCGCGGCCGTCGACGAGAGCGGTGACGAGTACGCGTGTGGTGGTGGGAGGTCTAAAGGCTGGATGGTCGGCGGCCCCGGGTGCGGCTTCCGATGCTGGTGGGGTATGCGTGGCCTGTGTGACGTTCAGCGTAAGGTCACAATTTGGTCTACGGTACAAAGATTGGTGCGTTTTGACCCCGACTTTTCCGCATGACTTCGTTGAAAGTTGGTGGCTGGAGGGGCCTGGAGGGGTGTCGGTGGCGCTTGGCTTGTTTCCAACGAAAGGTGGTAGTTTTGGGGTGGTGCTAGTCGGTCCCGTGGGGTGCTTGCGGGGCCGGTGGCGATCTCGCCTCTGGAAGTGGCGGAACGGCGCGGTTTCCAGGGGTAGGGGTCAGGAAGCGCCTCGCACCTTCAGGTGCATTAAGACGTATGTAGTTGGGGTCGCCATCGCTCCTGATCGAGAAGTCAGGAAGCGCCTCGCACCTTCAGGTGCATTAAGACTCAGTGCCCCACGGTTCGACCTCCATGATGTGCTCCGTCAGGAAGCACCTCGCACCTTCAGGTGCATTAAGACCTGCCCCCTCCCATCACATTCGGGGCACCGGTAGGTGGTCAGGAAGCGCCTCGCACCTTCAGGTGCATTAAGACTAGACATTCTCTAGTACTCCTCTCTGTCGTGGTTCTCTGTCAGGAAGCACCTCGCACCTTCAGGTGCATTAAGACTCTCGGCTAGCCGAGGCGGACGTTGAGACAGAAAACGCGTCAGGAAGCACCTCGCACCTTCAGGTGCATTAAGACGCCTTGGCCGTCAGCTGGGAGGTGGCTTCGATGTCGCGTCAGGAAGCACCTCGCACCTTCAGGTGCATTAAGACTTCTTGGTCGCGTGGTTAGGCCACGACTAAGAATTAGTCAGGAAGCGCCTCGCACCTTCAGGTGCATTAAGACGAACGCACGGCCTCCACACGCTCCTCCACGGTGTCGGCGTCAGGAAGCACTGTTCTTCGGGTTTGGGGTGTGGTGGTTCGGGTTTGACGGTTCTGGCCTGGGGTGGTGGTGTGGTCCTGTTCGGGTGTGTGGGGTGGTTGTCGGTGTTGGGTGTTGTTGCTTGCTCGGGCGGGTCGGTGGGGACGGTTCGAGGGCGTGGGTTGGCCCGCGGTGACGTGGCCCGGCCCTGCAGGGCGCTGTCTGGGAGGGTGTTCTCGACGGCCGGTCGGCGTCCTGGAGGTCCGGCCCGGAAGCGACAAAGACCCGACCGGCCCGGCAACGTCACCGTCCGCCCGAAGACGTCCTCGGGTGGGCGAGCACGACCTGTTTAGCCCGAGCACGACCTTGGACGGTTGAATACGACCTCTTCAGCCCGAGCACGACTCTTCAAGCCGCAGCCCCGCGCTGAACCATCACGGGGTGTTGGCGCGAGCGTGGTGCTTCGGCCTGGCGTGTCGTGGGGAGGCATGCTGGCAACCCCCTCGGCGCTTGGACCGGTCACCCGCACTTGGACCGCGTCCCTTCAGATGGACCCCGTTTCTGCACTCGGACCGGGTTTCTTCAGTTGGACCGTCTGAGAGCGCGTCTGCGGCGGTCCATCCGCAGGCGGGCGGTCCAAGTCCGAGACGAGATGGGCGCCAGCGAGCGCCTGGGAACACGCCTTGCCAGCAACGGGCGGGCGGGTGGGGTGGGTGGGGTGGGTGGGGAACACGCCGACGCCGGGGCCCCGGCGGCGCCAGGCGCCCCGGCGGCGAAACACCCTGCCGCCGAGGGGGCTCGACTGGTCGGCCCGTGACTGCTTGCCCGTGGGGGTCCGTGCTCTCACGGCCCGCGCGTCTTCCCGCGAACACCAAGCACGACACCGACTTATCCGCCGGACCGTAATCACCCCGACCTGCCCGCACCACGCCGACCAAAACCCCGACCCCAAGCACCACGATCACCCCGACAACCCACCACCACACCCCCAAACCGAAAGAGCCATGAATCCTGGGGTGTCGCACGCTACAGCTACCCGCGCCGCCGTCGTCGGCCGGAAGGACTGCAGCGTCTCAACGAAAGCCCCTGTGGGGGTGCTGGCCGCATACATGACGCCGCCCCCGAGTACATCGAACCGGTTTCCCGTATTCGGCAGGCCAGAGATCTCCAGCGTGATCTCGGAGAAGTGGAACGGCGCCTCCGCCCTGCCGATACGGTACAACGGTCCCGTCGGTTCGCACAGCACGGCAGGCCGCGAGACTACTGCGCCTGGAAGGAGCGGACCGCGGCGAAGACCTCCTTGAAGCGGTCCTCCGCCAGCGGCAACGCAGGCCGTCACCTCAGCGGGGGTGTCATCCCTGATCGGTGTGTTGGTAGACGCGTACGTCAGGAATGTCCGAGATCGGCACAAACGCAGGTCGGGGCGGTTCAGACGCCGGAGTGAGCCGCACGATTTCAACGATTGGTGGGACGCGTACCGGGGTGAAGCGTGTGTTTGTGCCGATCTGCGACATTCTGGAGGGGAAGGAGGCCGGAAGGGGAAAAACCGGGTGCGCTCCACGGGAGCCGGTGCATCAGGCGCAACCCGGCGGGGCCTCGAGCACGCGGGGTGGCCCCGAAGACGCCGCCGCGCCGTCGAGAACGTCGGTCCGGAGAGCGTCCTCGGCGGCCGGGCCGACCCGCACGCTCGAAGTCGGGCGAGTCGGCCCAGCCGGCCCGGGCCGCTCAGCGGGACATCCAGCCGCGGTGGTCCTCGATCGGGCGGGAGTACTGCCGGTTGGGCGACACCGGGGTGACCGCCCGGACGCCGCCGGAGCCCGTGGTCCCGGTGGTCTCGCCCTGCGTGGAGTCCTGCCCCTCGGAGCCGGTGGTCTCGGTCGGGGCGGCGTCGTCCCCGGCCGATCCGGTGGTCTCACCCTGGGTGGTGGTGTCGTCTCCGGATTCGGCGGCCTGGCCGGTGTTGGCGGCCTCGGTGGTGAAGGTCGGGCGCGCCACGAAGGACAGATCGGCCTCCAGCAGCGGATTCAGGGTGGTGATGTTGACGCCGTTGCCGGTGCCCGTGGAGTGGATCAGCATGCCGTCGCCCAGGTAGATCGCGGCGTGGTAGACGTTGCCGAAGTAGGTGGACTCGGCGCCGCTGCGCACCTGGTCGATGCGGCCCTCCGGGTCCTGCTCGGAGAAGAACAGGATGTCGCCGCGCTGGTAGTTGCCGTCGGTCTCCAGCCACAGGTCACCGTTGGCGTAGAACCAGCTGGCCAGGTTGTTCGCCCGCCAGATCTTGGAGGTGGTGGGATCCACCCCGAAGTCGACGGCGTAGCCCACCTGGGTGTTCGTGTCCGCCGTGTAGGTGGTGTGCTGGTAGTCCCAGCCCAGCAGCACCATGCTCACGAAGGTGGAGCAGGTCACCCCGTAGGGCGCGGTGGTGCTGTCGTGTACCACCGTCCCGGTCAGGGGCGTGGGCCGGCTGGAGTCCCAGATGAGCTGCCCTCCGGCGTCGTAGAAGGTCTGTGCCCGGGAGATGAGGTCTTCGACGGCGGCGGAGTCGGCCTCGCGCGTCGGCGAGGTGGGCAGTCCCTGCGGCACCGCCCAGGTGTCATCGGCCAGCGGGACGGCGATATTGCCCTCAATGCCGTCCGGGAGCGTGTCGGTGACGGAGAAACTCATGCCTGCGCCGTCGTCGGCGGCCTCATCGCCCGCGGTGTAAACCGTGCCCGACAGCCCGGAGGCGGACATCAGGTCCGAGGTGGTGTCGAACTGGACTACTGCCTGCGCCGGTGCGGCGGGCAGGACGACGGCGATGGACAGGGCGGCGGCGGCCGCGGCGCTCACGCCCACGGCGGTGGAGGTACAGCGGTGCAGTGACTTGAATGGTGACAAAGCTCAGGGTCTCCTGCGTCTTGGCTACGGGTATTGCTGCGGTACGGGCCGGTCCCAGGAGTCAGGGAACGATCCGATGCAGACATCGGGGCACGCGCCCAACCGGGTTCAGGCTCCGGAGCGAGCACGTAACCGACACGTTAGATGAAGTCGCCCGGACTTCGCCAACCGTATGCGGCGGCAAACCCCTTCGACTTGGTCACATTGCGGACACACAGGTGGCGCATATTCCCGGGCTTGCGCGGATTCCTGCCCACGCCCGGCGCGAACAGAGCCGGTACGGGGCGAAACCCGTCGGTGGTTTCCGCTAGCGTCGGAGCGGTTAGACGTGCGAAGGGACCAAACGCCGATGAACGATTCCGGTCAGATCCGTGTGGCGGAACGCTCCATGAAGCAGGACGGCCGTGGCGGTGACAAGGGAGGCTCCCGGCAGGGGAGTGGGCGGCGCCGTGGGGCGCTGGGCAATCCGCTGCTGTGGATCGCCCCCTTCGTGCTGCTCATCCTGCTGGGCTGGGCGCTGTTCACATCCGTCAGTGGCTACCGCAGCATCGACACCTCCGAGGGTCTGGCGATCCTCCAGGACAGCGCCGACACCATCGAGTCCGTCACCGTCATCGACGGCACCCAGCGGGTGGAGCTGGACCTGACCGCCGACTACACCAGCAAGCCCAACAAGGCGGGGGAGTCCGCCGAGAACCTCGGCCGCCGCGTCCAGTTCACCTTCACCGAGGCCCAGGCCGGACAGGTCAACCGGCTCGTCCAGGCCGCCAACCCCTCCGGCGGCTACAACTCGGTGGTGCCCACCACCACCTGGTGGTCCTCCCTGCTGCAGCTGGTGCTGCCGATGGTGGTCTTCATCGGCTTCATGTGGTGGCTGATCGGCCGCATGAGCGGCGACCGCGGCGGCGCCCTCGGCTTCGGGCGCTCCAAGGCGAAGGTCGGCAGCAAGGAGATGCCGGACGTCACCTTTGACGACGTCGCCGGGGAGGACGAGGCCGTCGAGGAGCTGGAGGAGATCCGCGAGTTCCTCTCCGAGCCGCAGAAGTTCCAGGCCGTCGGCGCCAAGATCCCCAAGGGCGTGCTGCTGTACGGCCCGCCCGGCACCGGCAAGACCCTGCTGGCGCGTGCCGTCGCCGGCGAGGCCGGCGTGCCCTTCTTCTCCATGTCCGGCTCGGAGTTCGTGGAGATGTTCGTCGGCGTCGGCGCCTCGCGCGTGCGGGACCTGTTCGAGCAGGCCAAGGCGAACGCCCCCGCCATCATCTTCGTCGACGAGATCGACGCCGTCGGCCGCCACCGCGGCTCCGGCATGGGCGGCGGGCACGACGAGCGCGAGCAGACCCTCAACCAGCTGCTGGTGGAGATGGACGGCTTCGACGCCACCACCAACGTCATCCTCATCGCCGCCACCAACCGGCCCGACGTGCTCGACCCCGCCCTGCTGCGCCCCGGCCGCTTCGACCGGCAGGTCTCCGTGGAGGCCCCCGACATGGCCGGCCGCGCCGCCATCCTGCGCGTGCACGCCAAGGGAAAGCCCATGACCCGCGACGTCGACCTCGACCAGGTGGCCAAGCGGACCCCCGGCTTCACCGGCGCCGACCTGGCCAACGTCCTGAACGAGGCGGCGCTGCTGACCGCCCGCTCCAACGCGCAGCTGATCGACAACCGCGCCCTGGACGAGGCCATCGACCGCGTCATCGCCGGCCCCCAGAAGCGCACCCGCGTCATGAACGACCACGAGAAGGCCATCACCGCCTACCACGAGGCCGGTCACGCCCTGTGCGCGGCGGCCGGCGCCTACTCGGACCCGGTCACCAAGGTCACCATCCTGCCGCGCGGCAAGGCCCTCGGCTACACCATGGTCATGCCCTCGGACGACAAGTACTCCACCACCCGCAACGAGCTGCTCGACCAGCTCGTCTACGCCATGGGCGGGCGCGCCGCGGAGGAGATCGTCTTCCAGGACCCCACCACCGGCGCCTCCAACGACATCGAGAAGGCCACCGCAACCGCCCGCAAGATGGTCACCGACTACGGCATGACCCGCTCCGTGGGCGCCGTCCGCCTGGGCACCACCGAGAACGAGACGGTCCTCGGCCTGAACGCCACCAGCCGCGACTTCTCCGAGGACGTCGCCGCCACGGTCGACGCCGAGGTCCGGGCCCTCATGGACGCCGCCCACCGCGAGGCCTGGGAGATCCTGGTGCGCAACCGGGACGTGCTGGAGGACCTGGCCACCCAGCTGCTGGAGAAGGAGACGCTGCTGGAGAAGGACCTGGAGCAGATCTTCGCCCCTGTCATCAAGCAGCCGCGGCGCCCGCTGTGGCACTCCGACGACGCCCTGGTCCTGACCGACGACGTCACCGCCACCTTCACCGCCGCGGCCCAGGCCCCCGATCGGCACGCCGCCAAGGCCGCCGCGCAGCCCGCGGCCGACACGCCCGCGGCGGCGGACGCAGCCCCGCACGGCGAGGACGCGCCCTCCCGTGACTCGGAGTCGGGCGAGGACTGGCGGCAGTGGTGAGTTACGACGTCGACGGCGTGCGCCGCGCCATCCGGGACCTGCTGACCGCCGTCGGGGAGGACCCCGACCGCGACGGCCTGCGCGACACCCCCGACCGGATCGCCCGCGCCCTGGCGGAGATGTTCTCCGGGCTGGGGGAGGACCCGGCCCGCCACCTGGAGACGGTGTTCGACGCCGACCACCAGGAGATGGTGCTGGTGCGGGACATCCCCCTGTACTCGGTGTGCGAGCACCACCTGCTGCCGTTCCACGGGGTGGCCCACGTCGGCTACATCCCCGGCGAGGACGGGCGCGTCACGGGCTTGAGCAAGCTCGCCCGGCTGGTGGAGGGCTACGCCCGCCGCCCGCAGGTGCAGGAGCGGCTCACCTCCCAGATCGCCGACGCCATGGTGGAGCGCCTGGGAGTGCGCGGAGTGATCGTGGTCATCGAGGCCGAGCACCTGTGCATGTCCATGCGCGGCGTGCGCAAGCCCGGCGCCAACACCATCACCAGCGCGGTGCGGGGCGCCATGCGCAATGCCGCCACCCGCTCCGAGGCCATGAGCCTGGTGCTGGGGCGCCGCTCCTGAGCGGGCCGGTGCCGCTCCGACCGCGAACCTGCGCCGACCGGGCCGGCGACGGTTCCGCCCCGATTCCGTGCTTTGACGCGGTGCCGCAAAATCCGGGGGAATCGCGCGGTGTCGGATAGCCTGGGGGCGTGAACGCGATAACCATCTCGCCCCCGGCGCCGTTGCCGCAGGCGCTCACCGCGGCCTCCGCTGCGGGGCGGACCCTGGTGATGGGAGTCGTCAATGTCACCCCGGACTCCTTCTCCGACGGCGGCCGCTGGGATACCACGGACCTGGCCGTCGCCCACGGACTCCAGCTGCTGGCCCAGGGGGCCGACATCCTCGACATCGGCGGCCAGTCCACCCGCCCCGGGGCCGCCGACGTCAGCCCGGAGGAGGAGCGCTCCCGCGTACTGCCGGTCATTCGCGCCCTCGCCGAGGCGGGCGCGGTCGTGTCCGTGGACACCCTGCGCGCCGCCACCGCCACGGCGGCCGTGGACGCGGGCGCCCGCATCATCAACGACGTCTCCGGCGGGCTCGCCGATCCGGACATGCACCGTGCCGCGGCCGCGGCGGGCGTCGTCTACATCTGCCAGCACTGGCGCGGCGATCCCACCACCATGGACACCCTGACCGACTACGGTCCGGGCGGCGTCGTCGCCGGGGTGGAGGCCGAGCTGCGTGAGCGCCTGGCGGAACTCGAAACCGCCGGGGTGCGTCCGGAGCAGATAGTGCTCGACCCGGGCCTCGGCTTCGCCAAGACCCACCCGCAGTCCTGGGAGCTGCTGGCCGCCACCCGGCGGCTGACGGAGGACCTGGGGCACCCGCTCCTGATCGGCGCCTCCCGCAAGCGCTTCCTCGCCGCCGTCACCGTGCCCGAGGCCGCCGCCGACCCGCTCGCCCGCGACGCGGCCACCACCGCCACCACCGCCCTGGCCGCCGCCGCAGGCGCCTGGGCCGTCAGAGTCCACGAGGTCCCGGCCAACCGGGATGCCGTCCGCACTGCTTCCCTCTGGAAGGAAAACCGATGAGCACCAACCACGCCACCCCCGACAGGATCACCCTGACGGGCTTGTCCGCCCGCGGCTACCACGGCCTCCTTCCCTTCGAGCGCACCGAGGGGCAGCTGTTCACCGCCGACATCACCGTCTTTCTGGGTGAGCGCGGCACGGCGGTCGCGGCCGTCACCGACTCGGTGACCGACGCCGTCAACTATGCGGACGTCGCGCAGGCGGTCGTCGGCATCATTGAGGGTGAGCCGGTCGGACTCATCGAGACCCTCGCCGAGCGCATCAGTGACGCTGTGCTCGCCTTCCCACGCGTCACTGCTGTGGAGGTCACCGTCCACAAGCCCCAGGCGCCGCTGAACGTCGCCTTCGACGACGTATCGGTCAGCATCTTCCGCGACGCCGACTCCGCGGCCGAGTCCGCCGCGCGGCCGGCCCCCGCCGTGGACGCGCTCGTCGGCGCGCAGCCGGCCCCCACGGCGGAGCCCGCGCCCGCCCTCCCCCAGCCGGAGGCCCCGGCACCGCCCGCCCCGGCGGTGCCGCTCGTCGATGCGCAGGTCGGCCCGGTCGCCGCGGTCCAGCGGCCGGAGGCCGCCCCGCCGACCGCCACCCCGGAGGCCCCCGCCGCCGCGCCCGTGCCCGAACCCTTCGCCGCCCCCGCGCCCCCGGCCCCGCAGCCGCCGGTCGACCCGCTCACCGTGCGCCCGCAGGCGCCCGCGGAACTGGTGATCGCCCTGGGAGGCAACGTCGGCGGCGTCGTCCCCGCCCTGCGCACCGCGGTGAACACGTTGCGGCAGGCCGAGGGCATCACCGTCACCGCGGTCGCCCCCCTGGCCCGCACCGCCGCCGTCGTCACCGACGGCGAGGAGCAGCCCGACTACCTCAACACGGTGGTGCTCGCCACCACCACCCTGTCTCCGCGCGAAGTACTGGCCGTGTGCCAGGATCTGGAGGCCGCTGCGGGGCGCGTGCGCACCCGGCCGCAGGGCCCCCGCACCCTCGACGCCGACATCATCACCTATGAGGCCGTCACCTCCACCGACCCCGAGCTCACGCTGCCGCACCCGCGTGCCGCCCAGCGGGCCTTCGTGCTGACTCCCTGGGCGCAGGCCGATCCCTTCGCCGAGATCGGTGATCAGTCCGTGGCCGCTCTGGCCGAGGTGGCCCCCGACCGCGATGGCGTGCGCTGGCTGGCCCTCGACTGGCTCGACTCCGACCACCTGCCCGCCCTGCCGACCGGACAGTACGTCGCCCCGCCGGAGCCGGCGGACGCCCCCGCGGCCGGCGCTGCGGAGGCTGACGCGGCGTCGGCGGAGGGCGCCGCACAGCCATCGCAGGCGGAGCCGGTTGAGCCGGCCCTGCCGAGCCGTGCGGAAGCGGCTGCGCCCGTGCCGGCGCCCGATCCGGAGCCGGTGCAGGCGCAGGAGGAGCCGCAGGCCGGGCTCGGGCAGTCCTCCGCCCGCCACGTGGCGGAGCCTCCGGCCTCCGCCCCCGTGGCCGACCCCGTACCGGCCTCCGCCCCCGTGGCCGAGCCCGTACCGCCCGCCGTCCCGGGCATGCCCAATGGCGCCCCCGCAAGCGGCGCCGACGACGACGGGGACGACAGCGTCTGGGCGGCCCCGCCCAACTGGAACGACGTCATCGGCCGCAACGGCCAGGGCCTCTGATGCGCCGCACGCGCTGGACGACGGTCCTCGCGTGCTTCGTTGGCCCCGGCGTATTCGCCTGGGCGGCCTCCGACATCATGCTGCACCGTCGCGGCTGGATCGTCTCGCTGACCCCCTGGGGAGCCGTCGTCGCCGTCGTCATCGCGGCTGCCGTGCTGATTGCCGGATTGGCGGTGCGGCGCCTGCGCGAGCACGAGCCCACCTGGATGACACCCACCGGGGCCGCCACCACCGCGGCGGCCGCACAGGCCTCGGCCCGGGTAGGTGCGGTCATCGGCGGCATCTATGCCGGGGGACTGGCGGTCGCGCTGCTGAACCTGGACTCGCCGGCCATGGCCTCCCTGGCCCGGTCCGCCGGCGCCTGCCTGGCCGCCTGCGTGCTGTGGAGCTGCATCGGCCTGCTCGTTGAGCACTGGTGCGCCATCGGTGAGGATGACGACGATGATCTGCACCCCGGCTCCTCCCCGAGCGGTAGCGCCGCCTGAGCCCACGCGTGCCCCGTGCTCGTGAGAGCATCGCGTCATGTCCAGTGCTTTCGGCATGCCCGCCGTCCCCGAACCGAGGCCGAACGACGACGCCCCCGCCTACCCGGCTGCGCAGCCCTCCTCCGCGGGCGAGGCGTCGGCCCCGCCGGCGGCAGCGGCTGCACCGGCGCCCGCTTCCGCCCCGACCCGGCCGTCCCGCCCGGGCAGGCTCGGCGTCGGCATTATCAGCGCCGGCCGGGTCGGCGCCGTGCTCGGCTCCGCCCTGCGCTCGGTGGACCACCAGATCATCGGCGTGCACGCCGTCTCCGCCGCCTCCCGCGAGCGCGCCGAACTGCTCCTGCCCGGCGTCCCCGTGCTGGACATCGACGACATCGTCGAGCGGGCCGAACTGGTCCTGCTCGCGGTTCCCGACGACGCCCTGGCCGACCTGGTGCAGGGGCTGGCCGACCTGAACCGCTGGCAGCCCGGTCAGCTGGTGGTCCACACCTCCGGCGCATACGGCACCGCCGTGCTCGAGCCCGCCCGCCGCTGCGGCGCCATCCCGCTCGCCATCCACCCGGCCATGACCTTCGGCGGCTTCTCCACGGACGTCGCCCGACTGGTCGGCTGCCCCATGGCCGTAACCGCGCCTGCCGCCGTCCTGCCGATCGGGCAGGCGCTCGCCGTCGAACTGGGCGGTGAGCCCTTCGTGCTGCCGGAGGAGTCCCGGCCCGCCTACCACGCGGCCCTCGCCCACGGCGCCAACCACCTGGTCACCCTGGTCACCCAGGCGGTGCGCATCCTGGCGGCGGCCGGCGTGGAGGACGGCGCCGCCACCCTCGCCCCGCTGCTGTCCACCGCCCTCGACCGCGCGCTGCGGGAGGGGGAGGCGGGGCTGACGGGGCCGGTGGCGCGCGGAGACGCCGGCACCGTGCGCACCCACCTGGCGGCGCTGGCCGACCTGCGCGACGCCGACGGGCGGGAGCTGGACGATGTCGTCTCCACCTACCGCGCGCTGGCCCGGGCGACCGTGGCCCGGCGCGAGGCCACCGGCGCGCTGGGGGAGCAGCAGGCGCGCGCCCTGCGCGAGGCCCTGGGGGAGTAGCGCCCCGGCCCGATCATCTAGCGTTGCCTCATGACCTCCTCGACCTCCCCGGACGCCCCCGCCCCCCGCACCGCTGCCGGCACCGTGCTCGCCCGCACCCGGGACGAGCTCGCCTCCGCCCTGTCCGGTGACGCCGCCCCCCGCGCCGTCGTCATGACCATGGGCGCTCTCCACGAGGGACACTTCGACCTCGTGCGCGAGGCCGCCCGACGGGTCGGGAGGGGCGGCACCGTCGTCGTCACCATCTTCGTCAACCCGCTCCAATTCGCCCCGGGGGAGGACCTCGACGCCTACCCCCGCACCCTGGAGGCCGATCTGGAGGGACTGGCCGCTGTTCTCACCGACGACGCCGGCGCGCTCGCGGTGGGGCGCCTGGTGGTCTTCGCCCCCACCCCGGAGGTCATGTACCCCCACGGCGAGCCGCAGGTGCGCATCGACCCCGGCCCCCTGGCCACCGTCCTGGAGGGGCGCACCCGCCCCACCCACTTCGCCGGCGTGTGCCAGGTGGTGCTCTCCCTGCTGCACCTGACTGGGCCGCGCTGGGCCATGTTCGGCCGCAAGGACGCCCAACAGCTCGCGATCGTGAAGGCGATGGTGCGCGACCTCGCGGTTCCGGTGGAGATCGTCCCCGTCGACATCCGCCGCGAGGCCGACGGCCTGGCCATGAGCTCGCGCAACTCCTACCTGTCCGACGCCGAGCGCGGGCGTGCCCTGGCCCTGTCCCGGGCGCTGGAAGCGGGGCGTGCTGCCGCCCGTGCGGGTGCCGACCCGGCTGCGATCCGTGCGGCGGCCGAGCAGGTGCTCGCGGCCGAGACGGGCGTGGAGGTCGACTACGTGGCCCTCGTGGCCCCGGACTCCTTCGTGGATCTGGCCGGGGCGGGGCTCGGCCTGGAATCCCAGGCGGCGCACGGCCGGGGGCGTGACTCGGACGGTGCCGTCCGGTCGGCCCGGGGACTGCTCGCCGTCGCCGCCCGCGTGGGCACCACCCGCCTGATTGACAACACGCTCATCGACCTGGCCTGAGCCCGCTGGGCCCGAGGCACCCCGGCGCGGGACATGGGGCATGCGGCCGGCCGAGGGCGCCGTCGCGCCTGAGGCTCCTCCCGCAGGAGGATGCAGGAGGGCCGCGGTTCTGCGATTGTCGGTGCCCCCACCGTAAGGAGAACCTATGGCCCTCCCACATGCGCTCGAGCAATCCCCTCGATCGGCGGCCGATCCCTTCGCCCCCGACGGAGTCGACTTCCGTCCCGTCTCCCCGCGGTTGGTGACCGCGCGTTTGGTACCCAACCTGATTGTCGACGTCGTGTGTCTGATCGCCTTCGTGGCGGCGGGGGTGTGGGTGAGCCCGTGGCTCCACATCGGCGCTGTGGTGATGGTGATATGCATGCTGTGGGAGCTGTGGCTGATTCCCCGGCAGGTGCGGGCCATGGGGTACGCCATGGCCGAGGACCACCTCCTGTGGCGCAAGGGCATTATGTTCCGCCGGATCAGTGTGGTCCCCTACGGACGCATGCAGTTCGTGGACACCTCCCAGGGCCCGTTGGGCCGTCACCTGGGCATCGCCGAGGTCAAGCTGCACACGGCGTCGGCCTCCACGGACGCGACCATCAACGGGCTGCCCGTAGCCGAGGCCGAGACCCTGCGGAGAGTGCTGTCCGAGCGCGGCGAGCAGAGGATGGCCGGGCTATGAGCGTGCCTTGGGTCCCGCAGCGCGGTGCTGGTCGGCCGTCGGCAGACACCGGGAGGCCGGGCGGCGCTGTGGCCCCGGCCAGCACCGGGAGGCCGGGCAGGGGCTCCCGCCGCTCACCCGCCCCGGACCGGGGCATCACCCTGCCCCCAGACGTGCAGTGGCGGCGCGTCCACCCCATTACCCCGCTGCTGGAGGGGTGGAAGGGCATCACCGCAGTGCTGGCCTTCCTGCTCTGGCAGAACGTGGAATACGTCATGGACGCGTACTCGGCCATTCAGGACTACCAGGGGCATGTGACAGCACAGGTGGTCCTGACCGCGGGGCTGGGCGTGCTTGGCGTGCTGGTGGCGGTTGGTCTGGTTCTGTGGCTGTCGTGGCGGATGCGGTCCTACGCCGTCGACCGCGACGCCGTCTACCTGCGCACCGGCATCCTCAACCGACAGCTGCGCACCGCCCGCCTGCCGCGCATCCAGTCCGTAGACATCATTCACCCGCTGCTCGGCCGCATCTTCGGGCTGGGACGGCTGAAGGTGGAGGTCGCCGGCGGCGGCGACTCGAACGTCACCATCGGTTTCCTGCGCACCCGTGAGCTGGAGACCCTGCGCGATCGGATCATGTCGCTGGCTGCGGGGACGGAATTGCACGGTGAAGGCGTCGAGCCGTACACGGCGGAGAGGGTCGATGTGAACCCGGCATCGCCCCCACCACTCGGGGAGCCGGGCACCGCCGCGGACCCGCCGTCAACGCCGCTCGGCTTCGAAGGTGCCGCGGCCGCGCCGCCGCTTCCGGCGGGGTGTGTGCAGGGCCGTGAGCACGACCTGTACGAGGTGGAGACACGCGTACTGATCGGCTCGATGCTGCGCTCCGGTGCGACCATCACCGCCGCGGCCCTGATGCTGTCCTTCCTGGTGCTGTTGACCGTGTGGTTCGCTACCGGGGTCCTCGGGAGGGCCGGGGTACTGCCGGCGATCTTTTCGAGCGTGCTGCCCATGCTGACTATTCCCCTCGCTTTTGGCGGCTACGTGTGGAATCGCTTCGACAAGGGCTGGCGCTTCCGCGCCGCGGCCACGCCCGCCGGGATCCGAACGAGTTTCGGACTGACCGCGGAGACCTCCTCCACGCTCCCTCCCGGTCGGGTCCACGGCGTGCAGCTCGAGCAGGGACTGCTATGGCGGGGCCCGGACTGGTGGCGGGTTGAGGTGAGCGTGGCCGGGCGCAGCGCCGCCGAGGTCAAGTCCTCCGGGGTGGAGGACACCGGCGCGAATGTGCTGCTGCCCGTCGGGCGACGCGACACGGCCCTATGGGCGCTGTGGCTCGTTGCCCCGGATCTGGGTGTTGCCGACCCGGACGCATTCCTGGCGGCGGCCTTGACCGGGAGCGACCAGGACGGCGTGGGCGATGTGCACCTGGATGTCGGTGCCCCGGGGCGCGGGTTTATACGCATCAGCCCGCGCGGGCGGATGTTCTCGCCGCTGGCTTGGCGGCGGGAGGCGATCGCCTTGACCGATACCTGTGTGGTGCTGCGGCTCGGACGTTTGCGGCGGCGCATCAGCGTGATCCCCTACGAGCGCATTCAGTCGCTGCGGTTGGTGCAGGGGCCCTATGCGCGGCGGCGCGGACTGGTTGCGCTGCATCTGGACATGGTGGATGCCGAGATCGGCCGTTCCCTGAGTAACCTGGACCTGAGCGATGCCGCCGCCATTGAGCGTGTCATCTCCGAGCGGGCGCTGCGGCGTCGCCGCCAGGAGCGCCTGGACCGCTGGCTCCAGCGTGCCGCCGAGACCCCCTAAACCCCTCGCCGAGATCGGTAGAAATCACCTGCCGAATTCGGTAGAAGCGGCGTATGGCGACGGCCGGGTTGCTCAGGGGTCGTTGTCCTCCTCACGCTGTCTCTTCTGTCACGACAATGCGGTCGACGAGCCTGCGGCGTCTACCCTGGTGAGTGATGAGCACTCGCCTTCGGACGATGATGACGTCCAAGATCCATCGCGCCACCGTGACGCAGGCCGACCTCGACTACGTCGGCTCCATCACCGTGGACGCGGATCTACTCGACGCTGCCGATCTGCTGCCCGGTGAGCGGGTGGACATCTGCGACTGCACCAACGGCAACCGCCTGTCCACCTACGTGATCCCGGGACAACGCGGCGCGGGTGAGATCTGCATCAACGGCGCCGCCGCGCACCTGGTTGCCCCCGGCGACATCGTCATTCTCATCGGCTACTCCCAGCTGCCCGAGGACGAGGCCCGCACCTACCTGCCGCACGTGGTGTTCGTTGACGCGGACAACCGCATCGTCGAGCGGGGCACCGATCCCGGGCGGGTCCCCGCCGACTCCGACGTGGCTCGCATGCAGGGGCTGCGGTCCTCCGGCGTGCCCCTCGCCGCCGTGCGCGACTGAGCCAAGGCGCACTCTCGAGCTCAACCCGGAAGCCGGGAGTGGAGCTTGGGGACAGCTGTAGCCCGGCCACTGGTTTACGACCGCTGTTGCACGCAAGCGACTGTCACCCGCGACAGCTGAGAATTGGCGAAACGGCGGTATAGCAACGAAAGGTCGTGGTTGCTGGGTAGCTGATCTGGTTGTCTGATGAGCTTCCAGTGTGCAATGAGGGCTCCGTTGCACACTGGAAGCTCATCACACTCGCGCAGCCTTGCGAAGATTCCGCATGATTCCGCCGTTTTCCGGAAGGGCTAATCGATTCGAGTGTGCAACGCCGAGGAGGGCGCGCGCCACGGTGGCGCGAATTCCTTGTTCTCCGGCCTCAACATCCTGCCCGGTGAGCCGCACCGTAACGTAGCCACTCGCGAGAGCCTGTTGATCGCGATGTCGATCCAGGATGAATTGCTCGTGGGACGAGTGGAACTCCCAGCCGTCGGTCTCGACGATGAGCCAACCCTGGACCAGCATGTCTACCTCACCTATCCCCTCGATAGTCACGCCCGTTTCAACGAACAAGCCGAGGTGCCGCAATGCGAGCCGCGTGCGTGTCTCCAGTGGCGAGCGTGATGCGGGATCTGCTTGCGCCAGCCGCCGCCGACCCTCTGCGGCGTAGCGCCCGGCCAACACGTCTGATACTTCATCCACCGAGGTGTCGCCGCGGTTGAGGGCGGCATCGGCGACGCAGATCGCATCGAGTTCGTCGAGACAGACCAGGCAGCAGGCGACCGCCTCCGCCGGGGACACCACGGGGAAACCGTCAACCGTCACGGGTGTGATCCGTTTCTTGCGGTGCAGGGTTATGCCTTCCAGGCACCGGTTCGCACTTGGGCGCATGCTGTGGTTCCTTGGAACCGCAAGATGCAGGGAACTGGGCTTGTTCCACATGGGGTAGCCGAGAACCTCGGCGGCACTCGCACAGGTCAGGTGCGCGCGGAATTGTCGGCACCTGACGATGCGCGGGTCCGTGCCCGGGATCGCGAGGAATCGCGGAGCGGGTCTGTAGAGCAGCTCGGCGGTGAGGGCGCGTTCTATGAGGCTCCGCTCCTGTGGGCTGCGTACGATCTCATCCTCGTACGCCGCACCGTGTAGCGCCGCGACGCGTCCCAATAGCACTTCGAGCTCGAGGTTCATAGGCGAATGATGACCTTGCGGAAGCCGACTCGGGTAGACCTAATCATCTGCCTGTGGATAACTGCGCCCCTGGTGCGGGCCGAAGTCATGACCAGCGGATCCGGGCGGGCACACCGGGGGTGTCCTACGTGGTGGGACTGCAGACGGCGCGCGGCGGTCGAAACGATGGCCTAGATATGTGCCCCACCCGGCCAGCGGTTACACTCGCGCGCGTGACTGACGCGCCTGAGAACCAGCAGACTTCCGCACCTGCGACCGATGCCGCCCGGCCTGCGGCCCAGCCGGCCGCGCCGTCGTCCGGTGACCAGTTCCGGATCAGGTCCGCTAAGCGGGAGCGCCTGCGCGAGGAGGGCTGGGACCCCTACCCGGTCTCCGTGCCGCTGACCACCACCATCGCCGCCGTGCGTAAGCGCTACGGCCACCTTCAGGCCGGTGAGGAGACCGAGGACGTGGTGGGCGTGGCCGGGCGCGTCGTCTTCCTGCGCAACACCGGCCGCCTGTGCTTCGTCACCCTGCAGGACGGCGCCGGCGCAACCCTCCAGGCGATGCTGTCGGCCAAGTCCCTGCCCGGCGAGGGCCACTCGAGCCTGGCGGCCTTCAAGGCGGATGTGGACCTGGGCGACCACCTGTTCGTCCACGGTCACGTCGGCGCCTCCCGGCGCGGCGAGCTGTCCGTCTTCGCCGAGCCGGAGCTGCGCGAGGGAGCCGACACCGCGGACCTGACCAGCCTGGGCGACGACGCCGTCGCAACCCCCGCGTGGCGCATCGCCTCCAAGGCGCTGCGGCCCCTGCCCAAGACCTGGACCAACGAGGCCGGCGAGGCAGTGTCCCTCTCGGAGGAGCAGCGTGTGCGCCGTCGTGAGCTGGACCTGCTCATCCGCCCGGCTGCGCGCGACATGGTGCGCACCCGGGCCGCCGTGGTGCGCAGCCTGCGCGAGAACTTCTACGGGCGCGACTACGTCGAGCTGGAGACGCCGGTGCTGCAGGCGATTCACGGTGGCGCCGCCGCCCGCCCGTTCATCACGCACATGAACGCGCTCGACATGGACCTGTACCTGCGCATCGCCACCGAGATCTACCTCAAGCGGGCCGTGGTCGGCGGGGTGGACCGGGTGTTCGAG
This sequence comes from Actinomyces ruminicola, assembly GCF_900103885.1. Taxonomy (GTDB): domain Bacteria; phylum Actinomycetota; class Actinomycetes; order Actinomycetales; family Actinomycetaceae; genus Actinomyces; species Actinomyces ruminicola. The sequence continues at coordinate 37,603 of NZ_FNIM01000019.1, forward strand.
ATCGGCCGGATCTTCCGCAACGAGGGCATGGACTCCTCCCACTCCCCGGAGTTCGCGGCCCTGGAGGCGTACGAGGCCTACTCCGACTACCACGGCATGGCCGAGCTGACCCAGAACCTGGTGCAGCAGGCCGCCCGCGACGCCTTCGACCTGAGCGAGGGCGAGGAGATCGTGCGCCTGGCCGACGGCACCGAGTACGACCTGTCCGGCCAGTGGCGCAGGCTCGACCTGTACACCTCGGTGTCCGAGGCGGTGGGGGAGGAGATCACCGTCGCCACCCCGCGTGAGGTGCTGGTCGGGATTGCGGAGCGGCTCGGCCTGGAGGTCGACGACTACGCCGTGGCCGGCAAGATCGTGGAGGACATCTTCGAGGAGACGGTCGGCAACGACCTGTGGGAGCCGACCTTCGTCTTCGACTTCCCCGAGGACACCTCCCCGCTGACCCGCTACCACCGCTCCCGTCCGGGACTCACCGAGAAGTGGGACCTGTACATCCGCGGCACCGAGACCGCCACCGCCTACTCGGAGCTGGCCGACCCGGTCATCCAGCGCGAGCGCTTCGAGGCGCAGGCGCTGGCCGCCGCCAAGGGCGACCCCGAGGCCATGGTGCTGGACGAGGACTTCCTGGTGGCCATGGAGCAGGGCTTCCCGCCCTGCGGTGGCATGGGCATGGGCGTGGACCGGCTGCTGATGGCCCTGACTGGCCAGGGCATTCGCGAGACCATCACCTTCCCCCTGGTGCGGCGCGGCTGAGCCGGCCTGGTGGGCTGAGCCGGCCTGAGCCGCGGCGTGCCCGACGACGACGGCGGGGCTGTCGACTCAGCGGCTCCGGCGTCGTCGGGCTCGATGCTGACGTCATGCTCAGGAGTGTCGCTACGGCACCGTTTCCCGCTGGTAACTTGGACTGCAACCAGTGAGTTGGACCCCGTCTTGGGCGCTGGCAATGGAAATATCACGTTTTAGATTCTCGGTTGCGTGCAGCAACCGATGGTGGAAGTGTTCGGTCTGAGGTAGCGGTACTTCCTCCCTGGCTCCCCGCCGGGCCCAATCTCATTGCACTGGAGTTTTCGATGAAGAAGCGCATCGTTAAAGGCGCATTGTCTCTGTTCGCCGGGATCGTAGTGGTAGGCGTCGTTATTGGCGGATTGGCGTGGGGGGGGGGTGCTTAAAGGCAGGGACGTGACCATGGACTCAACCACGATCGCCGCGTCCTTCGAAGACATTGCCGAATTGGCTACGGAGGAGTACAATTTCACGAACGTCGGCAAGTACTCCGAGAGCAACAACAAGGTTCTTGCATGGGACGTGCCATTGACCGGCGGGTCTTTCTTGATTACCTACAATGGCGCGGTCAAGGCCGGCATCGCGGACATCTCCGCCGTGACGATTGAGGTCGATGACCAAAGCAAGTCAGTCATCTTGAATGCTCCGGCGGTCGAGGTTCTCTCCTCCACGATCGACCCCGCCACCGTGCAGACCTACGACCAGTCTTTCAGTCTCGTCAATCAGCTTGACGTTGATGACGTCACTACATTCCTCGCCGCTGAGGAGGAGAACGCCAAGCAGCTCGCCATTGACGGAGGCCTGCTGGATAAGGCGCAGACTCGTGCGGAGGAGCTACTTACCTCGCATGTCGAGAGCCTGCTTGCCGGGACGGGCCAGAGTGACTATGCGGTGACAGTCGAGTGGGCTGAATGAATTCGGCGGAGCCGGGGCCCCTGATCAGGGAGAGACATGCTGATAGTTGATCAACCCGAGTACGGGGATCACTTCTCGCTCAAGCACTTCAGCCTGCTCAACGCATTGCTCGGCGCCTTCAACGCCGCCGAGGTCGGGAGCCCCGGCTACGCGCTGTCGAAGTATCTGCTGGAGCACTTCGACGACCTGCCCCGTCTCAACGTCTACGAGGTCGCTGAGGAATGTGCCATCTCGCGCTCGAGCATCCGCCGCTTCTGCCAGGCGATCGGCTTCGAGACCTTCACCGGAGTCAAGGCCGCCGCCTACGAGTGGCAGCTGCACTGGCGGTACTTCGTCGACTATGCCAACGAACCGGGTTTCGACGCCTACCTGTCGGCACACATCATCCGCATGCTCTCCGAGATTCGTGATGCCGCTGCCTCCCGCGGGGTGCACGAGTTCGTAGAGGAGCTGCATCGGGCACGCGAAGTGGTCTGCCTCGCCTCCGACTTCTCCTCCATGAGCGTGCGCGAGTTCCAGCAGGCCATGCTCTACGGAGGCAAGCTCATCCATGTCCTGACGGAGGGCTCCGGGGATCCGGCGGTGCTCGACGGAGTCACCTCGGAGGACCTGATCGTCGTAGTGTCGGTGACTGGCAACTACGCCAAGGCGGCCTTTAAGCAGATGCAGACGTTGAGCGCACTCCGCGTGGTGCTGACCACCAATCGGTCGGCGGGATTGGACCGTTTGTTCGACCGGGTCATCTACCTCAGCCAGGAGGATCTGGAGGGGCACAGGAGCGTTTACTCCAAGTACGGGGTGAGCGTGTTCTTCGACCTGGTCTACAGCCAGTACACGCGCCGCTACCTCGCCTCGGAGACGGTGCGGCGTTCGCTGGAACCGGGGTGGCGCCCCGACGCCGACGCCCTCGACTGAACACGGGTGCTCAACTCCCGATCGCGGCGGGGCAGGAGTAACGGCAGCGGGCAAGAGGCGACGCCGCTGTGGGCGAAGGAGGGCCGCCCGGGCCAGGCTCCGCCGTAGTGGCGGCGGGGTTCGTATTGTGAACCCCGCCGCGCTGCCGACCTCTCCTAACGTCGAAGTACCAACACGTTGGTGCACTTCAAAGGAGATGGCACATGCACTACGACTGGAATCCCCGCTTTCCCACGGGCTTCCTATTCGGCGCCTCGAGCGCCGCCTGGCAGGTTGAGGGCGCCACCACCGAGGACGGCCGCACGCCGGCGGTCATCGACCTCAACTCGCAGAAGAAGGCCCCGTTCGTGGACAACAAGTTCACTGCGGACCACTACCACCGCTATGCGGAGGACGTCGCCCTCATGAAGGAGTGCGGGCTGACCAGCTATCGCTTCTCGATCGCCTGGCCGCGGATCATCCCGGCCGCCGACGGCGCGGTGAACCCTGCGGGCGTCGCCTTCTACAACAACCTGATCGACGAGCTGCTGGCGGCCGGCATCACCCCGATCGTCACCCTGTACCACTACGACATGCCGGTGTGGGCCCAGGAGGAACTGGGTGGATGGCGCTCGCGGGACATCATCCCGGCCTTCGAGCACTACGTGCGCACCTGCTTCGAAGCCTTCGGCGACCGCGTCAAGTACTGGCTCAGCATCAATGAGCAGAACATGCAGATCTGCTACGGCGACTGGCTCGGCGTCTCCAAGGGCGTGGAGGACTGGTTCCGTGACAAGTGGAAGATCAACCACATCATGAACCTCTGCCACGCCACGGCCGTCAACCTCTGCCATGAGCTCGTCGACGGAGGCAAGATCGGACCGGTGCCCGGGTACGTGCCGATCTACCCCGAGACCTGCCGGCCCGAGGACCAGATCGCGGCGATGAACGCGGAGGAGTTCACCGAGAAGATCTGGTGCGACACCTACGCATACGGAGACTACTCTCCCTTTGTATACAACTACTGGAGCAACAATCACATCGATCCGGACATCCGTCCCGGCGACATTGAGACGATGAAGCGGGCGAAGAGCGACTTCCTCGCGGTCAACTGCTACCGGTCGAACACCGCCAGGCACGCCCCCGCCGACGCCGAGGCGCAGGAGTACCTGCTGAACGCGTCTGGGAAGAAGGGAGAGCTCACCTTTCCGGTGGTTCCCGGGCAGTACGCGCTCACCCGCAACCCCTATGTCGAGTACACGGACTGGGACTGGGAGATAGACCCGGTGGCGATGCGTTACGCCCTGCGCTACCTGTGGGATCACTACCGGCTGCCGATGGTGATCACCGAGAACGGCCTCGGCGCGCATGAAACCAAGAGCCCCGACGGGAGGGTCCATGACCCGCAGCGCCTGGACTACATCCGGGATAACCTCTACCAGATCGGTCTGGCCATTGAGGACGGCGTCGACGTCTTCGGCTACAACGCCTGGACCTTCACCGACCTGCTGTCCACCGGCAATGGGATGGCGAAGCGGTACGGCTTCGTCTTCATCGACACGACCGATGAGGAACAGAAGGCGACCGACGACGTCTCGGCGCTGGCCCTGACCCGTATTCCTAAGGACTCCTACTACTGGTACAAGTCCTTCATCTCCTCCGGGGCGACTCAGTGGGGCAGGGAGATGAACGACTGATGGGCGTCAAGGAAGAGCGCATCGCGCTGAGCCGCGACCTGATCGAATACATGGGCGGAGAGGCGAACATTGCGGCGGCGGCGCACTGCTACACCCGCCTGCGTCTCACGGCTAACGACCCGTCCAAGATAGATGAGGACGCCATCCAGAAAAGAGAAGGCGTACTCGGCCTGGTGAAGCGCAACGGCCAGTACCAGATCGTGGTCGGCCCGGAGGCGACCGACCTGTACCACGAGTTCGTGCAACTCGGTGACTTCGAGTCGGCCGGCGGCATCGTCGACGAGCGGGCCGCGGCGGAGGACGCCGAACGCGGGGTGGAGGACGCAAAAGCCGCCGAGCACGCGGCGCCGGGTCGGCGCGGCTGGGTGACCGTCGTCCTCGATTTCATCGGCGGGACCTTTTCCCCGGTGATCCCCGTGCTGATCGCCGGCGGGCTTACCGGGGCCGTGCTGACGGTGCTGACGAACTTCTTCCACGTCTCCGATACCTCCGGCACCTACCAGGTCTTCTATGCCGTCAACCAGGCCGCCTTCTACTTCCTGCCGGTCTTCATCGGGTTCAGCGCCGCCCGCAAGCTCAACGTCGACGGGTACCTCGGGGCGTTCCTCGGCACGGTGCTGCTGTATGAGACGATCAACGGGGCGGAGGGATTGACCTTCGCGGGCGTTCCGGTCGCCCAGGTCACCTACAACACCACGGTGTTTCCGATCATTCTGGGCGCCTTGTTCATGAGCGTGGTCTACCGGTTCTTCGCGCGGGTCCTGCCGGGGGCGCTGCGTGCGGTGTTCCTGCCGCTGGTGACCATGCTGGTGACTGTTCCCGTCACTCTGCTCGTTCTGGGGCCGGCCGGTAGCGTCGTCGGCGGTTGGCTGGCCACCGGCGTGACCGCGATTTATAACGCCGCACCACCGCTGGCCGTGCTCATCATCGGGGCGACGACGCCGTTCCTGGTGTTCTTCGGCATGAACAACGCCCTGTACCCGGTCGTCTTCGCCCTGCTGGCGTCGGTTGGCGGCGATCCGCTGGTGATGGCCGGCATGCTGGCGGCGAATGTGTCGGTCGGTGCCGCCTGCCTCGCCGTGGGGCTCCGATCCCGGGAGGCCAAGACCAAGTCGGTGGCGATCTCCGCCGGCGTCACCGGCCTGCTGGGCATCACCGAGCCCGGTGTCTACGGCGTGCTGTTCCCACTGCGCCGACCCCTGATCGCCGCGGTAATCGGCGGCGGCGCCGGGGGCCTGCTCGCGGGCGTGCTCGGCACCACCCAGTACGTCATCGCCAGTCCGAGCTTCGCCTCGCTTCCCGCATACATACCCGCCGACGGCTCGATGTCGAACTTCTATGGGGCAATCGGCGTTGCGGTCTTCTCGGTGGTGGTCGCCTTCACCGCGGCGTGGTTGCTCGGAACCGGAGAGAAGGAATCGACCAAGCAAGCGGAGTGAGCGCCTAGCCGGCATTCTCGGCGACGACGCCGGAGCCACCCACCGCGGGCAGGCTCCGGCGTCGTCGGGCTCGAGGCTATTCGAAGCGGACCGTGGCGGAGGCGACCATCCTGGCCGCTGCCCGTGTGCTGGCCGCCACCGCAACCGCCACCATCGCCAAGCACCCGCCAAGAACCACATAGTAGGAGCCCGCGGGCCAACCGACTCCCCGCGACGAGGTACCGACTATGACGATCCACGCCGTGTACACCGCCGCGCCGATGCTCACCGCCAGCACCGTGGCCACGGGCAGCAGCATCTCCCAGGCGACCGCCCGCCGCAGTGTATGCCGGGGCATACCCACCAGCCGCAGCAGGGACAGCACCCGCCGTCTTGCCAGCAGCGAGGAGACGGTGGATACCGCCAGCGCCGCCGTCGACACCCCCGCGGCGATGAGAATGCCGATGTAGCCCAGGGCCGCGAACTGATTCTCCAGGGCGGTGGCGGCGGTGACCACATTGTCGGCGCGCGAAATCGGATAGTGGGTGAGTACTCCACCCAATGCGGTCACCATGGCGGTGCGCGCCCGCTCCACCGAGGCCGCCTCACCGTCGGTGGCCACCAGCAGCGAGACCCCGCCGTCCGACTCGGGCGCGGCAATCGGCCGCGGATCCGCGGCGTTGTTCAGCAGCCAGTTCCAGGACACGCTCACCCACTGCGAGTCCTGGGCCGCATCCGAGGAATCGGTGTCGAAGGCGCCCAGGGTGCGAGCATCCGCCGTCCGCAGGGCGAACCGCTGGGAGGCGTCCTCGGCCTCGGTCGGCGCCTCCCGGGCGACGACGACGGCGGTCACGCCCTCGACCTGCTCGATCCGTGGGGCCGCCTGCTCGAGTGCCTCCGCGGCGTCGGGCTCGGGCAGCGTGTACAGCGTCGTCTGTGCCAGGTAACCACTGCCCTGGTTGAGCACCGGGGTGCCAGCCGCAGCGGTGACGGCGACGGCGAACAGCGTCACCGCGTACACGGCGACGACCAGGCCGCCGACGGCACGGAAGGTCGCCCGGGGATGCTGGACCAGCCGCCCCAAGCCGATCACCTGCGCCGCACCGCGGGCTTGGCGTTGCACCAGGCGGGCGCACCACCAGGTCAGCAGCGGCCCGGCCCACAGCAGGCCCAACATGGTCAGTACGAATGAGGCCACCAGCAGGGGGGCTATGGGAATGTCTACGGCGGTCTCCGTGCCGGAGTTGATGGCGTTGGCGAGAACGCGCACCGCCGTCAGTCCCGCCAGACCGAGCAGCAGGGGCAGGAGGGAGCGCAGCCGAGGCGGGCGCTCGCGGCGCTCGCGGGAGGCGCCCAGAGGGCCGGCGTCGGCTCGCAGTGTCGTCCACCAGGTCACGGCCGCCGCCACCAGTGGCACCAGCACGACGGTCACCCCGATGACGCCCGGGGTGGTGAGCAGATCCGCCGGGAAGAACCGCGAGGAGCCGATCTCGATGCACGCCGCCAGCGGGATCAGGGCGAGGTACAGGAGCACACCGAGCACCGCCCCCACAAGGGCCGTCACCCCGGTCTCCGCCGCGGCGATCCGGGCCACTCGCCCGGGGGTGGCGCCGATCAGCCGCAGGGTGGCGAAGCGCTCGGCGCGCTGCGCCGCACCGAGGCCGGTGACGATGGCGATCAGCAGCAGCACCGGCACGAGCACCGCGATCGCGCCAATGATCGCGACGATCCGGTAGCTCTGGGAGGCGTAGTCGTAGCCGACGAACTCGGTTACCACCTGCGCAGTGCTCGTGCCCTCCCAGGCCAGCACCTCGGACTGCTCCGCCCCGACGATGACCACCAGGGAGTCCGGGCCCTCGACGGCGTCGTCGGACAGGATCCCGGCCCGATCCCCATAGCGATCGCCGAGCTGGTCCTCCGGCACGGAGTCGATGAGTGCGGCGAGTGCGGGGGACGCGAGGTACTGACCAGGGCGGGGCACGACGTCGGAGCCGGGAATGCGCACCCGGGTGTCCGGTGTGGCGGCGACCATCAGGACGGTGATGGCCCGGTCCTCGAAGTGGTCGAGTGTGGAGACGGCGGCGGCCTTCTCAGGGGCCAGCACCGTGTTCTCCTCCAACTCGGCCATGGCTGCGGGGCCGAATTGCTGAAGCTCAGTCCAGGTGGAGCGCTCCGAGCGCACCCCGAATGCCTGTCCGGCGGCGGCCAGCAGCAGGAAGAGCGCGACGCCGATCATGACGCCCGCCGTGATCCCCGCAAGACGGCGTCGGGAGGCACGGTCGCCGGCAACCACCAGGCGGGCCAGGGGGAGTGTGCTCATCGTGTCTGCTCCTCGCCGTCGGGCCGGGTGCCCTGGAGCAGTCCGTTGTCGAGGCTGACGCGGCCGTCACGGATGATCACCTCGCGGTCGGCGTAGGCGGCGATGCGGGCATCGTGGGTGACGACCACCAGTGTGGAGTGGGCGGCGCGGGCGGCTTCGAGCAGTGCACCCATCGTCTGCTCGGCGGCCAGGGAGTCCAGGGAACCGGTCGGCTCGTCGGCGAAGAGGATGCGCGGCGAGGTGACCAGGGCGCGGGCGACGGCGACCCGCTGGGCCTGCCCACCCGAGAGCTGGGTGGGCAGTTTGCGCTCGTGCTCGCCCAGGCCGAGGGCATCCAGTTGGGCGTGTGCGCGCTCCAGTGCCCGGCGACGTGAGACGCCCGCCAGCAGGAGCGGCAGGGTCACGTTGTCCAGCGCCGACAGGTCCGGCAGGAGCTGGCCGAACTGGAAGATGAAACCGAACTCGGCCAGACGCAGGCGGGCACGGTCGGCCTCTCCCAGGGAGGCGACGTTGCGGCCGCCGTATTGCACGGTGCCGGCGTCAGGCGTCAGCACGCCCGCCAGCACGTGCAGGAGGGTGGACTTGCCCGAGCCGGAGGGGCCGGTCACGGCCAGAACCTCGCCCGCGGCGATGTCGAGGTCGATGCCGCGCAGGGCGCGGGTGGTTCCGAAGGCGAGTTCCAGGCCTCGTGCGTGCATGAGCACCTGGGCGGTGGACGCCGAGGCGGGAGAGGCGGTGGCTGATGCGGTGCTCATGCCCGGACCTCCCGGCGCAACTCGTTAAGGCGGGCGGCGGTCAGGTCGATCCAGCGCAGGTCGGCCTCCAGGTGGTACAGGGCGTGGTCGGCGATGAGGACCGTGTGCAGGTCGGCCCCCTCCTTGCGGCGGGTGATCTCGCGCATGCGGGAGGTGTGGGCGGCACGCTGCAGGTCCAGGAGGCGCTCGGCGTCGTCGTCGAGCAGCAGGGCGATAATGGTCTTGGCGAACAGGTCGGCCTGGATGGAGTCGGAGGGGACCTCGGGGCTGCGGATCCACTCCTCGACGGCGCTGCGCCCGCGCGCGGTGATCTCGTAGCGCTTGCGGTCCGGGCCGGAGCCCGCCTCGGCCCCGGTCTGGACGATCAGACCGTCGCGTAGCAGGCGGGCGAGGGTGGCGTATACCTGGCCGAAGGCGAGCGGCTTGGTGTCGGCGAACCAACGGTCCCAGTGCGTCTTGAGGTCGTATCCGTAGCCGGGCCCGGTGCCGAGGAGCCCGAGGAGGGTGAGGCGGGTGTCCATGCGCGGAACTATACACGTGATGTATACCTGTGGTGTGTAGTGTTGAAGGTATGGCAGTAATCGCTCCCCGCCCTTGGTGTCGCGACGCACTGCTGGGTGGCAACGGAGCTACCTGCCGTCGCCCGCCCAGCCTCCTAGATCGGCGTCTTCTTCTTGTACGGCTAGCCCAGGGCGGAGGCCTCGTGCTGGGTATCGATGGATCTGGTGTCAGGTGTCCGGCGCGCTTCTGCGAGCGATTGCCCGATCCGCCATGCGGCGATGAGTGCCAGAGGTGTTGCGGTCACCGGGGAGAAGTCGTTGCCCGCGACTGCGAGCCGCGGGTCGCCGGGCCACGCCGCCGCGCCGGCGAGGAACGCCGTGATGGCGAGTGTCCACATCATGCCGGTCATCTCCTTATACGTGTCGGAGTACCTCGCTCAGATAGCGGGAGCACAGTAGAGCTGCCAACGTATATGGCTCTTCCGGTTTGAGCGTGTGGTGGTGAGTTGTCGGCGTGATCGTGGTGCTTGGGGCTGGGGTCTTGGTTGGTGTGGTGCGGGGAGGGGTCGTGCTCGGGCCGACCAGGACGTAGGTCAACCGGCCGGGGTCGTACTCGGGCCGAGGAGGAGGACGTGTTCGCCCGGCTGGGGTCGTACTCGGGCCGACCAGGACGTTGCCGGGTCGGCCGGGTCGCTGTCGCTTCCGGGCTGGGATCGTTCGAGGACGCGGGCCAGACCTCCAGGACGCCGGGCAGCCGTCGAGAACGCCCTCCCAGACAGCGCCCTGCAGGGCCGGGCCACGTCACCGCGGGCTAACCCACGCCCTCGAACCGTCCCCACCGACCCGCCCGGGTAAACAACAACACGCAACACCGACAACCACCCCACACACCCGAACACGGCCACCACACCCTCAAACCCGAAGAGCCGGAAAAAAGCCGTCCGCAAGTCCGAACACCCCCTGCAGTCCGGGGCCTAGCGGCAGCCGTTCGGGGCATGTCCGGAAGGAGGCTTACTCCCTTTGACTTCACCGGTCAAGGAGCGCTGGTAGTTCACTCAGCGACTTGATACGCCCCTGGACATGGCTGGTGCCGAACCGGTCCAGGTGGAATGCGTGCCAGCCAGCGGCGCGCGCGGCCAGCACGTCGACTTCGACGTCGTCTCCGATGTAGGTGAGTTCCGCACTCGGTGAGCTCAGCGCCTCGGCTGCCCGGTCGAATGCCTCCCGGTGAGGTTTAGCGGCTCCCAAGGAGTCGGAGGTGAGCACGTAGGAGAAGAACTCGCGGACGCCGATGTGCTCGAGCTTCAGGTCCTGCTGTCGGCTATTGCCGTTGCTGAGTGCCGCGAGCTCAAAGCCGCGGCTGCGCAGCTCCACCAAACATGGCGGCGCGTCGGGATAGGCCCGCCAGGCGCGCTCGTACTCGGCCAAGTAGAGCTCGAAGAGCTGGTCCAGCTTGGCTTCGCCGCCGATGGTCTTCCCGAGGGTCTTGAGCAGGTCCGCCATGCGGAGCCGTCGCTGCTCGGTGAAGCTCACCTTTCCCTTTCGCCATGCCGTGAAGTGCTCTCGTTCTGCTCGAATCCAGAGGTTGTGCAGCGACGGCGTGGGCTCGGTCCCCACCAGGCGAAGAAAGTTGTCCAGGGCTTCGTCTGCCGCTGCCCTGTGGTCCATGAGCGTCCCGTCGATGTCAAAGACGATGAGTGCGCCGGTCATAGGCTGAATCCTCCTAATGAGTGGCGACGAACACCGCTTGGCGTGCGGTACATATGCGCTTGTAGGCGGCGTCGGCACAACCAAGTCAGATGGTGAGGCCGCAGGCTGACTTATCAGCTCTCGGGGGCGTTATACAGGGGGAATCCTGGTTCCTCAGGCCTTATGGGTAGCGGTTGGTGCTTCAGTGTTGGGCGTGGGTGGGTGGTTTCAGTGTCCTTGGGTGGTTTCGGCTTGGTCGGTGAGGTAGGTGAGGGTGCGGACGGTGTTGTAGGGGGTGGTGGTGTTGGTGGTGGTGATGGTTCCGGTTATGGGTGTGGTGGTGCCGCCGGTGGGGGTGAAGGTGGCCTTCCAGGTGGTTGTGAGGGTGGTGGTTATGTCTTGGGCGGTGTGGGTGTAGCGGTGGGTGACGGTCTGGTTGGGCCACGGTGCACCCGGAGCAGTGGTGGTCGTGGTGGTGCCGTCGCCCCAGTCCCAGGTGTAGGACACTGGTGTGGCGTGGATGACGACCTCGGTGCCGGCGACGGTGGTGGAAAGCACCTGTGTGTCGGGGTTGGTGTAGACGATGAAGTCCTTGCTGATCAGGACTTCTGCTCCCGGGGGCTGGCGGGTGATGCCCGATCCGTCGGCCAGCAGGGTCACTACCTGGGAGGCGGAGACCGTGACCGCCACCGGGCCCCCGTCGGTCCCGGTGGCGGTGGTGGTGGGGGCGGTGTGTGTGGCGCAGTCGGTCGGGTCGAAGTCGGCGTTTCGGGCGCCGCCCGACGCGGCGCTTCGTATGCCGACGCAGGCTAGGTACATCAGTTGTGCGGTGCGGGCGGCCTGCTCGTCGAACGCCCCGCCTCCGTAATGGCCGCCGGTGGCGGGCGCGCCCGGCGATGAGGAGTACACCTGATACGACCAACCACCAGTAACAGTCACCGA
>NZ_FNIM01000020.1:0-38208 GCF_900103885.1 Actinomyces ruminicola
CGCAGCGCCTGGGTGCGCTGATCAGCACTGATAGCCGACGGACTCCTACGCGGCCTGGTGGAGCCAGGCTCAAGAGCCGCGGCCTCGCCCTCGGTACGAGCGCGGGCGCGGATCGCATAGAAGGTCTTACGGGAGATGGACTGCTCGGCGCAGAAGGTGGTCACCGCCCCGCGCGGGGCGTCATCCGGCCACCGGACGATCGCCAGACGCACACGCGGATCAACACGACGGTTCGTTGAGCTCATGCCCCAATCCGACCCGAAGTGTCACCACCAAACACCCCAGAACTGTCACCGATGTCCTGAGGCAGAACTGTCACCGATGTCCTGAGACATAACACCGTCCACGCGGCACACAACGGCGGTCCAAACAGACTTTCGCGGTCCAAACAGACTTCCGGGGTCCAAACAGGGGGACGGCGGTCCAAACCGGGGAGGCCGGCAGCACGCCTCCCCCGACACGCCGGCCCAAAGCACCACGCTCGCGCCGATAACCCACCGTTCATGACGTAGACAACCGCACATGCGATCACACGACGATCACCACAGCAGTAAACCCTGTGTTACGCTGCTCACACGCCCCCTGAGCTGGAGTTACGTCATGGAACGCATCACCCTCGCCCTTACTGTGCTGTTCACCCTCGCCGCAATCACTCTTTGCACCGCCCCGGCCACGCATGCCGCAGCGGCTACGGACACGATCCACGTCAGCGCCTCGGCAGACGATAAGAGCGCGGACGGCACGGCAGCACACCCCTTCCATACGATCGGCTCTGCACTCAAGGCCGCCGCCCCCGGGGACACGGTGGAGGTCGACGCCGGCACATACCGCGAGGGGGAGCTAGTCCTCAACGGAGTCACGCTGAGGGCCAAGGCCGGCACCGAGCCGGTTCTTACCGGCACCGAGGCACTGCGCAGAGCCGACTTCACGAACCAAAGCGGTGTCTGGGTGAGCAAACGCACCGACTTCGTACGCTTCAACCAGGACGCCTCCACCAACCCGAAGAAGGTGGACGGCGATATGTCGCGCTTCCCGGAGGCCGTTTTCGTCGTGGGAGCCGACGGAGCCAGCCAGGAGCTCACACAAGTAGACGACCCCGCCAAGGTCATACCGGGAACGATGACCTTCTACGTCAGAGACGTCGCCGCCGAACAGAACCCCGCCATCGCCGCCCGTGTCGGGAGCTCCGACAGCGAGTCCTCCTGGGTGCAGGGACCGCACACGGGATCCCAATACATGCTGGGCATGGACCCCGGCGACAATACAGTCGAAATCATTCAGCATGGCCGCGCTCTGACCATGCTGGGCACAGGAGCCTCGGTGATCGGCATGACGATCACGAATTACGCTCCGATCCAGGCGTGGAACTACGTCGAGCCGGTGTGGGGCAAGAACGGGAACGCCGCTATGGTCTTCAACGCCTCAAGCAACTCCCGCATCGACGGCGTTACCTTCTCGGGCTCTCAGGCCGGGCCCGCGCTACACATCTCCGACGCCACCGATGCCACGGTGACGAACTCGACGTTCACGGGGAACGGATCAAACGGAGCGGGCGCGAACCGCGCGCACCGCCTGTTCATGTCCGGCAACACTTTCAGCGGAAACGGCGCGAAAAGCTTCATCACGGCCGCGTGCGGCGCGTACTGCACAGTGGCGGACCTCAAGGTCACGCACACCAAGGCCGCACGCTTCGAGGCCAACACCTTCGATCGCTCGCAGACCCGTCTGGAGGATTCGGACGAACTCCTCGACGCCTCGGACCTGACGATGAACCACAAGCGACAGACCGCGTTCAATGCCCTCTGGCTTGACGAGGGCGTCATTAACTCAGAGGTCGTCGCGAACTCATTCATCAACATCGATCGCATCGCCATCCTTGACGAGGTCGGCCAGGACAACGTAATCGCCTCCAACTTGATTCAGGGCTCCAAGACCGGCATCCAACTATCAGGCAGTGCGCGAGACAAGGTCTGGAACAACACGATCGTCGGCACCATCGACCCGATCTACGTGCGGGAGGACAATCGCATTGACGCCTGCAACTTCTCCAAGGGGGACTGGGAGACCTGCCCGGACGGTTACACCGAGAAGTGGAGCGCGGGAGAGTACAACGGCGGCGATGCCACTAAACCGATGGCGTGGGACTCCCTGGACAATGAGCTGATCAACAACGTCATTGCCTCAAAGCCGCAGCACGCCTTCACCGACCCCGGAGCGAACAAGAATCACCGCTACATGAACATGATCCTGGTCGAGGCATCCAGGAACCTGCGGCGCTCGGGCGAGGCGGAGGGCAGATTCGCGGGCACCAACGAGCAGCTCGCCGAGTCCGACTACAACGTGTTCGTCCGCCCGGAGACCATCGATCCCGCAACGGGCTCCGACCTGTATCTGACCAACTTCGGCCTCGAACCCGACACTTGGGCCGTGTCCGAGACGCTCACGCAGGAGTCGCAGGCGCAGGGCCTGACGATCGGCGGTAAGGACACTCACTCACTCGATCTGCGTGCCGAGCGCGGCGATTCTCCGATCTTCGTGCGAGAGACCGCCACGATTACCGACTACGGCGGCGACTACCGGATTCGTGACGGCTCCCCGGCCGACGACTCGGGCAAGCCGCTCAGCGCGGCGGTCGCCTCCGCTCTGGGGCTGCCAACGGGAACGACGGTGGATCGGGGCGCACTCGTGAACGTGTCCTGGAACACCACCTCCGCGGCTGACCTCGGGAGCAACACGCATCTCAACGACGGCATCTGGTCCGACAACTTCGAGACCACGATCAGCGGCGGCTGGGGCAGCTCCTGGTCGGTCGATCCCGCTGCCCGCTTCACCAGCGGCACAGACGAGTACGGCATCATCGCGATGGACGTCGCCGGCACTGGTTCAAGCGCGACGGTCCGCAACTACAGTTCCACTGCCACACGTGTCAACACCTACTTCACCTTCGCCGAGGACGGATCCGGCGGCAGAACCTACGTCTCGGTCGCGGCACGCGGCATGCCCGGCAAACTTGACGCCTACTACGTCAAGACAGTCTTGAGCGATGGAAAAGTGTCCGCCGGCCTGATGAAACGCGTCGGCTCCGAGGAGTACACACTCGCCACAGTCCCGGTGGAGGGCACGTTCACTCCCGGTATGCGGGTGAACGTCATTGTCGAGGCAATAGGCGCTTCTCCCACCAAGCTGCGAGCCAAGGTTTGGTTGGGCAGTTCGGCCGAGCCCACCGACTGGGACGCGGTGGCCACAGACGCCGAGCCACGGCTTCAGCGTCGGGGAGTCGTCCGCATCAACACGTATCTGTCGGGCAGCGCCACCTCAAGTGGGCAGGCGTTCAAAATCGCGGTGTTCAGTGTGGAGGACGAGACCCGGATCCAGCCCTGACCGGCTGACCCCGTGACAGCATTGGCCGGCTCCGGCTCATCCGGCTCAGCGTGCGTAAGGCGCCGTGGTCGGCCCCCGCAGCGTGGCCCGCAGGATGCCGCGGCCGCCTGCCGCGCGGTGCTCGTGTTGCGCCCGCAGCGCCTGGCGCGCCGCCCCCGCACCCCTCGCCGTCAGAGCGCGGGCCGAGCCGACCAGCCACAGCGCCGCGCCCCGAGCGGTGAACTCCGCGCGCCTTCTGGCTCGCCGCCAGCCGCTCACGTCCAGCAACCGCACCCAGGCCCAGGTCTCCGCATTACGCCGCGCCCGGGTGAGCACCCACTCACGCGTGGCGCGCTCGGCCGGGACGATCTCTGACACAACGGCCTCGTCGCACCAGACCATCTCCCCCGCACGCGCAACCAGCGAGCGCGTGAAGAAGGTGTCCTCCCCGCCGGTGAAGGCGAAGCGCGGATCGAACCCGAGACCCAGGCGCCGTACCACCGCCATGTCCAGCAGCAGGTTATTGGTGGCGGCGCTGCGCACCGGCGTTCCCGTAGGGCGCCGTGCCCTGCGGAAAACGGGCGCAGAGGCCACCCACGGATCGGGCTGCTTTTCAAATACCGACTCCACTGGTCCGGTAACCCCCACGGCACCGGTACTGCGATACACCGCAACCAGCTTCGCCAGCCAGCCCTCCCCCGGCAGCTCGTCGTCGTCGATGAAGACCAGCAGATCGCGGTCGGCGGCCTCATCCAGAGCACGGTTGCGTGCCGCGGACAATCCCGGAGCGGCCTCAACCACCACGTGCACACACTCGCTCCCCCGGGCATCGTCCACGGCACCGCCGGCGATCTCCGCGGCAATGCGGTCACGGGCCGACCCTGCGGGGTCATTGTCCACGACCAGCACACGCGACTCGATCCCCTCCAGCTCCCGCACCTGGGAGAGCAACTGCGGAAGGAGTTCAGCCACCCGCTCGGGGCGCTTATAGGTGCACACCGCCACGTCGAGACTGATCGGCGCTGCGGGCACTGGGAGACTCCCATCGAATCGCAGGAGTACAACCGCGTGACGCACGGAGCACTCGTGAATGGTCTCGGCATAGTATCATCACCCCGAGTGCATGGTCCCACCGAGACGCCTCCACTCCGCCCCAACAAGCCGATAGGACCCCGGTTAAGAAGATACGGCTGGCATGACAGACCTCTCCTCCACGGCAGTCGTAGTCGTCAACTACGGATCGCACGAGTTGTTGGAAACCAACCTCGTCCCAGTCTCCCCCGATGCTGAATCTCCTCGAATCGTGGTCGTGGACAACGCAACCACGCCCACAGAGCGAGCAGCCGTCGTCTCCCTCGCCAACACTCACGGCTGGCTGACGGTTCTGCCCGAAACCAACCTCGGCTTCGGCGCCGGCGTCAACCGGGGGGTGCGGGCCGCAATCGAGGCCGGCGCCCGTACATTCGTCATCCTCAACCCCGACGCAACCATCGCCCCCGACCAGTTGGCCGCACTCGTTGCCCGTGTCGAGGCGGACCCGATGGCGCTGGTCTCCCCCCTGATCGTCGACGGCGCCGATAACCCCGTCTTCTACGGTTACCGCGTGGACCTGACCGACGGTGCCACCCGTTCTCCCCGCGCCACCCTGATAGCCGGCCACCGGCACGCCGAGTGGCTTACCGGCGCCTGCTTCGCGCTCTCCCGCCAGCTGTGGGATGCGACCGGCGGCCTGGCCGAGGACTACTTCCTGTACTGGGAGGACGTCGACTTCTCCCTGCGCGTGCTGGCGGCCGGCGGCACCCTGCTCAACGACACCAGCATCGCCGCCCGCCACCTGGAGGGCGGCACGCAGCGCCCCGATTCCACCACCTCACCGGATTCGAGCTCTCCCAAGACGCAGCCGCCTGGGCGGTCTCCGGGCGGGCGGCGCCGTCGGGCGCCCCGGCAGCGCCATTCAGCCGCCTACTACTACTGGAACGTCCGCAACCGTCTGCTGTTGGGCACTCGCTGGGCGCGGCGCGAGGAACTGGCCCGCTGGGTGCGGCGCACCCCCCAGGAGTCCTGGCGAATCCTGCTGCGCGGCGGCCGCCGTCAGATACTCACCCACCCCACCACCACCCTGGTGCCCGCGGTGCGCGGGGCGATAGACGGGCTGCGGCTCGTCCACCGGGAGCGCTTCACCCGCTGAGAGGACCGATGACCCACACTCGCCCCACGCCCCAGCCGCCCACGACGACGGCGCCCACCCGACTGCGCGTCGCCATGCTCGGCACGCGCGGCGTGCCCGCACGCTACGGGGGCTTCGAGACCGCCATCGAGGAGGTGGGTCGGCGTCTGGCCGACCGGGGCCACCAAGTGCTCGTCTACTCGCGCAACCCCGAGCCCGGCACGCCGCTGCCCCGCGTCTACCGGGGCATGCGCGTGGTGGAGCTGCCGGCTCTGAAGAAGCGCTCCCTGGAGACGCTGTCCCACACGGCGCTGTCGCTACGGCACCTGCTGGCGCGCGTGCACCCGGACGTCACTGTCGTCTTCAACGCCGCCAACTCCCCCTTCCTGCCGGCCCTGCGCGCCGCCCGCATCCCCGTGGCCACGCATGTGGACGGCCTGGAGTGGCGGCGCGGCAAGTGGGGGCCCACGGGCAGGCGCTACTACCGGGCGGCCGAGGCCCTGGCGGTGCGCTACTCCGACGCGCTGATCGCCGACGCCCAGGGCATCGCCGACTATTACGCCGACGAGTTCGAGGCGGACACGGAGCTGATCGCCTACGGGGCACCGCAGGTGGCCGACAGCACCGGCCGATTGGCCGAGCTCGGGCTGCAGGCTGACGGCTACCACCTGGTGGTGGCCCGCTTCGAGATCGAGAACCACGTGGACGTGATCGTCGACGGCTACGTCCGCTCGGGGGCGCAGCTGCCGCTCGTAGTCGTCGGCAGTGCCCCATACGCCAATGAGTACACGGCCCGCATCGAGTCCCTGGCCGATTCCCGCGTCCGCCTCCTCGGCGGCGTGTGGGACCAGGAGCTGCTCGACCAGCTGTACGCGGGGGCCCTGGTCTACTACCACGGCCACTCCGTGGGCGGCACTAATCCCTCGCTGCTGCGGGCCATCGGTGCCGGGGCCGCCGTGGACGCCTTCGACGTCTCCTTCAACCGGGAGGTACTCGGGGACGCCGGCCGCTACTGGGCCTCAGCCGCCGACGTCGCCGAACTGGCCTCCTCCGCGGAGGCGGATCCGGGCGCGCAGGCACACCGCGGGGAGCTGTCCCGAGCCCGGGCCGCCCGGTACGACTGGGAGCAGGTCACCGACCGCTACGAGGCGCTGTGCCGCCGCCTGGCCGCACAGGGCCCGCGGCGTTCGCGCCCCTCCGGCCGCAGGACAGGAGCGTTCCCCGCATGACAACCGCCGCCGTGTCCCGCCCCGATTCCCCACTGGCGCTGGTCGCCCACCCCTCCCCCGACCTGTACGGCTCCGACTGGCAGCTGGCGGAGACCATCACCGGGCTGCTCGGGGCCGGCTACCGCGTCAATGTGGCGCTGCCCGCGAACGGGCCACTGGTGGGCGTGCTTGAGGGGGCGGGGGCGCGCGTCGCCGTCGTGCCCTTCACGGTGCTGCGCAAGTCCCTGCTCACCCCGCGCGGCCTGGCAGGCCTGGCCGCGCGGGCCACCGGCGAGTTCGCCAGGCTGCGCCGTCTGATCAAGGCCTGCCGGGCCGACCTGCTGCTGGCCAACACGGTGACGATCCCCTGGTGGCCGCTGGCAGGACGCGCGGCCGGTATTCCGGTCCTGTCGCATGTGCACGAGGCGGAGGACACTCAGCACCTGCTCGTCCGCGCGGGGCTCAATGCACCGCTACTGGCCGCCACGCGCATCGTGGCCAACTCGGAGGCGGCCCGGCGCGCACTGCTGTCGGCTCAGCCGCTGTTGGCCGGGCGTACACGGGTGGTGCACAACGGCGTCGCGGCCCCGCCGCAGCTGCCGGCCCCGCTGCGTGAGCGCGACACGGACGCCCCCTTCCGCATCGCCATGGTGGGCAGGCTCTCCCCCCGCAAGGGGGTGGACGTGCTACTGGAAGCGGTTGCGCTGCTGCGCGACCGCGGCGTGAACGCCTCCCTGGAGGTGGCCGGCTCGATCTTTCCCGGCTACGAGTGGTACGAGGCCGAGTTGCGCCAGCGGGCCGCTGCGCCGGACCTGGCCGGGCACGTCGACTTCCTCGGCT
Source organism: Actinomyces ruminicola (assembly GCF_900103885.1). Classification (GTDB taxonomy): domain Bacteria; phylum Actinomycetota; class Actinomycetes; order Actinomycetales; family Actinomycetaceae; genus Actinomyces; species Actinomyces ruminicola. The sequence goes on from NZ_FNIM01000020.1 coordinate 7,576, forward strand.
ACGTCCACCCGACCTGGCCGGTGCTCGACGGCGCGGACGCCGTCGTCGTCCCCTCGCGGCAGGAGCCCTTCGGCAACACGGCCGTGGAGGCCATGCACGCCGCGCGGCCACTAGTCGCCTCGAGCGCACAGGGGCTGAAAGAAGTAGTTGACGACGGCGTCACCGGCCTACTCGTGCCCCCGGACGACCCCCGGGCACTCGCGGATGCACTAGGGCGGCTCGCCGCCGACCCCGCCCTCGCCGCGCGTCTGGCGCGCCAGGGAGCCGAGGCGGCGCAGCAGCGCTTCAGTGTGCAGGGCTACCGGGCGGCCATGTGCGCAGTGGTAGGCGATCTCCTCGCCGCATGAGTCGGCTCGGGGCCGATTCCTCCCGTGCTTGTAAAACGGCCACCGGCGCCGATCTAGGTCGGTGGGCCTAGCGGCGCAGCGCTGGTTTGAGGGGATCCTCCACCAGGCCGGCGTCCAAGCGCAGTTGCTCCTGCAGGGGCTGCCTGGGACGTTCGAAGGGCATGGCGTGATCGGCCAGATAAACCGCCATCTCCGGGAAACTCGAGTACGCCGGCGCGATGAGATGCTGGGAGGAGGCCAGCAGGTACAGATCAACGATCGCCGAGCGTACTCCTGCGGTGGTGTTGTATCCGCCCTTGTCCGTCAAGGCCACGCAGCCGTCGAAGCGATTCATGATGCGTGCTTGTGCCTCGGCCGTGTCGCACGACAGGTAGAAGAGCGCGTCAGGATACTGCTCACGCACCGCACGCATGCGCTGCTCGAACCAGTCCACCGGAGACGACTCCAGGGTCTTGACGTGGGATACGGCATGAGAGCGCACCTGCACACCTACATACCGCCGTCCACGCAACGACTCGTTGAAGACTCGCTCAACCCGCTCGGCAATCTCGGCAACCGGGACCAGGTCGCGGAAGTCCTCGGTCCACGAGCGCATGTCATCGTCCCAGGTCACCGGCAGCCCGCCCGAACGGATCTGCCACAGGCGTTCAGCGCGCATTCTCTCGGTGATTGATGCGGAGCCGGGACCGTAGAAGCGGTGCACCGGCGTCACCAGGCGCGAGACCCAGCGGGGCACGCGGCGCCCGACGTCGAAGTGCCACAGCTCGTCCATCGCCGGACCGAAGTAGCGGTCCGTCCCCCACACGTAGAACAGCTCGCGGCCTTCGCGCTCGGCCAGCACCTTGGCGGAAAGCAGTGCCCGCACTCGGTTGCCGAGGCCGTCCTTGCGACCGGTGTATATCAACAGCGCCTTGGGGCCGGTAAGTAGGTTGATCGGGGTCAGTACCGACATCAACGCTGCCCCCGCAGTTCCAGGTACCACTTGGGTAGGGCCAGGATCACATAGCCCGCGTAGCCGATGAGCATGAGCCCATACACCCACAGGAACACCGTGGGCGCGAAGCGCAGCACCAGCACCAGGCACATCAGCCCGTAGTCGGTGGGCACCGACAGCAGCGACTTGACCACTCCCGCGCGGCCCTCGTCCTTGGCCAGCGGGGTACCGCCGGCGTAGCGCAGTTGATAGGTGAGGATGTAGCTGAAGAAATGGATGTTCTGCACCGCCCCGAAGGCCAGCGGCACCAGCAGCAGCGTCGGCGTCGTCAGCTCCGCGAAGCGGAACAGGCCGACGGCGACGGCGCCGTGGATCGTGGACAGCTTGATCACGTCGGCCACATGGTCGAGCCACTCCCCCGCCTTCGAGCCGCCGTGGCGCAGCCGGGCCAGCTGGCCGTCGGCCGAGTCCAGCGCGTAGCCGAGCATCAGCAGCAGGGAGGTGACCACGCAGGTGAGCACCGAGGGGCGCCACACCGCAAGCAGCACAATGCCGGCGTAGGTGCAGCAGGCGGAGACCGCCGTCACCTGATCCGGCGTCATGCCCAGCCGGTGGGCGATCGCTGCGAGCACCCGCCCCGCGGGACGGTTGATCAGACGTGAGTACAGCGGGGCACCGGCCTTCGCCTTCTGCGCCGTCGCCAGGGAGCGGATGTTCTCCCGGATCGAGGCACGGGTACGCGCCTGGGAGGCGGAAGCGCTCATGCGTGAGCTCCAATCAGTAGTACAACGGCATAACAAGTTAGCACGGACCAGGCCTGTACGTATCGGCCGCCGGAGGCGCTGCGACGTATGCGGGGCGGCCTCCGCAGCCCCGCCTGCCGGCGTCCGTACCGTGGCCGACCAGCGTCGAGCACGCGGGTAAGCCGCCGGGGACGCGCCCCAGCCGCCGAGAACGCCCTCCCTGAGAGCGTCCTCGTGGGCTCCCCAACGTCCTCACGGGCTCCCCAACGTCCTCGCGGGCCGACCGGCGTATCCGCCGCCGTCCACAGGCTGGTTTCCTGCCAGGCTCGAACCGCGCCATTCACAAGGCGCCGACGGGACTCCCCGTATTCCCGCGATCCTGCATCCATGACCACGCACGTATCCAGGACCGCACCACGAACAATCCTTTCCTCCCCCATCAATCCAGCAGCATCAACCGCCCTCCCCACGGTGGTCTCCCGCGGTTCGCACGACGCCGCGCCGCCGCCCGACGCCGTCATCATCAAACGCGGTCAATACCTGCTGCCCACCGCACCCCCGCCGATCTGGCGTCAGCAGCAGGAGGTGAACCTGGCGCGGCTCCTGGCCGTGCAACGGACCAATCAGGGAGGGGTGCTATCGCACGAGTCGGCAGCGCTGCTGCACGGGGCCTGGTTGCGTCGACATGAGCCCGATGTTCATCTGCTGTACTCCTTCGCCCCGTCCTCGACGAGTTCGCCACTTCCACCAGTCGTCTACGGAGGGCCGCTGGCATGGGGACGTTCCTCAGGGCTCCCACCCGACGCCGTGGAGGGCACACTGCTGCGGGGGCGCGTGGTGAGACTCTGCCGACGACGCCGCCACCTGGAGGCGCCGGACCTCGCCACTGTGCTCGGCCTCAGAACCACTACACTCGCCCGAACCCTGGCCGACTGCCTGCTGGACCTACCGGGGCCGGAGGCCTTCGTGGTCGGCGACTCACTGCTGCGGATCGGCACTGGATTCGATCGTTTCAAGCCGGAGGCATGCCGGGACGCTTTGGAACAGCTACTGGCGCAGACACGCGCCGTGCTGGGGCGTTCCAGCGGTCACCGCGGGGTGGCGCGTGCACGAAGAATGCTGCCATTGCTCGACCCGGCCGCGGAATCACCAGGGGAAAGCGAGACCCGGTACTGGCTCTTGACCCTGGGCCTGCCGCCCCCGCAATCGCAGTTCGAGGTACCCGGTGGCGCATCCAGTTGGTTCCTCGACCTGGCTTGGGAGCGGTTTCGCATTGCTTTGGAGTTCGACGGCGCCAGCAAGTACGCCTTGCACGGCGACGCGCTGTATCAGGAGAAACTTCGTCAGGAGCGGATCGAGGAACTGGGCTGGCGGATACTGCGGGTCGCCTGGGCCGATCTCAGAGAACCGACGGCGCTACTGGGCAGAGTCCTGGCGGCACTGCCCGCAGGCATAGAGATGAGGCTGGTTCCCCGCCCTTGGCTGACATGACCCCCGCGAGAGGTATCGGCTGTCATCCAGCGAGGGCGTTTGTGGGGCCGCTCAGGCTGACCGTCGCGGCGTGCTCCCGGACAGCCCGGTACAGGCTTCGTCCGACCTTAAGCGGCCTCAGTACCGTGGCCGACCGGCGTCGAGCACGCGGGTAAGCCGCCGGGGACGCGCCCCAGCCGCCGAGAACGCCCTCCCTGAGAGCGTCCTCGCGGGCTACCCAGCGTCCTCGTGGGTTGCCCAGCGTCCTCACGGGCTCGCAATGTCGGCGGCACGCTCCGCCGCCCCATGTCAGTCCTCCAACAAGCCGTGGGCCGCCAGCGCCTTGGGCAGATCTCTGCGGCTGGAGATACCCAAGGCGCGGTACACGCCCGTCAGGCGCAGTTCCACGGTGCGCACCGCCATGTACAGCTCGGCCGCGATCTCCTTGTTGCGGCGCCCCTGCGCTGCGAGCCGGGCGACGCGCAGCTCGGTGTCGGTCAGCTCCGGCTCGGCGAGTTCGGTCCCCGCCGACGCCGAGACACCCTGGGTACCCGCCTGCCTGGCACGGTCTGTCACGCGCTGCCAGAACGACACGCCGTCGGCCGCTGCGAACTCGGCCGCACGCGCCTCCAGTGCCCTCGCGGACGCCAACGCATCGGCGGCGATTCCCAGCTCGGTGACGTCCAGCCCGGGGCTACCGCGCAGGCGGGCGGCGCAGGCCATGTCGGCACGCACCTGCCGGACGGCGTTCCCGGAGAAGACGGTCTCCAGCACCAGGCCGGAAACCAGCGACGCCGCCTCGTCATCGTTAGCCAGCAGTACGGCGAGCAGCCGATCATTCGGGTCGGAGCGCCTGCCTCCCCCGAGCTGCGTCTTCAGCCAGTCCGCCAGTCCGGGAACACGTTCCAGCAGCGCAGGCTCGATGATCACCATGTCGATGATGTTCGACCACACGGCGCGCAGCCGCTCCCGGGGCATTCCCGCCGCGACGGCAGGCCCGAGCAGCAGCCCGGCCAGCAAGCCGTCACCAGCGGCCAGACGGGCGGCCGCCTCAAGCACGCTCACCCACATCTGCTGCGGCGAGGTGTCCGAGCCGGGCACCGCATTGGCCATGGTCTTGCGCCAGGCGAAGGCGGCGGTGTCGTCGTCGAACAGCATGGCTCCCTGTGCCGCCAGGGTCATCCCCAGGCCGACGAGGCCGACCCGCAGGGGAACCCGGTAGCAGGCGCCCTCCAGTTCCTCCTGCGCATAGCGCGTCCAGCCGAGCCGACTCGTCAGGAATGCCCGGACCGATACCGCCTGGGCCTCATAGAAGGGGCTGGTGCCGGCAAGCAGGCACAGGGAGGACTCCACCACCACGGGATGCTCCCCCAGTGGATCCTCGGCAGCCAGGAGTGCGCGGATCACGGCCTGCGCCCAGACGGTGATATCACTGCGCGCAGTGTCACCGGGAATCTCCGCAGGCATGCCGTTTCCAAGTTCCTCGGCGGCCTCGGCGTAGCGCCCTTCCACTCGGGCCAGAAGAACCCGTGCCAGGACGAGCGCGTCGGAGTCGGCGGGGCTGCTGCGGCCGTCGAGGGCGTTTGCCTCCAGCAGCCCGATAGCCGCACGCAGGTATGCGCCAGGGCCGTCACTCTCCCCGACGAGGCGTTCCTGACCGGCCAGAAGGATCAGACAGCGCGCCGCGGACGCCGGCGAATGGGCCCCGAGCTCAGTGAGGCGAGCCGCCAGCCGACCGTCCTCACTCACGCTCACGCCCTCGCATCCTCTCGCGGCGATATAGCCGGCGGTTACAGCCAGTTCCTCCTCCGAGCTCATTCCCGGCCGTCCCAAAGCCTCGAGCAGGCGGGAGGCGGCGGTCAGCGTGCAGCCCAGTTGCAGGGCGAGCTGCCCCTGCAGCAGCCGAGTGCGCGCCGCCTGCGCGGGATGCACCCCGGGCTCGGTTCGATTCCGCAGCAGAGCGTCGATAATCCGCCAGGCGACGTTCAGGCTGCCGCGCTGCAGTTCCGCGTCGGCAGCCCGAAGCAGGCGCTCCCAATCCGCCGCCGACGCCGTCTGCGCACCCAAACGGTGCCAGGACCGCTCCAGGGTGTCGGCCCCGTAGGCATCCGCCAATGCCGCGTGCAGATCACGGACTGCCTCCCGTGGCGCCGTCCCGACGACGGCGGTCGCCGTCACACGGCTCAGAGCGGGGCCCGGCTCCGGGGCGGGCAGCAGTTCCTCCAACCCCGGCTGCGGTACCGCGCCGACGACGTCCTGCACCACGGCGGAATTCGGAACCAGCTGCAGGTGCATCGCCACCAGGGCATCGCGTTGTTCCGGGGACAGTTCGCCGAGGCGCTCAGCGACCTCACCGCGGGTCTGCGCCGAAGCCGTCGGCTCGTATCGCGGCAGTTCGCGCCCGGCCAGTTCCGCGCCGGTCAAGTGGGAACCCACCGCCCGTATGTCGTCGATTCTTCCCGCCGCACTGCGGGCGATCCACGCCGCCACCATGGGGTCGACGTAGGCCGAGGTCTCCGCGGCGATGAGGTCGCGGGCGTCGTCGGGCCCCAGGCGGCCGATGGAGGTGGAGAAGAAGGGAGGAACCGCGCAGTCGGTTGCGGAGCCCTCCGGCACAAGCACAACCACGGCCAGCGGAGTGGCAGCGAGGAACGACGCCGCACGCTCCATCTGCGCCACCGAGAGTCTGTTGTGCTTCTCGTTGACGGCGATGGTGACGAGGACGGGCTGTTGGCAGGCGGCAGCCGCGAAGGCACCGGCGGCCGCGGCACGCTCGGGCATGGTCCCCGCGTCCTGCACCGCGGCCCGCAATGGCTCGAGCCGCTTGCGCAGGGCGGCATTCCCGGGATCGCCGCACAGGCTCTCGAAGACCTGGTTGACGGAGGCGATCAGCACGGCGTCGTCGATACTGAGCTCAGGACGGCTGAGCGGCAAGGACACTCCCATCGCGGCATCCACCGTGATGACCCGCACATCTCGCTGGAGATCGGTCACGTCGGCGGCGAGCGCGGGGCCGAGTGACCAGACTCCGGAGACCGAGGGAGCCGCAACCAGGCAGAACGAGCCTGCGCCGCGACTCAGGCGATCTGCGATCTCACGTGCGACAAGACGTCGTTGGTCAAGCGCGTGCACGTAGTCTCCTCTCACGAGCCCATGGCGGTGCGGCCGCCTCATCCTTAGCAAAGAAGAACGTTACGACAACACCACTAATGCGTTATTGGGTTGTCACAATAGCAGGATCCTGCCCACACCTCACATCGACGCGGCCGAGCGTCGCCCATCCCCGCCCCCGGCACACCCTCCACCACCAGGCACCACCCTCCCCGGCGCTCCCCACCAACAGGACCCGCGTGCTAGGCTCCCGCCGAAGCACGAGGGGGCCTAATGCGGTTGTTTGCCGGTTGTTGGAGTAGCGCCGTGGGCGCGACCGCCGCACGACCCAGCTCCGCGCCTCACGAGGCGAAGCAGCAATGAGCAGCAGGGCCAGTAAACGCACCCGCATGAGCGCCTCCGAGCGGCGCGAGCAGCTCATCGCCGTGGCGCGGACGCTATTCGCCAAGAAGGGCTTCGAGGCCACCAGCATCGAGGAGATCGCCAACCGGGCGAAGGTGTCCAAACCGGTGGTCTACGAGCACTTCGGCGGCAAGGAAGGCCTGTACGCCGTCATCGTCGACCGCGAGCTCACGGCCATCTACACCACGGTCACCCAGGCGCTGGAGTCCTCCTCCTCCGCCTCGGTGATTGTTGAGCGGGCAGCACTCGCACTGCTGACCTACATCGAGGAGTCGTCCGACGGCTTCCGCATCCTCTCCTCCAACAGCTTCCACACCCCCTCCTCAGGCGACAACCACGGCTCGGACACATACTCGACCCTGCTGGCCGACGTAGCGATCCAGGTGTCCGGCCTGCTGGCCACCCAGTTCTCCGCGCACGGGCTCGATCCACGCACCGCCCCTCTGTACGCACAGATGCTCGTCGGCATCGTGGCCATGCCCTCGCAGTGGTGGCTGGAGAACCCGGCGATGAGCAAGGAGGAGGTCGCGGCCCACATGGTCAACCTCGCCTGGAACGGCCTGCGCGCCATGACCCCCAGGCCCACACTGCGGGACACCCCGGACGCAGACGCCTGACCGCCAACCAACACCTCCTCAAGCGCGAACAGCCCGCTTGCCCTCAGGCCCGCACACCCGGCCGCTCAGGCTCACGCCTCCGGGCCGCCGTATGGTCACGAATTATGATCAAATGTTGCGGGAACGTTGCTGGCCGTGACGCACGACGCTCATATGCACCCAATAGCGCCGGAGATCACCCATAAAACATTTCAGAATAGTCACGTCGGCGGTGTCGCCGTTCTCGATTCTTCATCCCCGTGACTCAACCAACATCCGCTCCTCCGCATATCCATACATCCGCATCGTCGCGCCGATTACCGGCCGCCCGAGCCCCCCGCCGACGCAAAACCCGGGCGACGCCGCGCCCGCCCCGCAGGCCATTTCTCCACCCTCTTCTGTGGAGCTGTTCACGTTCGCCCCCGCAAGCCGCGAACGGGTAGTAGATTCGTTGATGACTTCGGCGAAATAGTCCGCGGCAGCACCCCGCTGCAGCGCGACCGGCCATGCCGGATCCTTTAGCGGTTCTCCGCTCATCCTCCATAAGTATCTTCTATCAGCAGTCTTGCACATCCGTTGGAGTGGTCTTGGCCATCATGCCCAGCACAACACCTGCACCGCAGTCCGCCGGACGGCAGGAGCGGCCTGCTGGTGAGGCGCGATTCCTGCCACCGCTGGCATCTCCGCTGTTCACCGCCTGGCCAACCATGCGCCACGACCTGTTGTCGTGGGTCTTCCTCGGCGACCTCACCGCCGTTGTGCTGCCCGCCTGGGTATCCGCCATCTGTCTGGCGTGGGAGCCCCTCAGACTGCTGCTGACCGTCATCACCGGTACGCTCATGGTGGCGCTCGCCTGGCTGGCGGGAGCACTGGGCGTTGACGTCGTGGATCAGGCCCGTTCCGGCGGCGGCCGCGTCGCCCTGGCGGCCGCGGCGACCGCCCCGGTGGCACTGCTCCTCGGTCAGCTGCTCACGCCGGGGCTCCCGCCGTCCTCCGTGCTCGCGCCGCTGGCCGCGCAGCTCGGCCTATCGCTCCTGGGGCGCTCCGCCGAGAGCCGCTGGCTGCGGGCGCGCCGCATGGAGGGGCACGGCCTGCGTCGCACCCTCATCGTGATGGGCCCCGGCGCGGAACCGATCCTGCGCGACCTGCGCAGCCACCCCGGCGACGGCTTCCTCGTCGTCGGCTACGTGTCTTCCAGCACCAACCGCTCGCACTCCGCCGCTCGCCTCGGCGGCGCCGACGAGGTGGGCGCGATGATCTCCGCCGAGCGCATCGACGTCGTCATGACGCTCGGCGGGGTCAGTCCGGAGGACCTCGTGACCCTGATGCGCGGCCTGACCGGAACCGGCGCCCGGCTGGTGGTTGCTCCCGGACTGCAGGACGTGGTTCCGGGACGCATGCGGGGACTGCCGGTCACCCACGGATGGACCGGCCTGATCGATGTGAGCCTGCGCCGCACGCGACTACTCGCCAAGGAGGTCTTCGACCGCGTCGTCGGCACCGCGCTGCTGCTGTTAGCCTCCCCGGTTCTGGCCGCGGCCGCGGCCGCCGTCCGCTTGGACTCCCCCGGTCCCGCCTTCTACCGCCAGACCCGGGTCGGCCTGGAGGGCAAGCAGTTCACGCTGTGGAAGCTGCGCTCGATGTACACCGATTCCGATGCCCGTCGAGCCGACGTGGTCAGCGCCGGCGGTGATGCCGGCAACGAGGTGCTGTTCAAGAACCGCACCGATCCTCGCATCACCCGCGTCGGCCGCATCATCCGCCGCACCTCCATCGACGAGCTGCCGCAGTTGATCAATGTGGTGCGCGGAGAGATGAGCCTGGTCGGCCCGCGCCCGGCGCTTCCCAGTGAAGTAGCCGAGTACGACGACGAGGCCCGCCGCCGCCTCCTGGTCAAGCCCGGTCTCACCGGCCTGTGGCAGGTGTCGGGGCGCTCGGACCTGTCCTGGGACTCGACGGTCGCCTTGGACCGCCACTACGTGGAGAACCGGGGCGCCCGTCTGGACGCCAGCATCTTCCTGTCCACCTTCAAGGCCGTCGTCGGCGGCAAGGGAGCGTACTGATGATCACCGGATATGTGCCCGGCGGCTTTGACATGCTGCACATCGGACACCTCAATATCCTCACCGCCGCCGCTACCCGCTGCGACCGCCTCATCGCAGGGGTGGCCACCGACGAGTCCCTGCAACGCATGAAGGGGCGCGCGCCAATCGTCCCCCAGGACGAGCGCATGGCACTTGTGGCTGCACTGCGGGTAGTGGATGCGGTCGTGCCCGACTTCGACCAGGACAAGCGCCTGGCCTGGCAGCGGGAGCCCTTCGACATCCTGTTCAAGGGCACTGATTGGCAGGGCACCGAGAAGGGCGATCTGCTGGAGCAGCAGATGGCGGAGGTCGGCGCCACCGTCGTCTACCTTCCCTACACCCCCACCACGTCCTCCAGCATGCTGCGGCGCATGCTCGCCCAGGAGGTCGCCTCCCACTCGGGCGCTGCCGGCAGGTGAGGGGCGTGCCCGCACTGCAGCTACGTCGCCCGCGCCTGGGTCGTCCCGATCTGCCTCGGCGACGACGCAAGCGGCTCTCCGCCGCCCTGGCGGCCATCGCCGCTCTCACGCTGGGGGCCGCAGCCTGGTTGCACGAGGGCGTCAGCCAGGCGGATGTCTCCCTCAACGACGGGGGCGTGTGGGTGACCAGCACCGCGGAGCATCTGGTGGCACGCCTGAACTACCCGTCCAAGCAGATAGACGGCTCGTTCCGCACCGCGTCGGCCGACTTCGACGTCACCCAGAGCGGACAGGACGTGCTGGTGCCCGACCTGGCGGCCGCTTCCGTCGCCTCAGTGGATACGACCGCAGTTGCGCTGTCGGCCAGCACGCAGCTGCCCAGCGGCGTGACGGTGTTGCAGGGCGCCGATCGCGTCTTCGCGGTTGACGGCTCTGCCGGCACCGTCTCCGGCACCACCGTGCAGGCAGTCGACCTGCTGGCCGCCGCCCCCGCCCTGATCGAGGACATGCCCGGCGTGGTGGCCGTTGCCGGAACCGACGGCTCCGTGCACGCCGTCTCCGCCAAGGCGGGCACCCTGACGACGGTCCCGGCCGAGTCCTCCGGCTGGGGCAAGGCCGCGTCCGAAGAGCTGACCTTCACCGACGGCACGGACCTGGCCATAACGGCGGTCGGCCAGCAGGCCGTCATCCTGGAGCGTTCCACCGGAGTCCTGCACCTGCCCGACGGCTCGACCACGGACCTGGGAGCGTCGGGGCTGGTGCTGCAACAGCCCGGTCCGGACGCCGACGCCGTCCTGGTGGCCTCCCGCACCGCGCTGATGTCCGTGCCGCTGGACGGATCTCCGGTAACCACCGTCCCGGCCTCCACCGACGGCGAGGCCACTGTCGGCGTCGCCGCCCAGCCGGTGCGCCTGGGCGACTGCGTCTACGGCGCCTGGTCCGGCTCGGGTCACTTCCTGCGGCAGTGCGGTGACGACGTCGAGTCCGTCAGCGACGACGCCCTGGCGGCGTCATCACAGCCGGTCTTCCGCGTCAACCGGGACGCGATCGTCCTTAATGACATCGCCCACGGCACCGTCTGGCTGCCCGACGAGAACCTGGTCCTGGTGGAGGACTGGACCGACATCACCTCCCAGACGGATGACCAGTCAGACGACAAGGACGACTCGGCGGAGACCTCCGACGCCCAGTCGCAGCCCGAGCGCACCGAGGAGAATCACCCGCCGCAGGCCAATGACGACGTCCTCGGCGTGCGTCCCGGTCGCTCCACGGTGCTGCCGGTGCTCGCGAACGACTCCGACCCTGACGGGGACGTACTGACCGCCGAGGCCGGCGACACGGGCACCGCGCAGGTGACTTCGGCCCAGTCGGGGCTGGCGCTGCGCATCGACGTGCCCGAGGACGCCACCGGCTCCTACACGGTTCCCTACACCGCATCCGATGGGCGCGGCGGTGCCGACTCGGCCGTTGCCACCGTCGAGGTGCACGACTGGAGCGTCAACGCCGCCCCCGAGCAGACCTCCACCCCGACCCTGGTGATCGCCGCGGGTGCCTCCGGCTCGCTGGACGTGCTGGGGCACTGGCTCGACCCCGACGGCGACACCCTCTACCTGGTGTCTGCGCAGGGCGAGGGCTTCGATGTGCGCACCACCAACGAGGGCACCATCAACGTGCGGGACACGGCCGGGACGGCGGGCACGCGCACGCTCACCGTCGTCGTCTCCGACGGGCAGCAGGCCGCCTCCGGCACGGTCAACGTGGAGGTGCAGGCCGCCGACTCGGCCGCGCCTATCGCCAATGCCGACCACGTGCGCGTGGTGGCCGGGGCGAGCACGGTCGTCTCTCCCCTGGACAACGACGTCTCCCCCACGGGCGACACGCTCAAGCTCGCCGGCGTTGAGGACGCCCCCGCGGGCACCTCCCTGGAGGCCAACCAGCAGGCCGGCACCTTCACCTTCTCCGCCGAGCAGGCCGGCACCTACTACGTCACCTACGACGTCGCCTCCGGGGCCGCCATCTCCCAGGGAATCGTGCGCATCGACGTGATCGAGCAGTCGGAGCCGGATGTGCCCCCGGTCACGGAGAATGACACCGCCCTGCTGCGCGAGGGTGGCTCCACCACCGTGGCCCCGCTGAGCAATGACTTCGACCCGGCCGGAGGCATCCTGGTGCTGCAGTCGGCCAGCGCCCCCTACGACTCGGGAGTCACGGTCACAGTCGTGGACCACTCGCTGCTGCAGGTCTCCGCAGCCGGCACGATCGGGCAGAGCGTGGAAGTGGAGTACACCGTTTCCAACGGGACTGCCTCCGCCACCGGCTACATGACCGTCGTCCCGGTCACCACCGCCGAGCTGCAGATGCCGATCGCCAGCGCGGACTCCGCCATCGTGCGCGTCGGAGACGTGGTCACCGTGTCAGTGCTGGACAACGACACCTCTCCGTCAGGCCTGGCGCTGAGCGTCGCCGATGAGCTCGGGGTGGCAGGCGCAGATCTGGGCACCGCCTGGACCAGCGGCGATGCGGTCCGCTTCAAGGCCGGAGACACCCCGGGCCGCACCACCCTGTCCTACACGGTCTCCGACACCGAAGGACAGAGCGCCTCGGGCCAGATCGATATTGAGGTACGCGCCCGCGACGACGCCGCCAACTCCGCCCCCACCCCGCAGAACCTGGAGGCGAGCACGGTGGCGGGCTCGCCGGTGTCCATCACTGTGCCGCTGGACGGCATCGACCCCGACGGCGACTCGGTGAGCCTGGTCGGGCTGGACCAGACCCCGGCGGCGGGAACCGTCGAGGTCTCCTCCACCTACCTGACCTACACCCCCCACGAGGGCGCCAGCGGCACCGATACCTTCACCTACACCGTCAAGGACCGCTTCGACGCGCAGGCCACCGGGACGGTGCGTGTGGGCGTTGCCGCCGCGCCCACGACGAACACGGCCCCCGTGGCCACCGACGACCTGGTGGTGGCCCAGCCGGGCCGCACCGTGGTGACCGATGTCATCTCAAACGACTTCGATGCCGACGGCGACGCCCTCACCCTGGAGGACACGCCCCTGAGCGACGACCCGGCGCTGACGATCTCAATGCGCTCCGGACGAGTGGTAGCCGACCTGCCCGGTGAGGAGGGCGTCTACACGGCTCACTACCGGCTCTCCGATGGGCGCGGCGGCATGGACGTGGGCACCATCACCTTTCAGGTGCTCGCCGACGCCCCGCTGATCAGCCCGATCGGCGTGGACGACTACGTCACCGTGGACCAGGTGGACTCCGAGGGCACGGCGCTGGTGTCAGTGCTGGACAACGATCAGGACGCCGACGGCTCCCCCTGGGACCTGACGGTCACCACCGCCGACACGACCGCCGAGGTGATCGACTCCTCGATCCGGGTCCGGGTCGGCGACGAGCAGCGCCTGGTGCTGTACACCATCACCGACCAGGACGGGCTGACCGGCAACGCCGTCATCGTGGTGCCCTCACGCGACGACCTGCGCCCGCGGCTGGACTCGACCGCCGTCCCGGTGCGCATCCCGGCGGATACGACCACATCCGTGGACCTGGCCGACTACATCCTCACCCACGCCGACACCACCCCCACCGTCACCGACGCCTCCACTGTGCGCACCGGCACCGGCCTGGATGAGGCCGCGGTCGCCGGCGGCGGCGGAAGTCTGGATTTGACTCCGGTGAGTGGCTTCACCGGGCAGACCTCCGTCACCCTGACGGTGACCGACTCCGCGGGCGACGCAGCCCTGTCATCCACGCTGACTCTGCCGGTGGTCGTTGAGGCGACCTCCAACACGCCGCCCTCCTTCACCCCCACCGAGATCTCCGTGGCCGCCGGCGAGGACGCGGTTTCCGCCGACCTGGCGGCCATGACGCAGGACGCCGACGGCGATGAGCTGGCATTCTCGATCGGCTCCGCCCCCGCCGGCTTCACCGCGTCGCTGTCCGGCTCCACCATCTCCGTGTCTGCCGAGGCCGACGCGGCGGTCGGCACCACCGGCACACTGCCTGTGACCGTGGATGATGGGAATAACGAGGCGGTGACCGGCGAGCTGTCGCTGCGAGTGTCGGAGTCCACCAGGCCGCTGATGACGACGGCCCCGGCCACGCTGGAATCCGACGGCTCCCCCGTCAGCATCGACGTCGCCACGCTGGTGACCAACCCCTTCCCCGATCGGCCGATCACCCTGTCCGGCTCGCCGCAGGTCACCTCCGGCACCGGGGAGGTGGCCGCCTCCGGCACCACGCTGACGATCACGCCCGGGGCGGGCTTCGCCGGCCGCCTGGTGGTGGGCTATGAGGTGCTGGACGCCACCGGCTCCGCCGCGCGGGCCGTTACCGGCACCGTCACCGTCACGGTGACCGCGGTTCCGGACGCCCCCACCGGGGTCTCGGCGAGCCCGTCGGGGGTGAGCTCCATGAACGTGTCCTGGACGCCCGGCGCGGACAACGGCTCCGCAATCACCGGGTACACGCTCACCGAGGTGGGCGGCGCCGGCTCCTGGCACTGCCCCGGCTCGCCCTGCCCGGCCACCGGCTTGACGGCCGGCGGCACCTACTCCTTCCAGGTGGTGGCCACCAACGCGGCCGGCGACTCCGCGCCCTCGGCCGCCTCCGCCCCGGTGACGCTGACCGTCACCCCGGATGCCCCGACCAGCGTGAGCCTGAGCGGCGGGAATGGCTCCGTCACCGCCTCCTGGAGCCCGGCCCCCCCGATTCCCGGGGTGAGCATCACCTACGAGGTGCAGCTGTTGCGGGGCGGCACCGTGGTCTCCACCCAGGCGGTCTCCGGCACCTCGGCCGCCTTCGGCTCCCTGGGCGCCGGCAGCTACACGGTGCGGGTGCGTTCGGTGGTGTCCGGCTCGGGCAGCTCCGGCTGGGTCTCCTCATCCGGCACGGCCAGCGTCTACAGCGCCCCGGGCACCCCCGGCAGGCCCAACCTGAGCTGGGACGGGAGCAACCTGCGCATCAGCTGGAGCGGCGCCCCCGCCAACGGTGACGCCGTCACCTACGCCGTCTCGCTCACCGGCTCCGTCACGCAGACGGTTCAGGCCGGTGCCAGTACCTCGGTGTCCGTGCCGGTATCGCTCGGCGTCGGCTCCCATGCGGTGTCGGCCACGGTGATCGCCACCAACCGGGCCGGCTCGTCCACCTCCGCGGTGGGTTCCACGAGCTTCCGCATCACCGGCAAGCCCAGCGCACCGTCGGCACCCGTAGCGGCCGCCTCCGGGACCACGATCACCATTACCCAGGGCTCGGCTGCCGCCTCCGGCGGCGGCTGGGACGCCGGCGAGCTCGAGATCGAGTACCGGCTCGTCGACGCCGCCGGCAACCAGGTCGCCGGCTGGGACGATGACCACACCTCCTTCAGCGGCCTGACCCCGGGCGCCACCTACTACGTGGAGGCCCGCGCCGTGGTGGACGACGACGAGTCCATCGTCTCCGCCACGGTGCGCTCCAGCGCGGTCACGCTGCCCCAGCAGACGACCAAGCCCATGCCTAAGAACAATGCCTTCCCCATTCTGACCGACACCAGCATCGAGGGCGTCACTTGCACCGAAGCGGACTACGCCCGCGGGCTGACCCGGCCGACCGCAGACGGGAGAGTGGGCTGCTGGCATCTGGTGGTAGATGTGTGGGGATTCGAGCCCAACAGCCGCGTCTACTGTCGTTACACCTACAGGGACGCGAACGGCACCTACCCCACCTGGACGGAGGAGTTCTTCGTCGGCGCCGACGGCACCGCGCGGCACACCTTCCCACACGCCACCAACAACAAGAGCCAAACGGTCACCTGCACCACCAACTGACAGCGGCTGTGCAGCACCGCACCCCGCTCGGCTACCCATAGGAGACAAAAGCACCCATGCCCATGACCCAGGAGAACGCCACCTGGTTCGCCGAGACCTTTAACAAGGTGGTGGACAACGTCGGCGAGGCGCTGCTAGGCAAGCAGGACGTCATCCGCCTGGCGCTGACATCCATGCTCGCCGAGGGGCACCTCCTGCTCGAGGACGCCCCCGGCACCGGCAAGACGGCTCTGGCCCGCGCCCTGGCCGCCAGCGTGCAGGGCAGCCACTCGCGCATCCAGTTCACCCCGGACCTGCTGCCCTCGGACATCACCGGCGTGACCATCTACAACCAGAAGACCACCGCCTGGGAGTTTCATCCCGGTCCGGTCTTCGCCTCCGTGGTCCTTGCGGACGAGATCAACCGCGCCTCGCCCAAGACCCAGTCCGCGCTGCTGGAGGTCATGGAGGAGTCCACGGTCACCGTAGACGGCGTACGCCATGAGACCGGCCGCCCCTTCATGGTGATCGCCACCCAGAACCCGGTGGAGCAGGCCGGCACCTACCGCCTCCCCGAGGCGCAACTGGACCGCTTCCTGATGAAGACCTCCATCGGCTACCCGGACCGCGGGGCCCTCACCCGCATCCTGGCAGGCTCGGACAAGCCCGACCGCTCCCGCGGCCTGGACACGGTCATCACCTCCGGCGCCATCGCCTCCATGTCCGACATCGCCGCGCAGAACCATGTGGAGGAGTCGATCCTGGACTACATCGGTGCCCTGGTGGAGGCCACGCGCGAGTCTCCGGACACCCTGCTCGGCGTGTCCACCCGCGGCGCTATCGCCATGGCCCGGGTTACGCGCGTGTGGGCGGCCGCCCAGGGACGCCCTTATGTGCTGCCGGACGATGTGAAGGACCTGGCGGAGGTGGTGTGGGCGCACCGGCTGGTCATGGACCCGGATGCGGAGTTCTCCGGCGCCACCGCCGCCGGAGTCATCACCCGCGCACTGGCCGACGTCTCCGCCCCCACCACCCGGTGAACCCACGCACGAGCTCGCCCATGACCAGCCCCGCCCCGCCCCCAGAAACAACCACCGCCGCGTCCGCCGTGGTGCGAATGCTGCAGACCGCCCGTCACGTCACCGCCCGGATTCGTTCCGGTGCCGGCCACTGGCACGGCCTCCCGGTGGTTGCCGCTGTGCGCCGCGGCGTCGGCGTGGTCACTCGCACCGGCTGGGCCTGCGCGCTGCTGTTGGCGTTGTGCATCGTCGGCGGTGCCCGGCTGGGCTGGCAGGAGGCCTGGGCGGGCGCCGCGGTACTCGGCGTCGTCGTGGCCACCGCCTGGCTGTGGCTGCTGCCGCGAGGCGGCCATGCCGTCACCCATGAGCTGTTCGAACGTCGCGTCACGGTCGGTGACAACGCCATCGTTCACCTGACCGTGCACAACCCCGCCGGGCGCATCCTGCTGCCCGCCCGTATGGAGATGCCCGTCGGCACCGCCAACGCGGTCTTCGCGGTCCCCACCCTGCGCCCGGGCGCCGACCATGAGCGCGGCTTCATCCTGCCCACGGCCCGCCGCAGCGTCGTCACCGTCGGTCCGGTCGTCTCCGTGCGCTCCGACCCGGTCGGCCTGCTGCGCAGCGAGCACAACCACACCGAGCCGCAGCTGGTGCACATCCACCCGCGCATCATCCGACTGGGCGTCACCCTGCGCGGCATGATGCGCGACGTCGAGGGAGCCGTTACCCAGGAGTTGTCCAGCTCGGACGTGTCCTTCCACGCCCTGCGCGACTACGTGCCCGGGGATGACCGCCGCAACGTCCACTGGCGCACCACTGCCCGCACCGGCAGGCTCATGGTGCGCCAGTTCGAGGAGACTCACCGCGCCAGCCTGCTGGTGCTCCTGGACACCCTTCCCGACGACTATGAGACCGACGAGGACTTCGAGACGGCGGTGTCCGTGGCCTGCTCGCTGGCGCTGAACGCCATCTCCGACGGCCGGGAGGTGTCCCTACTCACCCAGGCCGGACCCTTGCCCACCGTTACTGGAATGCGGCTGCTGGACGCCTCCTGCCTGCTGCAGGAGACGCCGGACGCTTACGGCTGCGACGAGCTGGCCCGGCAAGCCACCACCCGCCACCCCGAGGCATCGGTGCTGGTCCTGGTAACCGGCCAGCGCTGCGACGACGCCGTGCTGGGGCGCGTGCGCACCACCACCCCTGTGGATACGGTGGCGATTGCGCTGCGCTGCGGCGCCCGGCCACTGGGGCGCCACGCGGTTGGCACGCTGTCCGCCTTCGACCTCGACCGCCTGGAGGCCCTGCCCATGGTGATGCGGAGGGCCGCATGACCGGCTCGCTGAAGGAACGCTGGGTTTATCAGGTACTGGTCACCGTGCTGCTGTTGGCCGGCGCCATCCCCTTCACGGTCCCTTTCGGCTCCCAGATCGGCGCCGTCGTCGGCATGATCGGGGTTGGGCTGGGGGTGGGCATTGGCCTGGCAACGGCTCGGTCCCGCCTGTCAGCACTGCCCACGCTCGCCGTCGCCGCGTCCGCACACGTGCTGCTCGCCCCCTGGCTGCTGCCCGATGTCACCGGCAGCCTTGACGGCGTGTACACGGTCCTGGCTGCCACGGTCACGGTGTGGCGCGACGCGCTCACCCTGCCACTGCCGCTGACCGCCTTCCCCGGCATGACGGTCCTGCCTTGGCTGACCGGACTGACCTGCGGCGTGTTGGCGACCCGCTTCGTTGCCGCGGGGCGGCTCCACCTGGCCGGATTCGTGGTCCTGGGTGAGCTCGCCGTCGGCATCGCCTGGGGAGATGCCGACGCGCCGCTGCCCGCCGTGGTTGGCGCGCTGCTCACTGCCGGCGTGCTGGGGCTGTGGGCGCTGGCGGCGCAGCGGGGCCGACGTGACCGGGTGGCCGAGGTACTGGAGGACTCCGATTCGGGATTGGCCACGGGTGCCCGCCGCGGTGTGGCCCGGGCAGGAGTTCTCCTGGCCATTGTCGTGCTCGTCGTCGCGGTCGCCGCGCCCGCCGCCCCAAGTGGCCGCACGGTGTTGCGCGATGTGTTCAATCCGCCGCTGGACCTGACCGAGTACGCCACCCCGCTCGCGCTGGTCCGCACCCTGGAGACGGAGCTGGCCTCAACCACGCTCATGACCGTGTCCGGGCTGCCCGAAGGCGCCCGCATCCGCATCGCCGCGCTTGATTCCTATGACGGCCTGTCCGCCCGCATCAGCCAGGACTCCGACGGCGGCGCGCACTTCCAGCATATCGGCGAGGGCACCCCGCTGGTGGCCGACTCCGACGCCGCGGGCGGCTCAGCGGCCGCGGACACAGACTCTGCGGACGCCCTCACCGTCACCCTCACCCTGGACGGCTACACCTACCCGTGGGTGCCCACCGTGATGGAGACGCTGGCGATAGCCCCCTCAGGGGATCGGGCCGAGACGATCCGTGAGTCCCTGTTCTACGACACCTTCTCCTCCACCGGGCTCGTCACCGCGCGACTCGCCGCCGACGACATTCTGACCGAGACCATCGCGGTTCCCGCCACGCCGCCGGACTCTGACCTGATTCAGCTGTCGCTCGCGGACGTCGATCTCGGAACCGTGGAGGACGTGCCGGCATCGGTTCAGGCGCTGGCGCATTCGCTGGTCGGCTCGGAGTCCGAGCCGCTCAACCAGATACGCATCCTGCAGCAGGCGCTGCGCACCGGTTACTACTCCGACGGAACCAAGAGCCCCTCCGATCCCGGTCACGGAGCGGCCCGCCTCGCCGCCATGGTCTCCGCCGACTCCCTGGTGGGAGACGACGAGCAGTACGCGGTGCTGATGATGCTCATGTGCCGCTCGCTGGGCATCCCGGCGCGGGTGGTGATGGGCTTCGAGCCGGGCACCGACGGCGACGCCTCCAACGTCACCGGAGAGGACGTCAGCGCGTGGGTGGAAGTGGCCTTCGAGCAGGTCGGCTGGGTGAGCTTCGATGTCACCCCCGAACGCGACCAGGTACCACAGCAGCAGAGCGCCCGCAAGGTCTCCAACCCCGAGCCGCAGGTGCTGCAGCCGCCGCTGCCCCAGCAGGACCCCGCCGAGCTGCCACCCGTCTATGAGGACGATGACCGGGACAGCTCAGAGGATGACCGGCCTGCCGGGCTGCCCACCGCCGTGATCGTGTCTCTGGCGGTCGTCGCAGGCATCGCGGCACTGTTGGCGGCCATACTGGCCGCCAAGCTGCTGCGCCGGGCTCGGCGCCGCCGTCGGCAGGGGGTGGACCGGGCACTCGGCGCCTGGGACGAGGTCGTGGACCGCGCCCGCGACCTCGGCAGGAACACACCGGGCGGCATTACCCGAAGAGAGGCCGCAGCAAGTCTGTCGGTCGGCTTCCCCCGGGCGGATCTTCCGCGCTTAGCCCGCGCGATCGACGCCCAGGTCTTCGCTGCGGGCGACCCGTCATCGTACGATCTGAAGCAGATCTGGGAATCCGCCGACGCCATCGTTCCTGTGATGGCGTCTGACTGTCCCCGGTGGCGCCGTGTGCTGGCCCGGTTCTCGCCGCGCTCGCTGTATCGGCCCGCCGGACGCAGTACGCGGCCACAACCCACTTCGAGGAGGACAGGCTCGTGACGGCCACTTCAGCATCCCGCCGCACCAACGGCGGCCCGGCGGCGCCCCCGCACGCCTCGGCAGAGAGAGTCTCCGCCGAGGCGCCGCCCAGTTCCGCAGGCACATTCCCGCCGGCCCCCGTGGTCGCCGGTCCCGCACCGGTCCGCGCGCGCGTCCTCGCGGGCCTGATCGACCTGGCTGGAGGCGCAGTCCTGAGCGGGATGCTCGCCTCGCTACTGCGCCTGATCGGCGGTGCGAGCTGGATGGTGTCCCTACTGGTGGCGGCCGTGATCGTGCTGGCGGTACGTGAGGTGGTCCTGGGGCGGACCGGCTGGACCCCGGGCGGTCGGCTCATGGGCGTGCAGCTGGTCTCCGACCGCACCGGGCTTCCCCCGGGGACGGGTCTGATCCTGCACGCCGACCTCACCTTCATATGCGTCCTGCCGACGCTCGGCCTGGGCGCCATCGCTCTGATGCGCACCGTGGCGGCGGATCCTCAGGGACGCGGCTGGCATGACCGCCTCACCGGCGTAAGGATGGTGCACGCGCCCGCGCGGCCCCCGGCCGCCGCCCCCGCGTCCGCTCCCCCAGCGCCCCACGCCGCTCAAGCCGGCCGACGGAGCCCGTTCTCCGACGGACGCTTCTCATTCACGCCGTCAAACAGCCCCATCACCGAGGTGGCTGACACCCTGGACAGCACCAGGGCCGCGGCGTCCATTCCGAACACCAAGTCGGCGATCATCGACTCGGTCCCCTGGTCCGCCGTGCCAACGCCGCTCGACTCCACCACCGACGACGTCCCCAAGGTCCCCACCGGCGAGGCGGAGACATCCGCCTTCGCCCTCAATGCCCACGCCGCCGGTCCGGCCAGTCCTGCTCCGAATGCGGATGCGTCCGCCGCCGTCCCGGAGACCAGACGTCGGCGCCGTGCCGCTCAGCGCAAGCGCGAGGCGGATAGCGTGCGCATCCGGCTCGTGCCCGCCGACGGCGGGTCACCCATCCTGCTGACCGCCCCCACGGTGGTAGGCCGGGATCCGGCGAACATCTCCGAATACCCCGGGGCGAAGCATGTGTCCCTGCCCGATGTCAGCCGGTCCATCTCCAAGACGCACGCCGCCCTGGCCCCCGTTCCGGGAGGCCTGTGGGTGACGGATCTGCACTCCACCAACGGCACTCGCATCGAGCAGCAGGGCACTGTCAAACAGGCGCAGCCGGAGGTGCCGGCTCCCGCACCGGTCGGCTCGGTGCTGATTCTCGGCCGAGCCGAATATCGGATCGAGGATTGAAGTCTCCTCCGGTTTGATGCTCTGCGGCTACCCCACGTTGGCGTCGTTCCCCGCCTCGGTGCTGACGCAAACCGAAGCGGGTGAGGAGGTCCTGCCGTCGGAGCGCACGCTGTAGACCTCAATGCAGGTGTTACCTGTCCGGGCCGGCAGCTGGACGGTGGTCGCCTGCGTCGACTGCATCGCGGAGTCACTCTCCCCGGCCACGTCCTCCCGGAACAGGAAGCTGCCGTCCCAATCGTCCTCCGGAGCCTCCCAGGTGAAGGTGACCGCGGTCCCGTCCTCGGACAGGGCACCGGTCAGGCCGCGGGGCGCGGCCACGGACGTCCCGAGCGGATCCGCGCTGGCAGCAGGAGCCAGCGTCGCGAACGTCGCCACCGGCCGGCTGTGCTCTGACATGCGCGAAGTGACCACAGCGGTGGTCACCGCCGCGGCGGTGACCACCACCGCCAGCGCCCCGATCAGCAGCCGCGAGCGCCGCGTCCCGGTCTCCGGCTCGCCGTCGGCCTCCGTCCGGATGTCTACGACGGGCACGTGCGTGGCGGTCTCCACGAAGGGCTCGAACACTCCCAGGCGGGTGGCCTTGTCGTCGTCGACCAGGGCGTCAGCGTCATGGGCCGCCTCAGAATCCTCCTCCGTGTGGAACAGATCGACCGCGGTCATCGGTAGCCCCAGCTCGGCCTCCACCTGCTGAAGGGCACGGGCCAGGGCCAGCGCCGTTGGGTAGCGGCGGGCGGGGTCCTTGTCCATGGCCACGCTGAGCACGCGGTACAAGGAGGGAGGGACGTCCTGGCGCCCCAACGGTGGCAGCTGGTCCTTGATGATTCGCCGCGACAGCTCGTAGACGGAGTCGGAGGACTCGGGGATCTCGAAGGGGCTGCGACCGGTCAGCATGGCGTATGCGGTGGCGGCCAGGGAGTAGATGTCGGAGGCGGGGTCGGCTGTGTGGGAGCCGACCAGCTGCTCGGGCGGCGCCCAGGGGACGCTCATCCCGCGCAGTTCATCGTTCTCGCCGCGAGGACCGCTCATGGCGGAGATGCCGAAGTCTGACAGCACCGGTCGGCGGTAGGCGGTGAACAGGATGTTGGCGGGCTTGATGTCCCGGTGCACAATGCCGACCCGGTGCGCGGACTCGACCGCTCCGGCGATCTGAATGGTGGTGCTCAGGGCGTCGGCGACGCTGAGCGGGCCGCGGGACAGCACCGTGCTCAGCTGTGGCGGGGGACAGTACTCCATCACCAAGAACAGGCGGTTGTCGACCGCAGTACCCGCACCGTAGATGGACAGGATCGCCGGGTGCGAGGACACCCGCGCCATCAGGTTGGCCTCGGACTCGAAGCGGGAATCCGGGCCGCCGCTGACGCCGCAGTTCATGACCTTGACGGCCACTTCTCGCTGCGGCATGTGCTGTTCGTACAGGTAGACCCGCGAGTAGCCCCCCGCTCCCAGGTCCCGTATGTAGGTGAATCCGGGGATGGATGGGGGGGAGTCCTCGCGGCCCTGGCTCACGGCAGGTCCTCCAGCAGGAGCGACTGCCCGTCGCCCAGGTCGAGGATGTCTCCGCTGCGCAGCAGCACCGGCTCGGTGGAGGACATGCGCATCGGGGAAATGCCGTCACGGCGCAGCACGGTGCCGTTGCCGGCGGACAGGCTGCGCGCCAGCACCGACCACTCATCAAGCTCAATCAGCAGGTGGTTGCGGGAGATGACCTGCTGCTCGCTGGGCACGGTGACAACGGCCGGCACGGCGCCATTGAGCTCACCGACATGCTCGGGCGAGGGCTCACGACCGACGAGCACCGGCCGGTCCAGCACAACCTCGCCACCCGAGGATACGCGCACCCGGCCCAGCGGAGGACAGGCGATGATCCGTGCCGGCTGAGTGAGCTCGGCGCCGCATTCGCGGCAGTTGACGTAATTGGTCGGGTTGGCATGTCCGGAGGGGCAGATGACGGACAGGGCCATGCGGGTGGGGGCCGCCTCGGTTGCCTCGGTGTCGACTCCCTGCGTGGGCTCGGGCTCGTCCCGACTCTCCTGCTGCTCCGGCAGCATCCTGCCGAGCTCTTCAACGAGGTCCTCGGGCAGGTCCGCCACCGTCCACCCGTCGTGATCCCCAGGAAGGTCGGGGCTGCCGGCGGACTGCACCGCGGCGAACTCGGCCGTATCCGACTCGGCCGCCGCTTCAGAGGCGACGGCGGACCTGGCCGCCTGTTCCCGGCCCGTTTCTTCAGGCACGTCGCTGTCCGACCCAGCCGCCGGTTCTTCGTCGGCCTCGGCCTGGGCATCCGGCGCGGCGACCTCGGCGTCATCGGCGGCCTGCACGGTTTCGGTCTCAGCCGCATCGGCGGCCTCGGCGTCAGCGGTGTCAGCGGTGGCCTGCACGGTTTCGGTCTCAGCCGCATCGGCGGCCTCGGCGTCAGCGGCGGCCTCCGCGGCATCGGCAGCAGGGGCCCCCAGTTGCAGACGGGCCGCCCGTACCACGGCGTCGACGGCGGGACGCAGCACCGTGCCCGGCTGCTCGGGCGCCGACAGCACGACACTGGACTCGCCGGGGAGGAAGGACTCCATCCACGTGGCCACTTCGGCGGCGTCAAAACTCTCGCCGTCTACCCGGAGGGACAAGGATCCGCGCAGAGCCAGGTGGGTACCCGATTTCTCCAAGAGCACCAGGGCGAAGTCCGGGATGCGGGAGAGACGCCCCCCGGCTCCCATCACAAGACGGTCAAGGATAGCAGTTAGGGTGCCCTCAGGGTCTCGCAGCACCCGCCATAGCTCCGCCACCAGCTCTTCAGGAACCTCCGGCGGCAGCAGCAGCACCCCTCGAGGCGCCACCGCCGCGCTCCAGGTGCCCTCTGCCCACAGAGTCTCACGTTCGACGGACGTGTCGGTCACGTTTTCTCCTTCATCGGCTTGTTAGACGGCGCCGAGCAACCGCCATTCTGTAAGGCAGTGTCTCACAGACGCGCGCAGCCGCCAATCGCCCTGGCCCGCGGATTCCATCACCACCCGCTCGGGCCTCCCGAATTCGGTGGTGCAAGATCGCCCGCAGAGGAATGGTAGGTGCCCACGAAAGGCCGAACGGGTGGGCCGACGATCTCATGCGGAGCCGGTGCGGACATTGCGGCGAGCCATTAGCGAATCATGCACTCGGCATCGCCGAAGTAGACCCGCCGTCCTCGTTCCACGGTTTGGGCCCGTCCCGGGACCAGCCGATGAACACCGCGGGCGTCCTCCACATGTGTGCCATTGGTGGAGTTCAGGTCGGTGATGACCACACCGCCACGCACCGGCTCCAGCAGTGCGTGGGTCTTGGAGACCGACGGATCCTCCTGGAAGCCCGGCAGCAGCCGGCTCGTTCTGCCCGGAAGCGGGGCGGGCGCGCGCCCCAGCACCGTCGGCTGGGAGACGGTGAGCAGGTGCCCGTTCGCCGCCACCAGCTGTACCGGTTCCGGGCCGTGCTCCCTCGCGATGACGACCGTCCCCGCCATCCGGTCGTACCAGGTACGGCGCCAGCCGCCGTCCTCGGTGCTCATGACCATGATCAGGGGAAGTATCCCGAAAGTCGGCAGGGACGCCAGGATGAACAGCCAAGCGCGCTCGACGGCGGCGCCCCCCGGCGGATCCGTGGGGCGGATCGCGCGCCGCAGCCGGATGGAGGTGAGCGCCTGCCCGGGGCTGGCACCCGTCCGCGCCTGGGCCAACGTTATCACCCCGGCGATTGCGATCCCCACCGCCAGGCGAGCCGCCGGAGGCAGCGGCACCAGGACCCCGGCACCCGCGATGATCACGATGTCTATGACGCCGGCGATCACCCGCCGTATCCGAGAGGCGGGGAGCGGAGAAGGTGCGGAGGCGGCCACCGGTTCAGCATAGATCCTGCCGCATCCGCTATATTGCACAGGTCTGTTAAAGGAGTAGCACAATGCAGATCGCCGTCACCCCGGATCCGGGGCGCTGGGTCGTCATCCCCGAGTTCCCCCCGCCGGGTTGGGCCCGCACCGAGGCGCAGACACGCAGCCTCCTGTTGGACATGACAGGTCCGCAGTGGCGCACCGCCTTCGCGAACCTGCTGGAGGAGCTGCGCCGCACCGAGCGGGGCACCTCCCTGGCGCGGCTGCTGCACGTCGGCGAGGGCGGCCATCAGATCTTCGCGGTTGACCTCAGCCTCGTGATTGCACGGGACGACGGCACCAAGGAGGGGCGGCAGGCCACCCAGCGCGCGCTCATTGACGACCTGCTGCCCCAGGCGGAGCAGCCGCAGCGCCTGCGTCCCGCCCCGCGGATGGCCGGCTTCCAGGCCGTGTCCAGCCGCAGCGACGCGGGCACGACGAACCGCCCCAGCGCGGTAGTAGTCCTGCGCATGGCGGGGCTGCCGACCATCCCGGTCGACCTGGTCATGCGGGCGTGGAAGGCCGCCCCGGAGGTGGTCGCCTCCGCGCTGGACGACGTGGTCGCCCTCAGCCAGGCAGTCGCTCCCGTGGATGCACTGCCGAGGACGCCCGAGAACTGAGCCCGCTCCCGGCCCCGCAGTCGCGCCGACGGGGCGGCCGGCAACTCAGTGGCTCAGTACTCGCTCAGTACTCGGCGGCCTCGGCGGCCTCGGCGGCCTGCAGCCACTGGGCCTCCAGGTCTGCCTGCTCGGCCTCGGCCTGCGCCAGCTGCTTGCCCAGCGCGGTCAGCTCCTCAACCTGCAGCCGTGCCGAGGCCTGTTCCATGCGTTGGTGCAGCTCGTCGATGCGCGCCGTGGCCTTGTCCAGGCGGCGTTCGATGCTGGCCAGCTGCTTGCGGGCGGCGTGCAGGGCGGCGCCGCCGCGCTCCTGGGCGGAGGGGTTGCGCCGGGGCCCCGGCTCCGCAGCCGCGGCCGCCTGCGCCTCCCGGCGCAGCCGCAGGTACTGGTCCACTCCCCCGGGCAGATCACGGATGGTGCCGTCGCCGAGCAGGGCGATCTGGTGGTCGGTGACCCGTTCAAGCAGGTAGCGGTCGTGGGAGACCACCACGAGCGTGCCGGGGAAGGTGTCCAGCAGGTCCTCGACGGCGGTGAGCGTGTCGGTGTCCAGGTCGTTGGTGGGCTCGTCCAGCAGCAGCACGTTGGGCTGCCCCATCAGCAGCCGCAGCAGCTGCAGGCGGCGCCGTTCTCCACCGGAGATCTCACCCACCCGCGTCCATGCCCGCGAGCGGGTGAAGCCGAGCCGTTCGACCAGCTGGGCGGCGGTGAGTTCCCGATCGCCAACCGTGACGCGCCCGCCGACCATGGCGACGGCGTCGACCACGCGCGCATCGGCCAACGGGTCTAGTTCATGGGTGGTCTGGGACAGGGTGGCGACAGCCACGGTCTTGCCGCGCACCACCCGGCCCCGGGTGGGCTCCTGGGTCCCCTCCAGCAGCCGCAGCAAGGTGGTCTTGCCGGCGCCGTTGACGCCGACGACGCCCACCCGCTCACCCGGGGCGAGCCGCCACGTGACGGAGCGCAGCACCTCCCGCTTACCGGCGGGGGCCGCGGGGTCCGGGAACTCCACGCTCACGTCCTCGAGGTCGATGACCTTCTTGCCGAGGCGGGCGGTGGCCATGGCGGTCAGTTCCACGGTGTCGCGCGGCGGCGGCACGTCGGCGATGAGGGCCTCGGCGGCGTCGATGCGGAAGCGCGGCTTCGAGGTGCGGGCGGGGGCGCCGCGGCGCAGCCAGGCGAGCTCCTTGCGCAGCAGGTTCTCCCGCTTCTCGGCGGCGGCCGCGGCCTGTCTGGCGCGCTCGGCGCGGGCCAGCACGTACGCGGCGTAGCCGCCGTCATAGGTCTCGACCCGGCCGGGGATCTGGGGGCGGTCGCCGCCGGGGTCGACGCCGGGGACGACCTCCCACACGTGGGTGCACACGGCGTCGAGGAACCACCGGTCGTGGGTGACGGTGACCAGGGCGCCGGCGGCGCGTCGGCGGGAGAAGCGGGCGGCCAGGTGGCGGGCGAGCCAGTCCACGCCCTCGACGTCGAGGTGGTTGGTGGGCTCGTCGAGGATGACGAGGTTGGCGTCGGCGGTCAGCGTGGCGGCCAGGGCCACGCGGCGGCGCTGACCGCCGGACAGGGAGGCGAGGCCGGCGTCCAGGTCGAGGTCGGGCAGCAGCCCGGCGTGGATGTCGCGCACCGCCGGGTCGGAGGCCCACTGGTGTTCGGGCGCGTCGCCGTGCACGGCGGTGCGCACGGTGGCGTCCGGGGCGAACTGGTCGGCCTGGGTGAGCATTACGGCCCGGGTGCCCCCGGCGCGGGTGACGCGGCCGCCGTCGGGGGTGCGGGCGCCGGCCAGTAGCGACAGCAGGGTGGACTTGCCGGCTCCGTTGGGTCCGAGGACCCCGATGCGCTCCCCCTCCTCGATGCCGAGATTCACCCCGTCAAGCAGTGTGCGCGGGCCGACGGTGACACGCACGGATTCCACGCCGAGCAGGTGCGCCATCAGCCCACCACCCGGGCGCCGGCGACGGGGGCGTCGGCGCGCAGGGCCTCGGCCACCAGCCCGGAGGCGTTCAGCGCGTTGGCAACGCGCATGGCGGCTGCCGGATCGGGCGCCAGGGCGGCAATGGTGGGGCCGGAGCCGGAGACGATGGCGCGCAGCGCCCCGGCGGACTCCGCGAGCGCCATGACATCGGCCAGCTGCGGGCGCAGGTCCAGGGCCGCGGCCTGCAGATCGTTGTGCAGGGCGGCGGCCAGGGCCGCGGCGTCGCCGTCGCGCAGGGCGGCGGTCAGGGAGGCCGGGACCTCGGCCGGGGCTGCTGCGACACCCGTCGGAGAGGCCTCGGCGAGCTCGTCGAAGCGGCGGAAGACGGCGGGGGTGGACAGTCCCTCGGCGGCCGTGGCGAACACCCAGTGGTAGGTGCCGCGCGCCATGAGCGGGGTGAGCCGGTCGCCGCGGCCGTGGCCCACGGCGGTGGCGCCGAGGAGGGGGAAGGGCACATCCGCCCCGAGCCGCGCCGCCAGCTCGGTGAGCTCGGTCAGGCTCAGTCCCGTTCCCCACAGCGCGTTGCAGGCGAGCAGGGCGGCGGCGGCGTCGGCGGAACCGCCCGCCATGCCGCCGGCGACGGGCACGCGCTTGCGCAGCAGCAGGTCGACGCCGTCGCCGACCCCGGCGGTCTCGGCCAGCAGGGCGGCGGCGCGCACGGCCAGGTTGGTCTCGTCGGTGGGGACGTCGGGATCGGGCTCGTCCAGGGTGAGGGTGATGGTGCCGTGCAGGTCGGCGGCCTGGCGACGGGCGGTGACGGTTTCGATGAGGCGGACGGCCTGGAAGACGGTGGTCAGGGGGTGGTAGCCGTCGGCGGCGGGGGCGCCCGCGGAGAGGAACAGGTTGACCTTGCCGGGCGCCTCAACGCGCACCTTGGTCATGGAGCCGGAGCGGGGCGGGCGGGGCGCGGCACCGGTCCCGGGGACGGCGTGCAGTGGGCTCATGGCTTTCTCCCGGTGTTGCTGGGCTGTGCATCGGCTGCTGGGGTGGTGGCGTCGGCGGCCGGGGCCGTGGTGAGCGCGCCGACTTCGACCAGCGCCTGGGCCAGGGCCGCGAAGGCGAAGACGTCCAGTTTCTCCCCGCGCAGGCTCGGGTCGATGCCGGCCGCGCGGGCAGCGGCGTCGACCTTTCCCGTGCCGCCGGCCAGCGGGGCCAGAGCCTTGCGCAGGGTCTTGCGGCGCTGGGCGAAGGCGGCGTCGACGACGGCGAAGACCTGTTCGCGGGTCGCGGTGGTGACCGGGGGCTCGCGGCGGGTGAGGGTGACGATCGCGGAGTCGACGTTGGGAACGGGCCAGAAGACGCTGCGGCCAATACGGGCGTCGCGGTGGACATCGCCGTACCAGGCGGCCTTGACGCTGGGCACCCCGTAGGTGCGCGAGCCCGGGGCGGCCGCGAGCCGGTCGGCGACCTCCGCCTGCACCATGATGGTCGCCGTGCGCAGGGAGGGCAGGGCGGCGAGCACGGTGAGCAGCACGGGCACGGCCACGTTGTAGGGCAGGTTGGCGACCAGCCGGGTGGGCGGTGCGGCCGCGTCCGGAGCCGGCAGCATCTCGGGGCCGGTGATGGTCAGGGCGTCGGCGGCCAGCACGGCCAGGCGCTCGGCGGCACCGGGCAGGCGCTCGGAGACCGTGATCGGCAGGGCGCGGGCGAGCGCGGGCTCGACCTCGACGGCGATCACCCGGGCTCCCGCCTGCAGCAGGGCCAGGGTCAGGGAGCCCAGTCCGGGGCCGACCTCCAGGATGGTCTCGCCGGGCTGCACGCCGGCGAGGCGCACGATGCGGCGCACGGTGCCGGCGTCGTGGACGAAGTTCTGCCCGCGCGACTTGGACGGGCGCAGATCGAGCGCGGCGGCGAGGCGCCGAATGTCGGCGGGGCCGAGGAGGCCGGTGGCGGTCTCGGAGGCGTCGGGCGTGGGCACGGAGCCCAGCCTATGCCAGGGTGCGGATGGGCAGGGCGGACGGGCGGGCCGTCGCCGCGGCTGCGTGAGTCAGAGCAGGCCGAGCTGGGCGGCGCAGTGCGGCCACTGTCCCCAGCCGGACTGGGCCTGGAGCTTCTTGGCCATGGCGGTCTGGGTGGCGGCGTCGGCCTCGTGCGGGTAGCCGGTGCCGCCGAGCGCCTGCCAGGTGGACAGGGAGAACTGGTACATGCCGTAGAAGCCGTTGCCGGTGTTGGTGGTCGGGTTGCCGCCCGACTCGCACTGGGCCAGGGCCTCCCACACCGAGTCGTCGGCGGCGGAGGCGCTCGCGGAGCCGGATCCGGAACCGCCGCCGGTCGCGGAGCCCGAATCCGTATCGGCGGTGTCGGTGGAGGCGGCGTCCGCCGTGCCGGTGCCCACCAGCACCACCTCATCAACCCGCTCGGAG
>NZ_FNIM01000020.1:38593-47850 GCF_900103885.1 Actinomyces ruminicola
CCACCACGCGCGAGACCACCTCGCGCGAGACCTCCTCGCCGTCCACGCTCGTCACCCGGTAAACCACCCGGGTAACCCCATTAACACCCTCGGTCTCAACCTCGGTCTCACCCTCGGGCAGAGCATCCGTCTCCTGCTCCACCCGCTCGAACTCCTCGGTCACATCCTCGGTGACCGACGAGATCTCAGCCACTCCACCACCAACAACCACGCTTTCGGTCACATCGTCGCCCGAGGCGGCGATGGCCTGCATGCGTGCCTGGGACTCGGTGAGGGGCGCGATGTCGGACTCGCCGAACTGGGTGGCGGCGTAGGCGCCGCCGGAGATGGCCAGTGAGAAGGCTGCGGCTACACCGCCCGCACGGTACATGGCCGGCGAGATCGAGGTCTTCGCAGGACCCGCGGCGCGACGGCGCCCAGGGGCGGTGGTGGTCTTGGTGAGGCTCTTCGAGGCGAGGGCTCCGAGCTCAACCAGCGTTGTGCTCAAGGAGCTGCTCTGGGAGTGACGACCCACGGGGATTCTTCCTAACGGTTGACAACTGCCGATTACGCTAACCGAATTGCCGTCACCTCAGCAACACAACCTGACACATTTCACAGCCACGTGCCGTACACCCGGCGGGTGTTCCGCTCCAGCACCGTGCACATCTCCGCCTCGCCCAGATCACGCTGTTGCGCGAGGAGGCGGAGGGTGTCCGGCATCAGGTAGGAGCCGTTGGGGCGGCCGCGGAAGCGCTTGGGAGGCAGGTATGGGGCATCCGTCTCGATCAGCAGCAGCTCGTCGGGCAGGGAAGCAAGCGCGGCGCGCAGGTCGTCGTTGGCCGAATAGGTGATCGGCCCGGCCACGGAGGCGTACCAGCCGTGCTCCGCACAGGCAGCCGCGAGTGCCGCGTCTCCGCTGAAGCAGTGGAACACGGTCCGCTCGGGGGCGCCGTCGGCCTCCAGCACCGCGAGGCATTCGGCGTGAGCGTCGCGGTCGTGGATCTGCAGGGGCAGATCGAGCTGCTTGGCCAGGGCGATGTGGGCGCGGAAGGCCTCCCGCTGGACGGCGGCGCCGCGCGGACCAGTGCGGAACAGGTCCATGCCGGTCTCGCCGATGGCGACGACGACGTCGCGGGCCGAGCGCACCCGTGCCTCCAGACGGCTCATGGCCTCGTCCAGGGGCTCGTCGTGGTGGGGCAGGTGCATGGGCTCCAGGCCGTCGGGGCCGATCTCGCGCACCCCGGCATGGGCGACGGCCTCGTTGGGGTGGATGGCCAGGGCGACCCGGACGGCGGGGAGCCCACGGGCCAGGGCGATGCTCGGCGCCCAGGTGGGGGTCTCGCAGGCGGAGGTGATGACCGCGGTGACGCCGACGTCGGCGGCCCGCTCCACCAGTTCGGCGGCGTTCAGCGGCGCGTCGGAACCGGGACCGGCGGCCTGCCCGGGCACGGGCAGGTGGGTGTGGTTGTCGGTGACCGGCCCGGCCAGGGGCGCGACGGCGTCGGCGGGCGGCCAGGAGCGGTCGCGGTGCTTGCGGCTCATGCGCCGGTGACGTCGTCGGGCAGGGAGCCGGCGTAGCGGGCGAGCTCCTCCTCCACAATGGCCTCGTCGAGTTTGACGAAGACGGGCTTCGGCTTGGCGATCGGCGTGCCGGGGACGACCACGTGGCGCTCCCAGGTGGGTACCCCGGTGTAGTCGCCGGTGATGATCGGGTAGCCGGCGCGGGAGGCGAAGGCCTCGGGCAGCACCTGCGGGTCGAGCTCCGCCACCTCCTCGATGCGGGGCATGGGCGCGATGGTGCCGTCCCCGCCCATGACCCTTTCGACGTCGTTGGCGGCGTGCGGCAGGAAGGGGGAGAGCATCAGGTTCAGGTCTGCCACCACCTGGGCGAGGGTGTGCAGCACGGTGGCCAGGCGCTGGTGGGCGGGGCTGCCCTCCTCCCCCTTGAGCTTGAAGGGCTCGGTGTCGGCGATGTACTTGTTGGCCTCGCCCACCAGCCGCATGGCCTCGGCGAGTGCGGCCTTCTGCCGGTGGTGGCGGATCAGGTCGCCGACCGTGTCGAAGCCGGCGGCCACGGCGTCCAGGAGCTCCCGATCGATGTCCTCCAGCTCGCCGGGCGCGGGGATGGCGCCGAAGCGCTTGTGGATCATGGCCGCGGTGCGGTTGACGAGGTTGCCCCAGCCGGCCACCAGTTCTCCGTTGGTGCGGCGCACGAACTCCGCCCAGGTGAAGTCGGCGTCGGCAGTCTCGGGGCCGGCGGCGCAGATGAAGTAGCGCAGGGCGTCGGCCTGGTAGCGGGACAGGAAGTCGCGCACGTAGATGACGATGCCGTGGGAGGAGGAGAACTTGCGCCCCTCCATGGTGAGGAACTCGCTGGAGACGACCTCGGTGGGCAGGTTCAGCACGCCCATCTCGCCGGGCTCGCCGCCGCGCTCGCCCTGGCCGTTGTAGCCGAGCAGCTCGGCGGGCCAGATCTGGGAGTGGAAGACGATGTTGTCCTTGCCCATGAAGTAGTAGGACAGGGTCTGCGGGTCGTTCCACCACTTGCGCCAGGCGTCGCGGTCGCCGGTGCGCCGCGCCCACTCGATGGAGGCGGAAAGGTAGCCGATGACGGCGTCGAACCACACGTACAGGCGCTTGGTGGGCTGGTCCTCCCAGCCGGGGATGGGGATGCCCCAGTCGATGTCGCGGGTCATGGCGCGGGGGCGGATCTCGGCCAGGATGTTCTTGGAGAAGCGGATGACGTTGGGGCGCCAGGCGCCGGAGGCCTCCCGCTCGTCCAGCCAGGCGCCGAGCGCGTCGGCCAGGGCGGGCAGGTCCAGGAACCAGTGGGTGGACTCGACGAACTCGGGGGTCTCGCCGTTGATGCGGGAGTGGGGGTCGATCAGGTCGGTGGGGTCGAGCTGGTTGCCGCAGTTGTCGCACTGGTCGCCGCGGGCGCCGCTGGCACCGCAGATCGGACAGGTGCCCTCGATGTAGCGGTCGGGCAGGGTGCGTCCGGTGGAGGGGGAGATGGCGGAGCGGGTGACCTGCTCGACCATGTAGCCGTTGTCGCGCACGGCGACGAACATGTCCTGCACCACCCGGTAGTGGTTGCCGGCGGTGGTGCGGGTGAACAGGTCGTAGGACAGTCCGAGCGCCACCAGGTCCTCGACTATGAGCCGGTTGTTGCGGTCGGCGAGTTCGCGGGGGCTAATGCCCTCCTCGTCGGCGGCCACCAGGATGGGGGTGCCGTGCTCGTCGGTTCCGGAGACCATGAGGACGTCGTGCCCGGCCATGCGCATGTAGCGGGAGAAGACGTCTGAGGGGACGCCGAAGCCGGCGACGTGTCCGATGTGGCGGGGGCCGTTGGCGTAGGGCCAGGCGACGGCGGAGAGGATGCGGCTCATGGGGGGCAGCCTATCCGCTCCCGCCGCCGGGTACGGCCCTGGGTTGTTCTCCCCCTGCGTCAGCGGCCCCGACGCGCCTAGGGCGGCACCGGCGCCGCACGCACCCGCGCCGACTCACGGACCAGCCGATCCGAATGCGGCAATCCGGCCGACGGGCGGGTGCCGGTACACTCGCTGCGGTAAGCGACGACGCAACGATTGAACGCCGCCCTGCCATCGACTTCCAGCCTGGGAGGAGCCATCATGTCCTATCCCCCGAGCGCCGGTTCACCCTATGCGGCCGCGCCCCACGGCTCCGGCCAAGCCCCCTACGGCGCCGCGGCGCCGCAGCCAAAGGGCCGCAAGGGCCCGCTGATCCTGCTGTTGTCCGGGGTGGCTCTGTGCGTGGCCGCGGTGGTGCTGTTCGTGGTCTTCGTCGCCTCGGGCGCGCGGGCTATCAGCGACCTGCGGCCGATTGATGCCAATGGCACCGCCGCCGTACAGCTGGAGTCGACCGCCGTCTACGGCTTGTATGGCAACGGCGGCTCCCAGTGCACCGTGACCGACGCAGATGGCCATGAAGTAGAGGTGACGATCCCGATGTCGAACATCGAGGTCAATGACCGACGCCTGTTCGGGGTGGTCGCACCGAACGCATCCGGTGACTACACGATCACCTGCTCGACCTCATTTGCGGGTGGAGACGTGTTCTTCGGCCCGCTGATCGACGCCCAGGACATTGGGCGCATGGTGTTAGGCGTCTTCGTTGTCATCGGCATGTTCATGGTGGGCATCCCCCTGGCGATCGGCGGGATCATCTGGCTGGTCGTCCGCAACTCGCGCAACAAGCGGGCTCAGCAGGCGTGGTCCGGCGGTTACCCCACCGGGCGTCCCGGATTCTGACAAGCCGGAGGTACGGAGGCAGCTGCTCCCGTAGAGTCTCGGGGCATGGCAATGGCGGGGCCGGTGGCAGGAATCAGAGGTGACAGACGATGACGGTGTGGAATCAGCCCGGTCCGGGTGGCGTCGGCGGTTCGCCGCAGCCGAGGCGCGGTCTCGACGCGGACGGCCTGCCCTCCCTCAAGGTGCCGCGCATACTGATGATCGCGGGCGCAGCCGCGCTGCTGACGGGGATTGCACTGTTCGTCGCCGCAGTGCGCACGACCCCGGCCGTTCTAGACAAGAACGCGGTCGCATTGGAGGACAACGGCACGGCCGCGTCACTGATCCTGCTGGAGGACACCGAATACGGCTTCTACTCCACCGATGCCGATATCGCCTGTACGGTGAGCGATCCCGCGGGCGCCGCTCTGGACGTCTATCCCCTTGACTGGAAGAGCGGCGACCCGCCGCAGGTGCTGGGATTCCGGTCAACCGACGCCGGCACCTACACCGTTTCCTGCACCGGCGACAGCGCCATAAGGATCAACCTGGCCAGGGCCTCCCCCGAGGGGGCTCTCGGTGCACGGCTCGCGTTCGTGTCCATCCCCTTCGGCTTGGTGGGTCTGGTGGTGACCGTGGTCGGAACGATCTGGCTGGTAGTGCGCAGGCGCAGGCGCTCACGTGCCGTTGTGGCCCGTCTGTTCGGCCCGCAGCAGGCGGGGAGTCCCGCATTCCAGTCCTACCCGCCGGCCGCACAGCAAGCGCATTCGTCTGCTCCCGCCGTTCCGAGCACCACCCCGGGTCCTCAGGGGGGCTTCCAGTCTCCTGCGCCCGCAGCACCGCCGCCGACGCCGAACCCGCAGCCGGCCCCACCATCGCAGGGTAGCTACGGCCTGGCTCCGCAACAGGTGATCTACCGTCCGCTGCCCCCGCCGGAGGGCGGGCAGGGCGCCTAACTTCAGGCGCCGTCCGCGGCGCGCGCGGCGAGGGCCGCGCGGTACACCTCGTTGGGGCGCGCGCCCGCCCGCGGGGCGACCTCGGCGGCAGCCGCCTTCAGGCGCATGCCTCCGGCGGCGAGGGCCAGCGCCTGGGCGGCGGCCGTGTCCAGGTCGACCGTGCGTGGCGGCGCTCCGGCGACCACCAGCACCACCTCCCCCAGGACGCCGGCGGCCGTTGCCTCCGCCAGCTCGGCGAGAGTCGCCCGTCGTACCTCCTCGTGCGTCTTGGTCAGTTCCCGACAAAGTGCCGCCCGTCGCTCCGCGCCGAAGATCTCCGCCATGGCGCGCAAGGTCTCATGGGTGCGCCGGGGCGATTCCAGGAACACCATGGTGCGCGGCTGTTCCGCAAGATCGGTCAGGGCGCGTTGGCGTTCACCGGCCTTGCGCGGGAGGAAGCCCTCGAAGGTGAAACGGTCGCTGGCCAGGCCGGACAGCACCAGAGCGGTCAGCACGGCCGAGGGCCCGGGCGCGACGGTGACGGGGATGCCGGCGTCGGCGGCGGCCACCACCAGCCGGAAGCCGGGGTCGGAGATCCCGGGCATACCGGCGTCGGACACCACGAGCACGGCGTCGCCCGCGCGGGCCGCCTCGAGCAGTTCCGGGGTCCTGGCCTGCTCATTGTGCTCGTGGAATGCCACTACCCGCCCCCTGACGTGTACCCCCAGGCGCCGCGCCAGGGCGTACAGGCGGCGCGTGTCCTCCGCGGCTACGACGTCGGCCCCTTCCAGGGCGGCGCGCAGGCGGGGGGAGGCGTCGGCGACGTTTCCGATCGGCGTCGCGGCCAGGGTGATCGTGCCTGGTCGCGGCGCGACGCCGCCCGGCTGCGGCGGCTCGGCGTCCCCATTCACGCGGCTGTCGCCGTGTTCGGCGCCGTCTGGAGGGGTGGCGTCACTCATGTCTCCATTCATGGCCCCAGTATGACGGGCCGTCTTAGACTCACTGACGTGAGTTCACCCTGTGCTGCTTCACCGGATGGTGCCGACCCGTCCTCCGACCCCGGCGGTGTTCCTCTGGGGATCACGTCGCCACCGGAGGGGCCCGTCGTCCCCGCCGCTGCCGCCTGTGACTCGTCGATGCCGTCCACCACAACGGACGCCGTCGGCGCCACGGGGCCGCGCAGCGAGAATCAACTGCGCTCCCTGCTGGGCCTGGATCCGCTCGGAAGCGCGCTGCCGAAGGCGGTACGCGTCAACGGCTGGATCGCCACGGCGGTGGCCGGCGCGGTCGCCGTACTGACGCGGCTGGTCGGCCTGTCCCATCCGCACCAGCTGATGTTCGACGAGATCTACTACGTCAAGGACGGCTATGCGCTGTGGCGCAACGGCTACGAGTCGGCGTGGTCCGACGGCGCAAATGAGCTCTTCGCCCAGGGGGATTTCTCGGCACTGACGACGGATCCCAGCTATGTGGTGCATCCGCAGCTCGGCAAGTGGCTGATCGGCCTGGGAATGCAGCTCTTCGGCGCGGACTCGTCCTTCGGTTGGCGATTCATGCCGGCCCTGGCGGGCGTCTTGACGGTCGTCGTGCTGGCGCGCCTGACGCTGCGGCTGACCCGCTCCCCACTGCTGGCCGGTCTGGCCGGCCTGCTGCTGGCCATCGACGGCGTCGGTATCACCGAGTCGCGAATAGGCCTGCTGGACGGCTTTATTGGCCTGTTCGCAACCCTCGCGCTGTACTGCCTGGTACGTGACCGGGAGTGGTCGCGGGCACGGCTGGCAGCGGATCTCGCGGACACGCTCCCCGACGCCAGGGCGCCCAGGGCGCACCTGCGGCCGTGGCTGTTGGCTGCGGGAGTCATGCTGGGGCTGACCTGCTCGGTCAAGTGGTCGGGAGCGTATCTGTTGGCGGCGGTGGGGATTCTCGTCGTCGTTTGGGACACCCAGGCCCTGCGCCGCGTCCGGGCGCGTGCCTGGTTCCTGGAAGGCGTCATCTCCCGCGGCGTGGGCGACTTCATCCGGCTGGTACCGGTGGCCCTCATGGTGTACCTGGGTGCGGGCTGGGGGTCATGGTTCCTGCACGACGGTGCATACAAACACGGCTGGGCAGCGGCGCAGCGAGCGGAGAATGGTTTCGTGGAGCGCTCCTGGCTGCCAGACGCCCTGAATGATCTGCTCGAGTATCACCTGTCGATGTACAACTTCCACGTAGGCCTGGACTCAGAGCACGCCTACATGTCCAAGCCGATCGGCTGGCTGTTGCAGTTACGCCCGACGTCCTTCTACTGGCAGGGGGAGCAGGACATGGCCGGCGCCGACTGCGGCTCGAACCGCTGCATTCAGGCCATCACCTCGATCGGCAACATCCCCGTCTGGTGGGCGGCCGCCGCGGCACTGGTCTTCGCGATCGTGGTGCTCGCACTCCGTAACCGCGACTGGCGCGTGTGGGTGCCGTTGATCGGCTACGTGGGCCTGTACCTGCCGTGGTTCCTGTACTGGGACCGGACCATCTTCACCTTCTACACCGTCGCCTTCGTTCCGTGCGTCGTATTGGTGCTGGTGCTGGCGCTGGGCTCGGTTGCCGGCTTAGTACCTCCTGTTCCCGGATCCGCCTTGGCACGCCGCGAAGCCCAGCTCCTCACCGAGGGAGTGATCGGGCCCGACCGCATCTATCCGCGTGGCCGGGTCGCCAGCTACTTCGGCTTCGGCATGCGTCCAGGACGAACGCGCCTGCCTGAAGCGTGGACCGGGGTGCCCCGTTGGCGCGTACGCGGCGAAGGCGTAGCCCTGATCGGCGCCCTGCTAGTGATTGCAACCGCTTTCGCCTGCGTTTGGTGGCCCATCTGGACCGGGCGGACCGTGCCTTACACGTTCTGGTACTGGCACATGTGGCTCGACTCCTGGGTATGACCTGCAGCCATTGGGCGGGACGGTTCGCCACCGGTCTCGATCCCGCCCGGCCGAGCC
The DNA here is from genome assembly GCF_900103885.1 of Actinomyces ruminicola. GTDB lineage: Bacteria > Actinomycetota > Actinomycetes > Actinomycetales > Actinomycetaceae > Actinomyces > Actinomyces ruminicola. Next base: position 46,727 of record NZ_FNIM01000020.1, read on the forward strand.
GTGATGGGAGCCTGACGTTCCTGGGCCCGCGCTCGGCAGTAGCGCCGAGATGGACGTCGCCACCCGGCCAGTAGCCAGCAGCGAGGGCGTCCACCGGATCAGGGGGGTGGTGAAGGAAGTACGCGAGCCGTGCTGCCACAATCAGACTCTACGCAACGCGGGCTCGTCACCTGCGCCCCGACCGAAGTGTCAGGCTCCGCTTGGGACCATCTGCTCACTCATGGATGAGGGCAAAACCGACCTTGGGGTTCCGGGCGCACCTCATGCCGGGGAGCGCAACTACACGGCGTCCGCCCGCCCGGAGTCGCCCCGGACGACTCTTTCAGCACTAACGCGTGTCCAACGGAGCCGACGACGGCGCCGCGGCCCGGTCGAGCCGAACGAGCCGTCGGCGTCCAGGCCATGACCCGCGTGCGCGCATTGAACAACTGGGAATACGGCGCCCTCGCCATAAGACACAGTCCGCAAGCCCAGGGCCTTTTGGTTTTGTTTGTGGTTGTGGGTGGGTGGGTGTGCCGGCGGTGTCCTACTCTCCCGCCCGCCTGTCGGGGGCAGTACCATTGGCGCTGGGGGGCTTAGCTTCCGGGTTCGGTATGGGTTCCGGGCGTGTGCTCCCCCGCTGTGACCACCGGCACGACCCACCCACCCACGACCACCACCCCCGCCTTCTCCTTGTTTTGGGGGGTGTGTGCCCGCCGCCGGCGCGCGCGCGTGTGGCGCGCCGGGGCGTGTGTGTTGTGCCCGCCCCCCCGGGGGGCGCCCTGGGCTGTTGCTTCCCTGGCCCTGGTTGGGGGCCCGGGCGGTTCGGGGGGGTGTGTGCTTGTCCCTGTGCTGTTGTCGTGCGCTGATTGCTGTGGCCGGGCCCTCCCGGGCTTGGGGGGGGTTGGGTGTGGTTGGGTGTGGACCGTACAGCGGACGCTCACGCTTGCTCATGCCTTGCCTGCGTGCGTGTGTTGGGTTGCGTGTGTGTTGGGTTGCGTGTGTGCTGGTTGCGTGTGTGCTGCTCGTTGGTTGCGCCTGCCCCCCCCCGGGGCCGGTGCCGGCACTGCGGCCGGCCGGCGCGCGTGTTGGGGGGTGTTGTGTTGTGTTCGGCTGTTGTTAGTACCAGTCAGCTCATCAGCAGG
>NZ_FNIM01000021.1 GCF_900103885.1 Actinomyces ruminicola
GCCTCGATCACGTTCCTGGCCTCCAAGGCCCACGCCGGCAGCCAGGCCATCATCGACTGGAACCCCGACACAATCATCATCACCACCACCGACGGCGAGGTCCTCGCCCAGTACCCCTGGCCCGCACCCGGCACCCGCTACGTCTCCACCCACACACACCCAACCCCACCAACCAGCACCAACCACCACCACACCCCACAAGACCCAGAACTGTCACCGATGTCCTGACACACCAACTGTCACCGATGTCCTGACACAAAACTGTCACCGATGTCCTGACACAAAACTGTCACCGATGTCCTGAGACATCACACCGCCCACGCCGCACGCAACGGCGGTCCAAACAGACTTCCGGGGTCCAAACAGGGGGACGGCGGTCCAAACCGAGGAGGCCGGCAGCACGCCTCCCACAACACGCCGGCCCAAAGCACCACGCTCGCGCCGATAACCCACATTCGCGCCGATAACCCAAGGATCCTGTCGGAAGCAAAAAGGAGGCCCCGCGCCATCGGCGCGGGGCCTCGGTCGGATTTGGGGGCGCGGTCCCTGAAACGCGTCAACCCCAAACGCACCGGCACGTCATCAGAGTCCCTGAACCTCCTCGATGCCGCGAGCGTTCCGACGGGATCCATCATAGGACGTCCCGTCTGGTTAATCCATCCCGGGAACCCCGGAATCATGCGGGAGTACGGTAACGGATGGGTTGCGTTTATGCGGGACGCCCTCATATCCGCAAGTCGGTTGCGGATCCGCAACCGTGGTGGCGCGCCTGCTGGCAGTGGACAGTCGACCTCCATCCTGGTCTCCGGGCGCGGTGTGCATGGCTGTGCCAGGATCGTCCCATGAGCAAGCCGGACACCACCGACAGCGCCACCCCCGCGGGCGCGCGACCCACCTTCACCTTCCGCTCCGCCTATGACCAGGGCTTTGCGCGGGTCGCCGCCGTCACCCTGCCGGTCCACCTGGGCGATCCGGCCGCCAATGCCGCCGCCGTCGTCGCGCAGGCCCGAGCGCTGTCGGACGACGGCGTGGTTCTCGCTGCCTTTCCCGAACTCACCCTGACCGGCTACTCCATTGACGACCTGCTCCTGGACGACCTGTTGCTGCGCAACGTGCTGGCGGGCATCGAGGCGATCCGGGAGGCCAGCGCCGACCTGCTGCCCGCGCTCGTCGTCGGCGCGCCGCTGCGCGTGGGAGAGCGGCTGCTCAACTGCGCCGTCGTCATTCAGGGCGGAGCGGTGCGCGGTGTCGTCCCCAAGTCCTACGTGCCCAGCTACCGCGAGTTCTACGAGACCCGGCACTTCGCCGCCGGCGCCGACGCCGTTCCCGCAACGGTCCGCCTTCCCGGGGTCGGCCCCGACCCGGCGGGCGTGAGCGCGCCACTCGGGGCGAGGCTGCTGTTCGAGGTCGAGGACGTGCCCGGCCTGACCTTCCACGTGGAGGTCTGCGAGGACATGTGGGTGCCCGTCCCGCCGTCGTCCACGGCGGCCCTGGCCGGTGCCACCGTGCTGGTCAACCTCTCCGGCTCTCCTGTCACGGTCGGCCGCGCCGAGCAGCGCCGTCTGCTTGCGCGCGCCTCCAGCTCCCGAAACCTGGCCGCTTACGTCTACGCCGCCGCCGGGCAGGGGGAGTCCTCCACCGACCTGGCCTGGGACGGCCAGACCTTCGTCTACGAGAACGGCACCCTGCTGGGCAAGACCGAACGTTTCCCGGACTCTCCGCGGGCCACCGTCGTCGACGTCGACCTTGAGGGGCTGCGCGCCGAGCGCCTGCGCCAGGGCACCTTCGAGGACAACCGCCGCGCCCTGGGCGTGTGCCAGGGTGCCGGATCGGCCGACGCCGTCCCCGCCTCCTTCCGCACCGTGCGCATCCCGCGCGCCGACCTGGCCGCCCCCCGCACCGACATCGGGCTGCGCCGCCAGGTCAGCCGCTTCCCCTTCGTACCCGACGACCCCGAGCGCCTGGCTCAGGACTGCTACGAGGCCTACAACATCCAGGTGGCCGCCCTGGTGCAGCGGCTGCGCGCCATCGGCAACCCCAAGATCGTCATCGGCGTCTCCGGCGGGCTGGACTCCACCCACGCCCTGATCGTCGCCGCCCGCGCCATGGACCGGCTCGGTCGTCCGCGCACGGACATCCACGCCATCACCATGCCCGGCTTCGCCACCTCCGCCGCCACCAAGCACAACGCCCTGGCGCTGGCGCAGGCGCTGGGCTGCCACGTCGAGGAACTCGACATCCGCCCCGTCGCCGAGCAGATGCTCGCCACCATGGATCACCCCTATGGACGTGGCGAGCGCGGCCGCGAGGTATACGACGTCACCTTCGAGAACGTGCAGGCCGGGCTGCGGACCGACTTCCTGTTCCGCATCGCCGGCGCTCGCGGCGGCATCGTGCTCGGCACCGGAGACCTGTCCGAACTCGCCCTGGGCTGGTGCACCTTCGGAGTGGGCGACCAGATGGCCCACTACGGCGTCAACGCGGGCGTGCCCAAGACGCTCATCCAGCACCTGATCCGCTGGGTGGTGGCCGAGAAGCTCTTCTCCGCGGAGGCGTGCGAGGTGCTGCTGGCCGTCCTGGGCACGGAGATAAGCCCCGAGCTGGTTCCCGCCGCCGACGACGAGCCCATCCAGTCCACGCAGGCGCGCATCGGGCCCTACGCGCTGCAGGACTTCACCCTGTTCCACGTGCTGCGCCACGGTGCGCGCCCCTCGCGTATCGCCTTCCTCGCCGAGAAGGCCTGGTCCGATCCGACCGTGGGCCGGTGGCCGGCAGGTCTTCCCGAGGAGGAGAAGGTCGCCTACACGCTCGCCGACATCCGCAAATGGGAACTGGTCTTCTTCCGGCGCTTCTTCTCCAGCCAGTTCAAGCGCTCGACGCTGCCCAACGGCCCCAAGGTGGTCGCCGGGGGCACCCTGTCTCCGCGCGGCGACTGGCGCATGCCCTCCGACGCCGACGCCGGCCCGTGGATCGCGGAGATTGAAAGCAACGTTCCGGAGACCTGAGACCGGCCGCATGATACTGTGGGCCGCGTCATAGTCCCTGGCCGAATCGTCCCTGTCGGTGTGCATCGTCGTCGGGAACGACTCCCGGGCTCATGACCCACCTATCCACCGGCGCTGTCGCCCTGACGGCGCGTGACTGGCAGGAGCCCGCAGTTGCAGTCATCCGTTGCAGTCATTGTCGCGGCCCACGGACATCTGGCGGAGGGGTTGCTCAACTCCGCCGTCATGATCGCCGGGCCGCAGGACGATGTCGTTCCCATCAGCTTCGACCCCGGCGAAGGACCGGATGACCTGTTGGCCAAGTACGCCGACGCGGTCGACTCCTCCGCCTCCGCCCAGTACCTGCTCCTGGTAGACCTACTCGGAGGCAGTCCCTACAACGCGGCGGCCCGCTTCGCCGCCGCCCGTGATGACGCCGACGTCGTCACCGGGGTGAACCTGCCGATGCTTATTGAGGTCCTCGGCCGCCGCATGGCCGGCGGCGAGCTGGCCGAACTGGTCGAGGTGGCCAAGACCTCCGGCGCCGCCGGCATCAAGGTCCTGTCCGAGATCTTCACCCCGCCAACCACCACCGATTCCGACGCCGACGAAGGAGACGAGCTCTGATGGACATCAAGCTGCTACGCATCGATTCCCGCCTGGTTCACGGCCAGGTCGCCAACAACTGGGCCGGGGCGCTGGGCGCCGAGGCCATCCTGGCCGTCTCCGACGGCGCCGCCAACGACGAGCTGCGCAAGACACTCATGCTCCAGACCGGTGGCGGCAAGGTCAAGGTGCACGTGCTCACCGTCGCCAAGGCCGCCCGCGTGTACAAGAACCCCAAGTACGCGGCCCTCAAGACCGTCATCGTCGTCGAGACCCCGGCGGACATCGTGCGCCTGCTCGACCTGGGGGTCGAGGCGCCGGAGGTGAACGTCGGCGGCATGACCTTCAAGCAGGGCACCAAGGCGCTGTCCCAGGCCGTCTACGTCTCCGACGAGGACGTCAAGGCCTTCCAGGAGATCGACTCCCGCGGCATCACCCAGTACATCCAGCAGGTGCCCTCCTCCGGGCGCGCCGGCCTGATGGAGTCGCTGAAGTCCAAGGGCTTCATCGGCTGAGCGGAGCGCCGGCCGGAATCGACCCTCCGGCCGGCCACCACCGGCCCCCGGCTGTCTGTACGTAACCCCCGACCTCTGTCCGTCCCTACCAGGAAGCACTCTCATGCATGACATCGGTGCTGTCCAGATCATCCTCGTGACCCTCGTGGCCTTCCTCGCGGGTTGCGACTCCGTGCTGGACGAACGCATGTTCTATCGACCCATCATCGCCTGTACTCTCACCGGGCTGGTCTTGGGCGACCCGACCACCGGCATCATGGTCGGCGGCAGCGTCGAGCTGCTCAGCCTCGGCTGGATGAACGTCGGTGCCGCCATGGCCCCCGACGCGGCGCTGGCCTCCACCGTGTCCACCGTCATCGTCATCGCCGGCGGGCAGAGCGAGGCGGAGGCCATCGCCGTCGCCGTGCCGCTGGCGGTCGCGGGCCAGGCGCTGACCATCTTCGTGCGCACGGTCAACGTGTTCTTCGCCCACCAGGCCGACCGTTTTGCGGAACACGCCAATATGCGGGCCATTCAGGTCATGCACTTCGTGGCCCTGTCCCTGCAGGGCCTGCGCGTGGCCATTCCGACCGCCATTGTTGCCGCCGTCGCCTCCGGGGATGCGGTACAGAACGCCCTGGAGGCCATCCCCTCCGTCATCACCGAGGGACTGCAAATCGCCGGCGGATTCATCGTCGTCGTCGGCTACGCCATGGTCATCAACATGATGCGGGCGCGCAAGCTCATGCCGTTCTTCTTCATCGGCTTCGTGGTCGCCCAGTCCATGACCACCCTCGACACCGGCATCACCCTGGTAGCCCTCGGCATCCTGGGCATTTGCCTGGCCTTCATCTACGTGCAGCTGAACCCCGAGTTCCACGAGTCGGTCCAGCTGCCGCGCCCCGCCCCCGTCGCTGCCGGCGCAGGCGGCGGCTTGGATGACGACCTGGACGACGAACTCGACGACGAGCTCGACTGACCGCGGCAAGGAACTGGGAAGGAAGAAACGACCATGTCTAACGAAATCGACGCCGCTCCCGACACCGAACGCATGCTCACCGACCGCGACCTGCGGAGCATGTACTGGCGCTCCACGTTCCTGCTGGGCTCCTTCAACTTCGAGCGCATGCAGGCCATGGGCTTCTGCATCACGCTCATGCCGGCGATTAGGAAGTTCTACCCCTCCAACAAGAGCGAGCAGGCGGCCGCGCTCAAGCGGCACCTGGAGTTCTACAACACCCACCCCTGGATCTCCTCGGTGGTCTTCGGCGTCACCGCCGCCATGGAGGAGCAGCGCGCCAAGGGCGAGGACATCGGCGACGACACCATCACCAACGTCAAGGTCGGCCTCATGGGGCCCTTGGCCGGCGTCGGCGACCCCATCTTCTGGGGCACCGCCCGGCCCGTGCTCGGCGCCCTGGGTGCCTCCCTCGCGCTGAACGGCTCCGTGCTCGGGCCCCTCATCTACTTCCTGGGCATCAACGTCATCCGCGTCCTGGTGCGCTGGTACGGCCTTAAGTGGGGCTATGAGCGCGGCACGGCGATGGTCAGCGAGGTCGGCGGCGGCCAGCTCAAGCGCATCACCCAGATCGCCGCCATCACTGGTCTGTTCGTCATGGGGGCCCTGGTGGCCAAGTGGACGACGATCAACTTCCCCGGCGTCGTCACCTCGGTGGAGGCGGATGACGGCACCGTCACCGAGACCACCTTGCAGAATATCCTCGATCAGTTGCTGCCCGGCGTCGCGGCCCTGGGGCTGACCTTCGTGTGTATGTGGCTGCTGAACAAGAAGATCAACGCCCTGTGGATCATTCTGGGCATGTTCGTGATCGGCATCCTCGGCGCCTGGACCGGCTGGCTCGGCCTGTAGGAACCTGCAGGAACCGCCCCGTCCCCCACCCCTCCTCGCCGAGATCGGTAGTAATACCCGCCGAGATCGGTAGAAGTTACGTGCCGAGGTCGGTCGAAGTTGCAAGGCTTCGACCGACCTCGGCGAGCGATCGCGTGATCCTGTTGTGATTATTGCTGCGGTTCGGTTACGGTGGGGTCATGATTGTCGTCTGGCGTGGTTGGGGCGGTCTTGCCGTTGCATTCTTCGGACTGGGGGCTGTGTGCGGTGGCCTTGCGAGCAGCGTTACCAGCAATGGATCGCTGGTGATGCTCTGCTTCGGCCTGGGACTGCTCGCCTTCGGCATCGTTGGCTGGCTGGTGGGTACCCACCTCAACGTCGTGCGGCCCACGCAGGAGATAGACCGGCATGTCGCCGCCTTCCGCCAGGAGCTGTTCAACCGGGTCCAGGCCGGCGCCTTCCAGGTGGCCCCGGGGGCTCCCGCACCGCGGAGTGCCGGCGAGGCGCAGCAGCAGGTCGGCTACCTCGTGGCTCAGGAGCGCGTCCGGGCCGAGCGCGCTCTGCGCGGTGTGCATACGCTGTTCTGGATCCCGATCCAGTATTGGGGCATCGTAGAAGTCATCACCGGCGCCGTGCTGCTGGTGGTGGCGCTCGTTTTCGTGGTCGTCGGCTGAGCATCCGCGCGTCGGCTCTCCGGCGGCCCGGTCGGACGACTCCAAGGCCCGTTCTCACCCGATCCCGCCCGCGCTACCGGCGTGCTGTCGTCCCGCGGTCGGTAACCTGTTACCCAGCACACACCGCAACCTGAGCAGGAGAAGTACGTGCGTCAACTCATCGCCACCGACCTGGACGGCACAGTCCTGTTCGACCGTCGGGTCTCGGCCGCCGACCTCGCCGCCATGCAGCGCTGGCGCGAGGCCGGCAACCTGCTCGTGGTCGACACGGGCAAGTCCGTCTTCGCCACCCGCAACACCCTCACTCCCGTGGGCCTGAGCTTCGACTACGCCGTCACCTTCACCGGCGCCGTGCTGATCGACGGCGACTACCAGGTCCTCTCCGCCCGCTACCTGCCCGACGGCGTCGCACACGAGATCGCCACCTTCCTGCAGGGCATTGACGGGCTCACCGTCTTCGGCACCACCATGGAGGCCGATCACATCCTGTCCGACACCTACCACGAGACCTCCCCCATTCTGGAGATCTTTCTGCCCATGACCCTGGAGGAGATGCCGGATCACCGGTTCATCGGCGTGCCCATGCGGGTGCGCGACGACGCCGTGCGCGATCGCATCGTCGCCGAGCTCACCGACCGCTGGTCGGAGGAGATAGAGGTGGTGCGCAATCAGGAGTTCCTTGACGTCATACCCGCCGGAGCCACGAAGGGGGCCGGATTGATCGACCTGGTGGACACGCTCACCGGCCCGGACGGCCCGCTGGCGGGCGAGCGGATAGAGACCTGGAGCGTCGGCGACTCCTGGAACGACATACCCATGCACGCCGTCGCCGACCACGCCATCTGCCTGCCCTGGTCCCCGCCCGACGTCGTCGCCGCCTGCGAGCGGTCGGTGGGCTCCATGGCCGCGCTCATTGAGGAACTGCTGGGCGACGCGGGCGAGGCGACATCCGCCGACGTCGACGACGCCCCGGACCCGGCCGGGGAGGCGGCACGATGAGCGGCGTCGGCGGGCGATTGCGCGACTGGTTCAACGGCGGTGACCCGGACGGGCGGGCCAAGCTCCGCGCCTGGGCCCGTGGGCACGACGGCCGCCCCGAGGGCTACACCTACGGGATGATGGGGCCCGCCGTCGGGCTGTCCGTCCTGGCGGCGCTGCTGTACGCACCGACCAGGGGCTACGGCAGCATCGTGGCCCTGGTACTGGCGATCTTCCTGCTGCTGGGGCGACAGATGATCGAGCGGCAGGTGGCGCGGGACGCCGCCGACCTGCGCGAGGCCGAGCGCCAGTATGAGCGCACCGCCAACGCCGAGTACCTCGAGTTCACGCGCCTGCGCGCCGGCGGCCTGCTGGAGGACAACAAGATGCTGACTCGGCAGACCCGAACCTGGCTGTCCGAGCGCATCGAATGGGCACAGGCCGAGCAGGACAAGCTTACCCGGCGCACCGAACGCGCCCGGCGCAGGCGCTCCCGGGGCAAGGGCCGCGGCAGGCAAGGCTGAGGGAGCGGGCAATGAGCAACGGCGGCCGCTACGTCCGCGGCGTCCTGTGGGACATGGACGGCACCCTGATCAACTCCCAGCCCTTCTGGGATGAGGCATTCCGCCGCCGTTGCGAGGCCGCGGGCGGCACGGTCACCGACGCCCAGGTGGCGGCCCTGGAGGGAGCCTCCATCCGCCGCAGCCGCGAACTGATCGCCGCCACCGGGGCGGCTCCGGACCCCGACGACGCCGCGGCCGAGGCGATCTTCACCGGCATGGCCGCCGACGTCGAGGCGGCCGTCAAGGCCTCACCGCCGCTGGTGCCGGGCGCCCGTGAGATCACCCGGACCCTGCTGGAGATCGGGCTGGCCCAGGTGATCGTCACCCAGTCACCGCGCGCGATCGTGGAGGCGGTTGCCCACGCGCTCGGCGACGTGTTCGCCGGCGCCGTCACCGGCGACGACGGCCTGCCCGGCAAGCCCGACCAGGCCCCCTACGCCGCCGGCATGCGGCTGCTGGGGCTGAGCGAGGACCAGTGCGTCGTCGTCGAGGACTCCGCCACCGGCGCCGCCTCCGCCCGGTCCAACGACCTGCGGGTGATCCAGATCGGCGGAAGCAAGCACTTCCCGGGCGACCCGGGACTCGTCGTCGTCCCGGATCTGGCGGCGGTCACCCCGCACCTGCTGCTGTGGGCCGAGCCCTGAGGGCGGACCGCACGGCGGGTCACTCGCCGGAGAAGCGGTACACGTTGGTCTCGCGCAGTGCGAAGCCGGCGCGGCGGTACAGGCGGTTGGCCGCCTCACGGCTGGGCCGCGAGGTGAGGTCCACGGTGCGGGCGCCCAGCGACTGGGCGTAGGCGACGGCGGCCTCCACCAGGGACTGGCCGGCGCCCTGGCCGCGGGCATCGCCGTCGACGACGACGTCCTCCACCCAGGCGCGCAGCCCGGTGGGGATGGTGAAGGTGGCCAGGGTCAGCATCCCCAGGATGGGGGTGGAGCCGTCGGCCTGCGGGGTGTCGGGGCGGAAGACGAACAGGTACACGCCCGGCTGGGCGACCAGTGCCTCGCACTGCTCGGCGGTCAGGGCCGGGGCGCTGCGGGACAGCTGGGGGATGAGGCGCTCCATGGCCTCGACGAGCTCGGGGGTGGCATGGGTGACGACGTCGACGCTCATTACTTCTCCTGCTGGGGTGGGGAGGGTTTCCAGGAAGAGCGTAACGGCTGGGGTCGCCGCGGTGGGGACATGCGGCCGCATGGGTGGGCGCGGTGGTCGCTTGGCGGTCCGGCGGAACAAACCCACCACGGCACGAGACCGACTTGTGGTGTGGTGGCTGAGGCCGCCGTTTCCCCGCAGGCGGTGCTCTACTACGCCACTTCGGCCTTGGGTACGCCGGTTAGCGGTCTAGTACGCCCCCTACAGCCGTACAACCGACCGCTAACGGGCGTAGTAGACGGCGAACCGGCGTAGTAGACGATCCCGGTCCGCTCGCACCTCGGACCAGAAGAGCCCGGTTACTCGGCGGTCGGGTCCATGATGATGCCCTCGATGAGCACTAGGTCGGTGAGCTGGTCGACGATGCGCACCACGAAGGGGTGGTCCACGGTGAATTCCACCGTCTGGTTCACCTCAGCTGGCGCGGTGACGGCGATGTCGACTTCCGTGAGCGCCCCGGCCACGGTGCCCTCCTCGCCCACCATGAGCCGGACCTGCTGCACCGCCTGGTCCACGAACAGCCCCTCCCCGATGTGCTCCAGACGGTCCAACTCAATGCCTTGGCCCTCAAGGAAGGCGAGCAGGTCCACGGGGCCGGGTTGCAGGTCGAAGGTGGGCAGGGCGAGTCGCACCTCTTGCCGCTCCTCGAAGGCCTCGGCCTCCAGGGCCGCCGAGGCCTCGGCCCAGGTTCCTTCGGGCAGGTCAGTGGGGAGGGTGCCGACGTCGGGCAGGATCACGTCCAAAACCGTTCGACCGCTGCCCTCGGCGTACTGCAGGCGCACGGCCTGCCAGCCCTCGCCCTGCACGTACGGGAGGAAGCGGTCCTCGTGCATGAGCCGGGCGGTGACGGTTGAGCCGTCCGCCAGGGTGAAGTCCTGCTCGGTGGTGTCGTTCGCGTCGAAGGGCGAGGCCCACTTTGCGGCGAACAGCAGGGCGTTTTGCAGGACGAGCTGGGTGTTCGCCGTGACCTTGATGCCGGAGGACTTGATCAGTCCGCCGGTGTGGCGCTCGGCCCAGGCGTCCAGGGTGGCCTTGGCGCGGTTCCTAGCAGTGTGCTCGGTGGTGGCGTCATACCACTCGCGGGCGGCATCCAGGTAGGACTGCTCCACGCCGGGGTTGTCTCCCACCAGCAGCACCCGGTTGGCGATGTGCAGCAGCGGGGGCTCTGGAATCACCTTGGGATTGAAGTTGTCCAGGGCCTTCTCATCGGGTTCGTAGTAGACGAGCAGGTCGTTCTGCAGCGCCGACCAGGTGGTGTCGCGAATGGTGCCCGCATTCGCGGCGGGGGAGGCGGCGGTCGGGTCGGCGTCGCTGGTGCTTGTCGCGCTTGAGTCATCGCTGCCGACAACTCCGAGTAGGGCGTTCACGCCGTCGGCGGGGGTGTCGGAGCCGGCGTAGAGCAGGGCGATGGCCAGGGCCATTCCCACCGGGCAGGCCAGCGCGTTTCCAGTGGGCTCCTCATCAAGGCGGGAGCGCAGCAGGGCTTCGCTCAGAGCGGCGCAGGCGGCCGCGGCCTCTGGTGCGGCCGGGGCGTCTTCCAACGGGACCTCGCGGTGCTCAGCGTCGGTGTCGTAGGCCTCGGCCTGGGCGGAGCCGCCGAGTATGCCGCAGCCGCCCAGCGCCACCAGGGCGGCGATGGCGGGCGGGAGGGCCAGCGCCCGGCGGCGGGACAGGCCATGAGCAGCCAGAGCCTGGGCCGGGCGGGAGGGGATCGTGGGACCGACCAATGCGGAGGGACTGGATGAATCGCCGTTGCTCGCCATGCTGCGAGGCTACGTGGCGTGGCGGCGCTGGTCCATGGGTAGGCGTGCTCAGGCACGTCATATCTACCGATCTCGGCACGTAACTTCTACCGATCTCGGCACGTTACTTCTACCGATCTCGGCGGATATTGCTACCGAGCTCGGCGGAGGGAAACGAGGACCTCGGCGTGATCGGTGTGGGGGAACATGTCGAACAGGCGCGCCCGCTGCACGCGCAGCGACGGCATCCGCTCCAGGTCCCGGGCCAGGCTCTCCGGGTTGCACGAGGAGTACAGCACCCACTCCACCCCCGAGGCCTCAATGCGCTCGGCCAGCTCCGCGCCGATGCCGCGCCGCGGCGGATTGACCACCAGCAGGTCCGGCACCGCCCCGGCGCCCGGGTCCAGCACCGCGGCGTCCCCGGCCTCGAAGCGCACCGACTCCTCCGGCAGCTTCATGAGCGCGGCCGCAGCCCGGGCGCCGTCGATCGCCGAGGCCGAGACCTCCACCCCGAGCACGCTTCGGCCCGGTCCTGCCAGCGCGAGGGCGAAGCCGCCGACGCCGCAGAACAGGTCCCACACCCGGGCCGGGCCGGGAAGCGCGGCATCCGCCCAATCGCGAGCGGTGGCGTACAGCTGCTCGGCGATGGCGGTGTTGGTCTGGAAGAAGGAGCGCGTCGGCAAGTACAGGGGCAGCTCCCGCATGCCCGACGCCGCCGCACCCAACGCCGGCGGTCCGCTCGCGCCAGCGGCGGGTGGCGACAGGCGCAGCCGCATGAGCAGGCGGTCGTCCTCGGTGAGCACGACCTCCTCCGGCCCCTCGATAATCGCCTGGTGCACCGGCTGAATGTTGGCGCTGAGCACCGCCAGCGTCGGCAGCGCCCTCTGCAGGCCGGGCAGGGCCGCGCGCAGGTCCGCCACGTGCCGGCGGCTGCGCAGCACGAAGCGCACCATCAGGTCCCCGTCCGGGGAGGCCGTCACCAGCACGTGCTTGAGCTCGCCGCGCCTGGTCGGCACGTCGTAGGGCATCATCCCGAGCGCCGTGACGGTGCGCGCGAGCACGGGCAGCGCCGCCTCTATCTCCGGCACGTGCAGCGGGCAGCTGCGCAGGTCGATGCCGCGGCCATCGGGCCCCAGCACGCCCAGCACGGGGGCGGCAACCGTGCCGGAGACCACCATCTTCGCCTTGTTGCGGAACCGTTCCGAGGCGCTTGCAGCCGCCGGTTCCCAGGCGCCGGACGGCACGGGGTTCGCGCCGTCGGCCAGCAGCGCCGCGATACGGGCCTGCTTGCGCTCCAGCTGCACGGGCAGCGGCGTCGACAGGTGCGGGCAGGAGCGGCAGGCGCCGTCGTCGTGCAGCGCGCACAGTGAGGCCGCCGGAGCGGACGGTGCGGCCGGGGGAGCGCTCGCGGGCGTGCATGCGGGAACCACAGGCCGCATTGTCCGGCCGCAATCCGCCGCCACGTCAAGACGGCTGCGGCCACCGACGCGCGGGGCGACGGAGGGTTGCGCGGGTAACGAGCAGGTATACGGCAGACTGTGGGGCATGAGTGATCAACCTGAGAGTGATGTCCCCGCACAGCGCACCGCCCGCCACTCCGCCGGCCCCGCGGCCATCACCCCGGCCGACATCGCCGCCTACCGCGCGCAGATCGCCCAGTGGACGCCCCGCACCGGCGTCGGTACCGACGTGCACGCCTTCGCCGCCCCCGACTCGGGAACTCCGCTGAGCCTGGCCTGCCTGCACTGGCCGGACGAGGTCGGCCTGGCCGGCCACTCCGACGGCGACGTCGTGGCTCACGCCTGCTGCGACGCCCTGCTGTCCGCCGCCGACCTGGGCGACCTCGGCGGCAACTTCGGCACGGACGCGCCGGAGTGGGAGAACGCCGCCGGTGCCGCGCTGCTCGCCGAGACCGCCAAGCGGGTGCGCGAGGCGGGCTTCGAGATCGGGAACGTCGCCGTTCAGCTCATCGGCGCCCGACCGCGCGTCGCCCATCGCATGGGGGAGGCCGCCGCCGCCCTGAGCGCCGCCGCCGGTGCCAAGGTTTCCTTCTCGGCGACGACGACGGACCACCTGGGCTTCCTCGGCCGCGAGGAGGGGCTGGCGGCCATCGCCACCGCCCTGGTCTGGCCGGTGCCGCAGGCCTAGCCGCCGCCCGCCGAGCACGGCCGGACTTGCCGCACCCGCTAGGCTGCGGGGGTGAGCACCTCCGCAAATGACGCGCCCACCGCGCTGAACCTGCGCCTGTACGACACGGCCGCCCGCGCCGTCGTGCCCCTGGCGCCCACCGTCACGCCCGGCACGGTGACGATCTACCTGTGTGGTGCCACGGTTCAGGGCTCCCCGCACATCGGGCACATGCGCAGTGCCATCGCCTTCGACGTGCTGCGCCGCTGGCTGACCCGCTGCGGGCAGAACGTCGTCCTGATCCGCAACGTCACCGACATCGACGACAAGATCCTGGCCAAGTCGGCGGCCGCCGATCCGCCCGTGCCCTGGTGGGCGTGGGCGCAGCGGCACGAGCGCGAGTTCGACGCCGCCTACCGGGCCCTCGGCGTGCAGGCCCCCACCTACGAGCCGCGCGCCACCGGCCACATCCCCGAGATGATCGACCTGGTCCAGCGACTGCTGGACGCCGGGCACGCCTACACCGGCGAGACGGGCAACGTCTACTTCGACGTGCGCTCCCTGCCGGACTACGGCTCGCTCACCAATCAGAGCGTCGACGACCTGGCCACCACCGAGGACGACTCCCAGATCGAGGCGGAGGTGGAGGCCGACAAGCGCGACCCGCGCGACTTCGCCCTGTGGAAGGCCGCCAAGCCGACCGAGCCCGCCGACGCCGCCTGGGACGCCCCCTGGGGCAGGGGTCGGCCCGGCTGGCACCTGGAGTGCTCGGCCATGTCCCGCCGCTACCTGGGGGAGTCCTTCGACATCCACGGCGGCGGCATCGACCTGCGCTTCCCGCACCACGAGAACGAGCAGGCCCAGTCCCACGGCGCCGGCTGGGGCTTCGCCCGCCACTGGGTGCACAACGCCTGGGTGACTGTTAAGGGCGAGAAGATGAGCAAGTCGCTGGGCAACTCCCTGGTGGTGTCCGAGCTGCTGGGGGCCTACGACCCGGCGGTGCTGCGCCTGGCGCTGGGCACCGTCCACCACCGCTCCACCGTGGAGTTCTCCACGGAGACCCTGGCCGACGCCGCCTCCCTGTGGGAGCGGCTGTCCGGGGCGATCATGCGCGCCCGGGAGGTAACCACCCCCGCCGACGGCGGTCCCGGCCCGGTTGACGTCCCCGCGGAGGAGGTGCGCGAGCGGGCCCTGCCCGAGCAGTACGCCGCCGCCATGGACGAGGACCTCAACCTCGCCGGTGCCATGGCCGTCGTTCATGCCACCCTCAAGCGGCTTAACACGGCCCTGGCCGCGCCCGCACCCGAGGCCGACGCCGTCGCCCGAGCGGCCCTGGACCTGCGCGCCCAACTGGACGTGCTCGGGCTCGACCCGCTCGCCGAGCCCTGGCGGGGTCGGGTGCTCGGCGCCGGCGGTGGCGCGGACGACGCCGCCGCGCGCGCCCTGGACCGGCTCGTGGCCGGGCTGCTGGAGCAGCGCGCCCAGGCCCGCGCCGCCAAGGACTGGGCGCGAGCGGATGCGCTGCGCGAGGAGCTGACCGCGGCCGGCGTCGTCGTCGAGGACTCCGGGGCCGGGGCCCGGTGGCACCTGGCCTGAGCCCTCAGCCCTGCCCGCGTCGGCACCAGACGCACCACCACCCGTAACTGCGGCCACCGGCCGCCAGCAGCAGAACAGGAGGCCCGCGATGCCAGGCAACGACCGGCGCCACGGCGCCATACGCAGCTCCGGGAAGAAGAAGGCCCCGCTCAAGGGCTCCGGCGGGGTGCGCCGCCGCGGTCTGGAGGGCCGCGGCCCCACCCCCAAGGCCGAGGACCGCGTCGGCCACCCGAAGGCGCGCGCCAAGATGCGCGCCGAGTCCCGCGCCGCCCAGCCCACCCATGCCGGGCGCCTGGAGGAGGCCAAGCGGCGCTTCGGGGTGCCGGGCGACCACGAGATCGTCTGCGGCCGCAACGCCGTCGCGGAGGCGGCCCGCGCCCGTGTGCCCATCACCCGCGTGTTCATGGCCGCCTCAGCCCAGTCCGACGACCGCCTGAACGCCGTGGTGCGGCGGGCCGCCCTGGTCGGAGCCCCCGTCGTGGAGGCCACCAAGCTGGACCTGGAGGCGCTCACCGACGGCGCCGCCCACCAGGGCATCGCCATCGAGGTGCCCGCCTACGAGTACGTGCTCGCCCGCGACCTGCTGGCGCGCGCCCGCGAGGCCGGGCACACCCCCCTGCTGGTGGCGCTCGACCAGGTCACCGACCCGCACAACCTCGGCGCGGTGCTGCGCTCGGCCGGCGCCTTCGGCGTCGACGGCGTGATCGTGCCCGAGCGCCGCTCCGCGGGTGTGAATGCCACCGCCTGGAAGGTGTCTGCCGGCGCCGCCGCGCGCGTGCCGGTCGCCCGGGAGACGAACCTGGTGCGCAGCCTGCAGGCGCTCAAGCAGGAGGGATGCTTCGTCGTCGGCCTCGACGGACGGGCGGATGTGCCGGTGGAGGAGCTGAACCTGGCGGACGCCCCGCTGGTGGTGGTCACCGGCGCGGAGGGCGCTGGGCTGTCCCGACTCGTGCGCGAGACCTGTGACCTGCTCGTCTCCATCCCGATCGCCGCCGCGGTGGAGTCCCTCAACGCCGCCGTCGCCACCGGCATCGCCCTGTATGAGGTCGACCGGCTGCGCCGTCGTGCGGGTGCCGACGCGTAGCCTGCGGCGGTGCGCCCCGAGCACCGGGGACCATCGACGCTCCCGGGGCTGACCGGGACGCTCTATGCTGACACAATGGTCGTGTCCCCGCCCGTCGTGCGGACGGGCCGGCGGACGACGGTCGTCACCATCCGACTAGGAGGCCTCCATGGCTCAGGACCCCGCACAGCGCTGGAACCGCACGGAGGGCGTGCTCGTCGTGCCCGGAACCCAGCCGGACGCGGTCGCCGCGCGCCTCGAGGCGGACCGAGTGGTCGCCCGCCTCGAGTGGTACCCCGCGACCCCACACCTGCTGTCCCTCACCCTGTTGGCCGACGCCGACGGGCGCGTGGCCGTGACCCCGCCGTCGCGTGGCGGCGTGCTCGCCGGGATCCGCATCAGCGAACTGGTGGAGTCCCTGGCCCGTGAGTTCTCCGGCGACGTCACCATCGGTCCCGCCTCCTTCAACGCCCTGCCCACCGACGTCGCGCTGCCGGACGTGGCCTCGGGGGGAGCGGACGCCTCCCGCACCGTCGTCGTCTCCCCGCTGAGCGCCTACATGGTGCCGCTGCAGGCGACGCTGCTGGAGCGTCCGCTGGCCGTGGTCTCCCTGCCCGCACTGGACCGACGCATCGTCATGTATGCCGGCGGCGGCAACGAGCTGGGCACCTTCGGCTGGGACGAGGAGTCCCTGCCCGCCCTGGTCCTGACCGTGGATACTCGCGATATTGCGGTGCGCGCGGTCACCACCGGGGAGAGCGAGGACGACGCCGTCTTCTCCTGGGGGATGACGTCGAAGTACGTGTGGGGCGGCGTGGCCGAGCCGGGCCCGGCACTGCGCGCCCTCGTGGACGAGCTGCTGGCGGACTCCACCGACGTGTCTCGGGTGGCCGAGGCGGTGCCGGGTGCGGATGCGGAGGCGGTGGCGCAGGCCTTCTCCACACCCGGGCTGGACGGGCTGGTCGCCCTGGTGGAGGCGCTCGGCCTGCCGGACTGGGTGGCGTCGGTGCTCAGCGGACGGCTGGCGCCCGCGGAGGCGCCCGGGGCCGTGGTGCACGAGCCGCGCGGCCTGTCCAACGCCGTGGGCCGTTCGGTCGGGCTCATGCTGCAGGACCCGTCCGCGCCCGGCTCGGCCTTCTGGCAGACCTACATTCGCACCGTCACCGAACGGCCCTGGATCATGCGTGCCGGAGTCGCCCTGGAGGCGGGTATCGGTGGGGTGCTGGTCGGGGCGGCGGTGCGCCGCCGTGGCCGCACCGGCGTGCTGCACCGCGGATTCCTCACTACGGGCATCGTCCTGCTGGTGGACGCCGTGGCCGAGGCCTCCCTCGCCTCCTGGACCCGCCACCGGGAGCTGCGGCGCCGGGCGGACGAGGAGATGGCGCTGGTCGCCGAGGAGCTCGGGGCCTGACTCGGAGCGCTTAGAAAGGCGGGATTTCGTCAAGCAGCACGGTTAGGCCGAGGTCGTGTAGGGCCTCCGGGTAGGCGGTGGCCTCGAAGGCGCCAACGGGCTGGCCGGGCTGGGGACCGCGGCTGGTGACCCGTGGTGGTCCGTCGCAGCGGTTGGTGTCTTGGGCGCTGAGGTCGAGGCCGTGTTGGAGGCGATCCATGACGGCGGCGTCGACGGCCGCAGCGAGGTGTTCGGGGACCTTTTGGGCGGGGACGCTCAGCTGACGAGGGCCGATCTTGTGGGCCAGGAGGGTGATGCTCCCGTCCGTGCTGCGTTGGTAGCGGGCACCGGTGGGAGTACACCAGGTCAGGTCACCAGAGTCGGTGCGGGTGAGGCTCCAGCCGGGCGTGTGCTTGAGCCGGTGGTGGGCCTGGCACAGGCTGGTGAGATTGCTGAGGGTGGTCACGCCGCCGTCGGCCCAGGCTTGAATGTGGTCTGTGTCGCAACGACTGGCGGGGATTGCGCAGCCCGGGAACGTGCAGGAGTTGTCCCTGGCCTGCACGAGTTCGCGCAGGGCGGCCGGGGGCCGGTAGTGGGTGCGGCCCACGTCGAGCACGGTGCCTGATACCGGGTCGGTGACCATTCTGCGCCAGACGCCACCGGCCGCGAGGGAGCGGGCGGTAATGGCGGGCACCGGGATGTCGGCACCGCCAATGGTTACCTCTGCCGTCGCAGGAGCCGCGGACCTGGCTGTGGGGCTGGTGGTGATCGGGGGGCCGCCGGTCATGTCGGCGCCGTCGGGTAGTAGGTGCTCCAAGGGGACGGTGACGTCGATGTTGACGGTGATCCCCGGCGGCGGGAAGACCGCTGTAGCGCCGGAGGGCGTCCACCAGCGGTGGGCGGGTTCCACCAGGCTGCTGAGCCCGGCCAACAGGCCTTCCAACGGCACCCCGTCGGGCAGTAGCTGCGTGCTGGTCGGTGCCGGTGGCCCGCCGCTTGCGCCGGCATGCTCCGGCGCGGTGAACGGCGGCCGACAGGCGGTGTACTGGCTGCCTTGCAGGGCGCGCAGCGTCATGCCGGTGACGGCGTCGGCGCGTAGCTGCGCCGGGGACCGCTCATCTCCGGCCGCCCTGGCGGAGGCGGCGATGGCGTCTAAAGTCGCGTCCAGTAGGAACGCGTCCAGGCTCGGCAGGAGCAGCCGCATTTCATGGACACCCTCGCCCGCTTGGCGGGGCCGTGTGACATGCCTG
Source organism: Actinomyces ruminicola (assembly GCF_900103885.1). GTDB lineage: Bacteria > Actinomycetota > Actinomycetes > Actinomycetales > Actinomycetaceae > Actinomyces > Actinomyces ruminicola. The sequence goes on from NZ_FNIM01000021.1 coordinate 18,469, forward strand.
CGCGCCACGTTGCGCTTACGGCGGTCGCTGGCGCCGTCGGGGTCCAGGGCGGCTAGGAGGCGGTCGATGTCCTTGGCCAGCTGAGAGGTCGTCCTCCGGGACGCACGCGGCAGGACCCGCTCCTGCACCGCCTTCGCCACCCCCGCACTGACGCCGTCCAGCCGCCGAACCAGCAAGGCGGTCTTGGCTGCGTCCAGCAGGCCGGCCCGGTGCAGGGCCTCGGTGGCCGCGAACTCGGGTTGTAGCAGGGCCTCACCCCGATCCAGTATCTGACAGGCACCCTGGCGGGTGGTGCCCAGGCGGCAGGCGATCTCCCCGCCGGTGGTGAAACGCCGTTCTTCATCGGTCACCAGGCACTCGGGTCGCCCACCGGGCCCCCAGGGGGCTGCGCCGCGGTTCATCTCCGGGGTGCGAGCAAGGCAGGCAGCCGCCGCGCCCTCGCACCAGGATCCCCAGGAGACCAATCGATGGCATGCCGCCACCAGCTCGCTGAGCACCTGCCCGCCCAGCGAGGCCAGGCGGTCGATGCCGGTGCCCTCGCCCCAGTCCACGCCCAGCTGCGCGGAGGCCCGCGCCAAGGTGCGATCGGCCGGGCTCGTGATGGTGCTGAACAGGGTGCCGGTGTCTGGAATTTCCAGTAGTTCTGCCAGCTCCTCGGCGCTAACAGTATCCGCGGCGTCAGCAGCAGCCACCGTGCTCGCCTCTGCTGCGGCCTCATCAGCGGCGGAGCCGACGGCCTCGCCGATGGGGCCGGTGGGGACCAGCACGCCGGCCAGCAGGCCCTCAACCAGACTCGCCAGTCCCGCGCCTGCGGGCACTTCCGCCAGGCGCGCCATCAGCTCCGCCGGGTCACGGTCTGCCCTGGGCCCGGCCGCTGCCTCCCTGCATGAGACGATCCAGGCAGTAGCCGCTGGCGACCCCCTCCCGGTGCCGGGCAGCCCTGCCCGCTCCGCCGGGTAGGCCCCGCCGGAGCGCCGCTCAGCCCCATTGCCTTCGTACATGCTGCCACGGTATCGCGCGGCACCGACACGAATTCGGGCCCCTTAACCCCTCAACCCAGGGCGCGCGCCGACCGTCAGCGGGCGTGTCCGTAGACTGTGAGCCGTGAACGTAATGGCTGCGTCCTCTTTCGAGACCAGTGTGCTTGGGAGCCGCACCGCCGCCGAGGCGGTAGCCCGTCATGACGCCGCCGCCTACGGCGCCCTGATCGGCGAGGCGGCGATCAGGGGTCTGAACCTGGTGCCCCCGGCCGACTGCGCGGGCCTGACTATTGAGGAGGGCCGGTGGGACCTGCCGCCCGGCGCAGCCGACGACTTCGTCGATGACGGCGCCGTCGGCTGGTTCGAGGTCGGGGTGTCACGGGAGCTGACACCCGCCACCATCTCCCTGGTCTGCGAGTGCGCATACGCCGCCTGCCGGGACGTCGGACCGTTCAGGTTCCAGGGGCTGGCGCTGAGACTGCCATCGGAGCGGGTCGTCCACGACCATTCCCTCGCCACCTACATAGCCGAGCGGCTGCCGGTGTACGGCGAGGCTGCCATACGTCCGGTGACCATCGCCGTGGATGTGCGCGACGGCAGTCCCGGCGACGCTGTGCGCGCCGTATTCAACTCCGCCGACGGCCTGCTGGCCCTGGTTGCCGAGGCCGCGGGCTGGGAGCTGCGCCACGAGAAGGTGGGATCGCCGGACGTATCCGCGGGAAGGGCGTGCATGAGCATGCGAGTGCCCTACTGGTCGCACACCATGGCGGCCTTCCTGTGCGCGCTGGTGCTGGCGGCCGACGACGTCGGGGTGCTGGCGGGGGTGCGCGTGCAACTCGGAGGCCGTCCTACGCCGTGAGCAGCCCGGCGGCTCGGGTGCGTCGTGTTTTGCGTGTTGCCGGTTCGGCGGCTTCAGGCGGGCGCTGCCCCAGTGGCCAGCAGGCCCTCCGCGAATGATGGGGTGATCGGCAGGCGGCCGATCAGCATTGCCTGGAGCGCGTGGTAGATGTCGGGCTTGCCCGACCAGGTGGTTGCGCTGGGGCGGTTGTGGGCGTCAAGCTCTTCCCGCCACCGACCGGGTGCCTCGATCAGAAACTCCCGGGCGAAGGTGGCATAGATGTCGATGTCGTGCTCGTAGGAGGCGTCCCCGGTGGCTTGCTTGAGCGTCTCCGCGGCCCCGATCGCCTCGCACAGCACCCAGTACATGCGTTCGTGGGCCACGGGTCGACCGTAGAAGTCCACGGTGTACACGAAGCCCTGGCGGCCGTCCGCGCCCCAGCCGTCCTGCAACGCCTGCCGGTACATGCGCTTCGGGATACTGTCCAGCAGCGGGTCGTAGCCGATGCCCGCGGCGGAGCAGGCGGTGCGCACCTGAATCATCAGCCGCGACCACTCCAGCCAGTGCCCTACGGTGGATCCATAGGGGCGGAAGGCGTCGGTGGGGCGGTCTCGGTTGTAGTCGAGGACGGCGCGCCAGGAGGAGTCGAAGTGCTCGGGCAGGCGGAAGCCGTGGGAAACCACCGCCTGCGCGATCCGATTGGTGATGCGCACGGCCCGGCGCAGGTGGAGTGGATCCCGGGTGGCGGAGTACGCGGCCAGCAGCGCCTCCACCGTGTGCATATTCGCGTTGGCCCCGCGGTAGGGGTCAACGGCGAGGGTCTCGCGGTCCCGGGAGTCCACTACCATCCCGGCGTCCTCGTCCCACCACAGCCGTTCGAAGGTGAGCAGGGCGGCGTCTAGTAGTTCCCGCGCCCGCGGTACCTCAGCCATGAGTGCGGAGGCGGCGGCCAGGATGACGAAGCTGTGATCGTAGGAGACCAGCGGTCCCGGGCGGGGCGTGCCATTGATGTCGACGGCGGACAGCCAGGTGCCGGTGGTGGTATCGCGAAGTGGCCCGTCCAGAAGGCGGGCGACGCCGTGCTGCGCCAGGGTCACGCAGTCCGGGTCGCCCATGAGGTGCCCCAGGGCGAAGCAGTGGGTCATGCGGCCCGTGATCCACAGTTGCACGCCGCGATTGGCGTCGATGTTGCCGTCGTCGTCGAGCCACCCGAATCCGTGTGCGGTGCGGGAGGGTTTGCCGAAGGCGAGCAGGCTCCAAGTCTCCGCATCGAAGACCTGGCGGGTGGTCAGCGTGGTCATCGAGACCTCCTTGACTCGGGCGCAGCTCGGCCAAGCGTGGCACGGACGCCGGTTCAGTTTCAATAGGGCGTATCCGGGGTGAGCACCTGAACCGAGTTGGCACTCAGTGCGGCCGCGAGCTCGGCACTCGGCTGCTCGTTGGTGATCAGGTAGTCGGCGATCGCAAGCTCGCCGATCGCCGCGAAGAGACGACGGTCGAACTTGGTGGAGTCGGCGAGGATGGCCACACGGCGGGCGCGGGCGGCCATCTGCCCGAGCATGGCGGCCTCGTCCAGATTGGAGGTGGAATAGCCGCCGACGTCGACGGCGCCGACGCCGATGAGGGCGAGGTCGACGTGAATGTCGTTCTCCACTCCGGAGATGGCGGAGGCGAAGGCGACCGGGCCGATGGTGACTCGCCCCGAGAGCCGGACGTGTCCGCCGATGACGTACACATCCCGGCACGCCTCCGGATTGATCTCCACCGGCAGCGCCAGGTTGTTGGTGGCGATGATCAGTTCCCGCTTGTCGGTCAGGTGGTGGACCAGTGACAGTGCCGTGGTACCCCCGTTGATGAACAGGACGTTGCCGTCCTGCACCAGCCCGGCGGCGACCTTGCCGATGCGCTCCTTCTGCGAGGACTGCAGGCGTGCGCGGTCGGTCAGGTTCGTGTCATGCCAGGGGACGGCGGAGTTGGACATGGCGCCGCCGTGCACGCGGATGAGCAGGCCGTCGGCGTCGAGTTGATCCAGGTCGCGGCGGATGGTGTCGGCCGAGACGCCGAAGTGGTCGGCCAGCGCCGTCACCGTCACCTGGCCCATCCGGTTGACGTAGCCGGCGATCTCGGCCTTCCGCCCTCCAGGGAGGCGGGGTACGACGTCGTTCATGGCAGAAGTCTATGCGGCATACATGCGACTTCAAGCCAAGCGTTACGGCATCGTTGCCCAATCAGTGCAGACAGTCGCAAGAAGTCGCACTAGTCTCTGTCTCGGACATCAGGAAACAGCGGAAACCCGCATGATGTCGCAACTCATGTCAATGATGATGGAGTAACAATGCTGATGCGTAGGCGTGAATTCGGACAGATGGCGGCCGTCATGACCGCACTGGCGGCGGCCGGCCTGGCCGGGTGCAGTGGTGGTTCCGGCGGCGCGGGCGACGGCGGGGAGGTGACGCTGGAGTTCACGCAGTGGTGGGAGCCCGAGCTCCCCGACGGGGCGCTGCGGGCGTTGATGGACCAGTTCGAGCAGGCCAATCCCGGGATCAAGGTCGAGCTCCTCTCCGGGCCCTATGCCTCGACCAAGGAGCAGCTGGTCGCCGGGGCCGCGGCGCACACCATGCCGGACGTCGTCGGCCTGGACGGCGCCTGGGTGAGTGACTTCGCCCAGCAGGGGGCGATCGCCGACCTCACCGCCCTCATGGCCGAGCAGGGATACGACGACGCTGAGCTCGCCAGCCAGATCCAGATCGACGGCGCGACCTACATGATCCCCGTGGTCAACTTCGTCTACCCCATGTTCGCCAACATGGATCTGCTGAAGCAGGCCGGAGTCTCGGAAATCCCCTCCACGCGCGAGGAGTTCGTGGCCGCGGCGAAGGCCGTCGCGGCCACGGGCGGGGACATCTCCGGTTGGGCGCTGCCGCTGTCGTTGGAGGCTCCCAACGGGATCCAGAACGATGTCATGTCATGGGTCTGGGCCTCCGGCGGCTCGATGCTCACCGAGGACGGCAGACCGAACCTGCAGGGCAACGCGGACGTCAAGAGCGCCTGCGAGTTCATCAAGGGCCTGTGGGACGCGGGCGTCGTCTCCCCGGGCGCCTTCACCATGAAGGAGCAGGACAAGGTCGAGGACTTCACCAACGCGCGCGTCGGCATGATGATCGACTCCCTCGCACACGTGAACACCATCCGTGAGGGCAACCCGGACCTGGAGTTCGGCATCTCCGCCCTGCCGGCGGTGAGCGGCTACACCGGCGACCGCGGCATGCCGTACGCCTCCTGGGGCATCGGCGTCTCCGGCACCACCGAGCACCCGGAGCAGGCCTGGAAGCTGGTCGAGTTCCTGATGTCCGCAGACATCAACGCCGTGCTCGCCGACGACGCCAAGGCCTTCCCGGGCAACGGCACGGCCACACCGGACTACGTGGAGAAAGACGAGCTGTTCAAGCAGGCCTTCGACATCTGGAGTTCGGGCACGCCCGCCAACGAGTTCACCGGACTGCCGGTCTCCGAGACGCTCATGCGCAAGTTCGACGAGCAGTTCCAGACCTACCTCAGCGGCGACATCGACGTCGACACCATGCTCGCCAACGCCCAAAAGGCGTGGGACGCGGAGTTCTGAGGCCGGGCGATGCGCTCCACCGATGCCGTCGGCGCGTCTCGGGCGCAACCGGCGCAGACGCCGCCTTACTGGCGGCGTCTGGCCGGCTCCCTGGTGCCCTACGCGTATCTGTCTCCCACTCTGATACTGCTCATCGTGCTGATGGTCGTCCCCATCGTCATGGTGATCGGGTACTCGCTGATGGACGCCGTCATCACCGCCGGGGAGTCTCACTTCGTGGGGATGGCGAACTACATCGAGATCCTCACCAGCGGTGCGTTCCGCACGGCGCTGGCCAACACCTTCTGGTTCGTGGCCGTCAGCGTCGTCGCGCACATGCTGATAGGGCTCGGCTTCGCCATGCTGCTGAACTCCGAGGCGGTCTCCGCCGTCACCAGGACCGTCTTCCGCACGCTGTTCGTACTGCCGTGGCTGCTGACCGTGGCGATCATCGCCATCCTGTGGCGGCTGCTGCTCAACCCCAACGGGGTGGTCAACGCGATCCTGTCCGCCCTGGGCGTGGTCTCCGGACAGCACGAGTGGCTCGCCGATCCGGACATCGCTCTGGCCGCGGTCACCTTCATCAACATCTGGGCCGGGTACCCGTTCTTCATGATCTCGATCCTCGCCGGCCTGCAGGGCATCCCGAAGGACCTGTATGAGGCGGCCGAGGTTGACGGCGCCGGTGCGATTCGGCGGTTCTGGTCGATCACTCTGCCGCAGCTGCGGCCGATCATCATCTCCATGGCGCTGCTCGACGTCATCTGGACCTCGCAGCAGTTCGCCCTCATCTGGATGACCACTGGTGGCGGCCCCCTCAACCGGACGGAGATGCTGTCCACCTTCACCTACAAGCTGGCCTTCTCCGAGTACGACTTCTCGAGCGCGTCAGCCAGCGCGGTGATCGTGCTGATCCTGTCCATGATCCTTGCGTTCTTCTACGTGCGCAGCCAGCAGGCGAGGGAGTAGCGCCATGAGCACTCTGACTACCAAGCAGCGGCGTCGCCTGGCGACCAAGGCGGGCGTCTGGGCGGGCCTCCTGATGGGGGCGGGCTTCGCGGCGCTGCCGATCTTCTGGATGCTGGTGTCATCCTTCAAGCCGAATGCGAAGATCTTCGCCACCCCGCCGCGAATCATTGAGGAGGGCTCCTCCTTCGCCGCGTACGTCTCCATCGTCCACGACCCGGAGAAGATCCGCTTCTTCGTCAACAGCTACTTCGTGGCGCTGTCGGTGACCGCGTTGACGCTGACGGTGGCGATCCTGGCCGCCTACGCCTTCAGCCGGTTCGAGTTCCCGGGGAAGCGGATCTTGAACGTGCTGGTGATCTCCGTGCAGGCGGTGCCGCCGATCACCCTGCTGATCCCCTTCTTCGGGCTCATGGTGACGCTGAAGCTGTACAACACCTACCAGGGTCTGATTCTGACCTACATGGTGTTCACCCTTCCCTACGCCATCATCATGCTCACCGGGTACTTCAACACCCTCCCCCGGGAGCTCGACGAGGCCGCGAAGGTGGATGGCACCAGCTCCTTCGGGGCGCTGTGGAGGGTGCTCGTCCCGATCTCCATCCCCGGGATCGTGTCGGTGGGCATCTACACCTTCATGATCGCCTGGAACGAGTACCTGTTCGCACTGACCCTCACGCGCACGAATGACATGCGCACGGTTCCGATCGGTATCCAGCTGCTCATGGGGCAGCACTCCTACGAGTGGAACGAGATGATGGCAATGTCCGTACTCGGCTCGATTCCCGTAGTTCTCCTCTTCATTTTCTTCCAGCGCTACTTCATCGGAGGGATGACCGCTGGATCCGTCAAGAACTGAGCTTGACGCACCCCACAGAAAGGTTCGATTCAAATGCTGGTTACAGGCAGTGACATTCTCAACGTCGCCAACGCGCATCACTTCGCGGTGCCGGCGTTCAACATCTCCTCGTACTCGATGCTGCGCGCGGTGGTGGACGTCTGCGAGGACAAGCGCTCCCCGCACATCATCGCCATCCACCCCGACGAGCTGCGCCACATCCGCCCGGCGATGCTCGCCTCCATCATCCGGATCGCCCACGAGTCCTCGGTGCCGACGGCGATCCACCTCGATCACGGCGCCAGCTATGAACAGGTGCTGCTGGCGATTCAGGCGGGCTTCACCTCGGTGATGATCGACAAGTCCTTCGCGCCCTTCGAGGAGAACGTGGCCGAGACGGCGCGCGTGGTCCACGCGGCCCACGCCGTCGGCCTGTCCGTGGAGGCCGAGCTGGGCACCATCGGCGTGTCCGACAAGTACGGGGAGACCGGCACGGAGGAGATCCTTTACACCGACCCCGATGACGCCGCCCGGTTCATTGAGGCCACCGGCGCGGACTCCCTCGCCATCGCCATCGGCACCCGCCACGGCCTGTACCCCTCCGCGGTCAAGCCCGCGCTGCGCCTGGATCTGCTGGGGGAGATCAAGTCTCGCCTGGGCATCCCCCTGGTGCTGCACGGCGGGTCGAACAACTCCGACACCGAGATCGCCGGGGCCGTGCGCGGCGGCATCAACAAGATCAACATCTCCTCCGACATCAAGGCCGCCTACTTCGTCAAGATGCGCCAGGTGCTTCAGGACGTCCACCTGCGCGAGCCGAATGTGATCGAGCCGCCTTGCGAGGAGGCGCTGCGGGACTGTGCGGCGCAGAAGATCGACCTGTTCGAGTCCGCCGGCAAGGCGGAGCTGTTCTGACGGTTCTCGACGCCCTGGGCGTCGCCAGGATTGAGAAGGGGGAGTGAGATGACGGAGCGGATCGTCCTCGGGCTCGGCGGGACCGTCGACTACGAGCTGCAGTGGGACGCGCAGGCGTTCCAGGAACTCGTGGACGCCCATGGCATACGCCTGGCCGAGCTCGAGGACTCTCCGTGTTCGCGCGCCGATGGCGAGCGGGAGATCGTACTGACGGTGCTGCGGTCCATGCGGCAGTCCCGGGGATGCGAGTGCTACGTGGCCGATAAGCGGGCGCTGCTTGCCTTCGCCGGCCGCTTCGCCTACGAGGTCACCCTGGGTGGCACCTGCGTTCGCGCGGCGTTGGCCATGGAGCGGATCGGCGTCGCCTCGACGGTGCACCTGGTCTCTATCAACGACGACGTCCGCCGCCTCCTGCCGCCCGCCGTCGAGTGGGTGTGCAGCGCCGAGGCGGATTCGCTTGACCCGCACGTGATCGTCCAGTATCCGGCGGGGGCTGCGGTGCGCCTGGTCGACGGGGAGGTGACCGCCCGGCGTCCCAACCGGGTGATCGCAGTCAACGACGCGCCCAACGAGCGCCTGCGGCTGAGCCCGGAGCTGCCCCGGGTGCTGGCCTCGGCCCAGGCGGTCCTGATCTCCGGCTTCAACACCATGAAGTCGGCCGCCGAGCTGCGGGCGCGACTGGCCGAGCTGGAGGCCGCGCTGGCCGCGGTGCCGCCCGGCGCCGTCGTCGTGTATGAGGATGCGGGCTTCCACGACGACGCCATGCGCGAGGTGGTCCTGGAGGTGATCCCACGCCTGGTGGATCTGCACTCCCTGAACGAGGACGAGGCGCAGCAGTACCTCGGCCGCGCCGTCGACCTGGAGGATGCGGCGCAGGTAACCGCCATGATGGTGGAGCTGCACCGGCGGCTTGGGGCTCCAGCGGTGATGGTGCACACCAGCCGCTACGCGGCGGTGATCGGGGAGCGCGCCGAGCTGTTCCGCGATGCCGCCGCGGCCGGCTGCCTCATGGCCTCCACCCGCTTCCTGCACGGGGACCGCTACGGGGCCGCGGAGTATGCGGCAGTCGGCCGAGCACCGCGGGATGAGGCCGGGGCGCGCCTGGCCGCCGCCCCCGAGCCCGCCGAGGCGGGGGTAATGATCGCCCCCGGCTTCGCGGTGAGCACCGCCTCCCCGACGACGATTGGCCTCGGCGACGCCTTCATCGGCGGCGTGGCGGCGCACCTGGCGCGGGCGCTATAGGTCGCGTGTCCAGATTCGGGACAAACGCCGCCAGTGCGCCCGAGCCTGCTCCCAAGATCCGCGTGATTCCAACGATCTCCGAAACGCCCATCGGTGCGCAACGGTCGTTTGTCCCGGATTTGGACAACTCCGCGTGCTTCGTTTCCTCAGGCCCTCCACACGCGCCTGCGCTTGGGGCTTAATCGGGTGCATTCCACGACCTTGGGGTACAAATCACGACCACCCCGGGGTCGTGGAACGTACCCCAAGGTCGTGATTCGACATCACGGCCGTCTTATGGAGTCCATCCCGTACATCCTGGAAGCTCCTGGACGCCCCGCCGGAGGACATCCAGGGTTCCCCGCTCGCATCGGCGGCGTGGTGGCACACCCGGCCGCGAAGGGCGGTCTGCTTGCCGAAGCCGCTCAGGACGGTCGCGTCCGGCCTTGGTGTCGACGGCCGCGGCGCCGTGCCTCCTTGCTGATGGCTCGCCACTGCTTGGGATGCAGCGGGTGATCGGTGGGCAGGGTCTTCCAAGTCTTCCAGCTGGAAGGTTTTGCCGGGCCGGCGAGCAGTAGGCCCGCCGCGCGCAGGGGCTCCGTCAGTCCCTCCATAACATCAATGGCGAAGTACTCTGGGCGGCTCCAGAAGGTTCCAGAATTGAGGGAGAAGTGCCAGCAGATGAGTTCGCTGGCTGCCGTGCGGCCGTCAACTGGGCGAGCCAGCACTGCCAGGCGCAGGCGTCCGTGCTGGCGGCGTATCCAAGGGAGAACAAGTACGAACGGAAATACCTCGGTAAGGTAATCAGCCAAGAAAGTGGTGGCCTCGCTGCCTTCGCTCAGGACCACACCGGTCCACGGTCCCCGTTCGGCCAGTACTGAGTCCAGGTCCCAAGGCTCCAGGGAGAAGCCCTGCGGTGCCAGGTGGTCTATGACGAAGCGCACCGCGTCCCGCGGCGCCGCCGCCACCTCGAAGCGGCGCATGGGCTGTGTTTCAAGCCATGCCATGATCGCAGGTCCCTCGCGTCAACACTCTTGAGCGACGTCCCGCCCCTGATCGTCCCTACTCGCCCTTGAACTTCATGCCGGCGGTGAAGCCCATGGGGTTGAGCTCGAAGGCGCTGGCCGTGGCCTCGTCGAGGGCGGCGAAGTCCGCGTCGTCCTCGGGCACCGGCTCCTCGTCGTCGGAGAAGATCGCCTCCATCTCCTGGGTGTCGCCCAGCGACAGGTAGGACTGCTCGTCCCAGTGCTGCGGCAGCACCGTGCTGACGTAGTCGGCCACGGCCTCCTCGGTGCTCACGTCGTGCTGGCGCTGCTCGGACATGTACCAGCGGTGCTCCAGCACCTCGTGGAAGATCTCCGCCGGCTCCAGCTTGCGGCGCAGCTCCATGGGGACGGCGGCGAGCGTGGGCTCGAACACCTCGGTCAGCCAGATGTGCGCCACCTGCTCGACCGGCTCGTCCTTACGGCCGGTGACGGTGCGGAAGGTCTGCAGGTCGTTGAGCATGCGCTGCCCCTGCCGCTCCTGCACATCCAGGCCGGTCAGCCGCATGATCTGGCGGTGGTAGTGGCCGGCGTCGACCACCTTCGGCTGGATGATCATGCGCGTTCCCGAGCCGTCCGCCTCGGTCTTCATGGTCAGCTCGCCGACGTCGAAGCCCAACTCGTTCAGCTTCTCGATGCGGGAGCGCACCCGCCACCGCTCGCCCAGGTCGAAGGTCTCCTCGGCGGTCAGCACGTCCCACAGCTCCGTGTAGCGGCTGACGATCCGGTCACCCACCTCAATGGTGTCCACGCTCGGCTCCAGCAGGGCGCCTGCCTGCAGGTCCATGAGCTCGCCGATGATGTTCGTGCGGGCGACGTCGATGTCGTACAGCCGCTTGCCCTCGGTCAGGCCGTCGGGATAGAGCTCGCCCGTCTCGGCGTCCACCAGGTAGGCGGCGAAGGCGCCCGCATCCCGGCGGAAGAGGGTGTTGGACAGGGAGACGTCCCCCCAGTAGAAGCCCAGCAGGTGCAGCCGCACCAGCAGCACGGCGAGGGCGTCGATGAGCCGGGTGGCGGTCTCGGGGCGCATGTACTGGCTGAACAGCGCCCGGTAGGGCAGTGAGTAGGACAGGTGCTCGGTGACCAGCACCGAGTTCAGGGTGGAGCCTCCCAAGCCCTTGCGGCCGGTGATGACCGCCGTCGGCGTCACGCAGGGGGCGCCCAGGCGGATCAGGTTGCGCAGCAGCTCGTACTCCCGGTAGGCGACGGACTCGCCGATCTCCTTGACGGCGATCACCCGCTCGGAGAGATTGACGAAGCGCACGACGTGGCGCGACAGCCCCCGAGGAAGGGCGGCGAGCACCTCGGCCGGCCACTCCTCCAGCGGCATCTCCCACGGGAGATCGAGCAGCGCCGGGTCAATCGTGGCCGCGGTGATCTGCATGGACTGGGGCATGGATGCATTCTCTCAGGTCCGCCGTGGATCGCTCCTCGACGGCGCCGGGTTGTTGCAGGCGAGACCCCTCGCCTTGGGTCATTGGTTCACGGCGAACGATACATGCGGTTTGGGCACGCACCGTCGACCTACGGCTGGGCCCCGCTCCTCCGCGCGAGGAGCGGGGCCCAGCCAGAAGGCCAGTGCGGGTGGCTCAGGCCGTTTTGCGCGCCCTAGTAGACCAGGTCGACTCAGGCGGGCAGGCGCTTGCCGGTGGAGGCGGAGAAGATGTGCTCCTCGCCCGGCTTGATGCGCACGTGCACCGTCTCACCGGGCTCCGGCGCGGTGCGCGGAGGAACGCGGACGATGATCTGGCTGGAGTCCTCGCCGGAGCCGAGCTTGTCCTCGGAGCCCTCGGCGCCGACCAGCTCGCCGTAGATGTAGGCGTCGCTTCCCAGCTCCTCGACGAAGGACAGGCGCACCGGGATGGAGTGGTTGTCCTCCGCGGAGACCACCTCGAGGGACTCGGGGCGGAAACCGATGATGATCTTGTTGTTGTCCTCCGGGACCATGGCGTCGAGCGTGGCCCGGGACAGCTGGACGCGGGCGGCACCGATGGAGGCGATGTCGCCGTCGACCGTGAAGCGACCCAGGTTCATGGCGGGGGAGCCGATGAACCCGGCGACGAAGTCGTTGGCGGGCTTGTCGTACATCTCGCGCGGGGTGCCGACCTGCTGGAGCACGCCGTCCTTGAGGACCGCGATGCGGTCACCCATGGTCAGGGCCTCGGTCTGGTCGTGGGTGACGTAGACGGTGGTGACGCCCAGCGAGCGCTGCAGGGACGCGATCTGCGTACGCGTCTGCACGCGCAGCTTGGCGTCCAGGTTGGACAGCGGCTCGTCCATGAGGAAGACCTTCGGCTTGCGCACAATGGCGCGGCCCATGGCCACACGCTGACGCTGACCACCGGACAGGGCCTTGGGCTTGCGGTCCAGGTACTCGGTCAGGCCGAGGATCTTGGCGGCCTCCTTGACGCGCCGGTCGATCTCGTCCTTGGGAGTGCCGGCGATCTTGAGGGCGAAGCCCATGTTGTCGTGCACCGACATGTGCGGGTACAGCGCGTAGTTCTGGAAGACCATGGCGATGTCGCGGTCCTTGGGCTGGACGTCGGTCACGTCGCGGTCGCCGATGAGGATGCGGCCGGAGTTGACGTCCTCGAGGCCTGCGAGCATGCGCAGGGAGGTCGACTTTCCGCAGCCCGAGGGGCCGACGAGAACCAGGAACTCGCCGTCGGCGATCTCAAGGTTCAGGCTGTCCACCGACGGGGTGTCGTTCCCCGGGTAGATGCGGGTGGCGTGATCAAAAGTGACGGTTGCCATAAAGGTATCCCTTCACCGGCAGGTACGTGCCGGACGATCCGTGGTGAAAGGTGCCGATGCGTGTCCGCATTGACACGTACCGGGGCGGTTCGCCCCGGCAGGTCTAACTTTGTCATACGACAGTGCGGTGCAGGTAGCCCGAAGGGGATCGGAAATCGCTGAAACGCCTGTGAACCCGCTCACGTCGGCGGCGGCCCGGGTGCCTCCCGGTACTGTGGCGCCATGACGCAGAGCCCCGACAGCGCCACGCCCGCCTCCCTGGCCGGGCTGCGTGCGGGCGCCGACGTCGGCGGCTACCGGCTCGTGCGCCGTCTGGGCGCGGGTGGCATGGGGGTGGTCTGGGAGGCCATCGACGGCGACGGACGGCACGTCGCCATGAAGATCCTCCACCCGCAGATCGCGGCGGACCCGACGGCCCGCCGTCGCCTGGACCGCGAGGCCTCTGTGCTCGCCCGGGTCAAGGACTCCCGCGTGGCCCGCATCCTCGACATCGAGACCGGCGACGGTGCGGACGGCGTCGGGCTCACCTTCGTCATCACGGAACTCGTGGACGGCCCAACCCTCCAGGCCGAGGTCGACCATGAGGGCGTCTACCGCCTCGACACCGACGTCCGCGACCTGTCCGACCTCGCGCACGGACTGGTCGACGCGCTCGCCGCCGTGCACGCCGCGGGCGTCATCCATCGCGACCTCAAGCCCTCCAACGTGATGCTCGGTGCGCAGGGCCCGGTCCTGATCGACTTCGGCATCGCCCAGGTGGCCGACGACGTCCGCCTGACCCAGACCGGCCAGGTCACCGGCACCCCCGGCTTCATCCCGCCCGAGATGCTCGACGGCGGCGAGCCCAGCCCCGGCGTCGACTGGTACGCCCTGGCCGGCGTCATCCTGTTCGCCATCACCGGCCGCTCACCCTTCGGCTCCGGCCCCTGGCAGGCGGTATTCCGCCGTGTGTACGCCGGCACCCCGGAGCTCGGCGACCTGGAGGAGACCCAGCCCGCGCTCGCCCGCGCCTTTACCGCGGCCCTGGCCCCCGACGCCGCCGACCGCCTATCCGTGCCCGACCTGCTGCGCGTCCTGGACGAGATCGCCGACGGCGGCACCGGGCAGGACGCCCTGGCCCAGGTACTGCCGGATACGGAGTCGGAGGCGGACGCCGAGGCGGACGAGGCCGACACCAGCACCGGCACCTACGGTTCCGTGTACTCCTCCGCGTCCAGCGCCGGGAGCCCGGGATCCGGCCCGGTGCCCAATCCCGGGTACGGGTTGGTGAGGCCTGCGTCGTCGTCCTCCGGGGCTTACGGCTTCCTTACGACGCCCTCCCCGCAGGCCGACGGCGCCCGGTCGGCCTCCACCGGCGCTACCGCCTCCGGAGCGATGCCGTCCTCCGTGTCACCCTCCGGCGCCGTGTCCGGGTGGAACGCGGCGGCGCATCCGCCGTCGTTCGTGCCCGGCAGCGGTGCGGCGCCCGTCCGGTCGGTGTCGCCGACACCCGCGCAGACGGGACCCGCGCCCGCGCAGCCCGCCGCCGGCTATGCGCAGCAGGGCCGGCCCGTGTCGACGTCCGTCGCGGTTCCCGCCTCCAATCCCTTGCCGGCGCCTGCACCCAATCCCGCGGCGGTGCCCGAATGGGCGCTGGAACCCCGGCGGCATCGCACCGTCGCCGCCCTCTTCTTCCTGATGCTGGTGGCGGTGGCGCTGCCGATTCCAGGCTTGCTGGCCATCGGCTTCTCGCTGCTGGTTGCGGTTGCCGGAACCGTCGGCCGCGCCGACGACGCGCGCCGTTGGCGGCGCCTGCGCGCGGGCTATGCCTCCGCCGCCGATAACTCCCGCATGTGGGCCTCCATGCCCTGGTACCTGCTGCGATCGCTGATCGCCAGCGGCGCCGCCTGCGTGGTGGGGGGCGCGGTCGGCCTGATGGTGTTCTACTTCTCCGGTCAAGCGCTGGGATTCGGCGCGGACGCCACCGCGAGCGTGATGGCCTCTTGGTCCGATTACCACCGGTTGGGCCTGTGCCTGGTGCTGGTGGCGAGTGCGTGCATGCTGGTGACGTGGCTCGTGCCCTGGGGAGGGCCCGCCCGCCGTGGTGGCGCCCGCCTGATTGGACTGGCTCTGCGCAGTCCCTTGAAGCGGCGTATCGCTTGCGTCGTCTTCGTGCTCGTTGCGGCGGTCATCGTGGTCCTGTTCGCCACGAGCACGCTTCCCGTGGGATACGTGTACCCCTTCACCATCTAACGCGCCGAGATCGGTAGAAGTCACGCGCCGAGATCGGTAGATACGGCGGCGGCCGGGTCGTCGGCGGCGTGAGGCAGGCCGCAGCCGCGGGCCGTGCCTTTCCGCCCGTTCCCAGGCAGAATGCATAAGGTGCATGGCGCCGTGCTACTCACGGCGGCACCGAATCCGAGTTGAGGAGTTGCTTGTGGCCTCGAACCAGCCCCGTCCGACCAAGGCCGAGCGTCGGGAGGCGGCCCGCGCCAAGGCGCGGGCGCTGCGTGAGGAGCAGGAGCGCCGGGAGCGTCGTGCGCGGATAACTCGCCGCAGCCTGCTGGGCGTCGGTGGCCTCGCCGTCGTCGGGGCGGCGACGGCGCTGGTGGTCACCGGGCGCGACAAGACCGACAGCTCCCCGGCTCTGGGCGGGCCGATCGCAGCCGAGGCGTCTGCGGACGGCCTGCCGGCGACCGTCCGCGCCGACGGCTCCATCGTCTTCGGGTCGAACCTCGAGCCGGGCAGCATCACCGACGGCGCCCGGAACCTCCACATCTACTTCGACTACACCTGCCACTTCTGCGTCAGCTTCGAAGAGCTGCACAATGCGGAGATTGAGACCCTGCTCGGCGACGGCACCATTAACCTCGTGCTGCACCCGGCACGGTTCCTGGAGCAGACCGACGAGGGCTCCTGGAGCAACATGGTGGGCAACGCCATGGGCGTGGTTCTGGACCAGGAGCCCGCCTCGGCGCTCGCCTTCCACAAGGCCGCGCTGTCGCGATTCGGCCAGATTTACGCGGCCCAGGACTCCTCGGCGCTGAACGCGGAATCGGTTGCGCAGGCCGCAACCGAGGCGGGCGTCAGCGACGCCGTGGTGCAGCAGATCGCCACCGCGATCTCGGACAACACCTACTCCGCCTGGCTCGAGCTCAACCGGAAGACCTTCTCGAAGGGTGGGGTCTCGGGGACGCCGACGGTGTGCCTGGACAGCGAGCGGCTCGAGCTTCAGGCGATCGCCACGGAGAGCGGGATCACCGACTACATTCAGAACGCTGCCGCGACCAAGTAGACGTCGGCGCAGCAGCGAAGCGTCGGGTAAGCTCGCCCACGCGCCGCGTTAGCTCAGTTGGTAGAGCAGCTGTCTTGTAAACAGCAGGTCGTCGGTTCGAGTCCGACACGCGGCTCCGACGCCGAGGACGCCCCTGAGCTGACGTGTGTTGCCTCATGGCTTCTGGGACGATCGGATCTCATGAGTTCTGGGGTGCCGGAAGCAGTGAGACCCTGATGTCTGCACAACGGGGAGCGCCTGAGGTGGCATCACAGCCTGCCCGGGCCAAAACGGGGACATGATGCGTCAGGGCCGCGCCCCCAGATACTTATGCCGGCTCGCCATCCGCCTCTGCATGCACCACTTGGACCGCCTTGCTCTATTTGGACCGCGTGTGTCCATTTGGACCGTCTGAGAGCGCATGTTATGTCTCAGGACATCGGTGACAGTTCTGCCTCAGGACATCGGTGACAGTTCTGGGGTGTTTGGTGGTGACACTTCGGGTCGGATTGGGGCATGAGCTCAACGAACCGTCGTGTTGATCCGCGTGTGCGTCTGGCGATCGTCCGGTGGCCGGATGACGCCCCGCGCGGGGCGGTGACCACCTTCTGCGCCGAGCAGTCCATCTCCCGTAAGACCTTCTATGCGATCCGCGCCCGCGCTCGTACCGAGGGCGAGGCCGCGGCTCTTGAGCCTGGCTCCACCAGGCCGCGTAGGAGTCCGTCGGCTATC
>NZ_FNIM01000031.1 GCF_900103885.1 Actinomyces ruminicola
TGGGTGTGTTGTTTGGGATCTCGATAGTGTGTCGTGTTTGTTTGTTTTGGTTGGTGTTTTTTGTTGGTTTCTTTGTTTGGTTTTTGTTTTGTTTGGAGAGTTTGATCCTGGCTCAGGACGAACGCTGGCGGCGTGCTTAACACATGCAAGTCGAACGGGCTTTCCTGCTGGTTTTTGCTGGTGGGTTGGTTAGTGGCGAACGGGTGAGTAACACGTGAGTAACCTGCCCTCTTCTCCTGGATAACTGCTTGAAAGGGCGGCTAATACGGGGTGGTCTGGCCTGCCTGCATGGGTGGGTTGGTATAGGTTCAGCATTTTGTTGTTCCGGTGGGGGATGGGCTCGCGGCTTATCAGCTTGTTGGTGGGGTGATGGCTTACCAAGGCTTTGACGGGTAGCCGGCCTGAGAGGGTGGACGGTCACACTGGGACTGAGATACGGCCCAGACTCCTGCGGGAGGCAGCAGTGGGGAATATTGCACAATGGGCGGAAGCCTGATGCAGCGACGTCGCGTGAGGGATGGAGGCCTTCGGGTTGTGAACCTCTTTTTCCGGTGGTGAAGGCCTGCTTCTTTGTGGGTGGGTTGACGGTAGCCGGGTTAGGAAGCGCCGGCTAACTACGTGCCAGCAGCCGCGGTAATACGTAGGGCGCGAGCGTTGTCCGGAATTACTGGGCGTAAAGGGCTTGTAGGCGGCTGGTCGCGTCTGCCGTGAAATCCTCTGGCTTAACTGGGGGCTTGCGGTGGGTACGGGCTGGCTTGAGCGCGGTAGGGGAGACTGGAACTCCTGGTGTAGCGGTGGAATGCGCAGATATCAGGAGGAACACCGGTGGCGAAGGCGGGTCTCTGGGCTGTTGCTGACGCTGAGGAGCGAAAGCGTGGGGAGCGAACAGGATTAGATACCCTGGTAGTCCACGCTGTAAACGTTGGGCACTGGGTGTGGGGGCCCTTTTCCGGGGTTTCCGCGCCGTAGCTAACGCGTTAAGTGCCCCGCCTGGGGAGTACGGCCGCAAGGCTAAAACTCAAAGGAATTGACGGGGGCCCGCACAAGCGGCGGAGCATGCGGATTAATTCGATGCAACGCGAAGAACCTTACCAAGGCTTGACATGGGTCGGTTGCTGCCGGAGACGGTGGTTCCCTTGCTGCGTTTTGTGGTTTGGGCCGGCCTGCAGGTGGTGCATGGTTGTCGTCAGCTCGTGTCGTGAGATGTTGGGTTAAGTCCCGCAACGAGCGCAACCCCTGTCCCGTGTTGCCAGCGCTTTTGGGCGGGGACTCGCGGGAGACTGCCGGGGTGAACTCGGAGGAGGGTGGGGATGACGTCAAATCATCATGCCCCTTATGTCTTGGGCTTCACGCATGCTACAATGGCCGGTACAGTGGGTTGCGATGCCGTGAGGCGGGGCGAATCCCTTAAAGCCGGTCTCAGTTCGGATCGGTGCCTGCAACTCGGCACCGTGAAGTTGGAGTCGCTAGTAATCGCGGATCAGCAACGCCGCGGTGAATACGTTCTCGGGCCTTGTACACACCGCCCGTCACGTCATGAAAGCCGGTGACGCCCGAAGCCCGTGGCCCTATGGGGAGCGGTCGAAGGCGGGGCTGGTGATTGGGACGAAGTCGTAACAAGGTAGCCGTACCGGAAGGTGCGGCTGGATCACCTCCTTTCTAGGGAGACTGTTTGGCGCCGGCCGGGCAGGCAGACACTCCGCTGGTTTGTGCTTGGGCCCGTGGTGGGCCTGGGTGGGCGGGGCCCCTCTTTTTTCCTTGCCTTTTTTGGTGTGGGTGGGGGGGGTGGCATGCTGTCGGGTTCCGGGGCTGCGCGCCCTGGTGTGGTTCTGGCTCTTGGTGCGGCTGGCTGGTTTGGCTGGTTGTGTCTGGGGGTTGTGGGCTGGTTGGTTGTGAACTGTATAGCGGACGCGAGCATTTGTTTGTTTTGTTTGTCGCGTGTTTGTGGTTGTTGTTGTTTTGCTTGTTGTTCTGGTTGTGGTTTGCTTGCTTGTTTGGCGTGTTTTTGTTTGTGTTGTTTTTTTGGGCGTTCGGTGGATGCCTTGGCACCAGGGGCCGATGAAGGACGTGGCGGCCTGCGATATGCCTCGGGGAGCCGGCTTGCGGGCTGTGATCCGAGGGTTTCCGAATGGGGGTACCCGGCGCGGGTTGTGCCGTGTCACCCGTCCTTGAATTGATAGGGGGCGGGGGGTTACGCGGGGAAGTGAAACATCTCAGTACCCGTAGGAGAGGATATTCCGTTAGTAGTGGCGAGCGAACGCGGAGGAGGTTAAACCGTGGTCGTGTGATTACTCGGCAGGGGTTGCGGCTGCGGGGTTGTGGGGCGTGCCTGTGGGTTTGCTGCCGTGGGCCCGCGTGCTTGCTGGTGGGTAGCCGGATCCTTTGGGAAGGGGAGCCGTAGAGGGTGATAGCCCCGTAGGTTGAACCTGCTGGTTGTGCGTGGGGTGCGTTCCCTTTTGTAGCGTGGGGTTCGTGGAGTCCTGCGTGAGTCTGCCAGGACCACCTGGCTGCCTAAATACTTCCTGGTGACCGATAGCGGATTAGTACCGTGAGGGAATGGTGAAAAGTACCCCGGGAGGGGAGTGAAAGAGTACCTGAAACCGGGCGCCTGCAAGCCGTCAGAGCCTGTTTGTTCCTGCTTTTTGTGGGGGCGGGTGGGTGGTGGCGTGCCTTTTGAAGAATGAGCCTGCGAGTCAGGGCGTGTCGCGAGGTTAACCTGTTGTGGGGTAGTCGTAGCGAAAGCGAGTCCGAAGTTTGGGCGGTTTAGTGGCGCGTTCTGGACCCGAAGCGGGGTGATCTACCCATGGCCAGGTTGAGGCACGTGTAAGAGCGTGTGGAGGACCGAACCCACCTCGGTTGAAAACGGGGGGGATGAGCTGTGGGTAGGGGTGAAAGGCCAATCAAACTCCGTGATAGCTGGTTCTCCCCGAAATGCATTTAGGTGCAGCGTCGCGTGTTGCCGTGCGGAGGTAGAGCACTGGTTGGTTGAGGGGCCTTACAGGGTTACTGATGCCAGTCAAACTCCGAATGCCGTGTCGGTTCTAGCGTGGCAGTGAGACTGCGGGGGATAAGCTTCGTAGTCGAGAGGGAAACAGCCCAGATCGTCGGCTAAGGCCCCTAAGAGTACGCTAAGTGGGAAAGGATGTGCGGTCGCGGTGACAGCCAGGAGGTTGGCTCAGAAGCAGCCATCCTTGAAAGAGTGCGTAATAGCTCACTGGTCGAGTGGTCGTGCGCCGACAATGTAGCGGGGCTCAAGCGTACCGCCGAAGCCGCGGATCCCGGCCCCCCTTTTTTTTGGGTGGTCGGGGTGGTAGGGGAGCGTCCTGCGTTGGGTGAAGCCCGGGGGTGACCTGCGGGTGGACGGCGTGGGAGTGAGAATGCAGGCATGAGTAGCGAGACCGGGGTGGGATTCCCCGGCGCCGTATGACCAAGGGTTCCAGGGGCAGGTTCGTCCTCCCTGGGTGAGTCGGGGCCTAAGGCGAGGCCGACAGGCGTAGTCGATGGATGACGGGTTGATATTCCCGTACCGGTAGGACACCGTCCATGCTGACGCGCGGGTGCTAACCCACGCCGCTGCCGCCCGTTCGCGGGTGCGGCCCGTCCGGTCTTCGGGCCGGGGGTCGTGCCTGTGGGTGGGGGCGGTCTGGGGATCCTCCGTGCTGGTAGGCAAGCGTGTTAACAGGGGTGACGCACAGAGGTAGCCCGGCGGGGCTTGTGGCTTGTCCCGTTCAAGCGTGTGGCCCGGCGCCCAGGTAAATCCGGGCGCCACACCCTCTTGGCCGTGGTTTCACGGGCGGGGGGGTTGGGTGAGGCGTGATGGTGACCCCGCCCGTTGGGGCGGGGGATAGCAGGGTGATCCTGGGGTGCCTAGAAAAGCCTCGACGCGAGGTGTTCTACCGCCCGTACCCGAAACCGACACAGGTGGTCGGGCAGAGTATGCCCAGGCGGGCGAGTGAATCATGGTTAAGGAACTCGGCAAAATGCCCCCGTAACTTCGGGAGAAGGGGGGCCCGGGCCCTGAAGCCCCTTTTTTTGCGGGCTAGGGGTGAGGGCCGCAGTGACCAGGGAGGAGCGACTGTTTACTAAAAACACAGGTCCGTGCGAAGCCGTAAGGCGATGTATACGGACTGACGCCTGCCCGGTGCTGGAAGGTTAAGAGGATCCGTCAGTCCCACGCTCTTGTGGGGTGAAGCGGTGAGCCCAAGCCCCAGTAAACGGCGGTGGTAACTATAACCATCCTAAGGTAGCGAAATTCCTTGTCGGGTAAGTTCCGACCTGCACGAATGGCGTAACGACTCCTCTACTGTCTCAACCATGAGCTCGGCGAAATTGCATTACGAGTAAAGATGCTCGTTACGCGCAGAAGGACGGAAAGACCCCGGGACCTTTACTATAGCTTGGTATTGACGTCCGCCATGGCTTGTGCAGGATAGGTGGGAGACTGTGAGGCCGGCACGCTAGTGCTGGTGGAGTCGTTGTTGGGATACCACTCTGGCTGTGGCGTGCGTCTGAACCTCGGCCCGTGATCCGGGTCAGGGACAGTGCCTGGTGGGTAGTTTAACTGGGGCGGTTGCCTCCTAAAGAGTAACGGAGGCGCTCAAAGGTTCTCTCAGCCTGGTCGGCAACCAGGTGTTGAGTGCAAGCGCACAAGAGGGCCTGACTGTGAGACCGACGGGTCGAGCAGGCACGAAAGTGGGAGCTAGTGATCCGGCGATCCCGTGTGGGTGGGTCGTCGCTCAACGGATAAAAGGTACCCCGGGGATAACAGGCTGATCCTGCCCAAGAGTCCATATCGACGGCATGGTTTGGCACCTCGATGTCGGCTCGTCGCATCCTGGGGCTGGAGCAGGTCCCAAGGGTTGGGCTGTTCGCCCATTAAAGCGGTACGCGAGCTGGGTTTAGAACGTCGTGAGACAGTTCGGTCCCTATCCTCTGCGCGCGCAGGAGACTTGAGGAGGCCTGTCCCTAGTACGAGAGGACCGGGACGGACGAACCTCTGGTGCGCCAGTTGTCCCGCCAGGGGCACGGCTGGTTGGCTACGTTCGGGCCGGGTAACCGCTGAAAGCATCTAAGCGGGAAACCGACTCCAAGATAAGGTCTCCGCAAGCCGTCCCCGTCCGCGGGGGTGGTTTGGAAGGCTCCCAGCAGACTACTGGGTAGATAGGCCAGATGTGGAAGCAGGCAGCCCCACCAGGGGGTCAACCTGCTGATGAGCTGACTGGTACTAACAACAGCCGAACACAACACAACACCCCCCAACACGCGCGCCGGCCGGCCGCAGTGCCGGCACCGGCCCCGGGGGGG
>NZ_FNIM01000009.1 GCF_900103885.1 Actinomyces ruminicola
GGCACGTAACTTCTACCGATCTGGGCACGTAACTTCTACCGATCTCGGGGAAGTAGCGGCCAGGGCGGGACGGTGGGACGGCGGGACGTCCTGGCCCGGGACCGAGCCGCCGCCTATGCTGTGAGCGTTGTCTCAGCGTCCCTCGCGCATCGGCACTCGCATTGCCGACGCCGTCCAGGAGTCACCCGTGTCCGTATCGTCTTCACCCGCTGGCCAGCCGACCGTCGGGCCGGCCCCGACCAGCCCGACGCCCGCCCTCCCTGCCGCCGACTCGCGACCTGGCGCATCTTCCGCACAGTCCCGCATCATCCTGCTGGATGTGGACGGCACCCTGGTCACCTACGCCACCGAGCTGCCCGACTCGGCCGTCCGGGCGGTCCGCCGCGCCCGCGCCGCCGGGCACCGCGTGTACGTGACTACCGGCCGCTCCCGCGCCGAGATGCCCGAGAAGATCTGGAGCATCGGCCTGGACGGCATGATCGGCGGCAACGGAGCCTATGTGGAGGACCACGGCGAGGTGTTGCTGCACCGCCACCTGTCCCGAGACGACTGCGCCCGCATTGTCGGCTGGCTGCAGGCTCGGGGCCTTACCTTCTACCTGGAGGCGAACTCGGGACTGTACGCGCCGCCGTCCTTCCCCGAACGCGCCCGCGCCGCAGTCCGCGCCTACGCCGCCGGAAAGGGGCGGGAGGACGCCGCCGCCCTACAGGTCGCGGACGTGTTGCCCGGCCTGGTGCTCACCGAGGAGCTGACGCGCGAGGACATCAACAAGATCAGTTTCGTCCTGTCCGCCCCGGAGGATCTTGAGGCGGCCAGGCGCGCATTTCCGGAGCTGCTGGTGGGGTCCTGGGGCGGGCGCGGGCACGCCGCCCTGTTCGGTGATCTCGCCCTGCCGGCGGCCAACAAGGTGGCGGCTATCGAACTGCTGTTGAGCCGTCTGGGCGCCTCCCCCGCCGAGGCGGTGGCCTTCGGCGATGGCGCCGTGGATCTGGAGATGTTGCGCTACTGCGGGGTGGGTGTGGCCATGGGCAACGCCGCCCCGGAGGTGAAGGCGGCCGCAGACCTGGTGACAGACGACGTCGAGGACGACGGCCTGGCCAAGGCCTTCGTGCGCCTCGGCCTGATTGAGGAGTTCTGAGATGCACCAGGACGGCATCCCCACTTCCGGACCGGGGCTCGGGGTCGACGTCGACGGAGAGGAGATCACCCTGCCCGCTCCCCCGGTGGGACGCCCGCCGGATCTGCGAGTGGTGGCGGTGGACATGGACGGTACCTTCCTGCGCACCGGCTCCACCTACGACCATCCCCGCTTCACGGCCCTGCGCCGCCGCATGCGTGCCGCCGGGGTGCGCTTCGTGGTCGCCTCCGGCAACCAGGAGGCACAGCTGCTGAGCTTCTTCCCGGCCGCGGACGGCCTGGCTCCCGACGGGGTCGTCTCCGACAACGGCGCGATCGTCCTGGCCGACGGGGTCCGGATCCTGGAGACCTGCGCTCCCATGGGCGCGCTGGAGCGGGCACTGGCGGTGCTCGACGGCGGCGGACCGGCCTTCATCGCCTCCGGACCCGACGGCGCCTACCTGCGCCAGGCGGAGTCACCCGAGATGCGCGAGCTGCTGACCTTCTACCACCCCGACTACCGGTACGTCGCACGCACCACGGACATCAACGGCCAGCGGGTGTCCAAGATCGCCCTGGTGGATGAGCGCGGCTTCGAGCAGGCCTTCCTGGACCGGCTGCAGGCTGCGCTGGGCGGGGCGATGGTGCCCGTGGTGTCGGGGCACGACAGTGTGGACCTGATCGTGCCCGGGCGGCACAAGGCCTCCGGCCTGGAGGTGCTGCTGGCGCACTGGCGACTCGGTCGGGGGCAGGTTGCGGCCTTCGGGGATTCCAGCAATGACGCGGAGATGCTGGCCTGCGTCGGCTACGGCATCGCCATGGGCAACGCCTCTCGGGTGGCCCGGGCCGCCGCCCGCTTCACCGCGCCCAGCAATGACGACGACGGCGTGCTGGAGGTGCTGGAGGCCTGGTTCCCGGCGGACTGAGCGCCGGAAGACAGTGGTGGGCGATACTGGGATCGAACCAGTGACCTCTTCCGTGTCAGGGAAGCGCGCTACCGCTGCGCCAATCGCCCGAGGTGGGTACCGGATTCGAACCGGTGTAAACGGCTTTGCAGGCCGGTGCCTAACCTCTCGGCCAACCCACCGTTGAGAGGCTGGGAGGACCCGGCGCCTCGGAGCGGATGACGGGACTCGAACCCGCGACCCTCACCTTGGCAAGGTGATGCTCTACCAACTGAGCCACATCCGCATATTCGTCGCTCGCGGGGTTCATGCGTTCCCCTGAGCGCGGCTGAACCATAACACCCGTCCGGGGTCTTCAGGCAAATGCGCGCACGGTGATCCACCTCACCGGCCCCGCGTTTGCCGGAAGGCCCCCATCACCGCTAATGTCTGCACCGCACCGGGCGATTGGCTCAGGGGTTAGAGCGCCTCGTTCACACCGAGGAGGTCACTGGTTCGATTCCAGTATCGCCCACCGGAAGCACGTGAGGCCCCCGGACCGTCTGGTCCGGGGGCCTCACGCATCTACGGGTTCAAACGATGCGGTGCTCGCAGGCGGGCGCCTCAGCCCACCCGGGCACCGTCCGCCACCGTACCGGGCGCGCCCTCCTCGGCCACGACCGCCTCTCCGGTGGCGACGACGTCGGCCCCGAAGGTCCAGTCGCCCCGCACCGTCAGGCTGTTCGCCTCCCGGATGGAGGGAACCCCGTGCGGGAAGCGCGCCTCGAAGTCGGCGATCCGCTTGTAGTAGCGCGGGTCGAGGTCCACCACGCAGGCCCGCTCGGGGACCTGCTGCAGCAGCCCGTCGGCGTCGACCTCGTACACGTCCGAGCGCACCAGCAACAGGTCGTTGGTGGTCTTCACCGGCAGGAACCGGCTGCGCGGCACCTCCACCGCGGTGGCGCCGTCGAAGGCCTCCACGGCGGCGCCCATGGCGGTCTCCAGCTGGATGACCGGCGTGGAGTCCGGGTCGGAGGGATCCACCGTCTTGGTGTTGCGGATCAGCGGCAGGCCCAGGATGCCGTGACGCTCGGTGAGCGTGTCCCGCAGCACCTCCAGGTCGAACCAGAGGTTGTTGGTGTGGAAGAAGGGGTGGCGGAACTGGTCGGTGAAGTAGTGCATCTCCTCCGGCGGCGTCTGGGCGGTGTCGCGCAGGATGATGCGGCCGTCCGCCTTGCGCACCGCCAGGTGGCCGCCCTTGACGTCGGCGGGGGTGCGGCGGCACATCTCGGGCGCATAGGGGGCGCCGGAGGCGGCGAACCAGCCGGCGATGCGGGCGCTGGGGGCGGCGCCCAGGTTGTCCGAGTTGGAGGTCATCGCGTACTTGTAGCCCCGCTCCAGGAGTGCGTCGAGCACGCCGGAGGAGACCAGCGCCGTGTAGATGTCGCCGTGCCCGGGCGGGCACCACTCCAGGCTCGGGTCCGCCGGCCAGTCGACCGGGGTGAGGTCGTCGGCGCGCAGCTTGGGCTCGCGGTTCTGCAGGAAGTCCAGTGGGATGCCCTCCACCTCGATGCCCGGGTGGGCGGCGAGGGCGGCCAGCGTGTCCTCGCGGGTGCGGAAGGAGTCCATGAAGATCAGCGGCAGGGTGACGTCGTAGCGGGCGCGGGCGGCCATGACCTGGTCGACCAGCAGATCCAGGAAGGTCTTGCCGTCGCGCACGGGCAGCAGCGACTTGGCCCGATCCATGCCCATGGAGGTGCCCAGCCCGCCGTTGAGCTTGATCAGAACGGTCTTGCTCAGCGCCTCCCGGGCGGCGGCCTCGTCAACCTCGACGTCGTCGATGGAGTCGATGTCCGTGAGTGGCTCGATGGTGTCCTCGGGGACGAGTCCGGTGGCGCCCTCCTCGAGGGCCCGGTAGTAGTGGCTGAAAACATCAATGGCCTGCTGGGCGACGCCGGCGTCAAGCATCTTTGCCCGGGCGGCGGCCAATCCGGTGGTGCTCATGGACAAAGGCTATCCCACTGCGAGCAGGTCCCCTCACCAAAACCGTGACAGCACCGCGACAATCCCGGATCCTTGACTCATGGATTCCCAAGCGCGTGCGCGACTCGACGAGCTGATCGAGCGCCTGGACGCCTTGGAGCGCAAGGTCGACGGTTTGGAGGGCAGGCTCACCCAGCTGTCATCCCCGCCGGCGGCGCCCCCGCAACCCGCCGGGCACCTGCCCGCCTCCCCGCATCCGAGGGTACCGGAGCCAGCGGAGGCCACCGCCGCGATGGCGACGACGCCGAGCGACGCCTTCGATCCCTACATATCGGATCCCTATGCGTCCCCACGCGCCCGGCAGCAGTGGCCGGCGCCCCCGCCGGGTGCGCCCAGCACCCCGGCCAGGGCACCAACCGAGGCCTACGCAGCCCCGCAGCGGGAGGGGAACGTCGCTTCGTACCTGCTGTCCGGCGCGGCGGCGCTGCTGGTACTGCTGGCCGCGGTCAGCCTGATCGCGCTCGTTTGGGAGCAGATCCCCGACTCCTGGAAGGTCGGCGGCCTGGGCCTGCTCTCGCTGGGAATGGCCTCGGCAGGAACCACTCTCGCGGAGAGCAGGCCCCGCCAGCAGGTGGCGGCGGCCACGATCACCGGAACCGGTGGCGCGCTGGGGTTCGTAACCATCATCGGCGCGGTCCTGCTCATGGACCTGCCCGCCCCCGTGGCCCTGGTGCTGATGGCCGCCTGGGGGTTCGTGCTGCTGCTGGTGTCCTGGACGGCGCAGCAGTTCTTCACCGCCGTCGTCTCCACCCTCGGCGCCCTGGTGACGATCGGCTTCGCCTGCGTGCAGGCAGGCGCCGATCCCGGACAGGCGGCACTGGCATGGACGCTCGTGGGCGGCTACCTGATCGCTCTGGCGGCGGTATGTGCGCTGCTGCCGCATTACTCGCCGCGCATGCACCTGGCCGCATGGCTGCCCACCACCTCGATGGTGGTGACGGCCACGGCACTGGTGATCGGGCCGGCCGGCCTGCTGTCCGCCGGGTCGCCGATCGGCGTGACGCTGCTGTGCCTGCCCGCCGTCGTTCTGCTGGTTCAGGCGCATCACTCGGGACGCCTGCTGTCGCGCGCGGCCGGACGCTACGCGGCCGCCTGGGAGTGGGCGGGCGTGGGCGTCGCCCTGGTTCTTGCCGTGCTGCGCTTCGGGCTGCACCCCGCGGCCGCCGCGGGCACTGGCAGCCTCACGGCCGTGGTGCTCCTGACCGCGGCGGTCGTTTCCACCGCAGCCCTGCTCCCCGACGGCGGCGAGACACCCTGGCCGCAGAACGTGGTGGGCGTGAATCTGGGGGCCCTGGTGGGCGTCGGGGCCGCCGCCGTTGCAGTGGACCCCCGGCTGCTCCTGCCGGCGGTGCTGGCTCTGGCACCTGCCTCCGCACCCTTAGTGCGCGGCGGGCGGAGTGCACCGGTGGCGGTGCTGCCCTCGACCGGACTGGCGGCGTTCGCGCTCGCCTCCGGAGCCCAGCCGGCCAGAGACACCGTGGCACTCGTGCTCGTGGCCGTCGTCGCCGCGATCGGCCTGGGCCTTTGGCTGGAGAGCCGACTGGCCGATCCGCCCGACTCGCTTCCGGCGCGGACGCGGCGGCTGCGCACCGGCCTGCTGACGGCGGCGGCCTGGCTGATGACCGCCGATCTGGTGGTGGTGCTGCCGTCGTTGCTGAGGCTGCTGGCCCCGGACACCGTCGCCGCGCCGCTGTGGGCGGGAGCATGCGCCCTGGCGGTGTCGGGGCTGGGCCTGTTCACTCAAGGCTGCACCCCGCTCAAGCTGGTCTCGGGAGCAAGGGCCGGTGCCCTGGAGGGAGCAGGCGGCCCGCGTACCCCGCTGGTGCGCCAGGTCCCGGTCATAGCGAGGATAGGTTTCGGCCTGCTGGCTCTGCAGGCGGCCGCGACCCTTGCCGAGGCCGACTACCGGGCTCATTCCGCAGGAGGCGTGCCGGCGGCCGCTCCCCTGGTGGTGCTGGGCCTGGCACTCACCGTGGCCGGTGCCCGTCTCCTGCTGCCCTGGCTGGGACGCACGGGGGCAGCCCTGGCCATCGCCGTCCTCCAGAGCGCGGCACTGTGGTGGTCGGCGCTGATCCTCACCGGCGTTCCACCGACCTCCATGCTGGTGACGGCGCTGGTCCTGGCAAGCGGAACTGCGTGCATAGTGATTGGCTTCCGGGCGCGGGCGACCGCCCTGCGGCACTACGGTCTGACCCTCGTGATGCTGGTGGTGGTCAAGCTGGCGGTGCTGGATCTGGCCGACGGCAACTCGATCACTCAGATCCTGGCGCTGCTGGTAGCCGGCCTGGCCTGCTTCTGCCTGTCGCTGGCCTACAACCGGTTCGCTCACGAGCAGGCGCGCCGGGCCAGGCCCGGGCCGACTCGGGCGATGCCAGGACCGCAGGATCAACCACCCCCGCAGTAGGTGAGCGGCGCCCGTCTCCGACGGCTGTGGCCGCGTACTGGATGGTGTCCGCAGGGGTAGTACTGCCCACCGGCGTGGCGTGACTTCGCCCCACCGCTACCGGATCCTTGAATCATGGACACCAACAGCGAACGGCTCGATGAGATCATCGGACGCCTGGCCTCCCTGGAGCGCAAGGTCGACTGGGTGGCGGCCCGTGTGGCCCCCGACGAGACCGGTGCGCGCCGAAGGCCCGCCCCGGCGCCGTCACAGCCACGCCCCGCCCCGATGCAGCACACGCCGCCGCAGCCGCCCCCGGCACGATCCGTACCCGAAGCCTCCCCTGCGCGGCCGCGAACTCCGGCTCTGGCGACGTATCCGCCAGTCGGGCCTGTGGCAAAGAAACCCGCCGCCTTGTCGCAGAACGGCCCGACGGCACCAGCCCCTCACGTTGGCGGCATGAGCGTCACCGGCGCCGGCCCACTCGCCACCCGGCCGCCCCAGCCCCAGCAGGAGCGCCGCCGGGAGGGGAACATCGGCCGGTACGTGCTGTCCGGGGCAGCCGCCTTTCTGATCGTGTCCGCCGCAGTGAGCCTGATCGCCCTGGTCTGGGACCGGATTCCCGACGCCGTCAAGGTCGGGGCGCTCGGCGTCATCGCCGTCGCCATGGTCGCCTCGGGCACGATCCTGGTCAACCGGCGGGAGCGGCAACGGGTGACGGCGGCCACCCTCACGGGCACGGGCGGTGCGCTCGGCTTCGTCGCCGTAATCGGTGCCGCGCTGATCGCCGGCCTGCCCGGCGTCGCCGCCTTCGTACTCATGGTTGCCTGGGCCTTCGTGCTGCTGCTGGTCTCCTGCGCCACTGGCCAGTTCTTCACCGCGATCATCTCCATGCTGGGGGCGATGGTCACCGTCGGCTTCGCCACCTCGCAGGTGGCCGCCCACCCGGAGCAGGCGGCGCTGACCTGGATGCTGATCGACTGCTACGTCGTCGCCCTGGCAGTGGTGGCGGCCGCGGCGCCGCGGTTCACCCCGGGCATGCGCCTGGCGCCCTGGCTGCCGAGCACCTCCATGGTGGTGACGGCGACCGTGCTGCTGACCGGCCCGGCCCGGCTGTTGCTCGCCCAGCCACTGCCGGGGATCGTGCTGCTGACCGTGCCCGGCGCCGTGCTCCTGGTACAGACCCACCACTCGACGCGCCTGCTGGCCAGGGCGGGCGCAGGCAGCGTCATCGGCTACGAATGGGCGGCCGCCGGGATCGTCCAGGCGCTGGCGGTACTCCTGCTCGGATACGCCGAGGGCGTGACCGCATCCGCCCGCAACGGCATCGCCCTGGTCTTCCTGGCCCTGGCATGCGTGTCCACAGCGGGGTTGCTCCCCCGTACGAAGGCCCAGGAATGGATGCGCGCGGTCGCGCCCGTGAATCTGGGGACGGTGACCGGAATCGCGGCGACCGTCTTCGCGGTGAGTCTTGACCTGCTGCCGACGGCGGTGGCGGCCACCGCACTGGCCGCCGTGCCCGTGGTGCGCCTCGGCCACAGCGCCCCCGTGATCCTGCTACCGGCGACTGGTGCGGCGGCGCTGGTCGCGGGACTGTCCCCCGCGCGCAGCACCCTGATGCTGACCGTGCTGGCGGTACTGATCGCCGTCGCCCCGACCGCGCCGTTGGAGGCGCTGCTGGCACCGCCGCCCCCGCAGTCGGGAGAGTCCGCGGATCGACCGACGTGGCTGGCCGGTGCGGCGTGGGCACTTGCCGCCGACCTGGTGCTGATCCTCCCCTGGCTGCTGGACCGCCTGCTCGGGGGCGCCGGCGGCGGAGAAGCGGGCCGGATGCCGGCACCGCTGCTGGCGGGTGCGGCGGCGCTGGGGCTGGCGGGCCTGGGCCTGTTCACCTCCAAGTGCTCCCCGCGCATCCTACTGTCTGGTCAGCGAGCCGGCCGTCTGGAGGGCGCTGCCGACCTGCGCACCCCGCTGCGCCCTGCCCCGCCGACACTGGCCTGGCTGGGAGACGCCCTGCTGACGATGCTCGGCGCAACGGTGCTGATGCGGGCCGACTCCCTGGGCTCACCGCTGCTGGAGGCGCCGCTGGTGGCCGTGGCGCTGGCGCTGGTGATCGTGGGCGGACGCATGCTGCTGCCCTGGCTGCGGCGTACCGGCGTCACCTTGGCGATCGCTGCGTCGCAGAGCTTGGCGCTGTGGTGGGCGGTGATGATACTGACCGGTGCGGCCGCAGCCTCGCTGCTGGTGACCGGCGTGGTGCTGGCGACCGGGACCGTGTGCATTGCCGTCGGCTTCCGGCTGCGGGCCGCCACGCTGCGCCACTACGGGCTCACCCTGGTGCTGCTGGTGGTGCTCAAGCTGGCGGTGGTGGACCTGGCCGGCCAGAACTCGCTCACGCGCATCCTGGCGCTGGTCGTCGCCGGAGTGGTGTGCTTCGGCCTGTCCCTGGCCTACAACCACTTCGCGCAGGAGCAGGCGGGGCAGGCGGCGCAGACAGGGCCCGGGGCGTCCCCGGTCAGCTCGCCGCTCGCCGCTGGGCCAGGATGTCCTTGAGGTAGCGGCCCGTCCAGGAGCCCTCGGCAAGGGCGACGTCCTCCGGCGTGCCGGTGGCCACGACGGTGCCGCCGTCCTTGCCGCCCTCGGGACCCATGTCGATGATCCAGTCGGCGTTGGCAATGACATCCAGGTTGTGCTCGATCACCACCACGGAGTTGCCCTTGTCCACCAGCCCCTGCAGCACGCCCAGGAGCTTGCGGATGTCCTCGAAGTGCAGTCCGGTGGTGGGCTCGTCAAGCACGTAGATGGTGCGGCCGGTGGAGCGGCGCTGCAGCTCGGTGGCGAGCTTGACCCGCTGGGCCTCGCCGCCGGACAGGGTGGTGGCGGCCTGCCCCAGGCGCACGTAGCCGAGGCCCACCTCCACCAGCGTGTTCAGGTGGCGGGCGATGATGGGGGTGGCGGCGAAGAAGTCGGCCGCCTGCCTGATGGTCATGTCCAGGACGTCGGCGACCGTGGCGTCCTTGTAGCGGATCTCCAGGGTCTCCCGGTTGTAGCGGGCGCCGCCGCACACCTCGCAGGGCACGTACACGTCCGGCAGGAAGTTCATCTCGATCTTCAGGGTGCCGTCGCCCTTGCAGGCCTCGCAGCGGCCACCCTTGACGTTGAAGGAGAAGCGGCCGGGGCCGTAGCCACGCACCTTGGACTCGGGCACGGAGGCGAAGATCTTGCGGATGTGGTCCCACACGCCGGTGTAGGTGGCCGGGTTGGAGCGCGGAGTGCGGCCGATGGGCGACTGGTCCACGTGCACGACCTTGTCCAGGTTGTCCAGGCCGCGCACGGTCTTGTGCCGCCCGGGCACGCCGCGGGCCCGGTTGAGGCGGTTGGCGAGCACCTGGTAGAGGATCGAGTTGACCAGGGAGGACTTGCCGGAGCCGGAGACGCCGGTGACCGCGGTGAACACTCCCAGCGGGAAGGTGACGGTGACGTCCTTGAGGTTGTTCTCGCGGGCGCCGACGACGGTCACGGCCTTTCCCCTGACGGGCTTGCGGCGGTGGGCGGGAATCTCGATGGCGCGGCGGCCGGAAAGGTAGTCGCCGGTGATGGAGCCGGGGGCGTCCAGCAGGCCCGCCACCTCACCGGCGTAGACGACCTGGCCGCCCTTCTCCCCCGCCCCGGGGCCGATGTCCACCACCCAGTCGGCCGAGCGGATGGTCTCCTCGTCGTGCTCGACGACGATCAGGGTGTTGCCCAGGTCCCGCAGCCGCTCCAGGGTCTCGATGAGGCGGCTGTTGTCCCGCTGGTGCAGGCCGATGCTGGGCTCGTCGAGCACGTAGAGTACGCCGACGAGGCCGGAGCCGATCTGGGTGGCCAGGCGGATGCGCTGCGCCTCGCCGCCGGAGAGGGTGGCGGCGCCCCGGGACAGGCTCAGGTAGTCCAGGCCGACGTCGACGAGGAAGCCCAGCCGGGCGGCGATCTCGTTCAGGACGCTGCCGGCGATCTGGGCGGCCTGGCCGCTCAGCTCCAGGCCCGCCAGGAAGTCCCGGCACTCACTGATGGACAGATCGCACAGCTGGGCGATGGACTTATCGCCCACGCGCACGGCCAGCACCTCCGGCTTGAGCCGGGCACCGTGGCAGACCGGGCACGGGACCTCCCGCATGTAGCCCTCATAGCGGTCCTTGGACCATTCGGACTCGGTCTCGTCGTGCTTGCGCATGACGTAGTTGAGGGCCCCCTCGAAGCCGGTGGAGTAGATGCGCTCACGCCCCCAGCGGTTGCGGTAGCGGACCTTGATCTCGAAATCCTTGCCGCGCAGGATCGCGTCCTTGGCGCGCTCGGGCAGGGCCCGCCAGGGGGTGTCGACGTCGAAGGAGAGCTCCTCGCCGAGCGCCTGAAGCTGCCGGGTGAAGTACTTCTGGTGGCTGGCCCAGGGGGCCACGGCGCCCTCGGCCAGGGTGAGTTCCTCGTCGGGGACGACGAGCTCGGGGTCCACCTCCAGGCGGCTGCCGATACCGGTGCAGGCGGGGCACGCGCCGTAGGGGGCGTTGAAGGAGAAGGTGCGCGGCTCCATCTCGTCCAGCTGGAGCGGATGCTCGTTGGGGCAGGCGCGCTTCTCGGAGTAACGGTGCTCGCGGCCGGGATCGTCCTCGGCCAGGTCCACCAGGTCGATGATGACCAGGCCGTCCGCCAGGCCCAGGGCGGTCTCCACCGAGTCGGTCAGGCGCTGGCGGATGCCCTCGCGCACCACCAGCCGGTCGACCACGACCTCAATGTTGTGCTTGAGCTTCTTGTTCAGGGCGGGCACCTCCCCCAGGCGGTGGGTGGCGCCGTCGACGCGGACGCGGGAGAAGCCGCGGCCCTGCAGCTCGGCGAACAGCTCGGTGTACTCGCCCTTGCGGCCGCGGATCACGGGGGCGAGCACCTGGAAGCGGGTGCCGTCCTCCATGTGGCGGATGTGGTCGACGATCTGCTGGGGCGTCTGGGAGGAGATGACGGCGTCGCACACGGGGCAGTGCTGGACGCCGGCGCGCGCGTACAGCAGGCGCAGGTAGTCGTAGACCTCGGTGACGGTGCCGACCGTGGAGCGGGGGTTGCGGGAGGTGGACTTCTGGTCGATGGACACGGCCGGGGACAGGCCCTCGATGAAGTCAACGTCGGGCTTGTCCATCTGGCCGAGGAACTGGCGGGCGTAGGAGGACAGCGACTCCACGTAGCGGCGCTGCCCCTCGGCGAAGATCGTGTCGAAGGCGAGAGAGGACTTGCCCGAGCCGGACAGCCCGGTGAAGACGATCATCTTGTCGCGCGGGAGATCAAGGCCGATGCCCTGGAGGTTGTGCTCGCGGGCGCCACGGATGATGAGGGAGTCGTTCACGGGGTCAGAGTGTAGGGCCAAGGACCCGTCTTCGTACACCCGTTCGACTGCGTGGGACACGGTCTTTGCCCCCGGTCGCAGTCACTTCGGGCTGCGACGGCGTCGGCACCGCCATCCATGCGGAGCGGCTCCGCGCGCCGGGCCGGTTTCGTGCCAGCTCACGCCTATCGTTGACCTGGCACACAGACGGTGCCGCATCCCCGACCAGTGACAACGGATCTCCTCATGACCGCGCAACCGTCATCTGTGATTCCACAGCCCGGCACCGAGCCAGTGCTTGCGGTTCAAGGCCTCACCGTCTCCTTCGGAGAGCGCACCGTCCTAGACGCCCTGGATCTGACTCTGCAGGCAAGCAGCACCACCGCGCTCATCGGCCCCTCCGGCTCCGGCAAGAGCACCCTGCTGTCCGCCATCCTCGGACTGCTGCGCGCCGACGCCGGCTCCATCACCATCTGCGGCGAGGCCATGCAGGCCGGCAACAGCGCCAGCACCGCCCGCATCCGCCGCGAGCACATCGGCATGGTCTTCCAGGACGGCTACCTCATCGATGAGCTGACCCCCGTGGAGAACATCATCGTGCCAGCGCTGGTGGCGGGCGTGCCCGCCACCGACGCCGAGGAGCGCGCCCACGCGATCCTCGCCGAACTGGGACTTACCGTGCAGGAGCGGGCCACCTCCTCCTTCTCCGGCGGTGAGCGCCAGCGCATCGCCATCGCCCGCGCACTCATCAACTCCCCACAATTGCTCATCGCTGACGAGCCCACCGGCTCGCTGGACCCCGCCAACCGGGACCGCGTCATGGACACGCTGGTCTCCCTACCGCAGCAGCTGGGCTGCGCCATCCTGCTGGTCACCCACGACCCCGTGGTTGCACAGCGCGCAGATCATGTCATGGCGCTGGCCGACGGGAAACTGACCGCGACGGTTCACCAGTCCGGGCAGGCGGCGGGCCGATGAACCGCCGTCTGCTGTCCGGTCTGCTGCGCATCGGCACCAGCCTGCGGCACTCGGAGTCCCGGCTGCTCGCACGTACTCAGACCGTGGCGTTGTTCCTGGGGACCTGTCTGCTGTGCCTGAGCCTGGCCGGCCTCGCACTGACCTGGTTCGGGGATGCCCTGCACCGGGAACGCGCCGAGTCCATTGCCCCGCAGCTGTGCGACGCGCAGGAGGCCACCGTCCTGTACCGCTTCGGCGGGTTCACCCAGGTGAACAACCGCCCGGCCACCGTCATCGTCATCTCCCCGCTGAGCCACGACGCCCCGCTGCCTCCCGGCGTTGCAGAGTGGCCGAAGCCCGGCGAGGCCGTGGTCTCCCCCGCCCTCGCCCGGGACCTGACCGGCGAGTTGGAGGGGCTGTTCGGCCCCGTCTCAGCTCAGATCGGCCTGGACGGCTTGGAAGTGCCGCAGGAGAGGCGCGTGTACCTGCGCCCGACCGAACAGGCACTCAACGCGGATGCGATGGAGCCGATCTGCGGCTTCGGCGCCACGATTGAGGGTGGCGCCTACGCAGGCTCAGGCTCGCTGAACGCCTCGCCCGTGGCGGAGGTCCTGCTGCTGGTGGCCGGGGTGCTGCTCCTGCCCGGCCTCGGCGCAACCGCCTCCGCCTCCTCGCTGCGCGGGGAGGAGAACCGGCGGCGTATCACTGCCCTGGTGACCTCCGGCCTGCGCCGCCGTGACCTGGCGGTTATCGACCTGGCGGAGACCTGGCCGGGAATGCTAGGCGGCTTTGTGCTCGCGGGGGCGCTCACCGGCGTTGCCATGTGCATGGATGTGCGCGTGCCCTGGGTGGACGCCTGGTTCCCGGCCGCGGATACGCGGCGGTTGGCCGCCCCCATTGTTGCCGCACTGCTGATCGGCGCGGTGCTCGCCGTCACCATTGTGTTGCTCGGCCGCGGGCACGGCCGCCAGGCAACAGCGCCCCGGCGGCGTCACCGTCGCTGGAAAAAAGCCAGCCCGTCGCTGCTGCTCATCTGCGGCTTGCTTCTGGCAGTTTGGTTCCCGTTGTGGAATCCATCCTCCATACTCAAGCAGTTCGCATATGCGATCGGCGTGTTGGTCACCGTGTTGGCGCTGCCCGGCGTGGTGACGGCGCTGTCCGCCTGGTGCGGTCGAATGCTGGCCCGCTGGGGCTACCGTCGCGGTCACGCCGGGCGCCTGATCGCGGGCCGCCAGTTGGTGTCCTTGTCCAAGGCCAGTAGCCATCTGGCACTGGCGATGACGCTGGCACTGCTGGCCGGAGGCCAGATCCAGCTGTGGGCAAGTTCCATGTCCCCGCAGTACTTCGAGTCGGTAGAGACACTGGACAGGTGGGGTGAGAAAGTCGCCGTCCTTGACCATCTGGATGCGGCCGCTGCTCCCGAGGATCTGGTTGCGCTCCTGCCCGATGGTGTCGATGCATTCTCGGCCGGAACCGACTTCGACGAGGCGGACGCGGCCGACACAGAGCCGATGCCCCATATCGAAGCCAGCTGCGAGCTGCTGTCCTCCTGGGGTCTGGAATGCGCCCAGCAGCAGGTCTCGGCCACCGAACTGTTGACGAACGTTCCCGTCCTCGGGCAGGTGTACGAACTCGCCGGTGCAACCGACATTGAGATCACTCCGACGGCCGCCCCCGGCCAAATCATGCGCGGTTACGAGACCGGCAGCGGCGTTTACCTCATGTCGGTGAACGGCGCGGACCTAGATATGCGCAGGATCGAGCGGATGCTGCACGCCAATGCCCCTGGTGTGCAGGTGTTTTGCCAGCCGCAGGAGTGGATTACCGCCGGTCAGGTGCAGTACATCCGCTCCCGCTGGACCGTGACCCTGGGCGCCGTGGGGCTGTCGGTACTGGCGATCGTGCTCGGGCTGGCACTGGCGCATGACTCCGCGCGCGCCGCCCGCAACCTGGCGTCTGTGGGGGCCCTGTCCGGTTCGGTGTCATGCGCGGCCTCGACGGCCCGCTGGCGCACCGGCGTGATCGTGCTCGTGTCCGGCGTGACCGCGACGGTCCTCTACCTGATTCTGCCCCTAGGCCAGGCGAGAGTTGCCACGAACAATGACAGTGTCCTGTGGCGTCCCAGTCCGGCCTACGCGGCCGTCTGCTTGGCGATTACGATGCTGGTAGCTGCCGTTGCCAGCATCAGCGCGGCGCGTGCCACCGGACGTGCCACCCGCCGCTGGCGCCCCTGATGCGGTCCTTCGGCGCCTCCTTGAGCACACAGGAATGCAAAACACGACCTCGGGGTACGTTCCACGACCCCGGGGTGGTCGTGATCTGTACCCCAGGGTCGTGGAGTGCGCGTACGGCACTAGCAACAGCCATGATGAGCCGCCCCTGTCAACGGTTGATCAGGAACACCGGTTGTCGTGAGTGCGAAGAGCTGTCGACGAGCACATAGCCGATTCCGTCCAGGCAGAAATTCGCGATCCCAACACTTCCGTCCTCCGGATAGACCTCCGCGGCGCCCTCGCGCGCGGGGCCTATGGGGTGTGAGTCGGCGTAGGCCTGCACCGCGTCGATGGGGTCTACCACCTCCAGCGCGGTGTCGAGCTGGAGCACCAGGTGCCAGTTCCCGCCATCGGTGAGAGCCATATCGGGGTGCAGCAGCACCGCGGGCCCATTCGCCGTCCAGTAGGGAAGGCCGCCGACCTTGGTCTGGAGCGCGAAATTGAAGTCGTGCGGGTATGCGCTGTCCTCGGGCATCGCGTTATGCCGGGCATCGAAGAAGGCGGGTTCGAGGGACGCATCCACGCCGTCGTCATGCACGCGCCACCGCCGTGCCCACAGCTCGAGCAGCACCGGAGTGCCCGCTGGCGCAGGAGCCGCTGTGTCACTCAGATCGCCGAAGTCGACCAGCGCGACACAGTTGCAGCCCGTGTCCGGCTCCCAGAAGGAGCAGATGCTGTACCGCTCGCACTTGAACACGAACATCGCCTGATCCGCCGACAGGTGAGGCAGCTGCGCGGACTCCCCCGCCTGGAGGAGGAAGGACATCGGCAGACCGCACTCGGCGCACAGCGGCCAGCTCCTGTCGGTGGGCCACCCGAGCGGCAGGCCCCCACATTCACGACCTCGCGGGGAACTGGGGACTGCGGCGCCTCGATGGTCCACTCGGGAATACGACTCTGTACGGCACCGAGCGTAGCCAATCAAGGACGCGAATCCCGAAGGCCGACGTCCGGGACGCTTGGTGGCTAGGCTGGCGGCATGAGCAAGATCTTCGCCGTCGAGTACCACTACGTCACCGACCAGGACGAGGCCATGGCCGCCCTCCGCCCCACCCACCGCGCCTTCAACGCCGCGCTGGCCGAGCAGGACCGACTGCTGGCCGCCGGCCCCTACGTGGGCACGCACGACGCGCTCATCGTGGTGCGCGCCGACGACGCCGCCGGCGCCCTGGCCCTGCTGGAGGAGGACCCCTTCAACCGGGAGGGCTTCATCGCCGAGCGCATCCCCCACGAGTGGAACCCGGTGATCGGCGTCCTGTCCTGAGGGCCGGAGCCGGCGCCCACCGCCCGCGCCCGGCTCAGTTCACCAGGCCCCGGGCGTGCAGGTACGCC
The DNA here is from genome assembly GCF_900103885.1 of Actinomyces ruminicola. Lineage (GTDB taxonomy): Bacteria > Actinomycetota > Actinomycetes > Actinomycetales > Actinomycetaceae > Actinomyces > Actinomyces ruminicola. The sequence goes on from NZ_FNIM01000009.1 coordinate 16,336, forward strand.
ACCAGGCGCGGGCGCAGCAGGTAGACCGCCTCGATGCCGGCCACGGCGGCGGCGGAGACAGCCAGGATGATCCACCAGGTGGTCGCCGTCGGCCACGCCAGCAGGAAGAAGGCGCGCACCACGGGCACGAACACGCCCAGCACCGCGATGCCCGCCATCGCCGCCACCAGGCCGAGCCGCCACCCCAGCAGCGGCCGGGCCGTCAGCGTCAGCAGCCACAGCCCGGAGCACACCAGCACCAGCGTGGCGCCGGTGGTCACCTGCTCGCTCGAAACCCCCACGGCCACCAGCCAGGTACGGACCGCCAGGGTGGCGCAGCCGGCCACCAGCCCGGCGGGCACCGCCAGGGTCAGCACCCGCCCCAGGAAGCCGGCCCGGTAGCGGCGGCTATTGGGCGCCAGTGCGAGGATGAAGGCCGGGATACCGATCGTCAGCGAGGACACGATCGTCAGCTGCCGCGGCAGGAACGGGTAGGCGATGGCGGTCAGGGACACGACCACGGCTATCAGCGAGGCATAGACGGTCTTGGCCAGGAACAGGGAGGCGATCCGCTCGGTGTTGGCCATGACCCGCCGTCCCTGCGCCACCACGCCCGGCAGGGCGGAGAACTCCCCCTTGAGCAGCACCAGGCGGGCCACCGCCTTGGTAGCGGGCGCGCCGTTGCCCATGGCGATGCCCAGGTCGGCGTCCTTCAGAGCCAGGGCGTCGTTGACGCCGTCGCCGGTCATGGCCACCACCCGGCCCCGGCTGCGCAGCGCCCGCACGAAGGCGCGCTTCTGCTCGGGAGTCACCCGCCCCAGCACGCTCGCGCCCTCCAGGGCGTCGGCCAGACGGGCGGCCTCCGGCCCCTCCGGGTCCGCCTCCTGCGGCAGGGTGCGGGCGTCGACGGCGACCGGCTCCCCGCCGTCCGGGCCGGTCACGCCCGCCCGGCGGGCGACGGCGGCCACCGTGTCCGGGTTGTCCCCAGAGATCACCTTGACCTCCACTCCCTGCTGCCGGAAGTAGTCCAGGGTCTGGGGGGCGTCGGGGCGAATCTCCTCGGCCAGCACCACCAGCGCCGCGGGCTCCAGGCCGCCGGGCAGCAAGTGGTCGTCGGCGCCGGTGCCGCAGGACTCGCCTGAGCGCGCCAGCGCCACCACCCGGGCGCCGTCGACGGCGCGCTCGCGTACCCGCGCCAGCGCGGCCTCGGCTCCGGGAGTCCTGGCCAGGACGATCTCGGGGGCGCCCAGCACCCAGGTGACGTCGTCGTAGCGGACGGCCGACCACTTGCGGCGGGAGGAGAAGGGCACGGCGGCCTGAACCGCGCGGGCCCCGGCCGCGGCGGCCTGCTCCCCCAGGTACCGCTGATCCGCCAGTCCGCGGGCGATGGCGACGGCGGTGGCGTTGGGGTCCTCGCCGTCGCTGAGTGCGGCCAGTGCCTCCAGCACCTCCCGCACCGGGGCGGCGCCGTCGGGGGCGGTGACCTCCTCCAGGCGGATGGCGCCGGTGGTGATGGTGCCGGTCTTGTCCAGGCACAGGGTGTCCACGCGGGCCAGCACCTCCACGGCTGGCAGCTCCTGCACCAGCACGTTGCGGCGGGCCAGCGCCAGGGAGGCGGTGGCGAAGTTGACGGAGGTGAGCAGCACCAGGCCCTGCGGCACCATGCCGATCACGCCGGCGATTCCGGCGACCAGCGCGACGCGCCACTGCCCGGAGGTCAGAGCCTGCGCCACGCCGCCGTTCTGCCGCAGCTGCGACCACACCAGGAGCAGCGCCACAGGCACGATCACCCAGGAGATCCAGCGCAGCACCCGGTTGGTGCCCTCCTGCAGCTCGGAGGTGACCACCGAGTAGCGGCGGGCCTCCCGGGCCAGCCGGCGGGCGTAGGCGTCGGCGCCGACCGCGGTGGCGCGTACCAGGGCGGTGCCGGCGGTGACGGTGGTGCCGGACATGACCCGGTCGTCGGTGTCGGGGCGCACCGGGTCGGACTCGCCGGTGAGGATGGACTCGTCCACCTCCAGGTTGTCGCTGGTCAGCACCACGGCGTCGGCGGGTACCTGCTCGCCGCCGCGCAGCCGCAGCACGTCGTCGAGCACCACCGCGGCCACGTCCACGTCCTGCTCGACACCGTCGCGCAGCACGTGGGCGCGCGGCGCGTCCAGCACGGACAGGCGGTCCAGGGCCCGCTTGGCGCGTACCTCCGCAATGGTGCCGGTGGCCGTGTTCAGCAGCAGCACGAAGCCGAACAGGGCGTCCTTCCAGGAGCCGAACAGCAGGATCAGCACCAGGGCGGCGCCCAGGATGGCGTTGAAGACCGTGAAGACGTTGGCGCGCAGGATCGCGGCGGCCGAGCGGGAGGTGGTGTCCCGGTAGGCGTTGGTCTTTCCGGCGCGCACGCGCTCGGCTACCTCGCCCGCCGTCAGCCCGGACGTATCCAGAGTCTCAGCGGGCGCGGTCGTGGTGGGTGTTCTGGTCACTGGCTCAGCATGTCCTACCCGACGCGGAACTTCCTGGGAGACTCCCAGCGTGTCCGCGGCTCAGGCACCGGACTGCGCCGTCACCGCGGTCTCCTGATGCGTACCGACCTCGGGGGCCTTTCCCGCGGCCGCGCGCCCCTCCCGGCGCGAGCGCCGCCGGGACACAAGCATGGAGGCGGCCACGGTGATCAGGATGACCACCACGATGAAGCCGAGCGAGAAGCCGATGTCCGGCTCGGGGATGACCTCCCAGGGCTCACCGCCGTTGATGAACGGCAGCTCGTTGGTGTGCAGCGCGTGGTTGACCAGTTTGAGGCCAATGAACGCCAGGATGGCGGCCAGCCCGTAGTGCAGGAAGATGAGCCGGTCCAGCAGCCCGTCGATGAGGAAGTACAGCTGGCGCAGGCCCAGCAGGGAGAAGGCGTTGGCGGCGAAGACCAGGTAGGGCTCGCTGGTCAGGGAGTAGATCGCCGGGATCGAGTCGACGGCGAACATGACGTCCGCGGTGCCGATGGCGATCACGCACAGCAGCATCGGGGTGATCATGGTGCGACCGGCGTGCCGGTGAATGAGCTTGCCGCCGACGAAGCCGTCAGTCATGGGCACCACCTTCGCCACCAGGCGCACAAGGCCGGTGGGATGGTACTCCTCGTCCTCGTGCGCGTCGGGCTCCTCCACGCCTTCAAGGGCCTGGGAGAGGGCGGTCCACAGCAGCCAGGCGCCGAACAGGTAGAACACCCAGGAGAAGTTCGCGATCAGGGCGGCGCCGGCCATGATGAAGGCGAAGCGCAGCACCAGGGAGATGATGATGCCGGCCAGCAGCACCTCCTGCTGGTACTTCCGGGGCACCCGGAAGGCGGCGATCATGATGACGAAGACGAAGAGGTTGTCGATGCTCAGCGCCTTCTCGGTGATGTACCCGGCGAAGTACTCCTGGCCGTAGGTGCTTCCCCAGACGGCCCAGACGATACCGCCGAATACCACGGCCATGGCGATGTAGCCGATGGACCACTGGGCGGCCTCTTTGAGGGTGGGCTCGTGGGGGGTGCGCACGTGACCGACGATGTCGATCGTGATCATCGTGATGATGATGGCGGCCAGGGCGAGCCAGCCGAGGGCGTGGACATCCACTACATGTACCTCCGGTACGGTCTGGTACCGGAGGTCTCCTCCCGCCAGGGCGCGGATCGCGCTCATCATCTGGCCTGCGACGCCGGGGGCCGGGGCTGCCGCGGTGCGGTGCCGTTCCGGTCCGCCGTGATGACGACGTCGCCGTTGCTGGGAGTACTCCCCTCCGTATGGGCTTGTACGCCGAGTCTAGCGCCCGCAGCAGGCGGCCCCGCTACCCCACGGCGCCCCGAAGCGGTGTGTTCTTGCCGACGCCGCCGCGCGGGGGTGGTCCCGACACGGCCCGGCGCGGCCGCCTCAGGCGGTGGCCCGCATGTCCCGCAGCTCCTTCTTCAGGTCCTGAATCTCGTCGCGCAGCCGGGCGGCCAGCTCGAAGTGCAGGTCCTCGGCGGCCGCGTGCATCTGCGCGGTCAGCTCCTCGATCAGCCCGGCCAGGTCGCTCTGCGCGGCCCCGGCCAGCTTCTCGCGCACGGTGGCCTCGGCGGCCCGCTTGCGGCGGGAGACGACCTGCTTCTCCTCGTGCCCGCGGTAGCCGCCGGCCAGCAGCTCGGCGGTGTCGACGTCCTCACGGGCGAGCATGTCGGTGACGTCGGCGATCTTCTTCCGCAGCGGCTGCGGGTCGATGCCGTGCTCGGCGTTGTAGGCCAGCTGCTTGGTGCGGCGCCGTTCGGTCTCCTCGATGGCCGCCGCCATGGCGGGGGTGACCTGGTCGGCGTACATGTGCACCTCGCCGGAGACGTTGCGGGCCGCCCGCCCGATCGTCTGGATGAGTGAGGTGGCTGAGCGCAGGAAGCCCTCCTTGTCGGCGTCGAGGATGGCCACCAGCGACACCTCCGGCAGGTCCAGGCCCTCGCGCAGCAGGTTGATGCCCACCAGCACGTCGAACTCGCCCAGCCGCAGCGAGCGAAGGATCTCCACGCGGCGCAGCGTGTCTACGTCGGAGTGCAGGTACTCCACCCGTACGCCCCTGTCGGCCAGATACGTGGTCAGGTCCTCGGCCATGCGCTTGGTCAGGGTGGTGACCAGGACCCGCTCGTGCTTGTCCACCCGGCGGCGGACCTCCTCGAGCAGGTCGTCGATCTGGCCCTCGGTGGGCTTGACCACGATCTTGGGGTCCACCAGCCCGGTGGGACGGATGATCTGCTCGACAACGCCGTCGGAGCGTCTGGTCTCGTACTCGCCGGGGGTGGCGGACAGGTAGACGGTCTGCCCCACCCGGTCCTCGAACTCGGCGAAAGTCAGCGGCCGGTTGTCCAGCGCGGAGGGCAGCCTGAAGCCGTGCTCCACCAGGGTGCGCTTGCGGGAGGCGTCGCCCTCGTGCATGGCGCCGATCTGAGGGACGGTCACGTGGGACTCGTCGATCACCAGCAGGAAGTCCTCTGGGAAGTAGTCCAGCAGCGTGTTGGGCGGCGTGCCCGGGGAGCGGCCGTCAATGTGCATCGAGTAGTTCTCCACGCCCGCGCAGGTGCCGATCTGACGGAGCATCTCCAAGTCGTAGGTGGTGCGCATGCGCAGCCGCTGCGCCTCCAGCAGCTTGCCGTCGCGCTCCAGGACGGCCAGGCGCTCGGCCAGCTCCTCCTCAATGCCGGCGATGGCGCGCTCCATGCGCTCGGGCCCGGCCACGTAGTGGGAGGCGGGGAACACGTAGACCTCGTCCACCCGGTCGATGACGTCGCCGGTGACCGGGTGCAGCGTCGCCAGGGCGTCGATCTCGTCGCCGAAGAACTCCACCCGGATGGCCAGTTCCTCGTACATGGGGATGATCTCGACCGTGTCGCCGCGCACGCGGAAGGTGCCGCGGGTGAAGTCGACGTCGTTGCGGGTGTACTGCATGGTGACGAAGCGGCGCAGCAGTTCGTCGCGGTCGATCTGCTCCCCCACGTGCAGCGGGGTCATGCGGTCGACGTACTCCTGGGGGGTGCCCAGGCCGTAGATGCAGGAGACGGAGGAGACCACCACCACGTCGCGCCGGGTGAGCAGCGAGTTGGTGGCGGAGTGACGCAGCCGCTCGACCTCGTCGTTGATGGAGGAGTCCTTCTCGATGAAGGTGTCCGTCTGGGGGACGTAGGCCTCCGGCTGGTAGTAGTCGTAGTAGGAGACGAAGTACTCCACCGCGTTGTTCGGCAGGAGCTCACGGAACTCGGCGGCCATCTGGGCGGCCAGGGTCTTGTTGGGCTCCAGGATGAGGGTGGGGCGCTGCACCTGCTCCACCAGCCAGGCGGTGGTGGCCGACTTGCCGGTGCCGGTGGCCCCCAGCAGCACGATGTCCTTCTCCCCCGCGTTCAGGCGCTCGGTCAGCTCGGCGATGGCGGCGGGCTGGTCGCCCGAGGGGGTGTAGGGGCTGATGACCTCGAAGGGCTTCTCGGCGCGACGCAGGTCGGTGACAGGACGCATGGGACCAGGCTACGTCGTACCTACGACGTGTTCGAAGCACACCTCAGGCGGGCGTCGTGCGCTGGTCGCAGCCGCCCCACTCCACGGCGGTGAAGCCGCGGCGGACCGGGCCGGAGATCAATTCCTGCTCGGGCACCGGATCGGCGGGGACGTCACCGATCACCAGGTAGACGCGGATGAAGACCTCAGGGGTGAGGGGCTCGCCGTCGGTCGTGAAGCTGTAGGCGGCGATAGCCGCGTGCTGCTCGGCGGCGAAGGTGATGAGAGCCTCGTCGGTGGTCTGAATCCTCGGGCCCCAGAAGGTGATGAGCTCGGCGGCCTCACGCTCGGTAAGCCCCAGCAGGGCGAGCTTGTCCTCCAGGAAGGCGGTGGCCTCGTGCGCCCGGACCACGAAGCCCTCGGTCTGTGTCATGGGTGCGGGGTTGACGCCCTCCCAGAACAAGTAGGGGTAGCTGCGCGCCTGGGCGTCGGTGAGGGTCCCGTCGGGGCTGGCGGTGACCTGCCAGCTCACGCCCGTGGATGTGGCTGCCGGCTCGGGATAGGTGAAGGTCAGTTCGCCGGCGTAGGCCAGCTCCACGTCCACGGTGGCCTCTTGGGGCGGGTATAGGTAGAGCACGGGCTTTTCGTCCGCAGGCAGTTCCGTCTGCCGGTCACGGTGACCGCGATCGTCTTCACGATCGTCCTGGTCGGCGGTGGCGCAGGCCGCCAGGCCGCCGATAAGGGTCGTTGAGGTCAGCGCGAGGGCTGCTCGTCGGGTCAGAAGCGGAGCGCGCATGGCGGGATTCCTTCCTTGGTCCATTACCGGACGGCCCGGTCGGGGGCTGGCAATGAGGCTATTGCGCCCGCGCGGGTATCCCTATGGGGAGCACTTCCCGGCCTACGCGGTGGAGAGCCGCTGCCAGAGCTCCTCTACGGCCCGCGCCAGCTCTTCCCGGGTGCCGGAGTTGGGCAGCACCACGTCGGCGACGGCGCGCCGCTCGGCATCGGAAGCCTGCGCGGCGATGCGCGCCAATGCCTGCTCACGCCCCAGACCGCGGCGCTCCAGGCGGTCCAGCCGGGTCTCCGGGTCCGCCTCGACCACGACGACGACGTCGAACATGCCCTCCATCTGCCCCTCCACCAGCAGGGGCACGTCGTAAACGGCCACCTGGCCGGCCGGCACGGACTCCAGGCGCGCCCAGGCCTCGGCGGCCACGAGCGGCAGCAGGATCTCCTCCAAGCGGGCGCGGCGCAGCGGGTCCGTGAAGACGATCCGTCCCAGGGCGGCCCGGTCCAGGGCGCCGTCGGCATCCAGCAGCTGCTGCCCGAACTCGGCCGCCACGGCAGCCAGGCCCTCGGTGCCGGGTGCTACCACCTCCCGGGCGATGGCGTCGGCGGACACGACCACGGCTCCCTTTGCGGCTAGCAGGCGCGCGACCTCCGACTTGCCGGCGCCGATACCGCCGGTCAGCCCCACGTACAGGGCGCGTCCGGTGGGTCGGGGGCGTCGCGGGCTGCGGGAGGCGGCGTTGGACATGGCAATGCTCATGACGACATCATGCCCGTCTTGTCCCGCTCGCATGGTTAGAGCTCGGTCCCGCCCCATTCCACCACGGTGAAGCCGGTGCGCCGTGGCGGCACGGGCAGCTTCTGCTCGGACACAGGATCGTTTGGAACCGGACCGATGACCAGGAACAGGCGGATGACCACATCCGGAATGATCTCCTGCCCAGCAGCATCGCTGAACGTGTAGCGGGCCATGGTCGCGTACCCCTCGGTGGCCACCGTGACCAGGGCCCGTTCACGAGCGGCAAGCCGGGGCGCCCAATAGGTGATCAGATCCGTTGCCTCCGAGTCGTTGAGTCCCGTGGCATCCGCCAGGCTCTCCAGGAACTGGTTGGCCTCAGCCGCCGCGACCACGGTCCCGGCATCCTGTGTCAGGGTCCGGCGTGGGTGCCCTTCCCAGAACAGGTACGGGTAGGTGCGCCCAGAGGAGTCGGTAAGTACGCCGTTGGGGCTCGCAGTCACCTCCCACTCGACCCGGCCGTCGCTCGTTGGCGCGTCGGGGTAAAGGTGGGTGAGCTGGCCGTCGTAGTCGAGACGGACGGTCAGATCCGTTGCGGTCACGGGATAGAGGTACAGGACCGGCTTCTCGGCCTTCTGGTCTGCTACGCAACCCGCCAGCAACGCTGCGCCCGAGCCGCCCAGACCGAGCAGTGCCGCGCCGAGAGCTGTGCGCCGGGCGACCCCCGGTTTGCGGCCGTGCGCGCGATGCGGTGCGGTCATTTGTACTCCTAGCCGTAGGATGCGAATACGTAATTCGTCGCGTGTTACAGGACACCCTAACGTCCGGGCGGGGCACTATTGGCCGGTTTCGGGCGCCTGTGCGGGATCGGCGCGGTGGCGCCCACCCCGGCCACGGCCGTAGGGGGCGATCGCCTCCTCGACCGCCTGGACGCGCGCGAGGACGCCCTCCGGCGGCGTCTTGGAGCAGTCGAGCTGCTCGCGGCAGCGTTTGCATGCCTCTCGTGCCGCCGCCGCCCGGGAGTGGTCCTCCGCCGCCCCCGCCGCCAGCCGCTCAGCGAGAATCGCCAGGGCCAGGCAGCTCGTCTCCGGACGTCCCACCGCCTCCACCAGGGTCCCGATACGCTCACCGACACGCCCCATCGGCCAGGTGTCCATCAGCTCGCCCATCCGCTCGCAGTGGGTGGCGGTGGCGGCCCGGTCACCGCGCACGTGGGTGGCGCGGGCAGCGGTGGCCAGGCTGGCGCAGGCCAGCTCCACCCACCCCTGCGACAGGCACAGTTCGGTGGTATCCAGAGCCTCCCGCTCGGCGCGCTCGTCGGCTCCCAGTTCCAGCAACAGGCGGGCGAAGGCGATACGCAGATCGACGATCGCCTCCAGCTGGGAATCGTCGGTTTCCTCGCTCAGCGACCGGCTGATGGTCTCCGCTGTGACCAGCGCCCGCTCGCGCACCGCCTCCAGACCGTAGCCGCGAGCGAGCACCAGCAACTGATTGACGTTCTTCAGCAGGGTCTTTCGACTCGTCGCTCCGCGCGCATCGGCGGGTCCGGTAACGGTGCCGTAGGAGCGGGCGGCCAGGCCGGCCGCCTCGGCTGCCATGCGGGACTCCGTCCGGTAGGAGATGGCGTTGTTGCCGTTGCGCCCATCGAAGCGGGCCGCCAGGGCGCGGGCGAAGGCGGTAACGGCGTCGTAGGCGTGGACGACCGTGTCCCAGCCGGTGACGGCGGGCGGGGCTGCCCAGGGATTGTCCCAGCGCAGCGAGGAGCCGATGGCGTTGGAGCCGTATCCGGCCCGATTGGCCTCCCGGAGCACCAGGCTCACGCCGACGGCCGCATTGAGCAGGCTCCAGGCGCTGGCCTCATCCGTGACGGCGTCGGTGTGGCGCAGCCGGGCGAGGCCCCGCTCCCATTGGCCGGACAGCCCCAGGTACTCCAGCTCGTCGCCCAGCAGCCGCAGCCGCAGGGCCGTGGGTATGTCCACCTGCCCCAGCGCCGCCAGGGCGTCCTCGGCCTCGACCCGCCGCCGCTGCGCCAGGTAGGGCAGCAGGCTGGCCGCCAGTCCCAGGGCGGTGGCCGCCGGATCCGCGTCTGGACGGGTAGGGACCGCCGTGGTGGTGCGGATGACGCCCGAATAGTCGCCGTGTATGCGGGCGGTGGCCAGGGTGGCGTCCACATCCACGGTGTCGAAGGAGAACAGGCGAGCCACGCGCAGGTGCTCCAGGGCGTCATCCCGCTGGCCGTAGTAGGCGTACAGCTCCACCTCGGCGTAGCGCAGCGGTAGCGCGGATAGGCCGGCATGTCGCCGCAGCGTGCGGCAGGCCGCGATGGCAGCGTCGATTTCGTCCCGCATCCGGGTGGGATCCTCCCCCAGTCCGGCCAACCAGGTGCGGTCGACAGCGGCCAGTGCCTCCGCGCCGGGTACGGCTGAAGCGGACATCGCTTCGGCGTCGGGAGGCGTATCCACCACAAGCTCGTAAATGCGCTGCTGCGCCCGCGGGCTGCGCGGGTCACCGGCATCCCGGATCAGGGCGGCGAACTCGTCCCAGGTAGTCATCATCACTCCCATGGTCGGTGGCTTTGCGTGATCGGGGCCCGTCCACCTGGTGGTGGACGGGCCCCGAGCGTGCTTGTTCATCGGCCACGTCGGCCGATGCGAGCGGCCGCCTGCGCGGCCGGTCTCAGTTGCCGGTCAGCTTCTCGCGCAGTGCGGCGAGCGCCTCGTCGGAGGCGAGAGTGCCGGTCGCCTCGGGCTGGGCCGAGGAGAAGGAGGTGGCGTCCGCCGGAGCGGCCTCGCCCTCCTCCTGGTCCTCCTCCAGGGCGCGGGCGACCTGGGCCTTGTGAGCCTCCCAGCGGGCCTGCGCGGCCGCGTACTCGGCCTCCCAGGCCTCCCGCTGCGCCTCGTAGCCCTCGAGCCACTCGTTGGTCTCCGGGTCGAAGCCCTCGGGGTACTTGTAGTTGCCGTTCTCGTCGTACTCGGCGGCCATGCCGTACAGCGACGGGTCGAAGTCCTCGGAGTTGGGGTCCACGCCGTCGTTGGCCTGCTTGAGCGACAGGGAGATGCGGCGGCGGTCCAGGTCGATGTCGATGACCTTGACGAAGACCTCATCGCCGACCTTGACGACCTGCTCGGGCAGCTCCACGTGACGCTGGGCCAGCTCGGAGATGTGCACCAGGCCCTCGATGCCGTCCTCCACGCGCACGAACGCGCCGAAGGGGACCAGCTTGGTGACCTTGCCGGGCACGACCTGCCCGATGGCGTGCGTGCGGGCGAAGGCCTGCCACGGGTCCTCCTGCGTCGCCTTGAGCGACAGCGAGACCCGCTCGCGGTCGAAGTCGACGTCGAGCACCTCGACGGTGACCTCCTGGCCGACCTCGACGACCTCGGAGGGGTGGTCGATGTGCTTCCAGGACAGCTCGGAGACGTGGACCAGACCGTCCACACCACCCAGGTCCACGAAGGCACCGAAGTTGACGATGGAGGAGACCACGCCCGTGCGGACCTGGCCCTTCTGCAGGGTCTGCAGGAAGTTGGTGCGGACCTCGGACTGGGTCTGCTCCAGCCAGGCGCGGCGGGACAGGACCACGTTGTTGCGGTTCTTGTCCAGCTCGATGATCTTGGCCTCGAGCTCGCGGCCGACGTAGGGCTGCAGGTCGCGGACGCGGCGCATCTCCACCAGGGAGGCGGGCAGGAAGCCGCGCAGGCCGACGTCGAGGATGAGGCCGCCCTTGACGACCTCGATAACGGTGCCGGAGACGACGCCGTCCTCCTCCTTGATGCGTTCGATGGTGCCCCAGGCGCGCTCGTACTGGGCGCGCTTCTTGCTCAGCAGCAGGCGACCCTCCTTGTCCTCCTTCTGGAGGACCAGGGCCTCGATGTCGTCGCCGACGGAGACGATCTCCTCGGGGTCGACATCGTGCTTGATCGACAGTTCACGAGCGAGGATGACGCCCTCGGTCTTGTAGCCGATGTCGAGGAGGACCTCGTCGCGGTCAACCTTGACAACGGTGCCCTCGACGATGTCGCCGTCGTCGAAGTACTTGATGGTCTCGTCGACGGCGGCGAGGATCTCCTCGGTCGAGCCGATGTCGTTGACGGCGACCGGGGCGGGGCTGGGCGTGGTTGTGGTCATTGAGTAGTTGCTCCGAATATGGACAGAAGGGTCGGGTGAATAGATGCCACACGTCCCCCGCCGCGCGGACCGGCCCGGACCAGTGCCGCGCCACGGCTGGCCGCCTTTGAACGGCGCCCAGGGGCGTGCGCGTCAGACCATACCAGCACGTTCCCAATCCGTGACTTGTGGGCGTGTCACAAACCCGGCCCACATTCACGTGGAATATCTCACCCCTGTGTCTCTGAACACGCCACCACCGGCTCAGTGAGCGGCGGCGCGCCAGTTGGTGCCGCGGCCCACGGATACGTCCAGGGGCACGGAAAGCTCGGCCGCGCCGCCCATCCGGGCACGCACCATTTCCTCGACGGCGTCGGCCTCCCCCGGGGCGATCTCCAGCAGCAGCTCGTCATGGATCTGCAGCAGCATGCGGGAGCGCAGGCCCGCCGCGGTCAGGCTCTCGGCGACGTCGACCATGGCCTGCTTGACGATGTCGGCCGCGCTGCCCTGGATGGGGGCGTTCAGGGCGGCGCGCTCGGCCATCTCCCGCCGCTGCCGGTTGTCGCTGTTCAGGTCGGGCAGGTAGCGCCGACGGCCGAACATGGTCTGCGTCCACCCGTCGCGGCGGGCCTGCTCGACCACGTGCTCCAGGTAGTCGTGCACCCGACCGAAGCGGGCGAAGTAGGCCTCCCGCAGCCCGGCGGCCTCGGCGGTGTCCACCCCCAGCTGGCGCGCCAGGCCGAAGGTGGACAGCCCGTAGGCCAGCCCATAGCTCATGGCCTTGACGTGGCCGCGCTGCTGGGGGGTCACCTCGTCGATCCCGATGCCGTGGACCATCGCCGCCACATAGCGGTGCAGGTCCTCCCCGGAGCGGAAGGCCTCGATCAAGGCCTCGTCGCCGGACAGGTGCGCCATGATGCGCATCTCGATCTGCGAGTAGTCGGCGGTCAGCAGGCACTCGTAGCCGTCGCCGACGGTAAAGGCCTCGCGGATGCGCATGCCCTCCTCGGTGCGAGCGGGGATGTTCTGCAGATTGGGGTCGGTGGAGGACAGCCGGCCGGTGGCGGCAATGGTCTGCTGGAAAGTGGTGTGGATGCGGCCGTCGGGCGCGATCGCCTTGCGCAGCCCCTCCACGGTCTGCCGCAGCTTGATGGCATCGCGGTGCTCGAGCAGGTGCTCCAGGAAGGGGTGACTGGTCTTGACATACAGGGAGGCCAGGGCGTCGGCGTCAGTGGTGTAGCCGGTCTTGGTGCGCCGCGTCTTGGGCATCTTCAGCTCGTCGAAGAGCACGGTCTGCAGCTGCTTGGGACTGGACAGGTTCAGCTCGTGCCCGGCGGCCGCGAAGGCGCCCTCGGCGGCGTGGGTCACCCGGGCGTCGAGCTCGGTCTGGCGCGCCGCCAGGACGGCGTCGTCGACGGCGATGCCGGCATCCTCCATCCCCGTCAGGGTCGCCGCCACCGGCATCTCCAGGTCGGTGTACAGGTCGAGGACGCCGCGCTGACGCATCTGCTCCTCCAGGGCCCGCTGCAGGGGCAGGAGCACGGCCGCCCGGCGGGCGGCGGCGAGCGCGGTGGCCGCGGGGGCGTCGTCGGCGAGGGACTCGAGGTCGAAGGCGCTCTGCGGCTGGTCGTCCTGCGGTGCGGACAGCGCCTCCAGATCGATGCCGAGCCACCGCTGCGCCAGCGAGCCGACGTCGTAGGAGCGCTGCTCGGGGCGGCACAGGTAGCCGGCGAGCGAGGGATCGGCCGCCACGCCGTCCAGGTCGATGCCGCGGGCGTGCAGGGCGTGCCAGGACCCCTTGGCATCGGCAACGACCTTGGGCCGGTCGGCGTCGGCCAGCAGTGCGGTCAGGGCCTCCTCGTCGGCCGGGTCGAGCAGGGACAGGTCGGCGACGAGGGCGGCGGCGCCGTCGGAGAGGGCGATCATGGTCGCATCGCCCTGCCCGGGCCGCATGACGCCGACGACGTCCAGCCCGATCGGGGTGACGGGCTCGCGGGGCGGCAGGTGGGTGCCGAGCCACTGCCCTACGTCTCCGGGGGCGACGTCGTGGCCGACCGCCGCAATGGTGACGGCCTCCAGGCGGGCGGCGGGCGAGTCGGTGTCGGTACCGGCGCCTCCGGCGTCTGCGAAGGGCAGGATCCGCTCGGAGCGGTGCTGCAGGTTGCGGAACTCCAGCGCATCCATGATGCGGGCGAGCGCCTCGCGGTCGGCCCCGGTGAGCTTCAGGTCGGCGGCGGGATCGATTCCCAGGTCGAGATCGGTGAGCAGATGGTTGAGACGGCGGTTGCGCAGCACGTCGTCGAGGTGGTCGCGCAGGGACTGGCCGGCCTTGCCCTTTATCTCATCGGCGTGGGCGATGACGCCGTCCAGCCCGTCGTACAGGCGGATCCACTTGGCGGCGGTCTTGGGGCCCACCCCGGGCACGCCCGGCAGGTTGTCGGAGGTCTCGCCGACGAGCGCGGCCAGGTGCGGGTAGCGCTCCGGGGCCACGCCGTAGCGCTCCTCGACCTCCGCCGGGGTCATCCGGCGCAGCGTGGACACGCCCTTGATCGGGTACAGGACGGTGCACCGGTCGGTGACCGTCTGGAAGGAGTCGCGGTCCCCGGAGCACACCAGCACCTCCATGCCCTCCCGCTGCCCCTGGGCGGCGAGGGTGGCCAGGATGTCGTCGGCCTCGTATCCGGGCGAGGTCACGGTGGGCACGCCCATGGCCTCCAGCACGTCCTGCAGCAGCTCCACCTGGCCGGCGAAGGCCGGCGGGGTCTCGTCGCGGGTGCTCTTGTACTCGGCGTACTCCTGGGTGCGGAAGGTGCCGCCGGGCAGGTCGAAGGCGACGGCGACGTGCGTGGGCCGCTCCTGCTCGAGCAGGGACAGGAACATTGATACGAAGCCGTAGACCGCATTGGTGGACTGCCCGGTCGTGGTGGTGAAGTTCTCGACCGGCAGGGCGTAGTAGGCGCGGAAGGCCATGGAGTGCCCGTCGATCAGGAGGAGCCGCCCGGCGGCGTCCGGGGCGGCGGGGCTGGTCTCGGTGGTGCTCACCGTGACAGCCTAAGGGCATGAAAGACCAGCATCACGCATCCGCCTCCGCGGATGTGCCCGTAGCCTTCCCCGCCAAGTCAGCGCGTCCCTTCCCGGTGCCGCGGCCGTCCGGCTCCGCAGTGTCGGCGACCAGTGCCCTGGGGACCTCCGGGCTGGCGGACGCCGAGGCCGGCACGCTCATGTCCACGCTGCGCATGGAGTTGGAGGAGCGCTCGGCCGAGCACACGGTGGTGCGCATGCCGGTGGACGGCGCCCGGCAGGTCACCGGGGTGCTGCACGGGGGCGCCAACGCGGCGCTGGTGGAGACGGCGGCCTCGGTGGCGGCGCGGGAAGCGGCGCCCGCGGGCACGGCCCCGGTGGGCACGGACCTGCAGGTCAGCCATCTGCGGCCGGCGCGGCGCGGCTGGGTGACCGCGGTGGCCACGCCGCTGCACCGCGGGCGGCGCACCGCCGTCTACCGGGTGGAGGTAAGCGACGAGAATGGGCGCGTCATTGCGCACGGCACCTTGCGCTGCCTGTACGTGGAGGTAGACGGGTCCTGAGCCGGAGCCGCGCCCTGCCCGCGCGGACGGCGGACAGTCCAGTACTCCCTTCAGGACTCCTTCTTGGCGCCGCCGACCTGCTCGATGACGGCGTCGGCGACCTCGCGCATGGTCAGGCGACGGTTCATGGAGGTCTTCTGCAGCCAGCGGAAGGCCTCGGGCTCGCTCAGGCCCATCCGCTCCATGAGCAGGCCCTTGGCGCGGTCCACCCGCTTGCGGGTCTCGAAGCGCTCCTGCAGGTCGGAGATCTCGGCCTCCAGGGAGCGGATCTCCTCGTGCCGGGACATGGCGATCTCAATGGCGGGGATCAGGTCCGCCGGGGTGAAGGGCTTGACGACGTAGGCCATGGCCCCGGCGGCGCCGGCGCGCTCCACCAGTTCGGTCTGGGAGAAGGCCGTCAGCATGACCACGGCGCAGCCGTGCGCGTCGATAATGCGCTCGGCGGCGGTGATGCCGTCCAGCACCGGCATCTTCACGTCCATGACGCACAGGTCGGGCTCGTGCTCGTCAGCGAGACGGATCGCCTCCTCGCCGTTCGCGGCCTCGGCGACGACCTCGTAGCCGGCATCGGTCAGGGTTTCGACGATGTCAAGGCGGATGAGAGTCTCGTCCTCGGCGACAAGGACTCTGCGGGACTTGGAAGTAGCGGACTCGTTGCTCACGCCCCGATCCTAGTATGCTTGCGGACGTCGTGAGGCCCGCACGCCGCCCCGCGTGTGAGCCAACGCGCCTCCGTAGCCCAATTGGCAGAGGCATCCGACTCAAAATCGGAGGGTTGTGGGTTCGAGTCCCACCGGAGGTACGGATTCGCCCGGAACCGCAACGAAAGCGGCTCCGGGCGATTCGTCTATTCTGTCTACTCCCATCGAAAACCGGCTCTTCCGGTTTGAGGGTGTGGTGCGGGTGCCGTTGTGATCTCCAGGGTGGTGTGGCCGCTGGTGCTGGAGTCGGTGGTTGGCGTGGTCGGTGGGGGTGCTGAGTGGCGTTGTTCAGGCTCCCGCGTGGTGGGTCTGCACACTCCTGGAGTGGGCCCCGAGGCGGTATCCGCGTGATTGTGCGGACTCGACCTGCGACCCGGGTGTCGTGACACTGCTCTCGTGTGCAACGAGCCCCTCGTTGCACACCGGAGCAATACCTCCGGGTTCGGACCCGGAAGCAACTTCCGCTTGTTTCCAGGAGAAACCACGAACAAGGCGGGTTTGCTCGGCCGGGTCTGGCGTGCAGACCCGGTCTCGCCGGCCCGGCCGCGTCGGCCAGCGTGAGGCGCCGGACCGGATGTGGTACCACCGAACACGGTACCCAGCCACAGTCGGCCTCGGCCGCGAGGTGTCGGAGGTGGCCGACACCATCCACCACATCCCCCGAACCAGAGAGAACCGGTTTGGGTGGGCCGGCGGGGTTGGTTCGAGGACGTGGGTTAGCCCGCGACAACGTGGCCCGGCCCTCCACAACGCCTCCCGGCAGGGCGTCCTCGACGGCTAACCCACGTCCTGGAGGCCTAACCCACGTCCTCAAGCGCCCCCACGCCACCCCCCTGTGCCGAAACCATCACACCCTCAAACCCGCAGCACCACTGAACTGTTAAGGACTCAGGTCTGACCTCGCCGCTACACCTGCGAACCGGAGGAGCCAGCTCACCACATTCTTGCCGGATGCCCGCCGGTGCGCACAACACAAGTGTGGCCCTGTAGCGCACTGTGCGTTACCGGGCCACACGGTCAGTGCGGGGCAGTGGTCCTGCCGTTCGCAGGGTGAGGACCGAACCGGGCCAGCTGCTCCTGCCTGCGCTGCCGCCGCCATTCCCTGATCAGAATGACGTTGAGGACGATCAGACACACCAGCGTGACGTTGGCGAACAGCCACAGCCAGTTGTGGTTGGCCGGTAGCTGCTGCGGGTCGAATCCGTGCACTTCCGCACGGTTGACCGTCTCATTGTCGGCGATGGACCACAGGGCGCAGAAAACCGACGACGCTGACGTCGAGAAGGATCAGTGCCCTAACAGCCAGCCTGTAACGCGATCTCAGCTGCAACAGTACTCGTCACACCCGGTAGTCGCTGCGCTCGCCCACGGTGTGCACGCGGATGGAGTTGGTGGAGCCGGGCGTGCCCGGGGGCATGCCGGCGACGATGATCACTTCGTCGCCGGGCTGGGCCAGATGCTTGGCCTGCAGCACCTCATCCACCTGGTCGACCATGTCGTCGGTGTGCTTGACCTCGGGGACCTCGTAGGTCTGTACACCCCAGGAGACGGACAGCTGGTTGCGGGTGGAGCGCAGCGGGGTGAAGGCGAGCAGCGGGATGGTTGAGCGCAGGCGGGACAGGCGGCGCGCCGTGTCACCGGACTGGGTGAAGGTGACCAGGTAGGTGGCGTCCAGCTGCTCACCCATCTCGGCGGCCGCGCGGGTGATGGCGCCGCCCCGGGTCTGCGGGTAGGAGCCCAGCGGGGCGATGCGCTCGCCGCCGTTCTCCTCCACGTTCTCGATGATGTTGGCCATGGTGCGCACGGCCTCGATCGGGTAGGCGCCCACCGAGGTCTCCCCGGAGAGCATGACGGCGTCGGCGCCGTCCAGGATCGCGTTCGCGCAGTCGGAGGCCTCCGCCCGGGTGGGGCGCGGGTTCTGGATCATCGACTCCAGCACCTGGGTGGCAACGATCACCGGCTTGGCCTGGCGACGGGCGAGCTCGATGGCGCGCTTCTGCACCAGTGGCACCGCCTCCAGGGGCATCTCCACGCCGAGGTCTCCGCGGGCAACCATGATACCGTCGAAGGCGGAGACGATGTCCAGCAGGTTCTCCACGGCCTGCGGCTTCTCGATCTTCGCGATCACCGGGATGCGCACACCGACCTCGTCCATGATCTCGTGGACGTCCTTGATGTCTTCGGCGTTGCGGACGAAGGACAGGGCGATCAGGTCGGCACCGATCTTCAGGGCCCAGCGCAGGTCCTCGCGGTCCTTCTCGCTCAGGGCGGGGACGGACACGGCCACGCCCGGCAGGTTGATGCCCTTGTGGTTGGAGACGTAGCCGGGCACCTCCACGCGGGTGACGACGTCGGTGTCGGTGACGGCGGTGACGCGGACGGCCACATTGCCGTCGTCGATCAGCAGGCGGTCCCCGGGGCGGCAGTCACCGGGCAGCCCCTTGAAGGTGGTGGATACGCGCTTGACCGTGCCCAGGACGTCGTCGGTGGTGATGGTGAACTCGTCGCCCTTATTGAGCATGACCTTCTGGTCGTCGACGAAGTTGCCCAGGCGGATCTTCGGCCCCTGCAGGTCCACGAGGATGGCGACGGCGCGGCCCGAGGCCTCGGCGGCGGCGCGCACGCGGGCGATGACCTCCTCCTGGTCCTCGGCGCGGCCGTGGGAACGGTTGATGCGGCACACGTTCATGCCGGCGTCCACGAGCGCCTGCACCTGCTCAGGAGAGTCGGTGGCGGGCCCAAGGGTGCATACGATCTTCGCTCTGCGCATGGGGCAAGCCTAAATGACTCCCGGCCCGAGCACGAGCAACCGACGCACTCACCTCCGGGTTGGGACCGTGATCACCGCTGCTCGCAGGTGATCTCATCGTGCAGCGGACGGCGCGAGACGACGACGAAGCACACCAGCCCGACCAGGAAGATGAGGATCGAGGTCCACACGTTCAGCCGCAGCCCGGCGATCAGCTGGGCGTCGTCGATGCGCAGGCACTCGATCCACACGCGCCCGGCCGTATACACCATCAGGTATGCCCACAGCAGCCGCCCGCCCACGGCCCCGTCGCGCCGACGCAGCCGCCGCTCCAGCCAGATCAGGAAGGCGGCGCCGGCCAGGTTCCACAGCGCCTCGTACAGGAAGGTGGGGTGGAACAGGGTGCCGGATGCGTAACCGGCCGGCAGGTGCGCGTCGTCGATCCGCAGCCCCCACGGCAGCGTCGTCGGGGAGCCGAACAGCTCCTGGTTGAACCAGTTGCCCAGTCGGCCGATGGCCTGCGCCACCAGCAGCGCCGGGGCGACGGCGTCGGCGAACGGCGCCCAGCGCAGCCGTCGGCGGCGCAGCAGCCAGGCCGCGGCCAGGGCGCCGAAGAAGATGCCGCCCCACACTCCCAGCCCACCGCGCCAGATCTGCGGGATGAGCGCAGGGTTGCCGTGCGCGCCGAAGTAGGCGTCCGGCGAGGTGACCACGTGGTACAGCCGGGCGCCGACAATGCCTGCGGGCACCGCCATCAGGGCGACGTCGAGGACCTGGTCCGCTTCCCCGCCGGCGGCGCGGTAGCGGCGGTCGGTCCACCAGACGGCGACGAACACCCCGGCGAGTATGCACAGGGCATAGGCGCGCAGCGGGAACGGTCCCAGGTGCCACACCCCGCGGGCGGGGCTGGGGATGGAGGCCGCCAGTACGGCGGCCGGGGCGAGCGGGGTAACGGGCACTTACGGCGCCTCTCGGTGGGTTGCGGGAAGGAGCGCCGGATGGCTGCCGGCGGCGACCAGTTCGGCGACGAACTGCTGGGGATCGGCGGAGCGGATGACGGCCTCGCCGACGAGCACGACGTTGGCGCCGGCGCGCGCGTAGCTCATGACGTCGTGGGGGCCGCGCACCCCGCCGGCGGCGATGCGGGTGATGGAGGCGGGCAGTACCTCGGCGACCCGCTCGAAGCGGGAGCGGTCTACCTGCCGGGTCTGCGGATCACGGGCGTCGACGGCGACGAAGCGGGCACCGGCACGCGCAGCCGCCAAGGCCTCCGCCCGCGAGTGTGCCTCGACCACCGCCGCCATGCCCAGGGAGTGGGTGCGTTCGATCAGCGACTCCAGGATCAGGGGCTCCAGGCGGGCGTCCAGCATGAGCAGGTCGGCGCCGTGGGCGCGGGCCTCGTGCACCTGGTAGGGGGTGACCACGACGTCGTTGACGAGCACCGGCACATCGACAGCGGCGCGCACGGCATCAAGATCGGCCAGGCGCCCGTGGGAGCGCACGGGCTCGGTGACCACGGAGACGCAGGCGGCCCCACCGGCGGCGTAGAAACCCGCCAGGATGGCCACGTCCCCGATGCCGGACAGGTCCGCGAAGGTGGCGGTGGCGCGTTTGACCTCGGCGATCACCGACACCGCCCGCCCCTCGCCACGCAGGGCGGCGACCGCATCACGGCACGCCGGGGCCGCACGCACGGCCTCCTTGAGCGCTTCGAGCGGGACGCGTCGTTCACGCGCCGCCACGCAGGCGCGCGCCGTGGCGGCAAGCTCTTCGAAGCCGTTCACCCGACGATCACCCCCTACGCGCCTCATGGTTCCCGGCGGAGGGCCGCTCAGGCAAATCGGTCCGGCAGGAGGGACGCTCTCCCACCGCCGCGCCCAGGTCTCCTCCGGCCTCGAAGCAGGTGCGCGTCCCGGTGTGGCAGGCGGCGCCGACCTGGTCCACCTCGACCAGCAGCGCGTCGCCATCGCAGTCCAGGGACACGGCCTTGACGTACTGGTAGTGACCGGAGGTGTCGCCCTTGCGCCAGAACTCCTGCCGGGAGCGCGACCAGTAGGTCACGCGCCCCTCGGTGAGGGTGCGGCGCAGGGCCTCGTCGTTCATCCAGCCGACCATGAGCACCTCGCGGGTGTCGTACTGCTGGACCACGGCGGCCACCAGGCCGTTGGCGTCCCGCTTGAGTCGGGCGGCGAGTTCGGCAGGCAGGGGCGCGGGTGAGGCAGTCACCGGTCAATTCTCGCACGGTCTGGGCATTCTCCAGACGCCCCCGCTTATCCGGCCGGGCCCAGGAGAGGATTCAGGTATGCCCACATGCCCGGCAGGTTGCGCGCCACCGCGAAGAGGCCGGCCACTGCGAAGACGACCACGGCCTCCCGCGCGGTCAGCAGGGGGCGGGGAGCACCACGACGACGGCTGATGAGCCAGCGCGCCAGCACCGCGGCCCCCAGGGCCAGCACCATCAGGGCGAAGGGGTTGTAGCCGCACGCCGAAGTCAAGTCACCGTGCATGAGCGCGCGGGTGGCACGGGTGCCTCCGCACAGCGGACACCAGTAGCCGGTCATGCGGTGCATGATGCACAGGTCCACTCCGTCCCGCCCCAGGAGCCTGGAGCCGATGATCAGCGCGCCGGGCAGGCAGGATACGGCGGCCGCCGCGCCCATCAGGGCGCGGCGGCGCTTGTCGGAGTCACAAGCGGCTCCAGCAGGAATACGGGTACAGGTCACAGGTGCACCGGGTCAGTTGTTGAGCACGCCGGTGACCATGCCCGTGGAAAGGTTGATGATCGTCCACACAATGGACAGCCCGCCCAGGACAATGCCCGCGATCGCCATGCCCTTGTTGGTGGCGCGGCCCTCGTTGGCGGCCTGCATGCCGAGATAGCCCAGGATGATCGCCGGAATACCGGTGAACAGCCCGCAGCACACCGAAGCGATGCCAAGTCCCAGCGCCCAGCCGCCGAGGTTGTTCTTCTCGGTCGACATCCCCATGGGGTTCATGCCGTAGCCGGCGGGCTGGTTGTAATTGGGGCCCTGGTACTGCGGGGGCTGGCCGTTGTTGGGATAGCCCTGGTACTGCGGGGGCTGGCCATTGTTGGGATAGCCCTGATTGTTCCCGGGATTCTGGTTGGGGTCATAGTTGGTCATAGATACGCCTTTCCTAGGGTGTCACGAATCGTAACATGGGTTCAGCCTGCACCCCATGGGGAGGACTCCCCCACCGGGCAGGCGCCGCGTCGCTCAGCGCACGGGGTGGCCGGAGGCCCGCAGCGCATCCTTGGCCTGCTGGATGGTCATGGTGCCATAGTGGAACACGCTGGCGGCCAGCACGGCGTCGGCGCCGTGATCGGCGGCGGCGGCGAAGTCCTCGGGACGGCCGGCGCCCCCGGAGGCGATCAGCGGAATGCGCACCGCACGGCGCACGTCGTCGAGCATCTCCAGGTCGAAGCCACCGGTGACGCCGTCGGCGTCCATGGAGTTCAGCAGGATCTCGCCCGCACCGAGCTCTGCGGCGCGCGCCGCCCAGGACACGGCGTCAATGCCGGTGGAGCGGGTGCCGCCGTGGGTAGTGACCTCGTACCCGGACGGGGTGATCACGCCCGGCGGGCAGCGGCGGGCGTCCACGGACAGGACCACCACCTGGTTGCCGAAGCGGGAGGCCACCTCAGTCAGCAGCTCCGGACGGGCGATGGCGGCGGTGTTGATGCCGACCTTGTCGGCGCCGGCCCGCAGCAGGCGGTCGACGTCGTCCACGCTGCGCACCCCGCCGCCGACGGTCAGCGGTACGAACACCTGCTCGGCGGTGGTGGATACAACCTCCAGCATGGTGGCGCGTCCCTCGGCGGAGGCGGACACGTCCAGGAAGGTGATCTCGTCGGCGCCCTGGGCGTCGTAGCGGGCGGCCAGCTCCACCGGGTCTCCCGCATCGCGCAGGCCGGTGAAGTGCACGCCCTTGACCACCCGGCCGTCCTTGACGTCCAGGCACGGGATCACGCGCACGGCAACAACACTCATGACTAATGCTCCTCCGGGTCGTTCCCGTCAACTGGTGCGGCTGCGGCCGGCTGTGCCGCTTCGGGGCTGGGGGTCACCCGGACGATGCCTTCCCCGGCATCCGGTGTGGCCCCTTCAGTGGGGGACGAGGTGGCCTCGGTGAGCGTGCCGTCGGCGGCGACGGCAAGGATGTCGATAACCACCGCCAGCGCGTCCTCGCCGGCGGCCTGGTCCGCCGGCAGCGCCAGCACGATCCGGCTGCCCACGGTGACATCCACGAGCTGCTGGGCGATGCCGGACATGGTGTTGGACATGTCGATCGTGCCGGGTACGGTCGTGACGCCGTAGCTGGAGGTGCCCGGGCTGGAATCGGACCAGTTGACGAAGGCGTAGCGGGCGATGATGACGTCGCCGGAGTTGATCTGCTGTCCCGTGCCGTCCACCAGGACGGAGGCGGCGGCCCGAGTGGGAGCGCTCAGGCCGTCGATGGACAGGGAGACGGTGCCGTCGTCGGCGAAGGCGACCGTGGGCATGCCGTCGGCGGGTCCCCGTTCCTGCCCCGAGGCGGTGGTCGGCAGCACGTCGACGACGGTGATCTCGGTGGTGACGGCGCCGTCGGCGGCGGACACGGGGGCTCGCAGCACCAGGCGGGAGCCCTCGGTAGCCCCGGTGACGGTCTCTGCAAGAACCTCACCGAGTGCGGAGGCGTTGACGGTGCCGCGGTAGATGCGCACGCCGGTGGGGGTGCCGGTGGTGTTCGCCCCGCTGGTGCCGGAGAAGGTGGAGACCGACAGCAGCACGGCGTCACCGGCGGACAGGGCGCGGCCGTCGCCGTTGATCAGCGTGTCGGAGGTGACGGAGGTGGCGGGAGCGAGCGGAATGCTCAGAGAGACGACCGGGACGGAGCCGACCCGGCCGGCTACCTCCATCACTGCGTCGATCGGGGCGTCCGCCGCGGTTGCCTGGCTGGTGGCGGCGCTCGTCGCCTCGCCGCCGTGGCCCAGGCGGGAGACGACGACGGGCACCAGCACGATCGCGGCCACGACGACGGCGGCCAGTACGACGGCGACGCGTCCACGGGGTCGGGGCCGTCCCAGGGCGGCGCCGATGGCGCGCTGGGCCCCGGTGATGGTCGGCGGCTCCTCCTTGGTCTCCGGAGCACCGGTCAAAGAGCTGACGGCCGTGGGTATGCCGGGGCCGCCGTCCACGTGCACGACCGCCGGAGGCGGCGCCGCGCCGTGCTCCTCAAGACTGTGCTGGCGGGCACGCTCGAACTCCCGCTCGAGCTCGCGCAGCTGGCGGCGGGTCAAGGGCTTGCCGTCCGGCCCCGAGGCGGGCACGGGCGTGGTCTCATCGGCGTAAGGACTCATGGGCTGCTAATGAGTATGCCAGAGCGCGGCGGCTCTGGGTCCTCCATGGCGGCCAGCAGTGCGTCCACGCGCGCGTCGACGGCGGCGAAGGGGTCGCGCAGGGCGACCGGCCGGGAGTGGCCGTCGTCGAGCTTGAGGTTCACCCAGTCGACGGACAGGTCGCGACGCAGGTCCTCGGCGCGGGCGACGGCGGCGCCGCGCAGGCGGGCGCGGGTGGTGGCCGGCGGCGTGTCGACGGCGGCGCGGCAGGCGGGCTCGTCGACGATGCGGGCCAGCAGCCCGGCTGCCTCGAGCCGGAGGCGCAGTCCGTCGGTGGGGTCGACGTCGTGGTAGGCCAGGGCCAGGCGGGCCACGCGCGGGTCGTCCAGGCCGGTGCCGGCGCGCTGGGCGTAGCGGGTCAGCAGCTGGTGCTTGGCGGCCCAGTCCAGCTCGGTGGCCACCGGTGCCGGGTTGCCGGAGCGCACCGCCTCCAGGCCGCGCTCCCACAGGTCCAGGACGCGTCGGTGGGCGTCGGTCAGGTCCAGCTCGGCGTCGGCGTGTGCGCGCACGCGCTCGAGGTGCTCGGCCTGCAGGTCAACGGGGGTGATGGTGCGCCCGTCGGCCAGCTCGAGGCGCACCGTGCCGGTCAGGTCGTGGCAGGTCTCGCGGATGGCCCGCATGGGGTCGGCCAGGCGCAGGTCGCTCAGGTCGCCGCCGGCCTCCAGGTACTCCAGCAGCAGGTCCATGGCGCCGACCTTGAGCAGGGTGGAGCCCTGGGCGATGTTGGAGTCCCCGACGATCACGTGCATGCGCCGGTACTTCTCCGCGTCGGCGTGCGGCTCGTCGCGAGTGTTGATCAGGGGCCGGGAGCGGGTGGTGGCCGAGGAGACGGCGTCCTCCATCTGGTCGGCGCGCTGGGAGAAGACGTACCGGGCGGGGCGGGTGCCGACCGGATCGGTGAGGATGTGGCCGGCCCCGACCAGGATCTGCCGGGTGACCAGGTGCGGGACCAGGGTGCGGGCGTCGTTCCAGAAGTCGCCGCGGCGGCGCACCAGGTAGTTCTCGTGGCAGCCGAAGCCGTTCCCCTCGGCGTCGAGATTGTTCTTGAGCAGGTGGATGCGGCCGGGCACCTCCTGGGCGGCCAGGCGGGTGTTGGCCTGCCGGGCCAGGTCGGCCATGATGAGCTCGCCGGCCCGGTCCTGGGCTAGCAGGTCGGTCAGGCGATCGCATTCGGCGGTGGCGAACTCGGGATGGGAGCCGACGTCCAGGTACAGGCGGGCGCCGCCGCGGGTGAAGACGTTGGAGGAGCGGCCGCGGGCGATCAGGGGGGCGAACAGCTCCCGGGCGGCATGGTCGGCGTCCAGCGGCGGGGGCCCGCCGTTCGTGGAGGCGCAGGTGATGCCGTACTCGGTTTCGACGCCGATGATCCGCCGGGCGGGGGCGCGGCGGCCGACGGGGTTGGCCGGGCAGGCCTGCACCCTCACTGCCCGCCCTTCTGGACGAAGCCCTGGACGAAGGCGGCGGCGTTTGTCTCCAGGACGGCGTCGATCTCGTCGAGGATCTCGTCAACGCCGGCGGTCTGCGTCTGCCCGGAGCCGACGGCCGGCGCCGGGTCGGGGACGGCGGGCTCGGGGGTGGGCTGGATCTGTTCGTTGAGGCTCATGGGCGTGACTGACTTTCTGAGTCTTCCGGTTCTGCGGGGGTGACGGCATCTTGGACGGCGCCCAGGATACGTGCCAACTCGGCGTCCGAGACGGTCACGGCGTCGGGCAGGGGCAGTCGCAGCAGCTCGGCGTGCCCGGGAACGTCCAGCACGAGGCTGGTCCAGGAGGCGGCGACGACGGCGGCGTGGTTGGCGACCGCCGTGCCGCGGACGGCGGCGCGCGTGCCGGCGGGCGGACGGTCGGCGGCGGCCTCGATCTCGGCGTCGGTGGTCAGTCTACGGGTGCGGCCGGCGGCGATGAGCCTCTCGGCCAGGCCGCGCCCGGCGCGCAGGTCGGCCCACTGGATGTCGGCGGCCGCCAGGCGCGGATCGTCCCAGCCGGTGCCGGAGCGCGCGCGCAGTCCCTCGCACAGCTGGAGCTTGGCGACCCATTCCACCAGCTGCGCGGCTCGGGCGGTGGCTTCGGCCTGGGCGGGGGTGCCCCGGGAGGCCGCGTAATCCTCGAGCGCGGCGAGCGTCTCCTCCCACAGCGCGAGCGCCCGGGCGGTGGCCAGGCCGACGTATTCAGCCCCGGTTCCGCCGTAGTCCTCGCGCAGGGCAGCGGCGATGGCCTCCAGGTGGGCGCGTTGGATCTCCAGCGCGGTCAGCCGGCCGCGGGCGGTGGCGAGCGCGTAGGTGAGGGCGGGGTCGTGAGACATGGCCCAGTGCTCCTCGACCGGGTCGGCGGTGATCCGCAGGTCCGTGAGGGCGCCGAGGCCCTGGCCGCGGTCGTGGGCGCGCTCCAGGTACCACAGCAGCAGGCTCGTGGTGGCGACCTTCAGGTAGATGGGTACGTCGAAGCGGTTGGCGTCGCCGTTGATCACGTGCAGGCGGCGGAAGCGGGCGGCGTCGGCGTGCGGCTCGTCGCGGGTGTTGACAATGGGCCGGTTGAAGGTGGTCTGCAGGGCGATGTCGGTGCCCACGTAGTCGGCGCGCTGGCTGATCTGGAAGCCGGGAGTCTCGCTGCGCTGCCCGATGCCGACCCGCCCGGCCCCGGCGAACACGGGCCGGGTCACCAAGAACGGGATCAGGGCGGCGGCCAGGGTCTCGAAGGGCAGCTCGCGGCGCACCAGGTAGTTCTCGTGGGAGCCGTAGGCGGCGCCCTTGCCGTCGACATTGTTCTTGTACAGGACGATCTCCCCGTCCTCCGGGTCGAGGGCGGCCATGGCACGGCGGGCGATCACTTCGCCGGCGCGATCCCACACGAGGGCGTCGTGGGGGGTGAGCACCTCCGGGGAGGAGTACTCGGGGTGGGCGTGGTCGACGTACAGGCGGGCGCCGTTGGTCAGCACGGCGGTGCTGGCCTGCGGCAGGGCGGCCTCGGCGGCGCTGGGGCGCGGCCGGCTGCCCCACGGGGCCGGTGGGACGTCCCCGGAGGGGGCGGGCCGGGCGGGGTCGTCGGTGAGCTGGCTGGGGTGGGCGGCAGCGCGCTCCAGGCGGCCGCCGCGCAGGTCCGCGAGCGGGTCCTCACCCTCGTAGTCCCAACGGACGGCCTCCCGGGTGCCGGCGTCGGGGCGTGCAATGGCGCCGTAGGCGGCGACGATCCGGCTGGCCATGACCACCGAGTTGGCGTAGGGGTTTCCGGGCTGCAGCACCCCGAACTCGGTCTCCAGTCCGACCGGGCGCCGCAGCGGGGCGAAATGACCGGTGCCGGTCGCCCCGCGGTGAGAGGCCCGTGCGGTTGCTTCGGCTGTCTCGGGCTGCGGTGATGCGCTCATGCCTGCTCCTTGTCGGCGGCCGGGGCGGTTGCCGCACGGGCGGGGGCCGTCGGCGTCGGCTGGAGGCGGTGCACCGCGCGGATGGGCTCGCCGCGGTGGCCGACGACGCGGCTTACGGACTCCGGTCCGGCGGCGGTGATCTCCTCGTTCTGGCGGGCCTCGACGGCGACCGCCTCCAGCAGCCGGCGAGTGGACAGGCCGCCGTCCCCGCCGGCGAGCTCGTCCTTGATGGCGGCGGTCTTGGCACGGGCCACGATGGCGGCCAGCATGGCGCCGGAGACGAAGTCGGCCAGGTGCAGCGTCTCGCGCTCGCCGGAGGCGTAGATGACCTCCAGGACGGCCTTGTCGGGGGTGCGGGCGTACAGGTCGGCGACGGCTGCGCGCCGCATGGCCGTGGCGGCGGCCTCCCGGTCGCCTCCGGCCGCCGCCAGTTCCGTCGGGTCCAGGGGCAGGTCGGAGCGCAGGTGCTTGCCGAGGACCTCCGCAGCACCTTCGGCGTCGGGACGGTCGATGCGGATCTTGACGTCGAAACGGCCGGGCCGCAGGATCGCCGGGTCGATCATGTCCTCCCGGTTGGAGGCGCCGATGATGACCACGTTGTTGAGCGACTCCACGCCGTCTATCTCGGTTAGCACCTGCGGGACGATCATGGTCTCCACGTCGGAGGAGACACCGCTGCCGCGGGTGCGGAACAGGGCCTCCATCTCGTCGAAGAAGATGACCACCGGCCGGTCCTCGGCGGCGACCTTGCGGGCCTGGTCGAAGATGGCGCGGATCTGTCGCTCGGTCTCACCGACGAACTTGCTCAGCAGCTCCGGCCCCTTGATGTTCAGGAAGGCGGCGTCGCGCGCGCCGGCGCCCGTGGAGCGGGCCAGGGAGGTGGCCACGGCCTTGGCGATCAGGGTCTTGCCGCAGCCGGGCGGGCCGTACAGGAGCATGCCCTTGGGGGCCTGCAGCCCGTAGCTGCGGTACAGGTCGGGGTGGGCGAAGGGCAGTTCGAGGGAGTCCCGGATCTGCTGGATCTGCGGGCCCAGGCCGCCGATGTCGTCCCAGGACACGTCCGGGGTCTCGGCGACCACCAGCTGCTGGACACTGGTGCGGGCGATGCGGGCGGTCACCAGGTCGGCACGCAGGTCGGCGGCCAGGGTGTCGCCGGGACGCAGCGCGGCGGCGTCCAGGTGCCCGGCCAGGCGCACCACCCGGGTGGCACCGGAGCCGGTGGTGACCAGGGCGCGTGCGGCGGGCGCAGCCGTGGCCTCGGCATTGGCGTCAGCGGCGGCATCGGCCAGCACCTCGTCCAGGGTGACCGCCTCCCCGGTGTCGGGGGCGGGCAGGGCGTCGACCACCAGCATCTGGTCGTTGACGGCCACGCGCTGTCCCACGCTCAGTTCGGCCGCCTGCAGATCGGGGTGCAGCCCCAGCCGCAGGTGGCGTCCGCCCAGGGACACCTCGGCCTCGGCGGGGCCGGGCAGGCCGGTGAGTAGTCCCAGGGTTACCGGCGGGCGGGTGACGGCGTCGAGCTGCGTGCCGAGCTCGGCGATACGCTCGCGGGCAGCGTTCAAGGCCGTCACAAGGCGCTCGTTCTTGGCCGAGAGGCTGACGGCCTCCGCGCGTGCCTCGCGCAGCTGGTGGCTGGTGAAGTCGCGGGCAGGCATGCCCAGGGGCTGGGATTCACTCATATTCCTGCTCCTGCGGGCCGGGCAGGCCCGGCTCAACCGGGGTGGCGTCCTCGGGCTGCTTGGCCCGGCAGTCGCGCAGCACCCGGCGGACCTTGCGGTCGGTGCTGGTGCGCTCCCCCACGTCCTGTTGCGTCCAGTAGCCGGCGTCGTCGTAGGCGCCGCGGGCCGGCGGGCGCTTGCGGGTCAGCGGGGCGGAATCAGCGGCGAGGCGGCGCGCGGAGACCAGGAAGCCGGTGTGGGCGACCATGCGGTGGTCGGGTCGTACCGCCAGCCCGTCCACGTGCCAGCCGCGTACCGCAGACTCCCAGGACTCGGGCTCGGTGAAGCATCCCGACTGGCGCAGTGCCTCCACCGTGCGCGACAGCTGTGGGACTGTGGCCACGTAGGCGAGGAATACGCCCCCGGGCACCAGCGCGCGGGCGGCGGCGGTGATGTTCTCCCAGGGGGCGAGCATGTCCAGCACCACGCGGTCCACGCTCGCGTCCGCAACGTGTGCGGCCACGACGTCGGCGAAGTCGCCGGTGCGCAGCTCCCAGGCGGGGTGGTGCCGACCGAACCAGGCGTCCACGTTGGAGGCGGCGATCGCGGCGAAGTCCTGGCGCCGCTCGATGGACAGCAGGTGGCCTTCCTCCCCAATCGCGGACAGCAGGCTCATGGTCAGGGCGCCGGAGCCGACGCCGGCCTCCAGCACGCGAGCACCGGGGAAGATGTCCGCGAAGGCGACCACCTGGCCGGCGTCCTTGGGGTAGACGACCTGGGCACCGCGCGGCATGGACAGCACGTAGTCGGCCAGCAGGGGGCGCAGCAGCAGCAGCTCGTGCCCGGACTCGGTGGTGATGACCGTGCCCTCGTCGCGGCCGACCACGTCGCGGTGGTAGAAGCTGCCGCGCTGGGACTGGAAGAAGCCGCCGGGGTCGAGCACGAAGGTGTGCTTGCGTCCCTTGGAGTCGGTGACCTGCACGCGTTCGCCGTAGCGGAAGGGGCCGCGGCGCCCGGCCTGCCCCAGCACCTGCTGAGTGGCCACGCGCGGCTGCACGGTGGGATTGGTCTGCTTGCTCATCGGGCCCGAGTGTAGTGAGCCCCGGCGACGGTGGCGTTACGCTGTCACCGGCGCCTGCCACCGCGGGCGCCGACCCGGTTGCACGAATTGCACGGTCCGGAGGAAGTCCGGATGGCGCCGCTCCCCCACGGGGCCCGCACAATCAGGCGCTCGTCACCGCGGTCCTGCGACGATTCGGGCACGTGCCCAGCCGCCGCGGGGCCAAGGACTCCAGTTGCACCGGGTGCGTATTCGCACCCGTAGGAGTCCTCATGTCCCAACCCACCCATCACACGTCGGCGGAGAGCAGCGTCTACTTCGACGGCCAGTTCTGGGTACTGGTCCTGACCATCGCCACCGGCGGCCGCCTCTACGCCACCCGCCAGGTGCTCGGCGCCCTGCCCAGCGACGCCGAGCTGTACGCCTGGCTGCTCGCGCACGGCGGCGAGCTGATCGATGCGGCCCTGGCCGGCCCCGGAGTCGAGGCCGCCTCTCGGAACGGGACGCGGCGCGTCAATCCCGAGCGCGCCGCCCGCGAGGCGGCCCAGCAGGCGTCCCGGCACGCGCCGTCGACGGCGTCGCAGGAGGCGCTGGCGCGGGCACGCGAGGAGCAGGGCACCGCGCGCTCCCGGGCGTCGGCCGCCTACCGGCGTCGCCGCGAGCAGGAGCGCTACGAGCAGCGCCGTCGCCGGGCCAAGCAACGCCACCGGGGTCACTGACTCAGTTCGGCCGGTGGGCGACGACGGCGAGCTGCAGCGGCAGCATGTCACGCAGCGCCGGATCAATGAAGCGGTAGCCCTGCGGGCAGCGCTCCATGAGCTCGGGCCAGCGGCACCAGGCGGAGTAGCGGGTCTCGGTCACCTCGTCTAGCACCAGGCCGGCATCGAGCAGGGCGGTGAGGATCTCGCCGACGCCGTGGTTCCACTGGTGACTGACCGGGTGGGTGACGACGGGAGCACCGTCGGCGGCCTCGATATAGGAGCCCTCGTCCTCCCAGGTCATGGGGTCGGTGCGCTGGAAGTACGGCTCGTGGAGCGTCAAACCATGAGTGGTGTCATCCCCCACTGCCTGCAGGATCGGGTGGTCGTCACGCAGTACCAGGCGACCCGCCGGTCGCAGCAGTGAGGCGATGACGCGGGCCCAGGCCGCCACGTCCGGCAGCCAGCACAGCACCCCCAGGGAGGTGTAGACGAGGTCGAAGTCCCCCGCCAGCGCCCGCCGGGCGTCGTAGACGTTTGCCTGTACGAACTCGATGTCGGCGCCGGCTCTCCCGGCGATGGACCGGGCACGGCGCAGCGACTCGCCCGACAGGTCCAGCCCCACCACCCGGTGGGCGCCCAGCCGGATCAGGCTCACCGTGTCCAGGCCGAGGTGGCATTGGAGGTGGACGACGTCCATGCCGCTCAGGTCGCCCAGGCGCTCGCGGTCTGGGGCTATTTCAGCCGTGATAGCGGTCGGGGAGGCGAGCAGTTCTGCAATGCCGTAGCCGCTGGCCTCATGCAGCACCGCGCGATCGTCCCAGTTGGCGCGGTTGTCGGCGAAGTAGCGGTCGTTGGCGTCGCGGGCAACTGGATCGACGTCGGTCATGGCAGCAGCATAAGCGGCGCTTCGTGTTTGAGGATGCGGCGATGTTGCCTGCGATTGGGTCGGGTGCTGGCGGCGTTCGTGGCAGCGCGCAGCGCCGTAGGTTTTGGCCGGGTGCTCCGCACGCGTGCTTGGGCTGCGAGGTGGGGCCGGCGGTGTGCCCGTGCCCGGGGTCGTCTACTACGCCGGTTAGGGCTCTAGTACGCCGGTTAGTTGTCTGTTAAAGGGCTCTGGAGCCTACAGCACAGGTCTAACCGGCGTAGCAGACACCGAAGGGGCGTACCCAACGCCACCTCCCCAAGGCCCGCACCCCATGCCTCAACGCGCCAATGCCCGCGCAGTCCCCCTCCCGGGCTCAGCGGGCCCCGGTGGGGACGGCGCCGGCGACGCGTCCCCCTTCCACCAGCACCAGCCACCGAGAGACCGTGCGCGCCCGCGCCAGGGCATCTGCAGCCGGCTGCCCGGTGGCCCGGGTCGTGACGGCGGCCGCCGGCAGCACGGTGCATACCTGGCTGACCGCTACCGCGGCGGCGTCGGGCAGGCCGGAACGCTCCAGCTCGGCTAGGGCGGGGGCGTCGAGCGTGCCCAGGATCCGGGAGCCTTCAGCGACGAGTACAAGCCCGGCTCCGGCGTCGAGCTGCTCACGCGCGGCGGTCAGGGGCGTGTCAGCGGGGACGACGGCAACCGGACGGGTCAGGGTGCGCAGGTCGAGTCGGGCGGCGGCGCGGGTGCCTCGGCCCAGGCCGAGGACTCGCCAAGAGGTGGTGGCGATGGGCCCGGCGATCATGACCGCCAAGAACAGGCTGAAAGTGTCTGGCTGCCTGCCAGCCAGCAGCGGCGCCAGAATCCAGCGCCAGGCGACGCCGCCGACCACGATCAGCCCACCGACGGCGGCCAAACGCTGACCAAGAACGCGCCGGCCGGTCAGCTGCTCGACCAGTGCGGCCAGCGCGTGTCCGCCGTCGAGCGGCAGGCCCGGCAGGGCGTTGAAGACGGCCAGGGCGAGGTTGACCCAGGTCAGCGCCCACGCCGCAACGAACACGGGTGCGGACTCGATCCGGTCCAGCAGGCCGTGCCCGACGGCCCACAGCGTCAGGTTCGCGGCCGGTCCGGCCAGGGAGGTGATCACGTCCTTCCAGGGGCGCCACCGGCTGGAGGGGCCGAAGCTGGTGCGCCCGCCCCACAGGTACAGCTCGTAGCGCACCGGCCGGCGCCCCAGCAGCGTGCCGGCCGCGCCGTGGGCGAGTTCGTGCATCAGGACACTCACCCCCACGCCCAAGACCGTGGCGGCGACCGTGCCGAGCACGGTGATGGCCCCATGGCCGGCAAGTGCGGAGGAGACCACCGGGTACCAGCTGCCGGCGATGAGCAGGCCCAGCAGGAGCGAGGTGGGGGCGACGACGACGGGCGCGCCGCCGAGCGTGAACAGCGTCCAGGAGTCCGAACGGCGTCGGGCGACAGGTGCGGTCATGCGCCGACCCTATCGGCGGGCGCTGCGTAAACGACTCGCACCTTCACAGAAGTCGGTTGCTGATCCAGCCCCTAATTCGCGGTCAGCCGTCTGAGTCGAGCGTGTCGATGTTGTCGGCCGTGATCCATACCGCCTCGGTGTAGTTGACGGCCTCGACCGTCTCGCCCTTAATTAGCTTGTCCATGGTGTCGACCGCGAGTCGTCCGATGCCGGCCGTGTCCTGGGAGACAGTGCCGGCCATGCCACCGTTGCGGATGGATGCAACGCCGTCGTCCGTGGCGTCAACGCCGGACACATGCACGTCACCCTGTTCGCCAGCATTGGTCAGTGCCTTGAGTGCGCCCAACGCCATCGAGTCGTTCTGCGCGACAATCGCATCGATACGGGTGCCGGTGGACAGCCAGTTCTCAGTGACGGTGAGTGCCTGGGCAGTGTCCCAGTTGGCGGTCTGCTCCAGGACCACGCTCACGCCCGGATGCTCCGCCAGCACCGCGTCGTAGCCCGCTTTGCGCTGCAACTGCCCGTCCGATCCCATGGGGCCGTACAGGACGGCGATCGCACCCTCCTCACCGATCGCCTCAATGACCTTCTCCATCTGCAGTTTGCCCGCAGCGGTGTCATCCCCGCCGATGTAGGAGGCGGCCCGTTCCTGCTGCTCGGCCTGCTGCACGATGGTAGCGATCGGAATCTCCGCCTCATTGGCCGCCTTGAGCCCCGGCGCGATGCCCTCCTTGGAAACGGGTTCGACCAGGATGCCGTCGTACCCCTGTGCGACGGCGGACTCGATCTGGCTGATCTGCGTGGCTGCGTCGCTGTTGCCGTCAAAAACGGTCACCGTGATACCGAGCTCCTCGCCCTCGGCTACGGCCGAGTTGGCTACCGTCGTGGTGAACGAGTTGGTCATATGACTCATCACCAGTGCGATCCGCAAGCGTCCGTCGGTCGCGCCGAGTGTGCAGGCCGAGACCATGGACGCGGCCACCATCAGCGCACCGAGAACGGCTACTACGCGCTTCATAGTTCTTCTCCTGTTCGCAGTGTGATACCGGGCGGCTCAGCTACGCCGCCGCGCCTTGACGTCCAGGAGCACCGCCGCCACGATGATGGCGCCCTTGACCAGCCGCTGGAAGTTGGCATCGATCCCGAGGATGTCGAGCCCGTTGGCGATCACCGCAATCATCAGTGCCCCGATGAGCACCCCGGAGGCCCGACCGCGCCCGCCGGACATGGACACGCCCCCGATAACGACGGCGGCGATTGCATCCAGCTCGTATGAGTCGCCCGCCGTGGGCGAGCCGCTGATCGTACGCGAGGCGAGCAATACCCCGCAGAAGCCCGCCAGCAGGCCGGCGATGACGAAGACCGACACCTTGGATCGCTTGACGTCGACGCCGGAGACCTCGGCAGCGACCGGATTGCCGCCCACGGCGTAGACGCGCCGGCCGTATACAGTCCGGCTCAGTACAAAGGCGCATATTGCGAAGATGACCACCAGATAGATCGCCATCACCGGGAAGCGCCCGATCTTCGCGCTGGCGACGGCCTCGAAAGTGGCTGACACGTTGAAGACGGGGGCACCGCCCGAGACGATCAGCGCAAGCCCACGTACCGCGGTCATGGTGCCCAGGGTGACGATGAATGAGGGGATCGCGCCATAGGCGACGCCCACTCCGTTGAGCAGTCCCACCAGCGCGCCCACTGTCAGAGCCGCGAGGATCGGCACCACGACCGGATACTCACCGGGGTGCGCCAGCATGGCGGCGACCACTCCGGCCAGCGCGATGGTAGAGCCGACCGACAGGTCGATCTCCCCGGAGATGATGACGTACATCATCCCCATTGCGAGTATGCCGTTGATCGTGGTCTGGACCAGGATCAGCAGCACATTGTTCACGCTGAGGAAGTGGTGCCCGGGAGACACCAGCCACAACGCGAAGACCAGGGCCATGAATACGACCAGGATCCCCGCGTCGCGGACGGACCAGCCTCTGAGCCTTTGCATAACAGCATTCATGATTCATCCTTCGAATCGCGAGGCGAGCTCCATGATCGCCTCCTGTGAGAATTCGGAGCGTTCCAGCATTCCAGTGCAGCGGCCCTCTGCCAGCACCATGATTCGATCGCTGAGCCCAATCAGCTCCCCCATCTCGGAGGAGATGAGGATGACCGCCCTGCCCTGTTCAACCAGGTCGCCGATCAGCTCGTAGATGTCGCGTTTGGCGCCAACGTCGATGCCGCGGGTGGGCTCGTCGAAGATGACTACATCGGGCTGCATCAGCATCCATTTGGCCAGTACGACCTTCTGCTGGTTGCCGCCGGACAGTTCCACGACGTACTGGTTCGGTGAGGTCGCCTTGACTTGCAGCGACTGCATGTAATGACTCACCGTTCGCCGTTCCCTCCGGGGAGATATGAGGCCGCCGGGGAACAGCCTTTCCAGGGAGGGCAGTGTCACGTTCTCCAGCACCGTGCCACCCAGGTTCAGGCCGGTGCGCTTGCGGTCCTCGGTGATCAGGGCCATGCCGTGCCCGATGGCGTCGGCGGGCCGCTTCAGGTGCACCTGAAGACCGTCGCGCAGCACCGTGCCGCCCGAGTGCCGCCCGAATCCGAACAGCGACTCCACCAACTCGGATCGGCCCGCGCCCACGAGCCCGCCAATGCCGAGGATCTCGCCGCGGTGCAGCGTCAGGCTGACGTCGTGCACCCGGCTCGGTACGCTCCAATGGCGCACCTCCAAGACGGGCTCCCCCACAGACACCTCCCGCTTGGGGAAGACGTCGTCGATACTGCGACCAACCATGTACCTGATCAAGGCGGCATCGTCGAATTCGGACGCATCGCCGGTGGTTACGTGCCTGCCGTCGCGCAGCACCGTTATGCGATCGGCAATGCGGAAGATCTCCTCCATCTTGTGGGAGATGTAGATGATGCCGACCCCTGCGTCTCGCAGACGCCGGATCTGTGCGAACAGGTTCTCGGCGTCATCCTCGGTGATCGCGGAGGTTGGCTCATCCATGATGACGACCCGCGCCTGGGCGGACAGCGCTTTGGCGATCTCGACCTGCTGGCACTGTGCGACGGACAGTTCGCGCATGTAGGCATCGACCGGCAGTTCGGCCTCCATGGACTTCAGCAGCTCGACTGCCTCCCGACGCATGCGCCGCAGGTCCACCAGCCCCAGGGAGTTGCGCGGTTCACGACCGATGAAGATGTTCTCGTACACGCGCATGTCCAGCACCGGGTTGAGCTCCTGGTGGATCATGGCGATTCCCAGGTCCATCGCCTGGCGGGGCGAGCCGATGCGCACCGGGCGGCCGTCTATCAGCACCTGACCGGCGTCGGCTCGCAGGACGCCGATGAGGATCCGCATCAGGGTCGACTTCCCGGCACCGTTCTCCCCCATCAGTGCGTGCACCTCGCCGCTGCGCAAGTCGAGGGACACGTCGTCCAGGACCTTGGCCCCCGTGAAGGACTTGGCGATCGAACGCGCCTCCAACACCACCTCGTCCATAGCCGCTCCTTTGCGTAGACGATTCTGTGACAAAAAGCGTAGGTCCCACAGTTTGTCCTGTCAATAGGTTCATGTCGGGGTCTGTTCCGGTGTCCACAGGGGCGGCTCACGACAGGGGGCGAGGCGGTGGCTGTGGACGGCCAACCGTCCAAGTCCCATTCATGTCGCCGGGCGGCGGTAGGTTCGCCCACATGAGTGAGCACCCCAGCCGGCCCGACGCCGCACCCGCCGTGACGACCAAGGTCGATGCCGTACCGCCCGCCGACGGCGTGCGCCCCACGGGCCCTGGTGACTCCGCCCGTGCCACGGGTCCCGGAGGGTGCGGCAACCGTCGCGGCTCGGGGCGCACCGCGCTGTCGCCGTCGCGGGCCAAGGACTTCATGCAGTGCCCGCTGTTGTTCCGCCTGCGCACCGTGGACCGTATCCCGGAGCCCGGCTCCCTGGCCACCCATAAGGGAACGCTCGTGCACGCGATCCTGGAGCGGCTCTACGACCTGCCGGCCCGCGAGCGCACCCGCGAGGCCGCGCTCGCGATGCTGCCCGGCCAGTGGGAGGCGCACCGGGAGAAGAACCCCGCAGTGATGGCCCTGTTCGCGGACCCCGCCCAGGTCGACCCCTGGCTGAATGAGGCCCGCGAACTGGTCGGCGCCTATTTCCAGCTGGAGAACCCCACGCGGCTGGAGCCGGCCGAGCGGGAGCTGTTCGTGCAGGCGGAGACGCGCGACGGGCTGCTGCTGCGCGGCTTCGTAGACCGCCTGGACGTGGCCCCTAACGGCGCCATGCGCGTGGTCGACTACAAGACCGGGCGCTCCCCGGGCCCGCGGTTCCAGGAGGAGGCGCTGTTCCAGATGCGCTTCTACGCCCTGGTGCTCTGGCGTCTGCGCGGACGGGCCCCATCACGCCTGCAGCTCGTCTACCTGAAGGATGGCCGCACCCTCACCCACGATCCGCGGCTTCCCGAGCTGGAGAC
Organism: Actinomyces ruminicola; assembly: GCF_900103885.1. Classification (GTDB taxonomy): domain Bacteria; phylum Actinomycetota; class Actinomycetes; order Actinomycetales; family Actinomycetaceae; genus Actinomyces; species Actinomyces ruminicola. Next base: position 53,971 of record NZ_FNIM01000009.1, read on the forward strand.
CACCGAGACCAAGCTGGCTCGCATCTGGGACGAGGTGGAGGACTGCGCCGCCGCGGGCGAATTCGCCCCGCGCCGTTCCCGCCTGTGCGACTGGTGCGCCTACCACGCCCAGTGCCCGGTATTCGGCGGGACCACTCCCGAACTGCCCGCCGACGGCGTCGAACGGCTGCTCACCGCCAGGCGCGCACCCGCGGCGTAGGCGCGATCCCGACCGGGCAGTCTCGCAAAGTGATACGCCCTTGGCGCGCAGTCGCCGACCGCGCCTAGCATCTCGGCCACGGCCCCCATTAACAGTCGGCGGCCGCCGTCAATCGCAATCCCCTGCACGGAAGATGAATCTCATGAGCTCCCAGATCGCAGCCCGCAACCTTCGCGCCCGGCGCGGAGCGTGTTGCTGCATGCTCGACCTGGCCAGGGCTCAGTGAGGCAGCACTCGAATACGCATACCCTGCTTCTTCCCCCGGCCCGCCGACGCCGCGGCACGCGCCGGTAGGCACCCCTGGTCAGGCCTCAGCCCCTTTCCCCACAGTCGCGGGAGGGTTACGCCTGTGGCCGACGGCGCATTACGCCGAAGCAGTCGCCCCACCTGCGTCCTTTACCACCAGACCGCCCTCGGCGGTCGGACCAAGGACTTCCAATGATTCTCACCGGACTAATCGTCGGCGGCCTCCTCGGGCTTGTGCTCCAACGCGGCCGCTTCTGCATCACCGGCGCGTTCCGAGACCTGTGGGTCTCCGGCTCCTGGCGGTGGATGACTGCCTTCCTGCTGGCCGTAGCCGTGCAAGCCGTCGGCGTCGTCATGCTCACGGCGACCGGCACCATCGCACCGGAGGTGCCCACGCTGTCGGTCGTGGCGACGGCGGTCGGCTCCCTGCTCTTCGGCGTCGGCATCGTACTGGCCGGAGGCTGCGCGACCGGCACCTATTACCGGGCCGGGGAGGGCCTGGTGGGCTCCTGGTTCGCGCTCGTCGCCTACGCCCTCACGGCGGCGGCCTCCAAGACCGGCGTCCTGGCGCCGGTGACTACGTGGGTCAAGGGCCTGTGGACCACCGAGCTGACCACCCTCCCGGCCACCGTCGGCCTGCCCGACTGGACCGGCGTGCTCGTGCTGGCGGCAGCCGTTGCCCTCCTGGTGCGGTGGCAACGCCGTCTTGCCGCCGCCAAGCCCGCGCCCCTGCAGCTGACTCCTCAGCGCACGGGATTGAACCACCTGTTGTTCGAGCGCGCCTGGAATCCGCTGGTCACCGGCGCGCTGGTCGGGCTGGTGGCGATCATCGCCTGGCCGGCCTCCTGGGCGAGCGGACGGCCGGACGGGCTGGGGATCACCACGCCGTCGTCGAACCTCGTCGGCCTCCTGGTCACCGGCGATTACGACCGGCTCGACTGGGGCGTGCTGCTGGTACTCGGCATTCTCATCGGCTCCCACCTCAGCGCCCGTGCGGCGGGAGAGTTCCGCGTCCGCGTCCCCTCCGCCACCGTTATCCGCCGCTCTATCGCCGGCGGCGTGCTCATGGGCGTGGGCGCCGCCTGGGCCGGAGGCTGCTCCATCGGCAATGCCCTGGTGCAGACCTCCCTGTTGTCCTGGCAGGGCTGGACCGCGCTCGTCTTCCAGGTTCTAGGCGTGGGCGCGAGCGCATACGTCACCCTCATCCGGCCCCGCAACCGGCGCCGCGCCGCACGTGCAACCGCGGCCTCACCGGCACCTGAGCACGCAGGAGAATCCGCGGGCGCGCTGGTGGCGAGCTGAGCCCGCACCCTGGTCATCCCATCCCACTCGCAGAAAGGAACATGAATATGCGCACCGTGTTGGAGACCGAGGGCCTGGTCTGCCCGTTCCCCGTCATGGAGGCAGAGGAGGCTATGGCCGACCTGACCGACGGAGACGAGCTGGTCATTGCCTTCGACTGCACCCAAGGCACCCAGTCCCTGCCCGCCTGGGCGGCTGACAACGGCTACACCGTCACCGAGTTCACCAAGACCGGTGAGGCCTCCTGGAGCATCACCGTCCGCAAGTAGTCGCACGCCGCCCCGCCTCCCGCCTCGTCGGCCGACGGCGCGGGAGGCGGGGCGCGCCGTCGTCGGCCTGCGCCGCCCGGCGCGGTCCAGGCCATACGGTTGGCCCATGGAACACAGGAGGCTCGGGCGCACCGGGCTGCGCGTCTCAGCGATCGGGCTGGGCACCATGACCTGGGGCCGGGACACCGATGAGATCGAGGCCAAGGATCAGCTGGAGATCTTCCTCGACGCCGGCGGCACCCTGCTGGACACGGCCGCCTCCTACTGCGAGGGCGCCTCGGAGGAGGTCATCGGAGGCCTGCTGGCCGGGACGGTGGACCGACGTGACGTGGTGCTGGCGTCCAAGGCCGGTGTGCGCACCTGGCGCACAGGTGAGCGTTCAACGGCGGCCGACGCCTCCCGCGGCACCCTGCTGGACACCCTCGACGACTCGCTGGCACGCCTGGGCACGGACCACCTGGACCTGTGGCTGGTGCAGGTCCCGGACGCGACTACTCCGCTGGAGGAGACCGCCGACGCCCTGCGCACCGCGGTGGCCTCCGGCCGCGCCCGATATGTGGGCGTGTCGAATCATCCGGCCTGGGCGAGCGTGCACATAGCCGACCTGCTGCGCGAGGCGGGCGGACCCGGCATGGCCGCGGCGGAGGTGGAGCACTCGCTGCTGGCCCGCGGGATCGAGCGGGAGCTGGTGCCGGCGGCGGGCGGGCTCGGCTTCGGCGTCATCGGCTACGCGCCGCTGGGACGCGGAGTGCTGACCGGCAAGTACCGGGCCACCACTCCCCCGGACTCCCGTGGTGCCTCCCCGCACCTGCGCTCCTACGTGGCGCCCTACCTGGGTGAGCGGCATCAGGGCGTCGTGGAGGCGGTGGCTACGGCCGCCGTGGGCCTGGACCGCAAACCGGTGGAGGTCGCCCTGTCCTGGGCGCGCGACGCCGAGGGAATCGCCTCCACCATCGTGGGGGCCCGCACCCCGGGCCAGCTGCGCGGCGCCCTGGCGGCTGAGGATCTGGTCCTGCCGGTGCAGATCCGCCATGCCCTGGACGAGGTGACGGCCCCCGAGGTCGGCTACCCCGAGCGCTTTTGAGCGTCTGCCCCGCCGCGCCGGTCAGCCCTCGTAGTCGTCCTCGTCGACCTCACGGTCGTCGTAGTCGTCGTAGTCGTCCTCGTCCACGTCTTCATCGTCGTAGTCGTCGTCGACGCCCTCGTCCTCATCGTCCTCCGCTTCGTCGTCCTCCTCGGAGTCGAAGGCGTCGAAGGGCAGTTCTATGCCGTAGGCGGTGAACAGAGCGTCGTCATAGGTGAAGAAGGCGTCCTGAAGCGCGTCCTCCGCCGCAACGACGGCCGGGGAGGCCTCATCGCCCGTCGCGGCGGCGTCCAGGTGCGCCTCGAGGGCGGCAATGAGTCGGTTGAGCGCTGACCGCGGATCGTTCGTCATGTGGGCAAGGATACCGGCTCGACCCTGAGGCGCGTCCACCGCCGAGGCCACGATCTAGTTCAGTCCCCGGCGCTGAAGCAGCGGGGCGATCTCCGGGTCGCGACCGCGGTAGGCACGATAGGAGACCAGCGGATCGCGGGAGTCCCCGCGGGAGAGGAACTCGCTGCGGAAGCGTTCCCCGGCCCAGCGGTTGAGTCCGAAGTCGCCTTCCTTACCGCCCTCGCCGTCGGTGCGGAACCAGTCGGTGGTGTCCGCGTCCATGACCTCACTCCAGATGTAGGCGTAATAGGCGGCCGCATATCCGCCGCCGAACACGTGGGCGAAGTAGGTGCTGCGGTAGCGGGGCGGGACCAGCGCGTCGTCAATGCCGGCGGCGGACAGGGTGGCATGTTCGAAGGACTCGACCGCGGCGACGTCGGCGGGCACGTCCTCGGGTCGTAGTGTGTGCCAGGCCTGGTCGAGCAGGGCGGCCCCCAGGTACTCGGTGGTGGCGTACCCCTGCCCGAAGGCTCCCTGACTGCGCAGCTGCTCGGCGAGCGAATCGGGCAGCTGCGCACCGGTGTCCACGTGGCGGGCGTAGGAGGCGAGGACCTGCGGGTGCAGGGCCCACTTCTCGTTGACCTGGGAGGGGAACTCCACGACGTCTCGGGGCACGTTGGTTCCCGACGCGCTGGGCCAGCGGGTGTCGGCGAACAGGCCGTGCAGGGCGTGGCCGAATTCGTGGAAGGCGGTGATGACGTTGTCCCAGGTCAGCAGGGTGGGGCCGGCCTCCGGCTTGGTCAGGTTCAGGCAGTTGATGACCACCGGCCTGCGCCCGGTCAGGTGGCTCTGCTCCACCAGGGAGTCCATCCAGGCGCCGCCGTGCTTGCCCTCGCGGGCGTAGTAGTCGCCGACGAACAGCCCCAGCAGGTGCGCGTCGGGGCCCTCGCTGTCGCGCACCTCCCAGACCCGCACGTCCGGGGCGTACATGTGGGCGGCCAGGTCGGGGCGCTCGTGGAAGGTGATGCCATAGAGCCGGGTGGCCGCATAGAAGACGCCGCGCTCGACGACGTTGTTCAGCTCCAGGTAGGGGGCCAGGGTGGCGTCGTCGATGCCGAAGCGCTCCTTGCGCTCGGCCTCCTCGTAGCGGAGCCAGTCGGCGGGGCCGAAGGCCTCACCGGGAAGGGTGTCCGGGTCTGCGGCCATGCGGGCGGCGTAGGTCTCGGCGTCGCGGCTGGCGTTCGCCATGGCCGGAGGCACCAGACGGGTGAGCAGCTCGCTTACGGCCTGGCTGGTGCGGGCGGCGGACTCGGCGGCGACGACGGCGGCGTGGTGGGGGTAGCCGAGCAGCCGCGCCCGCTCGGCCCGCAGCCCGGCCTCCTCCAGGACGATGGCCCGAGTGTCGTACTCGCCGGAAAGGCCGCGGGAGAGGGACCGGTTAAGCAGGGCAACGCGCTCGGCGTGAGTGGTGGTGGTGACCAGGGCGGGGGTGGCGGTGAAGTTCTCGACTCCGGCCGCATGCATGGCCTTGGTGGACAAGGTGCCGAAGCGGGTCGATAGGGCGCTCAGGCGGGCGTTAATGGCGCGCAGCCGGTCTGCGTCCGGACCGGTCAGGGCGACGCCGTCGCGTTCGAACTCCTCCACGGCCAGCCGGATGCAGCGGGCGGTCTCGGCGTCGATCACCTGCCCGTCGGCGTCCACCGGGGTCTGGGCGGGGGTGTCCTGGGCGGCGGCGCGCACCTGCTCGTCTAGAGCCTTGAAGCGCCGGTAGATGCGCTCGTCGAGGCTGTAGGCATCCTCGTGCGCGGCCAGGTCGGGAGCCAGGTTCTCCTCGAGCGCATCCAGCTCCGGGGAGTCGGTGGCCGAGGTCAGGGCGTACAGCACGGTCAGAGCGCGTCCCAGCAGCTCGCCGCTGCGTTCGACCGCGGCGACGGTGTTCTCCACGGTCGGGACGGCGGGGTCGGCGGCGATCGCCTCCCACTCGGCGCGCTGGGCCGCCATGCCGGCGCGTACGGCGGGCTCGATGTCCGCGGGCGCGACGGCGGCGAAGTCGGGCAACTCCAGGTCAAGCTCCCAGGGGCGGGCGAAGGGGCTGGTCTCGGGAAGGGCGTCCACCACTGCCGGAGTCGACTCGGTCATGCGCTCATATTGCCACGGGCTCCGGCCCGTCCCAGGGGGCGGCCGGCTCACGCGGCTCATGGGCCAGCAACGAGCCGGTCCACTCGTCATAGCTGCGCCCGTTCTTGCGGAAGACACCGCGGCGGCGTCCTTCGCGGACGAACCCGAGCCGCCATGCCGTCCTCCAGGACGCCCAATTGGGCGCCCCGTCATCGATCAGACATGCCCATCCCAGGACGGGCAGAGCGAAGGGGCCGTCGGGATCGAATAAGAGCTCAATGACGGCGGCGAGAGCGCGATGCATCGTGCCGCGGCCGCGGGCGTCCGGGGCAAGCCAAAAGCCGATCTCGCCGCGTCCGCTATCCGTGACCAGGACGCTGAGCATGCCTACCAGACGAGGGCTCACAGGCTCGGTGGCATCGAGTTCGCGGACGCCCCAGGTGTAGATCCGACCCGCGTCCCAGCCCGGCGCGACCACATCCTCTATGAAGTCGACAGCGTCCTGTCGCGCGTATGGCGTGGGGATGGTGGTCCATCTCTGAATGTCCGGGTCCTGGCACACCTCCGCGATGCGGTCGGTATCGGAGAGTGTAGGAACCGACAACACCAGCGCAGGCAGGTCGACGCCGTCGCGGCGTGCGGCAGGAATCCGAATGTCGAGGGGCTGCATGGCATGAGCCTACGCGGCACCGCGCCTACCGCACCGGACGGCGGCGGCTGCGTCCCAGGGCCCTTAGAGCCCGAGTACGCCCTGGACGTCTGGGGGGAAGAAGCCGGGCCCCTTGAGGACCTTGCCGTCCGCCCGATAGACCGGCCTGCCGTCCTGCCCGAGCTTGGACATGTTGGAGCGCTGTACCTCGGCCAGCACCGCAGCCAAGTCGATGCCGGTCTCCAGGGCCATGCCGTAGATGACATACACCAGGTCCGCGAGCGCGTCCGCGGCCTCGACCGTGTCGCGGCTGCCGTCGTCGGCGGCCACGGCACGCCGGTAGGCGGACTCGATCTCGCTGCGTGCCGCCCGCCCGTAGACAGCGCCGGTCAGCTCGGCGAACTCCTCGGCGATCAGGCTCATGCGCATGTGCAGGCTCTCGCGGTCCAGGCTCGGCCCGTCGGTCTGGATCGGCAGGCCGTAGGTGGAGTGGAAGCGGCGCACCAGCGCCTCGGGGTCGTCCCCCTCGCGCTCCCCAACGGCGTCGGCAGCCACCAGCGGGGTGGCGGCGCCGTGGGTGTGCGAGGAGCCCGCGACCTGCCCGCCGACGGTGACCGGACCGTCCCAGGGGGCCACGGGGCGCCGCGGGTCGGCGGGCAGGAGCGTACCCACCCAGCCGTCGTGCAGGACGCCGTCGTTGGCGAGGAAGGAGCGCACCCGCCCCTCCCGGCGGAAGCCCAGCCCCCAGGCCACGCGCCAGGACGCCCAGTTGGGCACGCCGTCGTGAATGTCGCAGCGCCAGCGCAGGGCGGCTGCACGCAGGGGCCCGTCCGGGTCGAAGGCGGTCTCGATGACTGCCCGGGCGGCCCGGGAGACGGTACCGCGGCCGCGGGCCTCGGGGGCCAGCCAGTAGCCGATCTCCCAGGTGCCGTCCGGCTGCCCGGACACACCCATCATGCCGACCAGGACGGTCCCGTCGTCATCTTCGACCTCGCGCACGGCCCAGTTCAGGTCGTTGCCGGCATCCCAGCCGTCGCGCACGATACGGCCGATGAAGTCCTGCGCGTGCGCGCGGGTGTACCCCCGGGGCACGGTGGTCCACTCCTGGATGTCGGGGTCCTGACAGATCTCCGCCACGCGGTCGACATCCGCCTCGGTAGGGATCGACAGCAGGAGTTCGGGCAGGTCGACGCCGTTGCCGGAGGCGGCGGGCACACGGATCTCGAAGGGCTGCATGAAACGAGCCTACCGGCGTACTGGCTCGGAGGGTTGCAGTCAGGCGCGAGCGGGCTCCCCCGCGGCGTTGGGGCGCGGCCCCCGGCGCAGGGCCGGCCAGCTCAGCAGCAGGATGATCCCGCCGAGCAGGCCGTAAAGGAGCGCCACCCAGGTGCCGTGGGCGTCGGCGAACCAGCCGACAATGGGCGGGGCGATGAGCATGACTACGCGCGCCAGCCAGGACACGATCGTCAGTCCCATGCCGGGGCGCAGACCCGGGATGTCGTCGGCGGCCGCGTACGCGACCGGCACCGCCACCGCGCAGCCGGCGCCGGAGATCACCATGCCCACCAGCGTTCCCGGAACCGATCCGGCCAGCAGGGCTGCGCCCATGCCGAGGGCGACCAGCGCTCCCCCGCCCGCAATCACCCTGCGGGCGCCGAGGCGGTCGATGACCGCGTCTCCCAGCAGCCGCCCGACGATCATGGTGGTCTGCAGGCACACCAGTCCCATACCCACCATGCCGGCCGCGGCCCCCTGCTCGGTCAGCAGCAGGGAGGACCAGTTGCCGGTGACATCCTCCGGGAACATGGCGGCGGCGCACATGAGCCCGAGTACCACCACGAGGGTCAGGGTCAGTGCGCGGGAGGGCGAGGTCACCGGTGCGGTGGCGGCGGCGTCCGGGTCTACATCGACAGGTGCGGTGATGGTGCCCGCACCGGCGGCGGCGTCCTCGGCGGCGTCTGCCAGGCGGCGGTCGTCGGCGTCGGGGCCCTTGATGGTCCAAGGCATCGCCGCGCCGGAGACGACGGCGAGCAGCGCGAGTACACCGGCCATGTGGATCTCCACCGGAACTCCGGCCCCGGCCATCGCCTGCCCCGTGGTGGCGCCGAGCACCGCGCCGAGCGACCAGGCGGCGTGGAAGCTGGTGATGATGGAGCCGCCCCAGCGGCGCTCCACGCGCAGGCCGTGGGCGTTCTGGGCGACGTCGACGATGGCGTCGGTGCCACCAACCCAGGCCATGCACAGGGCGAAGACGATCCAGGAGTCGGCCATGCCGGCACCGAGCAGGCCGACCCCCAGAATGATCATGCCCAGGCAGGCCACCCGGGCGGAGGTGAAGCGGGTGATCAGCCAGGAGGCCGCCAGGCCGGCGACGAGCGCCCCGATGGAGTTGAACATGACTGCCTGACCGAAGGCCGCCTTGTTGATGCCCAGATGCTCCAGGATCTCCGGATAGCGCGGCACCAGGTTGGAGAATCCCAGCCCGTTGGCCAGAAACATCAGGTAGACGGCGATGCGGGCCTTGATGACGGCGGGCAGGCGCCCGCGTCCGGAGGGGGCATCGGTGGTCACGGCGGTGCGGTCCTTTTCGGGGCTAGGGCTCTCGAGATGACGAGTAGACGGAGATGTTGCGGATATGACTAGGGGCCGCGACCCGTTGGCCGCGGCCCCTGCTGGGGGTGTCCGAGGGGGGACTTGAACCCCCACGCCCTTTTAATCAGGCACTAGCACCTCAAGCTAGCGCGTCTACCTATTCCGCCACTCGGACTTGTCGTCACCGACGCCGGGCACAGCCCGGCACTGCTGACGCACGAAAGTTAACACGCTCCGGGCCAGAGCGGGCAAATCCGCCCCGGGTGCCGTGCGTCACAGCCGCGGCGGCGGGGAGCACAACTCCCACTCACAGCGGGGCGACGGCGATCCTGGTCCCCAGCGACACCGACTCCCCCGGCTCCAGGCGGGTGGCGCTGTCCCCGACGACGGCGCTCTCCACGCACAGCATGGAGGCGAATTCGTCGCCGTCCATGTCCGCCAGCGCGGCGGCACCGGCACTCCACGGGTTCCACACCACGGTGTTGCGGGCGCGCACGCCGGTGACGCGCACGCGGCGGCCGTAGGCCGGATCGCTGACGGTGACCGGTGAGCCGGAGGCGTAGACCCGGTCCGTCTGTCCCGTGATGCGCAGCGCCCCGCGCTGCACCTGGTCGGCCCGGCCGGTCACCTTGTCCAGGTAATGGACCCCGTCCAGGCCACTCACCTCCACGGCCGTCACGTCGCCGACCGCCAGGTAGGTGTGCAGGGCGGCCTCCACCGGGTGGTCCGTGGGAGCGTCGGCGCTGCGGCGCAGGGAGAGCGTGAGGGCGAGCTCCTCTCCCACGCTCACCGAGTACAGCGCCGCGATGCCATCGCGCTCAAGCGTGAACAGCGCCTGCACGGCGCCGCCCGGCTGCGGCTCCACGCTGCGCAGCTGCCAGGGTGAGACGCGCCCCCAGCCGTGTGCGGGCCGCCGGTCACCGCTCACGCCTGCCCCGAACCAGGGCAGGCACAGCGGCACGCCGCCGCGAATCGGGGCCACGGCGTCGAACACCGCCCGCCGCGAGGTGAAGATGACGGGCCTGCCGCCGCGCGGCGTCCAGGCGGTCAAGTGCGCTCCGTGCAGGTAGATCTCGGCGCTGCCCGCGGGGGCGTCGATGAGCAGTCTCGGCTGGCCGCCCCGCCCCGGAGTCAGGGCCGCGGTCCGCGGCAGGCGGGGGCGCGTGGTGTCTGTGTCCATAGACGCCACGCTAGTAGGCTGGCCCGCGTCCGCAAGTGAGAGCGAGCCAGATAAAACATGTATACCACCGCCGGAGCCGGCGCTGAGGGCCGCCCGCTCCCGCTGCCTTATGTCCCGACCGCTGTCCTGCTCGACCTGGACGGCACCCTCGTCGACTCCGCGCCGGCGATCCTCATGGCGCTCAGGGCGGCATTCAGCGAATTGGGGCTGCCAGCGCAGGCACCCGCGGAGTTGATGCGCTTCGTGGGTCCCCCGCTGGTCGACGGCTTCCGCCTGTATGCCGGCCTTACCGGTGCGGCCAACGCCGAGGCGGTTGCAACCTACCGGCGCCACTACCGCGAGACGATGCTCGACTCGCCCCTGTACGACGGCGCGGCCGAACTGGTGCGCGGCCTGCATGCAGCCGGGATGCCGCTGGCGCTGGCGACCTCCAAGCACGAGGGCTACGCGCGCGAGATCCTCGCGCACAAGGGTCTGGCCGACTGCTTCACCGTGGTCAGCGGGGCGCGTGCCGGAGACGTCAGTGGCAGGAAGGCGGCGGTCATTCACTCCGCGCTTCAACGCCTGGCGGCGGCGGGAGCAGACCTGGATCGGCCGGTGCACGTCGGGGACCTAGACCACGATGTCCAGGGGGCCCGAGCCGAGGGCGTCGACTGCATCGGCGCCCTGTGGGGCTACGGAAGTGCGGAGGAGCTGCGCGGCGCCATCGCCCTGGTCACCACCCCGGCCGAGCTGGGGGCGCTGCTCGGAGTGGAGGTCTGAGATGGCAAACACGTCGGATACGGCTCCCGCAGGGAGCCCGGAGAACAAGGAGATCGGGCAGGGTCCCGGTCTGGACCCGGGCCCGGCGGCCACCGCCGCGGAGCAGCCCGGGCAGGAGCGGAACCCGTCATCCTCCGCGGAGAAGACACAGTCGGCGGATTCCGCACTGCGACACCTCACCTCCCGCCTGCGGGAGGGACGGGGCGCGCTGGGACGCACGATCGACCGGGCCGAGCGCGCTCGACTCGACGCCCGCGAGCAGCAGCTGCGCTACAACGACTCCCCCGCGTCTGCCTCCACGGACACCGAAGACAGCGACGTGGTTGACGCCGCTCCGCGCTCGCCGCTGGCCACACTGCCCTCGTGGCTGGTGCGCGGTGGAATCTCGGCCTGGCTCCTGCTGGGGCTGATCATTGTCATCGGCCTGGTCTTCTTCGCCACCTCACGGATCATTCCGGTATTCGTAGGAGTGTTCATGGCGCTGGTACTCACCTCGATCCTGCAACCGCTGGTGAAGCTGTTCGCCCGGATCATGCCCCGTTACCCGGCCACCTTCCTCGCTTTGCTCAGCGCTCTGGCGGTCGTGGCCGGAATGGTGACCTATGTGGTCACCTCGGTGACGAACCAGTGGAACACGCTCGCCTCCCAGTTCTCCGACGGCGTCGACACGATTGTGGACTTCATCGTCGACGGCCCGCTGCCGCTGGACCTGACCCAGCAGGAACTGACGGGGCAGCTGCAACAGCTGCTCGAGCAGGGGCAGCACTACCTGATGAATAACGCCCCCACGCTGGCCACGGAAGTGCTGTCCAATGCTGGAACCGTGGTGAACATCTTCGCCGTGCTGGCGCTGGCGATCTTCACCACGATCTTCTTCCTGGCCTCCGGCGGACGCATGTGGCGGTGGTTCCTGAACGAGCTTCCTGCCCGAATCCGCGAAGACGTCCACCGCGCCGCCGGCGCCGGCTGGTACACCTTCGCCGGCTACGCCCGCGGCACCGTGATCGTGGCGCTGACCGACGGAATCATGTGCGGGATCTTCCTCCAGATCGTCGGCGTGCCGCTGGCCGCACCGCTGGCGGTGCTGGTCTTCATCGGGGCCTTCATCCCGATCATCGGCGCCCCCACGGCCATGATCATCGCCATGGTGGTGGCACTGGCCTCGAAGGGCTTCATCACGATGGTCGTCGTGGGCCTGGGGGTGGCCGGCATCGGCCAGATCGAGGGGCACATTCTGCAGCCGCTGATCATGGGGCGGCAGGTGTCGCTGCACCCGGTGGTGGTCATCATCGCCGTCGCCGTGGGCACCTACGCCGCGGGCCTGCTCGGCGCGATCGTGGCAGTGCCGCTGGTGAGCGTGGCCTGGTCGGTGTACTCCGAGCTGCACACCAAGGACGCACCCGTGGTCGGCGAGCTGCCGGCCTACTCCGGGGACAGGGGCTGAGGGGCGGGCGGCTGGCTAGCACCAGTCGCGGCTGCCCGGCGAGGCGACGCCCGGCAGCACCTCCAGGCGTTCGGCGACGAGGGCGGTCACGCCGTCGCCGGATTCGACCAGCCCCCGCACCACGAGTGCCGCGGCCCGGCGACCGGCGTCGTGGTAGCGCCGCCACATGCCGACGGGGCAGATGACGTTGAGCAGACCGGTCTCGTCCTCGAGGTTGAGGAAGATCGTGCCGGCCGAGGTGCTCGGTCGCTGCCGGTGGGTGACGAGCCCGGCCACCCGCACCCGACGCCCCGGCTCATGGTGCAGAACCTCGGCGACGCTCAGCACGCCCGCAGCGGCGAGCCGGTCGCGCTGGAAGGCAATGGGTGAGGCCTCGGTGGAGACCCCGGTCAGGCGCAGGTCGGCGTCCTGGCGCTCCCGGTCGGTCATGTCGGCCAGGTGCGGGGCACGGGCGCCGACGGCGGTGCCGGGCAGCGGCGGCTGGTACCAGACGGGCCGCCTGTGGTCATGGGTATGGCCGGGGGCGTGGCGCCGCCCGTACTCCTGGGCCAGGGCGCCCGCGGCCCACAGGGCCTCACGGCGGGCGACGCCGAGGGAGGCCAGCGCCCCGGAGGCGGCGAGAGCCTCGAGTCGTGAGCGGCTCAGGTGCACGCGGCGGGCAAGATCGGCGATGCCGGTGTAGGGGCCGTGGGCGGTGCGTTCGGCCACGATGGCCACGGCGGCGTCACCCAGTCCCTTGATGGGGGCCAGGCCGAGGCGGACGGCGAGCTCCGGGTGGACGTCCAGGGGACTGAGCGCGTTGGGGTCTGCTCGCACAGCTGCCTGCACGGCATCGGCGTCGTCCCTGGGCTCGACGGCGGCCTGCTCCCGGGAGAAGTTGATGTCTGCGGGCAGTACCCGCACGCCGTGGCGGCGTGCGTCGGCGACCAGGCTCTGCGGAGACCAGAAGCCCATGGGCTGGGCGGCGAGGATACCGGCGTAGAAGTCCTCGGGCTTGCGGGCCTTGAGCCAGGCGGAGGCGTAGACGAGGTAGGCGAAGGAGAAGGCGTGGGACTCGGGGAAGCCGAAGTCGGCGAAGGCGCGAAGCTTGTCGAATATGGTCTCCGCGGTCGGCGGGTCGATGCCCCGCTCCTGCATGCCGCGCACCAGGCGCCCGTGCAGGGCCTCCATGCGCTCCACGGAGCGCTTGGAACCCATCGCCTGCCGCAGGGCGTCGGCCTCGGCCGGGCTGAAGCCGGCGGCATCGACGGCGATCTGCATGAGCTGCTCCTGGAACAGGGGGATCCCCAGGGTCTTGGCCAGTGCGGGCCGGAGGGACTCGTGCAGGTAGGTGACCTGCTCGCGGCCCAGGCGGCGGCGGATATAGGGGTTGACGGCGTCGCCCTGGATGGGACCGGGCCGGATCAGGGCGACCTCGACGACGATGTCGTAGAACTCGCGCGGGCGCAGGCGGGGCAGGGTGGCCATCTGGGCGCGGGACTCGACCTGGAAGACGCCGACCGTGTCGGCGGCGCTGAGCAGCCGGTAGACGGCGGGGTCCTCCTCGGGGAGGGTGTGCAGTCCCCAGGGCCGGCCCGCCTGGGCGGGGCGCAGCTCCCCGCCGGGGGCAAGGTCGGGCACCGTCTCGCCGCGCTGCGCCAGGCTGGTGAAGGCCAGGCGCAGCGCGGTCAGCTCCCCGAGTCCCAGCAGATCGAACTTGACCAGGCCCGCAGCGGCGCAGTCGTCCTTGTCCCACTGCAGGACGGTGCGCCCCTCCATGGCGGACCAGCGCACCGGGCAGATCTCGGTTACGGGGCGGTCGGCGAGCACCATGCCGCCGGAGTGGATGCCCAGGTGCCGGGGCAGGCGCAATAGCTGTTCGGCGACTTCTAGGACCTGCTCGGGAGGGCTGTCGGCGGCGGAAGCGGCGGGTCCGGTGGGATCGCCGTCGTCGGTGCGGACGCTTCTCCAGTGGTGGGACATCCGGGATGCCCAGGCGTCCTGCAGCCCGGCGGGGTGGCCGAGCGCCCGGGCGGCATCACGGATCGCGGAGCGGGGCCGGTAGGAGATGACGTTGGCGACCTGGGCGGCGTAGTCGCGCCCGTAGTGGGCGTAGACGTGCTGAATGACCTCCTCGCGACGGCAGGCCTCGATGTCGAGGTCGATGTCGGGGTAGCCGGTCCGGCCCGGGGAGAGGAAGCGTTCGAAGAGCATGCGGTGGCGGACGGCGTCCACCGCCGTGATTCCCAGGGCGTAGCAGACGGCGGAGTTGGCCGCGCTCCCCCGGCCCTGGCACAGGATGCCGGCGCTGCCGCAGAAGTCGACGATGGAGCGGACGATGAGGAAGTATCCGGGGAAGCCCAGGGACTCGATGACGTCGAGCTCGTGGGCCAGGACCCTCCAGGCCTCTGGGTCCTCTGCCTCGGTGCCGTAGCGGGCCAGGGCTCCCCGGCGAGTGAGCTCACGCAGCCAGGTTGCGGGCGTGTGCCCCTCTGGAACCTCCGGATCGGGCAGCCCGGGGGCGACGAGGGTGAGGTCGAAGGCGAGCTCCTGGGCGATCTCGGCGGCGGCGTCGACGGCGTGAGGCGCCCGGCGGTGGAGGCGCGCCATGTCCTGCGGGCCGCGCAGCCAGCGGCCGCTGGCGGGCAGGTGTCCGCGGGCGCCCTCGAGGTCGGTGCGCAGGCGGGTAGCGGTCAGGACATCCGCGAGGCGGGAGTCTGCTGGTCGGGCGCAGCGCACGGCACCGGTGGCGACGAGCGGAAGCCGGTGGGCACCGGCCAGCTTGGCGAGGACGGTGGTGAGGGCGGCGTCGGTGGGACCTGCGTCCAGGGAGATCTCGACGGCGACTGCGTCTTGGCCGAAGAGGCCGACCAGGCGCCCGAGGACGGCGTCGGCGGAGCCGAGGTCCCAGGTGTCCGGGCGCTGTGGGTCGCCGAGGGCGCGACGGAGAGGCCCGTTGGCGGTGCCGGTGAGGACCAGGCAGGTGGAGCGCAGGGCGGCGGCCAGGGTCGGCAGCCGATGGGCGGGGTCCACGCGGCGGCCGGCGGCGAGATTGTGACGGGAGATGGCGGCGCACACACGGTGGTAACCGAGCGGCCCCCGGGCGAGGAGCGGCAGGTGAGCACCGTCGTCGAGAGTCAGCTCGGTGCCGTGGACGGTGGGGATTCCATAGGTGCGGCCGGCCTGTGCGTGCCGGACGATACCGGGCATGCCGTCGTGATCGGTGAGGGCGATGGCCTCGAGGCCGAGCTCAGCGGCGGCGGCGACGAGGTCCTCGGGCTCGTTGGCGCCGTCCAGGAAGGAGTAGGCGGAGTGGGCGTGGAGTTCGGCGTAGCGGTGCGTGGCGGCAGTAGCGCGACTCATGGAAGTGGTCCTCAGCGGTGATTCTCACAGCGGCGGGAGGAGCGGCTCGTCCCGCTGGGATGTGGTTTAGAAGGGTGGGATTTCGTCCAGCAGCGGGGTGAGATCGAGCTGGTGGAGGGCGTCGGGGTAAGGGGTCGGCTCGAAGGCGCCGACGGGTCGGCCGGGGCGAGGCCCCCGGCTGGTGATCCGTGGGGGCCGCCCCGGGCGGTTGATACGACCGGCAGCGGCGGCCGGCGAGTTGGGCGTTCGGGCAGCGAGGTCCAGACCGTGCTGAAGCCGAGTCATCACCGCCTCGTCGACGGCGGACGCCAGCTCCTCCGGCACGCGCCGTGCAGGAGCGGCCAGCTGACGCGGCCCGATGCGGCGGGGCAGGAGGGTGATGGTCCCGTCTGGGGTGCGGCGGTAGCGGGCCCCGGTGGGGGTAGTCCAGACCAAGGCGCCACCGAGGCCGCCACTGCGGCCGCCGCCGTCCCGGTAACCGTCGTCCGGGTCTTGGCGGGTCAGCGTCCATCCGGGGGTGTGCTTGAGACGGTGGTGGGCCTGGCACAGGCTGGCCAGGTTGTCCAGGCTGGTAGTCCCGCCCCGGTCCCAGGGGTTGATGTGGTCGATGTCGCAGCGGAAGGCCGGGACCGTGCAGCCCGGGAACGCACACTCCTGGTCCCTGGCTCGTACGAGGTCGCGTAGACCGGCCGGGGGCCGGTAGTGGGACCGGCCCACATCCAGGACGGTGCCGGAGACCGGGTCGGTGACCAGCCTGCGCCAGACACCGCCGGCGGCGAGGGCCCGAGCGGTGGCGGCGGGCACCGCCACTCGGCCGGCGCCGATCACAACCTCCGCCGTCGGCACCGCCTCGGCCGACGGCGCCGCCGATCCGGGCGGGGCCACTGGCACGGACGGGACCACGGGTACTCCGGCCGAATCTCTGCCGTCGCCGACAGGAAGACTCGCCCCGCCGACAGCTGGCAGAGTTCCGCTGCTTTCGGTGGGCAGACTTCCGCCGCGCGCAGCGGACGCAGTACTCCCGCTAACGGGCAGGTCCTCCCCGCTGCAGGTGGGCGGATCTTCGCACCCGTCTGCTGGCGGGCTGCCGGCGGCGAGCCTGTTGTCATCGGGCAGCAGCAGGTTCAACGGAACCGTGACGTCAACATTGATACTGATCCCGGGCGGCGGGTAGACCGGCTCGGTACCAGACGGCGTCCACCACGGACGGGAGGGCTCCACCAGACCGCTGAGAGCACCCAGCAGGCCTGCCAGCGGCACCCCATCCGGCAGCAGGCCAGCAGCCTCAGTCCCAGCCGCAGCGGAGACGCCTGCACCGGCTACACCCCCGGCTCCGTCAGTGACGACTGGTGTCGGCAAGCCGGAGACCGTCGGTGTCCGCGGACCACCATCGCCGTCGCTTCCGCCGCTTGCATCGTCACTGCCACCGCCGCGGCCATTGTTGGGGCTGGTTCGACAGGCCAGATTCTGGCTGCCTTGCAGAGTGCGAAGCGTCATGCCGGTGATGGCGTCGGCCCGCAGCTGCCCCAGGCTCCGCTCATCCCCGGCCGCCCGCGCGGACGCGGCGATGGCGTCCAGGGTCGCGTCCAGCAGCAGCGCATCCAGGCTCGGCAGTACCAGCCGCATCTCATGGACGCCCTCACCGGCCTGGCGGGGCCGAGTCATGTGCCGGCCCGCCACGTTGCGCTTGCGGCGGTGGCCAGCACCATCGGGATCCAGAGCGGCCAGGGCCCGATCGATATCTCTGCCCAGCTGAGAACACGTGCGGCGCGGGGCACGCGCCAGCACCCGCTCCTGCACCCCCACAACCACCTCAGGGGCGGCGTCCCCCAGGCGCCGGATGACCAGGGCGGTCTTAGAGGCGTCCAGTAGCCCGGCCCGATGCAGGGCCTCCGTGGGCGCGAACTCGGGTTGCAGCAGCGCATTGCCACGATCCAAGAGGCATCCGGCGCTGCTGCGGGTGGCGCCCAGGCGGGCGGCGATCTCCCCGCTGGTGGTGAATCGTTGCTCCTCGGCTGTTATGAACGGCCCGGGTTTTCCGCCTGGCCCCCAGGGGGCGACCCCGCGGTTCATCTCCGGTGTACGTGCCAGACAGGCAGCCGCCACGCCCTCGCACCAGGCGGCCCAGGCGCCCAAACGGTGGCACGCTCCCACCAGCTCGCTAAGCCCCTCCCCGCCCAGGCAGGCCAGCGCGTCAACGCCCGTCGCCCCGCCCCAGTCCGGACCCAGCCGCCCGGCCGCCTGCGCCAGCTCCCGCTCACCCGGACTAGTGACAGCCGCCAGCAGCCTGTCGGTGTCAGCAATCCCCAGAACATCCGCGACCTCCACCACGTCATCGGTGGGGCCGGCTCCGCCGCCGGAATCGGCGCCGACGGCTTTGTCGGGATGGGCGGGCGCCAGCAGCACCGACAGCAGATCCTCAACCAAGCCCGCCAAACCCGCGCCGGCCGGCACCCCCGCGAGGCGCTCAACCAGGCTCTCCGAGTCCGCACCCGCAGCGGCTGGGAGCTCCGGCCCGGGCGCGGCCCCCGCCGGGACGGCTACGGTGCGCGCCGCCGTCCTTTCGGCAGCGGGCAGGCCGATAACTCCCGCCCCGGCACCCCGGGCGGGTCGGCTCTCAACACCCCCGCCTTCGAACATATGTACAAGATACCGCGTGGGTCCGACACGAACTCGCCCCACTTCACTCCCGCGTACGACCCATTAACGAGATATGCATCACACTCCTTGCGCGCCCGCCTCCCCCGCAAGCCGACCCGCCCGCCCCAGGCCGAGACGAGGAGCGTCCCGGGGCCCGGCTGGACAGATCCGGCGGGGCAGAGCCCCGGGAGAAACCAGACCCGGGCTCAGGCCACGGCCACCGCGGCAACCGCGAGCGCCGCCAGAATCCACGAGGTCATCGAGCCGATGAGGAACTCCTCCGCCTTGCGGCCGTCCTGATCCTAGTTGATCTCCGGGAAGCGGATCACACCCTTGGCGGCAATGACCGCCGCGACCGCGGCCTGCGCTCCGGCCGCCGCGAGCAGGAGGATGAGGATGCGCTCAAGCGGGCCGATCCAGCGCCCACCGCGCATCGCCGCGACCAGCGGTCTCAGCGCGCCCGCGGATGACTGTGAACCACGGGCGAGCTCAAGGACGGCCGACACCAGCCCGTTCGCCGGCACTCCCAGGAGAATCACCGCACCCACCACGGCGCACGCCCGCGCCACGGACGTACCAACGGGAGCGGCCAGTACGGCACAGACTCCGACGGCTACGACGATCGCGACGAGCGACACCGGCCCGCTCCACTCGGCGGGCGCCAGCGCATCCCAGGCGCTCCACGCGACCGGTACCGCGATGGCGACCGCAACGCCTGCGGCCGAGAGCCCCAGCGGCCCTCGGGCGAGGAGGATTCCGACGACGACGAGAGCCCCGGTTCCGGCGGCGACGGCTGCCGCCCGCCGCGCCGAGCTCCCCTCGCCGACGAGTCGCCGCTCCAGGACGGGTAGGGCACTGGCGAGCCCGGCCAGCAGCAGCACAAGCGCGGTCATCACTGTTCCTCTCTCGCCGCGGTGACGGCGTCGGCCGTGGTGACGGCGTCGGCCGGGGTGACGGCGTCGGCCGCAGTGACGGCGTCGGCCGCAGTGACGGCGTCGATCAGGGACTGGGCCTCGATGAGGGCCGCTCCCGGGCCGCGGGAGAAGTCGGAGACGGCCTGCTGACTGACCTTCTCCGCCCGGGCCACCTCGACCTGGGTGGCGCCGGCCAGAAGCGCCGCGGTCATGCGCCGCTGGCGCGGACGCAGCCGGGCAACGGCCTGGTCGCGCAGCAGGAGCAGCGCATTGACAACCGCTTCGCCCTCGCCCGCCGCCCCGGGGACGTCGACGGCGGTATCCCGCGCCACGCGCATCCAGGTGCGGCAGAACTCCCGGCCCGCGTCCTGGACGGTATGCGCCTGCTCGATAGCCTCCCGAGCCGCCCACCAGGCGCTGCCGTCCTGAATGCCGATGCCGGCGCCGTCGGCGGCGGAGATCGTCTCCACCCGCCCGGCACCGATGCCGAAGCGCAGGGCCAGTCCCTCGGGCAGAAGCAGTTGAGTGCGCAGGGTGAGCGTCAGGGCGGCGGGCAGCGAGGCGGCAATGGCCTGGAACTCGTCGCCAACGGTGGCGACGGGTTTCTGCGGCAGCGCCAGCCCCGCGGCCGCCCGCGTCAGCGCATCGGCGAAGACGGCCTGCGCGGCGTGGCGGTCGGTCAGACGCCGGGATCCGACGATATCGGCGATGATGGCGTAGTAGACATCCACGCCTTCACGGTAGCGCTTGTATTTCTCTCATTACAAGGGCATCCGCGGAGAGTCGCCGGGGAGCCCGCAGCGCCCTGCGCGCCCGTGCCCCTACTCCCCCGGCAGCACGCCCCCGGCCGCCAGGTAGCACTTGCCGCACAGGGACTCGTAGGTGACGTCGGCGCCGTCGATGGCCACCTGGTCGCCGTCGAAGACGAATGCATCATCCACCTTGCGAGCGTTGAAGATGGCCTTGCGTCCGCAGCGGCAGATCGTCTTGAGCTCCTCCAGGGAGTGGGCGATCTCCAGCAGGCGCCGCGATCCGGGAAAACTCAAGGTGCGGAAGTCGGTGCGAATCCCGTAGGCGAGCACGGGGACGTCGTCGATGAGCACGATCTCCATGAGCTGATCGACCTGCGCCGGGGTGAGGAACTGCGCCTCATCGACCGGTACGCAGTCGACCGCCTCGAGCGCGCCGACCCGCGGGTCGGCGGCGCGCTCCCCCAGGGCGGCACGGCGCACGAGGGCACGGACGTCGTCGGTGGCCGTGACGAGCAGGTCGACGCGGCGGGTCATCCCCAGGCGGGAGACCACGGTGTCATCGCCCTTGGTGTCGACGGCGGCCTTGATGAGGAGCACCCGTTGCCCCCGCTCCTCGTAGTTGTAGGCGGTCTGGAGCAGCCCAGTGGTCTTGCCCGAGTTCATGGCGCCGTAGCGGAAGTAGAGCTTGGCCATGCGTGTTCCGATTCCTCTCCCGGAGCGGGGCTTGCTCCCTCTGCACAGTCCCCGACACCCGCCTGTCGGGTCCGGGGCGACCCGCCACGATGCTACCGGGCCGGTCCGCATTCATCCCCGCTACCGATGTCCGCCACAGGTGCCGCCCAGGGCGGCTTTATAGGCTCTTGCCCTATGCAGCAAACCATCGCCGCCCCGCAGCGGGATCTCCGGCCGCTTCTCGCCCTCGTGGCAACGGCGGCGATCGGCGTATTCGCATGGCTCGCGGTCAGCACCGAGTTCGGGCACTCCCTGGCCGCCTACGATCCCGCGGTGACCACCTGGACGGTGCGCATGCGGCACGGACTTGTTACCGCGGTGGCGTGGCCGCTCACGCACCTGGGCGGCACACTCGGGCTGACGCTGCTCACGCTGGCCGTCTGCGCGCTCCTGCTGCTGCGCGGGCGCAGAGAGCACGCCCTGGTACTGGCCGGGGCCATGATCGGCTCCTCGTCACTCACCGTGCTGCTGAAACTCGTCTTCGCCCGGTCGCGCCCAGCGGCCTCGCTGCTGCTGGGAGAGCCCGCCTCCTCCTGGGCCTTCCCCTCCGGGCATGCGTTCAACACCGGGGTCTTCGCAGGAGTCCTGGCGGGCTTCGTGCTGTTCTCGACGACGGCGCCGGCCCGCAAGGTGCTGGCAGCCGCGGCGGCCTGCGCCGCCATTGTGCTGGTGGGCCTGTCGCGCATATACCTCGCCTATCACTGGCTCACCGACGTGCTCGCGGGCTGGAGCATCGCCCTGGCCTGGCTGTGCGTGGTCGGCGTCATCGTTCTCACCGTTCGACGGCGTCCCCGCATGCTCCCGGCAGGAGGCGGTCCGCGGGCGCCCGCGGCGGGTTCGGGGCGGCCTCGGGATCAGGCGTAGACGCCGTCGATCCACCAGCGGCCAGAGCGGGCGAGCAGCAGGGGCGGCCCGGTATCGGTAACGACCTGCAGGTAGGCGCGCCGCGACGCGCCCCCGGGCCGCCACCAGTGCTCGTCGACCGGCCAGGGACCCGCCCAGAAGACGACTCGCCGCCGTGCGCTCCAGCCCTCCGGCTCACCACCCCAGCCTCCGCCCCACTGCGGCGCACCCCCTGCAGCGGAGGACTCCAGAGTCACAGCGACCGGCGTGGCGGTCAGCTGGCCCTGACGGTCGACGCCGACATCCCGCCCTTCGCGGTCAAGAAGACGGGCGGGCAGTGGCTCCGGAGGAACCAGCGCGGGCGAGGGGGACGGCAGGGCGCCGTTCCAGGGGGCGGGGGGCGGGACGTTGCCGGAAGTCTCCCCCCAGCCGACGAGGATGACGCGTGAGCGCGGGTCGCGCCCGGGACGTGGCACGGGAACGCGGAGACCGCCGGCGCCGAGGAGGGATTCGACGCGCCCGGCGGCGCGGTGCGCCCGGCGCTCCGCCTGCTCCCCGGGAGCGGCCCACAGGCCGGCCTGGGCGGCGCCCGCGGGGGCAAGACCGAGGGCGACAAGGCGGAGTCGGATCAGGGGCGCAGCAGGCGGACGTCCGGAGCGGCCGGCCAGCCAACCCTCCAGCTGCCAGCGCACACGGTCGGTGAGCTCGGCGGGCGTGGGAGTGGTGCCGAGCAGCCAGGAGCGCCCCAGCTCCGCCCCGTTCTCACACCGTGCCTCCACACGGAGTTGTTCGGCCGACATCCCCAGGGAGACGAGGCGCGCAGACAGCTGCTCGGCGAGAGAACGGGCTGCCCAGGCCGCGGTGTCGGCCCGCTCGATGGGAGGGTCGAGCGCAGTCTCCGCTGCGACGTCGGCGGCCGGGCGGGCGGACCGGGGCGGGGCCTCCCAGCCCCCGGAGGCGAGACGGTGCAGGAGCTCCCCCGTGGGCCCGAAGCGGGCGGCGACGTCGCGGCGCGGCAGAGCGGCGACGTCGCCCAGGCGGTGCAGGCCGAGCCGGCCGAAGTCCTCCAGGAGGGGGCGGGCCCGTCGACGCCCCTGCTCCGTGGCCAGGGCGTGCAGCAGACAGTCCAGCGGCCAGGGTGCGAGGAAGCCGGGGGTGGTTCCGGGTGGGACGATGACGCCCCGGCGGGCGGCGAGGACGACGCCGAGCAGGGAGTCGGCGATGCCGACCTGGCACTCGACCCCCGGCCCGGCGGTGACGGCCTCTACGAGGGCGGCCGCCAGCTGCTCCTCACCGCCGGCCCACCGGGCCGGGCCCCGGGCGGTGGACAGGGCCAGCCCGGGACGGGCGACCAGCGGATCGGCGAGAAGCTCGGAGAGGGCCTCCATGACGGCTTCGTAGGCACGGGCTTCGCGGTCGGGCTGCGGGGGCAGGACGACGAGCCCGGGACACAGCGACCGGGCCACACGCAGGCGCATGCCGCGGGCGATGCCGGCTGCGCGGGCCGGCGCCGAAGCGGCGATAACGCCCCTTCCGCCCACGACGGCCACGGGGGCCAGGGCCGGATCGGGGGTATCGGGACGGCGCGCCTCCAGGGTGAGGGCGACGACGGGCCAGTCCGGCGTCCACACGGCGATTAACCGTGGCTCGCGAGGGTCCGGAGCCGAGTTCGGAGCGGGCGGGCCCGCGGCGGGGACGGGGGAAATCATGCGGTTTCCTCCTGGGGGTTGGGCGCATCGGCTCCACCGACGAGGACCAGGCGCGGTCGCGGCGTGGGCGTCGGAACGGCGCGGGCCTCGGGGGCCGTGGGGGACAGATGCGCACCGGCGGCGTCGAGCAGTAGGCGCACCTGCCCGGGACGGTGGGGGCTGCGGAGGGTCCAGGCGAGATGCTGCAGGTAGCCTCCGGCCAACTCCTGCGGGAGCGGCTCATCCGGAGCGCGGCTGCGCAGCGGGACTACGACTGCGGCAGAACCGCCCCGCGCCTGCGGGCTAGGCGAGAAGGCGGGCTGTGGGCCTGCCGTAGCGAGGTCCGTAGGCAGCTCGGTGCCGACGTCGGCGGGCTGAGCGGTCAGGGTGCGCGCCCCCTCCCAGGGGGAGGGGGTGAGAATGAGGTGTCCTCGTTCTCGGGCGCGGGCGAGGAGGGTGCGGCGGTCGCGGGGCCGCAGGCCAGCGGCGACCGTGGCGGAGACCAGGAGTACGGCAACGCCGTCCAGCAGGGCCCCGAGGACCGCCGTGAGCAGCTCGGGCGGCAGTTCCGCGGCGGGAACGGCGAGGACTCGGGAGAGGTCGAGACCGGCCTCGGCGGCGGCCCGCCACCCCAGCCCCTCGCAGCCCACGACCCCGCACCAGTCCTCCTCCCCCTGGCGGCGGGCGGCCAAGACGAGCAGCGCACCGGCCGATCCGGTCACGGTCGCCACGCCGACGGACTCGGCTCCCGTCGGGAGGAGGTTCACGCCCCCCGCTTCCTCCGCCCCCTGGCGGAGCATCGGAACCGCCAGCGCGGCGGCGCCGGAGCCACGCATATCCCGGGAGGCACCGCCGAAGGCGCGGGAAACCTCCCAGGCGCCCCGCCCGCGGAGGCCTGTGCGTTCCTCGGCGCGCGCGAGGGCGGTGCGGGCCGCGGCGAGGCGGTCGGCACGTACCGCGCCTCCGGCGACGCCGACGCCCTGCTGGGTCTGTCTCATGGTTCCTTACTCCCGACGGGAACACCTATCGAACACCTGTTCGATGTTCGATTGCAAGAGTAGTGACGCCCTCCGACACGAATCGCATCCGAGCCGCGTCTAAAGTGGTGGTCATCACCCCGGTCAACAAGCCGACCGGCGCTCCGCTCAACTCCGAGGAGGTCCGCCATGACCGCAGATCTAACGCGCCCCCGCCCGCCCTTCCCTTACGACTCGCTTCCTCCGCTGCCCGCCTTCACCCTGGCCTCCGACGACCTCGTCGACGGCGGGCGCATGCCCGACCGCTTCACCGCGGTGCATGAGAACATCTCCCCCGAGCTGCACTGGTCGGGCTTCCCGGCCGCCACCCGCTCCTTCGTGGTCTCCTGCTTCGACCCCGACGCCCCCTCCCCGGCCGGCTGGTGGCACTGGACGGTGCAGGATCTGGACGCGTCGGTCACCTCCCTGGCCCAGGGCGTGGGCGAGTCCGATCTCCACCTCGATGGCGCCGCCTTCCACGCCGTCAACGACTCGGGCACGCACGCCTGGTCCGGCCCCTACCCGCCGGCGGGCGACGGCGACCACCGCTACGTGTTCGCCGTGCACGCCCTGGACGTGGACACCCTGGGCCTGGAGGACGATGCCTCTCCGACGACCGTGGCCGCGCAGTGCTCCTTCCACGCCATCGCCCGGGCCCTGCTGACCGTCACCTACTCCCAGCCGGGCGAGCCCGGTGCCGCGCCCTTCCTCCAGGAGGCGTAGCGGCTGAGCGACCGACCGGCGCCCGCTCGCGCTGCGCGGCTCAGGCGGCGCCGGGGAAGCCGAGGGTCCGCCAGGCCTCGTACAGGCCGACGGCGGCGGAGTTGGCGAGGTTCAGCGAGCGGCTGCCGGCGAGCATGGGGATGCGCGCCCGCCCGGTGACGCGCGGATGATTCATGATCCGCTCGGGCAGGCCGGTGGGTTCAGGGCCGAAGAGCAGGGCGTCATCGTCACGCCAGGCGATGTCGGTGTAGAGGGTGGAGGTGCGGGCGGTGAAGGCGAAGATGCGTCCGGGCACCTGCTCCAGGCACGCCTCCCAGGTGGCGTGCACGCGCGTGCGGGCCAGGTCGTGATAGTCCAGACCTGCGCGGCGCAGCTTGGCGTCATCCATGTCGAACAGGGGGTCGACCAGGTGGAGCGTCGCCCCGGTATTGGCGCTCAGCCGGATGGCCGCGCCCGAGTTCCCGGGGATGCGGGGCTCGAAGAAGATGACGTGCAGCACGCGGGACATCCTGCCACGGCCCCACCGGCTGCTTGGCGCTGGTGGGGCGCACCGTCTCCGGGCGGGGTCAGCCCAGCGAGTCCAGGACGAGGTTGAGGCCCTCCCCCATGGTCGGGTGGGAGATGGGGGCGTCGCGCAGTTGCTGCCAGGGCATGCCCGCGAGCATCGCCACCTGGACGGCGGTGATGACCTCCCCGGCGCTCTCACCGATGATCGCGGCGCCGAGGATCAGGTCGGTGTCGGCGTCGATGATCAGCTTGTAGAAGCCGCCGGTCGCGCCCAGGGTCCTGGCGCGGGGCACCGCGGCGGTGGGGGTCTTGGCGACGCGCACGTTGTGCCCCGTCTCCCGCGCCTGGGCCTCGGTCAGGCCGACGTGCCCGAGCTCTGGGGTGGTGAACACGGTCCAGGGTATGACGCGCCCGGCCGTGGAGGCCTCACGGCCGTCCAGCAGGTCCCGCAGCACACGGAAGTCGTTCCAGGAGGCGTGGGTGAACATGGGGCTGCCGGCCACGTCGCCTGCGGCGTACACGCCCTCGGCCGTGGTGCGCAGGTGGTCGTCCACGCGCACGAAGCCCCGCTCGGTCAGTTCGACCCCGGCCGCCTCCAGGCCCAGACCGGCAGTGACCGGGGTGCGGCCCAGAGCCACCAGCAGGTGGGAGCCGGTGGCCTCGCGGCCGTCCTCCGTGCGCACCACCACCGGGCCGGAGCGGGCGGGGCAGCGCACGGCATTCACGCGGGCGCCGGTGAGGATCTCCACACCGAGGGCCTCGAGCCCGGCGGCGACCTCCGCGGCAACATCTGCATCCTCCCGGTTCAGCACGTGCTCGCCGGAGTGGAGCAGGGTCACGGGCACGCCCAGCATTCCCATCAGGGAGGCCATCTCGACGCCGATGACCCCACCGCCGAGGATGATGAGGTGCCCGGGCAGCTCGGGCAGGCCCAGCAGGTCCTCGCTGGTCCAGTAGGGGGCGTCGGCCAGTCCCGGAATGGCGGGGAGGGCCGGGGTGGTGCCGGTGTTGATGAGGACGCGCCGCCCCCGCACCCGGCGCACGGCGCCGTCGGCGGTGGCGATCTCGACGGTGCGCGGGGCGATGAAGCGGGCGGAGCCGCGCACGAAGTCCAAGCCGGAATCGGCGAACATGGTCTCGTGAGCGGCAACCATGCCGCCCACAACGGCCTCCTTGCGTGCCCGCAGCGCCTTCAGGTCGATGTGGGCGCGGGTCAGCAGCGCGGTGTCGTCGCGGGAGCTGGAGTCGTCGGCACCGAGCTCGGGCAGGGCGACGCCGTAGGCGCCGGCCCCCTGCACCTGATGCAGGACGCGGGCGGAGGTGATGAGGGTCTTGGTGGGGATGCAGGCAACATTGATGCACGTGCCGCCAACCTTGTCGCGCTCGACCATGACGACGTCGTCTCCCTTGCGGGCACGCGCCATGGCCAGCGACTTGCCCGCCTTGCCTCCGCCGACGACGAGCAGGTCAACCTCCTGAACCTGCCCGGATGCGGTGACCGTGGTGTCGGTGACGCCCATTGCCTCTCCTCGTTCTTTTCCGTGGCCTGACTTAGGCCGCCGTGTCCCACAGGCAACGCCTGGTAAGGCGGGGTTCATTCCCGCCCCGGCCCCGACGGCGCCGTAGACTCCCGTCGGGATCCTGCCCAAGCTGCTCTCCGATGCTTCGCCACCGAAAGGACTTCTCTATGAGTCAGCTGCGTGAACCGGCCGATGTCTTCGCCGAGACGCTCGGATGGCAATCCGCTCTCGAGCGGACCGATCTGCTCGCCCCGCCCGTGGCCGCAGCACTGCAGGCTCCCGCCGCCACCGACGCCGATCAGGACCTGGCGGGCGCGGCGAAAGTGGTGGAGATTGATCCCGCCCTATCCGACACGGATGCGCTGAACACGGAGTACTCGTTGAACCCCGAGGCCACCGGTAACTGCGTGCTGGTGGCCGGCAAGCGCTCCGGTGAGCGGCGCCTGGCGGCCTGTGTGGTGCGGGCAACCGACTTCGCTGACGTCAACCACCGTGTCAAGCAGCTCCTCGACGTGCGCAAGGCGTCCTTCCTGCCCATGGAGCAGGCAGTCGAGATGAGCGGCATGGCCTACGGTGCCATCACCCCGGTGGGCCTGCCCACCGACTGGCGGCTGCTGATCGACGCGCAGGTGGCCGCGCGCGACACGATGCTCATCGGCTCCGGCGTGCGCCACTCCAAACTGCTGGTGCCCGGAGCGCTGCTCGCGGCCCTGCCCGGCGCCGAGGTGATCGAGGGCCTGGGCATCACCCCTGCCTAGAGCAGCAGCACCCGACATGACGGCTCTCTCGTGTTTGAAGGCGTGGGGGCGGGGTGTCTCAGCTGCCTGGTCACGCTGGCAGGCAGTTACCGATGCCATTGCCGGCCGTAAATCCGGGTGCGGGCCGCGCTCGCAACCGCGTACGGCGGCGTCCCGCTACCGTCAGCTCATCTCCGGCACCATCTCGATGGCGCCGCAGGGGCACTCCTCCGCGCAGATGCCGCAGCCCTTGCAGTAGTCGTAGTTGAAGGCGTAGCGCTTGCCCGGCTCCAGCTTGATGACGGCGTTGTCCGGGCACACCCCGAAGCAGTTGTCGCACTCGAAGCAGTTGCCACAGCTCATGCACCGCCGGGCCTCGAACAGGGCGTCATCCGCGCTGAGCCCCCGGACCACCTCGGCGAAGGTCTGGGAGCGGCGGGCCCCCTCCAGCCGCTCACGCACCTGCTGGGGCGCGTCGGAGTAGTACCAGGAGTTGATGGCGCCGATCTGGGCCAGCCGGTGGCGCTCCGGGGGCTGGTAGACCTCGCCGCGCAGATAGGCATCGATGGCGCGGGCGGCCTTCTTGCCGTGGCCGATGCCCACCGTGACGGTGCGCTGTGATGGAACCATGTCCCCGCCGGCGAACAGTCCCGGGTAGCCGGTCATTAGCTGATCGTCGACCTGCACCACGCCGTCCTCGATCGTTATTCCTTCCACCCCGTCCACCAGGCCCAGATCCGACTCCTGCCCCAGGGCCAGTATCAGGGAGTCGGCGGCCAGATCCTCGAACTCGCCGGTCGGCTGCGGGAAGCCGGTCTCGTCCAGCTCCATCCGCTCGATGCGCAGCTTGCCGGCGTCGGCGTGCTGGACGGTGGACAGCCACCGCATCTGGATGCCCTCCTCCAGGGCCTCGACCACTTCGGAGTCGTGGGCGGGCATGCGCTCGCGAGTACGCCGGTAGACGATGATCGCCTCCTCGGCACCCAGGCGCTTGGCGGTGCGGGCGGCATCGAGGGCAGTGTTGCCACCGCCATAGACCACTACACGTCGTCCCAGCATGAGCTGGTCGTCCACGGCGCCCTCACCGCTCTCACCTCCGCCTGCCACATCCTTGAGCATGGTGACGGCGTCAAGGATGCGGGCGGTCTCGCCGGCCGGAATGTAGGCGCGTCTCCCGATCTGGGCGCCAACGGCCAGGAAGACAGCATCGAACTCGCCGGAGGCCAGCTCCGGCGCGATGTGGTCCACCTTGCTGTCCAGGACGAAACGGACCCCCATGGCCTCGATGCGGGCGATCTCGGCGTCGAGCACATCACGGGGCAGACGGTAGGCGGGGATGCCGTAGCGCATCATCCCACCCGCCTTGGGGGCGGCGTCGCGGACGGTGACGGCGTGGCCGCGGCGGCGCAGCTGGTAGGCGGCGCTCAGGCCGGCGGGCCCGGCCCCGACTATGAGCACGTGCTTGCCGGTGTCCGGCGCGCACGGCTCGGGCGCCCACCCCTGCCGCAGCGCCTCGTCGCCCAGGAAGCGCTCGACGGCGTTGATGCCCACGGCCTCGTCCACCCGGCCGCGGTTGCATGCGGTCTGGCAGGGGTGGTAGCACACGCGTCCCATGACGGCGGGCAGCGGGTTGTCCCGCATCAGGGTGCGCCAGGCCTGCTCGTAGGAGCCGTCCTCGGCGTCGTAGAGCCACTTCTGGATGTTCTCCCCGGCGGGGCAGGCGTCGTTGCAGGGCGGGAGGAAGTCGCGGTAGACGGGGCGTTCCACGCGCCAGGCGCCGGTCTTGTTCTCCAGGGAGGAGGCCGTGGCCAGGGTGATGGCGAAGGGGAGGACCCTGCCGGTCCCGGCGTCGGTACCCGCGGGTTCAGGAGTGGAGGTGGTGGTCATTTCAGTCCTCCTTGGGGGCATTGTTGAGGTCGGCGCGCGCTCCCAGGGCGGAGGCGGCACCGGTGGCCGCGTCGTTCAGCACGGGGGTTGCATCGGTCCGGTCCAGCAGGCCGTAGCGGCGGATGTTGCGGTCGGCGAGAGCCTGGATGCGGCCGATCGTCTCCTCGTCCCGAGTGGGGCGGAACAGGTGTGCGTAGCGGCGCTGGAGCACGAGATAGTCCTCCACCGGCACCTGACGGCGAATCGGACTGACCCCGGTGACCTCGCCGTGCTCCGCCTCGAAGACGGGGAAGAGCCCGGACTCCACGGCCAGGCGGGCGATGCGCACGGTGTAGGAGGACTTCGATCCCCAGCCCAGGGGGCAGGGGACGAACACGTGGATATAGCGAGGGCCGTGCAGGCCCATGGCGTAGGCGACCTTGCGTTCCAGATCGTGCAGGTCCGCGACGGTGGCCGTGGCCACGTAGGGGATCTCGTGGGCCATGGCGATGCGGGGCACGTCCTTGCCCTGGCCGAACACATTGCCCGGGGTGTCCCCCACCGCCTGGGTGGTGGCGGTGCGGGCCGCCGGTGGAGTCGCGCCCGAGCGCTGGACCCCGGTGTTCATGTAGGCCTGATTGTCGTAGCAGACGTACAGGATGTCATCGCCGCGCTCGAACATTCCGGACAGGCAGCCGAAGCCGATGTCCACGGTGCCGCCGTCGCCTCCCTGCGCGACCACGCGGATGTCCTCACGCCCCTTGGCCTTCAGTCCCGCGGCCACCCCGGTGGCCACGGCCGGGGCATTGCCGAACAGGGAGTGGAGCCAGGGCAGGCGCCAGGCGGACTCGGGGTACGGGGAGGAGAAGACCTCCAGGCAGCCGGTGGCGTTGACGGTGACCAGGCTGCCTCCAGCGCCCGCGGCCGCCGCCGAGGCGGCGTCGAGCACGTAGCGGGCTCCCAGCGCCTCACCGCACCCCTGGCAGGCGCGGTGCCCGGAGGTAAGGGTGTTGTGGCGCTCCCGACTGGACTGGAGGGAGCGGACCTCCGGCAGGAGCCGGTTGCCCACGGCGAAGGAACCGACCTGGTAGAAACGTACCCGGCCCCCCGGCTGCAGCGGTGGGGCGGGAGCGGGGGTGGACGTCGTCGTCATGATGCTGCTCCTTCCGTGTGAGAGCCGACTGCCGCCAGGTGCGCGGCGACGGCGGCCTCGTCCAGATCCAGGAACTCCAGGGTGGCGAGTTCGCCCCGGTCGGCGCGGCGCAGGGCCTCGGCCAGGGAGGCCGAGGTGATTTCCCGTCCGCCCAGCCCCGCGGCCACCGTGGTCAGGGCGACCTCGCCGGCGCGGTCCCACAGCACGCGCCGCAGGTCCTCCTCGACGATGCCGCCGCGCCCCAGGGAGAAGGCGCGCTCCAGGCTCACCACCCGGGTGGCTCCGGCCAGCGCGCGCGCCATCGCGGCGTCCGGGAAGGGACGGAAGGAGGTCAGGGCCACCAGGCCGACCGCCACGCCGCCCTCGCGCAGGGAGTCGATGACGTCCTTGAGGGTACCGGTCACCGACCCCAGGGCCACCACCACCGTGTCGGCTCCCTCCGTGCGATAGGTGTGGAGCAGCCCCCCGGAGTCCCTGCCGAAGGCCTCGGCGAACTCCCGCCCCACGCGCTCGACCACCTCGATGGCCGCCTGCTGCTTGCGATGCGCCAGGTAGCGGACCTCGGTGAAGGCCTCGGGTCCCACCATCGCGCCGATGGTGACGGGATCATCCGGGTCGAGTGATTGCACCGGCTGGAAGGGGGGCAGGAAGGCATCCACCTGCTCCTGCTCGGGAACGTCCACGCGTTCCACTGCGTGGGTCAGGACGAACCCGTCCATGCACACCATGACCGGCAGGCTCAGTTCCTCGGCGATGCGGAAGGCCTGCACATGCAGATCAGCGGCCTCCTGGTTGTCCGCGGCGAAGAGTTGAAGCCAGCCGCTCTCGCGCTGGCTCATGGTGTCGGACTGGTCGTTCCAGATGTTGATGGGAGCACCGATGGCCCGGTTGGCCACGGTCATGACAATGGGCAGGCCCAGACCCGACGCGTTGTAGACGGCCTCCACCATGAACAGCAGCCCCTGGGAGGCGGTGGCCGTATAGGCCCGGGCGCCCACGGCGCTGGCGCCGATGGCCACTGACTGGGCCGCGAACTCGGACTCGACGTTGACGTACTCGCATTCCAGCTCCCCGACCTTGACCAGGCGGGAGAGCTCCTCCACGATGTGCGTCTGCGGCGAGATGGGATAGGCGCACACGACATCGGGGCGGCAGGCGGCCACGGCGGCCGCCACCGCCTTCGACCCCTCGATCTCACGCAGCACCGGCGTCCTCCTCGTGGTCGTGGGTGGTCAGGGTCCGGGACTCGGCAAGCTTGCGGGCCAGCTTGTCCGCGACGATCTGGTGGGCGGCCCGGGCGGCGGCGATGTTGCGCTCACCCACCGTTCCCGGGAAGCGGTCGGCAACGGCGGCGCACACGGCCTCAATGCCGAGCACGTCGGTGACGGCGGTGAAGGCCCCCAGCAGGACGGCATTGGGCAGGGGACGCCCCAGGTGTTCCATGGCCAGTTCCGTGGCCGGCACGGTCAGGCGGTGTTCCGGGGGAACTGCGGCTACCGTGGCCGGATCCAGGTCGAAGGTGGCGAAGGGCCGCGAGGAGTTGATGAGCGCGTAACCGCCCGGACGCAGACCGGCGAAGACGTCGATGGCACCCAGCAGCGTGGGGTCCTGGATGATGACCGCGTCCGGGGTGAGCACGGGTTCGTGGGTGCGGATCGGGCTGGTGTCGATCCGGCAGTAGGAGACCACCGGCGCCCCCGTACGCTCGGAGCCGAAGGATGGAAAGGCCTGGGCGTAGCGGTCCTCCTTGAAGGCGGCGTAGGCCAGCAGGTCGGCCGCGGTCACCACCCCTTGACCGCCTCGACCGTGGATACGGATCTGGAACATCGGGCCTCCTTGCAGGGCGTCCGTAGGCGCCGTCCTAGTTCACGCCCCACTTTATGACACCGAGTCCTATTCATGAGCTCTTTCACATGTCGCGCCTCAGGAGCCCGTCATTTAGTCCTGACAATCCGATGCGTGTGCGTCACCGTTCCGGCAGTGCGCGGGCCCGGCGCCCACGGCGCCATCACCTCCGTCTCCGCCCGAGCAGCAGCCGTCCACCCCTCCGCCGAAGCCACTCCCGGGCGGGTTCCTGACCACAGGATCAGCGCCTGGCGCGCCCTTGACGCACACCCGACCCGCAATAGCGGTCGACTCGCCCAAAACCGCGTAACCACGCCAAAAAGACAACGTAGTCTTTCCGTAATTGCCGGTGGCGAAGCGAATGCCTAGCACGCGGGTCTGCCCTCCGCGGCGCGCCCGAGCCCGCGAGGATGCGCCGCCCCGACGAACGTCGTCGTCGGCGCGGCGCATCCTCGGCGGACAACCTGCCGGTTACCGCTACTGCTCGCCGCGGGCCAGGCCCCGCAGCACGTACTGCAGGATGCCGCCGTTGCGGAAGTAGTCCGCCTCGCCGGGAGTGTCGATGCGTACGGTGGCGTCGAAGGCGGTCTCGCCGCCGTCGGCCCGGCGGGCGGTGACGGTGACGGTGCGGGGGGTGACGCCGTCGTTGAGGGCGGTCAGGCCGGTGATCGAGTAGGTCTCGGTGCCGTCCAGGCCCAGCGAGGCCGCCGACTGTCCCGCGGGGAACTGCAGCGGCACCACGCCCATGCCAATCAGGTTGGAGCGGTGAATACGCTCGAAGGACTCGGCGATGACCGCCTTGACCCCCAGCAGGGCCGTGCCCTTGGCCGCCCAGTCCCGGGAGGAGCCCGAGCCGTACTCCTTGCCGCCCAGCACCACCAGCGGCACGCCCGCGGCCTGGTATGCCTGGGCGGCGTCGAAGATCGACTCGGTCTGCCCGGTGAGGAAGTTGCGGGTGTAGCCGCCCTCCACGCCGTCGAGCAGCTGGTTGCGCAGCCGGATATTGGCGAAGGTGCCGCGGATCATGACCTCGTGGTTGCCGCGCCGCGAGCCGTAGGAGTTGAAGTCCTTGCGCTCCACGCCGTGGGCCGCCAGGTAGCGGCCGGCCGGAGAATCGGCCTTGATGGCGCCGGCCGGGGAGATGTGGTCGGTGGTTACCGAGTCTCCCAGCAGGGCGAGTACGCGCGCACCCGTGACATCTTCCACGGGGGTCAACTCCATGGTCAGGCCCTCGAAGAAGGGGGCCTTGCGCACGTAGGTGGAGTCCTCGTCCCAGGTGAAGGTCTCCCCCTCGGGGGTGTCCAGTCCCTGCCAGCGCGCATCGCCGGCGAAGACGTCGGCGTAGTCGCGGGTGTACATCTCCCGGTCGATGGTGGCGTCGATGACGGCCTGCACCTCGGTGGGGTCGGGCCAGATGTCGGCCAGGAATACGTCCTGGCCGGCGGCGTCCTGCCCCAGCGGCTGCGTGGCGAAGTCGAAGTCCATGGTTCCGGCCAGGGCGTAGGCGATCACCAGCGGCGGGGAGGCCAGGTAGTTCATCTTGACGTCGGGGTTGATACGCCCCTCGAAGTTGCGGTTTCCGGACAGCACCGAGACGACCGCCAGGTCGGCGTCGTTCACCGCGGCCGACACCTCGGCGGGCAGCGGCCCGGAGTTGCCGATGCAGGTGGCGCAGCCGTAGCCGACCAGGTTGAAGCCGAGCTCGTTCAGGGCGGGCCACAGCCCGGCCTTCTCGTAGTAGTCCGTGACCACCTGGGAGCCGGGGGCGGTGGAGGTCTTCACCCACGGCTTGGAGCGCAGCCCCTTCGCAACGGCGTTGCGTGCCAGCAGCCCGGCCGCCACCATCACCGACGGGTTGGAGGTGTTGGTGCAGGAGGTGATCGAAGCGATGGCCACATGACCGTGGTCGAGGGTCACCTGCGTGCCGTCCGCCAGGGTGACCGGCGTGGGCTTGTGCGGCTCGGCCGCATAGGTGGGCAGCGTCCGCTCGAAGGCCGCCTTCGAGTCGGCGAGCTCAATACGGTCCTGGGGGCGCTTGGGGCCGGCGATGGAGGGCACCACGGTGGACAGGTCCAGCTCGAGGTACTCGGAGTAGGTCGCCTGGCGGGACGGGTCGTGCCACAGCCCCTGCGCCTTGGTGTACTCCTCCACCAGCCGTATGTTCTCTTCCGAGCGGCCGGTCAGGCGCAGGTAGTCCAGGGTGACGTCGTCAATGGGGAAGATCGCGGCGGTGGACCCGAACTCGGGACTCATGTTGCCGATGGTGGCGCGGTTGGCCAGCGGCACCGCGGCCACGCCCTCGCCGTAGAACTCCACGATCTTGCCGACCACGCCGTGCGCGCGCAGCATCTGGGTGATGCTGAGCACCACGTCCGTGGCGGTGGCGCCGGCGGGGATCTCCCCGGAGAGCTTGAAGCCGACCACGCGGGGAATCAGCATGGACACCGGCTGGCCGAGCATGGCGGCCTCCGCCTCGATGCCGCCCACGCCCCAGCCGAGCACACCCAGGCCGTTGACCATGGTGGTGTGCGAGTCCGTGCCCACGCAGGTGTCCGGGTAGGCCTGGGTGACGCCGCCGACCTCCCGGGTGAATACGGTGCGGGCCAGGTACTCGATGTTGACCTGGTGGACGATGCCGGTGCCCGGGGGCACCACCCGGAAGTTCGCCAGCGCGCCCTGCCCCCAGCGCAGGAACTGGTAGCGCTCGGCGTTGCGCTCGTACTCGCGCTCCTTGTTGCGCTCCAGCGAGCTCGACAGGCCGAAGGAGTCGATCTGGACCGAGTGGTCGATGACCATCTCGGCGGGGGCCAGCGGGTTGATGACCTCGGGGTCGCCGCCCAGGTCGGCCACCGCCTCGCGCATGGTTGCCAGGTCGACGATGCAGGGCACACCGGTGAAGTCCTGCATGACCACCCGCGCCGGGGTGAACTGGATCTCGGTGTCCGGATCGGCGGCGGGATCCCAGGCGGCCAGGGCGCGCACATGATCCGCGGTGACGTTGGCGCCGTCCTCGGTGCGCAGCAGGTTCTCCGCCAGGACCTTCAGGGCGTAGGGCAGCCGGTCCAGGCCTTCGACAGCGTCGAGGCGGTAGATCTCGTAGGGGCGTCCGTCCACGTCGAGGGTGGCGCGGGAGTGGAAGGTGTCAAGACTCGTCAAATTCGTTCCTGTTCATCCTGGTGCGCGCTGGCGCACGGGGCTGCACTCAGCTAGGTTCAGCTGCGGTCACGGTAGCGGACCCGCCTTCATCCGCCGTCAACACGGCCCGGCTCGGATCGTCACCGGCGCGGCATACGCCACGCGGTAGTTGCGAAAACGGGCAAGGCTCCCGGTTTGGGGACCAGACGGGCTCAGTCGCGCTGAAGGACGGCGATGGTCTCGAAGTGGTGCGTGTGCGGGAACATGTCCAGGGCGCTCATGGCGGCCAGCCGATAGCCGCTGCCCAGGAAGGCGCCCAGGTCGCGTGCCAGTGCCGCCGGATCACAGGCGACCATGACGACTCGACGCGGGTTCAATGCGGCCACGGCCTGGATTATTCCGCGGCCGGCACCCTGCCGGGGCGGGTCGAGGACGACGACGTCGGCGCCGTCCCCGCCGGAGGGTCCGCCCGTTCCGAAGCGGCCCAGTTGCGCCACCGCTGCCGGGGTGACGCGCCCGGCGGTCAGCTCGGCGCCGGCGTACTCATGCAGGGTGCGGCGGGCGTCTGCGACCGCCCGGCCACTGCCCTCCAGCGAGCGCACCGCGCCGGTGAGCGCAACCAGCGGCAAGGTGAACAGGCCCGCGCCGGAGTACAGCTCGAGGACGCGGGCGCCGGCCATCCGGGCGGCGTCCAGCGGGCCGTCGCCGGGGCGGGTGCCGGAGGCGGTCGGTTCCTCTGCGAGCGCGCCGCGCACCACCCGGTCGACGAGCACCGTCGGGGCCTCCCGGTGGGCCTGCCAGAAGCCGGTGGCATGCACGGAGTAGTGCAGCTCTCCCAGGCCCAGGCCGGCGGCGTCCACGACCTCGGCGACGCGTCGGCGGCCAGTGGCCCGGCCGGTCGCGGTCAGCACGGTCAGAGCCCGGCTGCTCCGACCGCCGTCCTCCAGGAGGACCAGCGGCTCGCCTGCGGAGGGAGCGACGGCGTCGACGCGCATGCCCGGGCGGAAGTGCTTGCGCCACAGGGCGCGCTCGGTCAGACCGAGGTCCTGGATGGCGCCGACCGCCAGGGGCAACTCGTGCACGGGCAAGACGGTGCCGCTGCGGAATCCGTGCATGCCGGCCTCGCCGGACTCGGTTACCGCCAGGGAGATACGGGTGCGGGTGCCGGTGCCGGCGCGGGCACGCACCCGGGGGTCCGGGTCGGCCTCGGCGGCCGCCTCCCCCGGCATGGGCTCGACCGGAACGGCTCCGCCCTCGGCTCCCGGCAGGGCGGAGACGGCCTCGACCACGGGCGCTCCCCCAATACGGCGCAGACAGTCCGCCAGCACCCACCGCTTCCAGGTGCGCTGGGCGGGCAGGGCCACGTGGGACAGCTCGCCGCCCCCCACTCCCCCGGGCCCGGCCTCCGCCCAGACCGGGCGCACCCGGTCCGGCGAGGCGGACAGGATCTCGACGGCGTCGGCCCGCCAGATCTTGGCGTTCTTCTCCGTCATCACCGCCCGCACCTGCTCCCCGGGCAGGGCGTGGCGGACGAAGACGATGCGCCCGGAGGGATCGTCGACGGGGCGGGCGATGCAGTGTCCGCCGTGGGCGGGGGCGCCGACGGCGAGGGTCACGTACTCGGGCGTCGCCGGTACCGGGGCCGGCGGGCGGGGCGGGGCGCTGCGGCGATGCGGGCTCATGCATTCTCCTGCGTCTCGGGCGGGTGGGGGGACTCCTGGGCCTGTGAGGGGATGAGGCGACGGTCCTCGGCGCTCCGGGTGGCGACGTCGACGTCCGCGATGCCACTGGGGGCGGCCACTCGCAGACCGTGGTGAATGTGGTTCTGGCCGGGCGGTCCCAGCTGCCAGGGCACCGAGGCGACCACCACGCCGGGCGTGAACAGCAGTGCGGTCTTCAGGCGCAGCGCGGTCTGGTTGTGCAGGGCCTGCTCCCACCAGTGGCGCACCAGGTACTCGGGCAGGAAGACGACTACCAGGTCGCGGGGGGAGTCTCGCCGCACGCTGCGCACGTAGGAGACGACGGGGCGGGTGATGTCGCGCAGCGGGGAGTCGAGCACCGTCAGCGGCACGGGCAGCTCGGCGTCCTCCCAGTCATCCAGGAGCCGTTTGGCGCCGCCGTCGCCGATATCGACCGTAACCGCCTCGATGGACGTCGGCTGGGTGGACAGCGCGTAGGTCAGGGCCCGCAGGGTGGGACGGTGCAGGCTGGAGGCCAGGACGATTGCGTGCACGTGAGCGGGCAGCAGCCGCGCATCGTGGATATCCTTGATGGCGATCTCCTCGCCGACGCGCAGATAGTGGCTGCGGATGCCGTGCATCACCAGGTAGAGCGCCGCCATGACGGTCAGGACGATCCAGGCGCCGTGGGTGAGCTTGGTCAGCAGCACAATTAGCAGCACGGTCCCGGTGCCGGCGACCCCAATGCCATTGACGATCCGCGAGCGCCGCATGCGGCGGCGTCTGGCGGGGTCGGTGGCGGTGGACAGCTCCCGGTTCCAGTGGCGCACCATGCCGATCTGGGAGAGTGTGAAGGAGATGAACACGCCCACGACGTACAGCTGGATCAACCGACTGGTGCTGGCCTGGAAGCCGACTACGAAGGCGACGGCGACGGCCCACAGCACGATGATGCCGCCCGAGTGGACCAGACGATCACCGCGCTGGGAGAGCTGGCGGGGCAGGAACTCGTCCCGGCCGAGCACGCCGACCAGCGCGGGGAAGCCGTTGAAGGCCGTATTCGCGGCCAGCACCAGGATGAGGCCGGTGAAGACGGTCACCAGGTAGAACATGAGTGGGAGGCGGGCGAACACGGTGGCGGCGATCTGCCCTATCACCGGATCCTGACGGTATCCCTCGCCCAGCGGCACCCCGTGGTCGAGCAGCTCGGTGGCGGGGTTCTCTACCAGGTGGACGCCGACGGCGCCGGCCAGGTGCACCACGCTCAACAGCATGGCAGCCGCGATACCGCCGAGCAGCAGCAGGGTCGTGGCGGCATTCTTGGCCTTGGGCCGTCGCAGGCCGGGCACGCCGTTGGAGATGGAGTCAACGCCGGTCAGGGCTACGCATCCGGAGGAGAAGGCCCGCAGGATGAGGAAGCCGCCGGCCAGGCCCGTCAGTCCCTGGTCCCAGCCGGCCTGGGCGACGACCTCGTAGGAGGCGGAGGGAGCCCGCCCGAGGGTGCCGGTCAGCTCCTGGACGAAGCCGACCACGGCCATGATTCCGACGGCCCCCATGTACAGATAGGTGGGCAGGGCGAGCAGGCGCCCCGACTCGCGGCCGCCACGCAGGTTGAGCAGCGCCAGCGCCGTGACGATGCCGACCGCGATCTCCACCTTGTGGGCGGCCAGCGCGGGGATGACGGCAACCAGGTAACCGGTGCCGGAGGCGATGGACACGGCAACGGTGAGCACGTAGTCGCAAAGCAGGGCGGAGGCGACCAGCAGACCGGCACGGCGGCCCAGGTTGGTGGAGACCACCTCGTAGTCGCCGCCGCCGGAGGGGTAGGCGTGGACGGTCTGCCGGTAGGAGGCGACCACCACGACCAGCACGCCGACGACGGCCAGCGCGATCCAGGGCGACACGGCGGTGGCGGCCACCCCCGCCGCCGTCAGGGTGAGGAGGATCTCGTCCGGGGCGTAACCGACGCTTGAGAGCGCGCCGGAGGCGAACACGGGCAGGGCGATCCGTTTGGGGAGGAGGGTCTCGCCCCGGGCCCGGCTGGGCACCGGGCGGCCGACGAGGAGCCGCTTGAAGCGGTCGGCGAAGTCACGCACGGACGACGATGCTACGTCCCCCTCCTGCTCGGGCCAAGCCTTCCGCCCGGCTGATGACGGAGTACCGTTCATCCCGTGCACTTCGTCATCATGGGCTGCGGCCGGGTGGGCGCCTCCATGGCCTCCCAGCTGGACCGCATGGGTCATTCGGTGGCCATCATCGACCGGAACTCGGACGCGTTTCGGCGCCTGCCGACCACATTCAACGGCCGCAAGGTCAAGGGCATCGGTTTCGACCGGGACGCGCTGGAGCAGGCGGGCATCGACGAGGCCTATGCCTTCGCCGCCGTGTCAAACGGGGACAACTCCAACATCATCGCCGCGCGCGTGGCGCGGGAGCTGTTCGGCGTGGAGCACGTGGTGGCCCGCATCTACGACGCCACCCGCGCCGACGTCTACGAGCGGCTCGGCATCCCCA
Source organism: Actinomyces ruminicola (assembly GCF_900103885.1). GTDB lineage: Bacteria > Actinomycetota > Actinomycetes > Actinomycetales > Actinomycetaceae > Actinomyces > Actinomyces ruminicola. The sequence continues at coordinate 93,752 of NZ_FNIM01000009.1, forward strand.
CCGTGGCCACGGTGCGGCAAACGGCCGAGCACATGATGCGGCATCTGCTCCCCGGCGGGACGGCGCGGGAGTTCATGGACCCCTCCGGCGCGGTGGGGCTGGTTCAGCCCGACGTGTCGGCCGCCTGGGTCGGCACCACGGTCGGCGCCCTGGAGGAGCGCCTCGGGGTGCGAGTCGCCTGGCTCTCGCGCGGCTCGGGAGCGGTGATCCCACAGGCGGGCACCATCATCCAGGAGCACGACCGGCTGCACCTGGCCGCGGCCACGGAGCAGCTGGCGGCCGTGCGACGCGCCCTGTCCCGCCCGCCCGCACAGGAGGTTTGACCATGAAGATCCTCATTGCCGGAGCCGGCTCGGTGGGGCGGTCGATCGCCCGCGAGCTCATCAGCCACGGTCACCACGTCACCCTGGTGGACCGCGCCCCCGACGCCATGCGCATCGCCTCCGTGCCGGAGGCGGACTGGCAGCTGGCGGACGCCTGCGACATGGGGGCCCTGGCCGACGCGGGTGCCGGCGACTGCGACGTCGTCGTGTCGGCCACCGGGGATGACAAGGTCAACCTCGTGGTCTCCCTGCTGGCCAAGACCGAGTACGGGGTGCCGCGCACGGTGGCGCGGGTGAACAATCCGAAGAACGAGTGGTTGTTCGACGACACCTGGGGGGTGGACGTGGCCGTCTCCACTCCGCGGATCATGACGGCGCTGGTGGAGGAGGCGGTCAGCGTCGGTTCGCTGGTGCCCGTGTTCACCTTCCACCAGTCCGGTGCGCTGATGCACGAGCTCACGCTGCCGGACGACTCCCCCGTGATCGGCGAGTTGGTCAGCGCGGTGGAGCTGCCGCCGCACACGGTGCTGACCGCGATCCTGCGCGACTTCCGGCCCATCCGGCCCGGCCGGGACGACCGCTTCGAGCGGGGCGACGAGCTGCTGTTCCTCACCGCCCAGGCGGGCGAGGCGGCGCTGGCGGAGGTGCCGGCGATCTTCACCGCAGGCACCGAGCCGGCCTCCGCTAGTTCCCGGGAGGGGACGCCGGAGCCTGCCTGAGGGTCGGGTTGATGACCAGCCACACGAACCACAGGGTGAGGGCGAACAGGGGCACCCCGAGCAGGAGCCGGGCGACGCCGAGGGCGCCCACTGCCGCCTCTCCGGCCAGGTACAGGGGCAGTTCCACCACCAGCCGTAGGGCGAACATGGCGGCCAGGATGGCGGTGCCGACCGCGTAGCGGCGGGTTGCGGCGCCATTCCGGTCGCCGCGGCCGGTTCCGGACGCGGCATGCCAGGCGTCCAGCAGGAGGCCTACCAGGGGACGGCGCAGCAGAAGCGAGCCGCCGGTGGCCGCCAGCCACACGGCGTTGATGACCAGGCCGGTGGCGTAGAAGTTCGTGGCGTTTCCGGAGCGCCACGCCCACAGGGCGCTGACAGCGGCCAGGGCGGCGCCGCCGAGTACCTGGGTCAGCGGCTGGCGGCCGAGCAGCCGGGCGAAAAGAGCCAGGGCGCTGACCGCCAGGGAGGCGAGCAGCGCCGGCACCAGGGCGCTGGGGCGCAGGGCGAGCACGCAGACGAATACGAGCGTGGGGGCGGCGGACTCCAGGATGCCCCGCCAGCCGCCGACGGCCGCGGCGGCATCGAAGCGGTCGGCGTCGAGGGCACCCAGCCCGCCGCGGGAGGGCGCCGCCGTGCCGGTCTGCTCGTTCATGTCTCCTCCCCGAGGAGTTCGTACAAGGGGTTGTAGATGCTGGGGCGGGTGCGGCCGGCCACCACCATGCCCTCGGCGCACAGCTGCGTACCCGGCTTGATGCCGGCTATGGTGCGCCGACCGATCCAGATCAGGTCCACCGCGCCGGTGCCGTCGTAGAGCTGGCCGACCAGCGTCGGCTTGGCGGACGCCGGCCGGTAGGTGACCGCGCGCAGCACCCCGGACACGCGGGCGCGTTCTCGGGGCACCAGGTCCTTGATCGGGGTGCTGCCGCACCGGGGGGCGGAGACCTCCACGTCGTCGCCGCCCGCGCCCTCACGTGCGGCGCGCAGGGAACGCAGGCGGGCGCCCAGACGTTCCTTGAGTCTGTCCCCGCCGCGCCGGTTCATCGCACCTCGGCGATGGTCGGTCCGGGCCGCAGCGGATCCAGGCCCGGCAGCTCCTCCACCTCGGGGGCGACGGTCGCGCCCGGCTCGTGCAGCGGCAGGATCTCCCGCGGGGGGCGGGCAACGCCGTCGCGCACAACCACGGTGTTGGCGAAGACCTCGCGCAGTTGGCGGGCGGCGTCGGCGTCGGTGGCGGCGCGTCCCTGGAGGACGCCGCGCAGGAACCAACGCGGGCCGTCGACGCCGATGAAGCGGGCGGCCACGGTACCCGCGCGTCCCTCGGGGGTGCGCACCGGCACCTGGGCCAGGATCTCGGTGCCGTAGTCGCCGTCGACCAGCTCATAGGTGGCCTTGGCGCGGGTCAGCTCGGCGGCGATGTCGGCGCGCAGGTCGTCCCAGATCCCGGCGGTGCGGGGGGCGGCGAAGGCACGCAGCTCCAGGGTGGAGCCGCCCAGGATGAGGACGACGGCGGAGGCCTGGGCGCCCCGGCCGGCACGCTCCATGCGGATCTGCATGCCGTCGACGGCGGGCACGCGCAGGGCGCCCAGGTCGATGCGGCCGGCGGGCGCGGTTCCGGCGGGAACGTCGTCTGCGTCCCAGGGGCCGCTGCCGGGCTCCTCCGGCTGTTCCGGAGCGAGCTCCTCCTGATCCGTGTCGGCGGCCTCGGCGTCGTCACGGTGACGGCGGGAGAACAGGCCCATGAGGTTCTCCTCTCAGTTGGTGTCCGGTCGATTGTCCGCCCGTGTGAGGCGGGCGGTGGTCAGTCGGTTGTCAGCCGGCGCAGTCCGTGCACACCGGCAGGCCGGTATTGTCGTCAACGTAGGCGAGGGAGCTGCGGTGGTGAACCAGGAAGCACTCCGAGCAGGTGAACTCGTCCTCGAGCTGAGGGACGACGTGCACGCTCAGCTCCTCCCGGGACAGGTCGGCTCCGGGGAGTTCGAAGCCCTCGGCGACTTCGTTCTCATCCTCCTCAATCGCCTCCGAGGACTGATCCTTCTGACGAGCGGTGAGCTCCTCGATCGAGTCGGCTTCGGGCTCGTCGTCGTTCTTGCGCGGGGCGTCGTAGTCGGTTGCCATGGCCTCGTCACTTTCTCTCGCGGACGGCTCTCGCTGGGGCTCTCGGCAGCGGCGGGCACTGCCGGGGACGGTGAACGTCCTGATCGACGAACGCGCGCCGCCCCTCCGAGCTAGGGCACGCGCACCATAGCACCACGCAGGGTCGGCGGGAACCGCCTGGTCAGGCCTTAGGCGACGGCTGTGGGCGAACAGCGCTGAGCTCGTGTGTGCCACGCGGCCCCGCCTCCCGGACACGGGGCGGTATAGGTGGCACGCTGAGGCATGTGCCAGCCCGCCCGCCTCGGGTTGCACGAGGGACTGTTAAGGAGGCCCACGTCCATGGTCGAGCTTGAGCTGTTGGGTGCCAACGGCGACACCATCGTCATGACCGACGCACGCGGTGAGCGCTACAGCATCGTCGTCGACGACGCACTGCGCGCCGCCGTGCGACGTGCACGCCCCGCAGCCCTCTCCCCCACTCCGGAGCCCCCCGCCCCCGGCACGGCCGTCCGCCCCCGGGAGCTGCAGGCGCTGATGCGCGCCGGCGCCAGCGCGGAGGAGGTCGCCTCGGCGACGGGTCTGGACGTCGAGCACGTGCGCCGCTTCGAGGGTCCGGTCATTGCCGAGCGCCTGTGGGCGGTGCAGCAGGCACAGGCCTGCCGGATCGGCTGGGAGAAGGACTCCCCCGTCCTGGGCGAGCTGGCCGTGGACCGGCTGGCGACGCGGGGCGTGGAGCCGAGCAGCCTGGAATGGGACGCGCTGCGGGAGGGCCGGGAGCCGTGGCAGATCGTGCTGACCTTCGTGCAGGGCGCGGAGGCGAAGCAGGCGCACTGGGAACTGGATCTGACAGCGCGCTCCGTGTCTGCCCTGGATGACGAGGCCCGCTGGCTGACGGAGGCGGGCAGCGGGCGCCGTCCCACCGTCTTCGACCAGGACTCCGCGGCGCCCGGCGCCTCCTCGGCGACGGTCCCGGCCTCGCCCCCGCCCACTCCCGACGCCGCAGCGGGCGGGGATGCCCCGCATGCTACGGCGGCGGACTCCACCGACGCCCTGCTGGCCGACCTGGCCTCCAGCCGTGGCCGACGCATGGAGGTGGTGTCCCCCGACGCGGAGGACACCATCCCCGAGGAGGCCACCCCGGCGCAGGGGCAGGCGCAGGTGGTGTCCATGTCGGAGCGGCGCCGCGCCCACACCGGCAACCATCCCGCCGGCAGCCGGCTGCGCACCGCACCGTCGCCCGCCCCGGCACACGACAGCCACGATGACGGGCCCGACGATGCCGACGGCACCCAGGAGGCGCTGCCGGAGATGCCCGCGGCGCCCGCCCCCAGGCCCAAGCGGCGCGCGCGCCGCTCCGTGCCCTCCTGGGACGAGATCGTCTTCGGCTCCAAGCCGGAGTAGCCGCGCGCACGCCACCGGCGTACAGGGTCGGTTCGAGCTCAGGGTCAGGCGCGGGCGGCCAGCAGCGGCACCGTCATTTCGGCGTCGGTGAGCGAGCCGTGCACGCCCGGCATGGCGATTGCGCCGGCGGAGTGGACGCGCGGGTCGACCACCACCCAGTTGTCGGCCATGGCCACCAGCACGTCCCCCAGGACGCTGTCTGCGCGCGCCCCGATGGGACCGATGCGGGCGGCGGCCTGCGCACGGGTACCCACCCACAAGACCCGCTCCCCCAGCACCTCCCGCCAGCGGGCGGCGACCGCGGCGGCTGCCTCCGGGTCGGAGTGCGGCACGTACAGCTGGCTGAAGCGTGGCTCTCCGGCCACCGCGACGACGTCACGGGCCAGCTCGGGGTACTCGGTCAGGTCGATGCGGTGGGCGGGGTCGGTGTCGACCATGCCGTGGTCGGCGGTCAGCAGCACGCGGGTGCCGGCGGGGACGCGGCGCAGCAGCTCGGCCATGGCCGCGTCCAGGCGCTCGAGCTGCTCCAGCCAGTGCTTCGAGCGCCAGCCGTGGCGGTGGCCGGCATGGTCGAGCTCGCCGACGTACAGGTACACCAGGGGCACGCCGCGCCTCAGGGCGTCGGCGGCCAGGCCGGGCCGGTCCTCCATGCGGTCCGCACCCAGGTGGTGGGCGCCGCGCAGGGCCGCCTCGGTCAGGCCGGAGCCGGCGAAGCGCGCCGGGCCGATGGTGACGGCCGGCGGCGTCTGGTCCGCCGCGGCGTCGGGAGGGGAGGAGATCCGCTCGAAGATGGTGGGCACGTCCTGCCAGCGGCGCGGGTCGGGGGCGCGGCCCTCCCAGGTGATCAGGCACAGGTTCTGGGTGGCGTCCGGGGTCGTGTCGGCGGGCAGATCGCGGCCCAGGCGCGGGTTGAGCACGCAGTAGCCGACCATGCCGGTGGCCCCGGGCAGCGCGCCGGTGCCGAGTGTGGTCAGGGCCGCGGCGGTCGTGGAGGGCACGCAGGTGTGGGCGCTGCCCCCGCCCGGGGCGGAGGCGGCGTCGGCCAGCCAGGCGCGCAGGGTGGGGGCGTGTCCGCGGCGTTCCTGGAGCTGGCACAGCCCGAGCCCGTCCACGAGGACGACGACGACCCCGTCCGGGTCTGCGGCGTCGTCGGCACCGCGCAGGCCCCATTCGGCTGCGGTGGCACGGGCCTCGGCGGCGGTGATGGCCCCGGCGGGCCCGTCCCGCAGCGTGAGCCCGGCGCCGACGGCGGCGGCCGCCAGGACCTGCCGCAGGTGCGGGGCGCTCATGCGTCCGCCGCGGCCCGGGCGGTGGCGGCCGACAGGACGCGGGCGAAGTGCTCGGCGCGGGCGAGCGCCTCATCGCCCTCGACCCCGGCGGCCACGCGCACCACGATGTCGTCGGGGACGGAGACGCCGGTCAATCCGTGGTCGGCCTGGCAGTCGGGGTCGGAGCATGCGGCCGGTTCGAGGTCGATGCGGCGCACGGAGCCCCAGGACAGGGCGATGGTCATCTCCGTCAGTCGGCCCCCGTCGGCGGCCGGCTCGGACACGCCGCGCGTGAGACCCACGGACTTGATCCGGGAGACGGGCACGGCCTCGCTGGTGGCCAGCGCCCCGGGCAGGCCGTCCTCGCGGGGTGCGTCGTCGACGTGCACAATGATCAGGCGGGTAGGGGTCAGGGCGAGCACCGTCAGGTGCCGCCGGACGGCGTCGTCGAACACGGTCTCGGCCTGGACCAGGTCTACGAGCACCTCCTCCCCCGCGGTGGCGACGTCGAGGGTGCCGAGCACGAGTTCGGGGTAGTAGCCGGCCCGAGTGACCTCGTCGACCAGCGACGTAGGGGTGGGGACCTCGTCCCCGGGGCGAGCCTGCGCAGTCCACGTCATGGGGCAGATCATGCCATCGTTCCCGTCACCCCCGGGTGTCGTTGCCCCGTTGGCGAAGCCCCTCCGGGACACAATGCGACCATGCCGAAGTCCGCCCCGCCGACGCCGCCGCCCACCGACCATCTCATCGTGGAGCAGGACCTGCCCACGGAGATGCGCAGCTCCTTCCTGGAGTACGCCTACTCGGTCATCTACGCACGGGCCCTGCCGGATGCCCGGGATGGGCTCAAGCCGGTACAGCGGCGCATCCTGTTCCAGATGGACCGTATGGGGCTGCGCCCGGACCGCCCGCACGTGAAGTCCTCCCGCGTCGTCGGCGACGTCATGGGGCGGTTGCACCCGCACGGGGACGTGGCCATCTATGAGGCGCTGGTGCGGCTGGCGCAGCCCTTCACCATGCGGCTGCCGCTGGTGGACGGGCACGGCAACTTCGGCTCCCTGGACGACGGCCCGGCCGCGCCCCGCTACACGGAGGCCCGCCTGGCCGCCCCCGCGCTGGCGCTGACGGCGGACATCGACGAGGACACGGTCGACTTCGCGCCCAACTACGACTACACCCTGACCGAGCCGGAGGTGCTGCCGGCGGCCTTCCCGAACCTGCTGGTCAACGGCGCCTCGGGCATCGCGGTGGGCATGGCCACCAACATGCCGCCGCACAACCTCATTGAGGTGGTCGCCGCAGCCCGGCACCTGCTGGCGCATCCGGACGCCACCCTGGAGGACCTGATGGCCTTCGTGCCCGGACCGGACCTGCCTGCGGGCGGCATGATCGTGGGCCTGGACGGGATCCGGGAGGCCTACCGCACCGGTCGCGGCAAGTTCTCCACGCGCGCCACCGCCCGCATTGAGAACATCACCGCCCGCAAGAAGGGCATTGTGGTCACCGAGCTGCCCTACCTGGTGGGGCCGGAGAAGGTGATCGCCCGCATTAAGGAGACGGTGGCCTCCAAGAAGCTGCAGGGCATCACCGATGTGGCGGACCTGACCGACCGCAAGCACGGCACCCGCCTGGTGATCGGGGTCAAGAACGGCTACAACCCCGAGGCGGTGCTGGCGCAGCTGTACCGGTACACGCCGCTGGAGGACTCCTTCGGCATCAACAACGTGTGCCTGGTTGACGGCCAGCCGCGCACACTGGGCCTGCGCGAGCTGCTGGACGTCTTCGTCCGCCACCGCCTGACGGTGGTGGAGCGGCGCACCCGCTTCCGCCTGGGCAAGCGGCGCGAGCGGCAGCACCTGGTCGAGGGACTGCTGATCGCGATCGTCGACATCGACGAGGTCATTCAGGTGATCCGCTCCAGCGAGGACGCGGCCACGGCCCGGCGGCGCCTGATGCAGGTCTTCGACCTGTCCGAACCGCAGGCGAACTACATCCTGGAGCTGCAGCTGCGGCGGCTTACCAAGTACTCCGTGATCGAGCTGGAGAAGGAGCGCGACGAGCTGGCGGCCGAGATCGCCGAGCTGGAGGCGATCCTGAACGACGAGTCGCTGCTGCGGGCCACCGTGTCCCGCGAGCTGGCGGCGGTGGCGGAGGAGTTCGGCACCCCGCGGCGCACGGTGCTGCTGGAGGCGGCGGGCACGGGAGCGGGGGCGCTGGGCGGCGGTGTGGGTGCGCCCGGGGGCGCCGGTGCGGGCGCCTCCCAGGCCATGCGCCAGGCCGCTGCGGTGAGCCTGATGGCCGGTGCCGGGCAGGTGCCGCTGACGGTGCCGGATGATCCGTGCCGGGTGCTGCTGTCGGCAACCGGCCTGGTGGCTCGCGTCGGCGGGGCGGAGCCGGTGCCGCGCTCGGGCGGTCGGCAGCGTCATGACGCCCTCATCTCCCAGGTGGCGACGACGGCGCGCGGGCACGTCGGTGCAGTGACCGACACCGGTCGGCTGGTGCGCATGGAGGTGCTGTCCACCCCGGAGGTGCCGCGGCTGGAGGGGGCGCCGTCGCTCGCCGGCGGCCAGCCGGCGCGGCTGCTGGCGGATGTTGAGCCGGACGAGCGGATCGTGGGCCTGGTGCCGATCGGCGCCCCCGGCGATGACTCGGGCACCCCGATTGTGCTGGCCACGGCCGGCGGCGTGATCAAACGCGTCAAGCCGGGCAGCGAGCCCAAGCACGGGGATGCCTGGGAGGTCATCTCGCTGGCCGACGGCGACCGGGTGGTCTTCGCCGGGGTGGCGGCAGATTCGGACATGCTGGTGCTGGTGACCTCCGACGCCCGCCTGCTGCGCTTCGAGGCGTCCAAGGTGCGCCCGCAGGGACGTGGCGCCGGTGGCATGGCGGGGGTCGCCCTGCGCGAGGGCGCCCGTGTGGTGGCCGGGGCGGCGGTGCCCATCGACCTGCTGGCCGAGGCCGTGGTGGTGACGGTGGCGGACGGCGCGGGCGCGCTTCCCGGAACCGGCTCCGGCAGCGTCAAGGTCACTCCCCTGGACCGGTACCCGGCCAAGGGCAGGGCGACCGGGGGCGTGCGCGCCCAGCGCTTCCTGCGCGGTGAGGACGAGCTGGTGCTCGCCTGGGCGGGGGTCGGCCCGGCCCGCGCCGTGGGCAGCGGGGGGCAGCCCGTCGACCTGCCGGAGGCCGACGAACGCCGGGACGCCTCCGGCGCCCCCCTGTCGGCACCGATCACCGGGATCGGCTGAGGCCTCAGTTCACAGCGTCGTCGGCCATACGCCATGCATACGCCATACGCGCCGTCTCACAGGCTCTCCGGGCTGCGCAGCCAGTCGGCGTCGGCGGGGCGCAGGCCGGTGTAGCCGTGGTCGCGCACGCGTGCGGCGGCGAGAATGCCGATCACGGTTGAGGGGTTGTGCAGCAGGCCGCGCATGACCGCCTCCACGGCGTCGTCGAAGCGCACCCAGGTGGGCTCGAACTCCGCCTCCTCGGCCTCGCGGACCGTCCGCGCCTCCTCCGGCAGCAGGGTCAGCTCGCGGGCGAGGAAGGTGCGCGCCCCCTCGGTGGTGAAGCCGGGAGAGGCGTAGGAGTCGACCAGCACGTCCCAGCGCGCCGCCATGTAGTCGGTTTCCTCGGCCAGCTCGCGCTGCGCGGCAACCAACGGCTGCTCCCCCGGCACGTCCAGCAGCCCGGCGGGGATCTCCCACAGCATGGCCCGCACGGGGTGGCGGTACTGGCGCACCATGAGGATCTCCGCCGCGGCATCCGCCTGCGAGGAGTCGCTCCCCTCCCGCAGCGCCACGATGTTCACGGCGTCGTGGTGGGCGACCGTCTGGCGCCGTACCGGAGCGAGCCCGTCGGCGAGGACCACGGCATCGTCGTCCACCGTGAAGATCGGCCCCGACCACGCGCGCTCATGGCTGACGACGCGGCGCGTCAGGTCGTGGACATCCCTGAGCCGGCTCGGCTGATTCACTGGTTTCTCTCCTTCGGTTCAGATCATTTCAGCGGTGAACGACGACGGCTTCCAACTGGGCGGCCAGGTCGCCACCGTCCGGCAGCCGCTCGGCCGCACGCCGGGCACGTTCCCGCACGCGGTCGCGGGCCTCGGCGTCTCTCATCAGCCCGGTGATCGCGTCCGCGAGTGCCTGCGGCTGCGGGGGCACCAGAATGGCGCCCCCACGGGCGGTGGCGGCGGTGCCGCCGACATCGGTGGCGACGATTGCGGCGCCCGCCTGCAGGGCCTCCTGGAGGGTGATCGGCTGCCCCTCCCAAAGGCTGGTCTGCACGACGACGTCGGCGGCCTCCATCAGCGCGGGCACGTCCTCCCGCCGCCCCACCAGGTTGACCGGCAGCGACTCGGCACGGATCCTCGCCTCGGCGGCGGCCCGGCCGGGCCCCTCACCGGCAACCGCCCAGGCCAGGTCCGTGCCCCTCCCGGAGCCATCCGCGGCCTGAGCGGCCACCAGCGCCGCAGTGTCCAGCAGCAGCTCCAGGCCCTTCTGGGGCGCCAGCCGGGCGACGGTGAGCAGGCGCGTGGACGCGCCTCGCCAGGCCGATTCGACGGAGGAGGCGCGGGGGGCCAGGTTCCGGTCGTCTCGCCTCGGCGCGGGTATGACGGCGAGGTCGACCCGCTGCGCCCCGCGGCTGCGTTGGCGCTCGGCCAGGTCCGGGCTGACCGCGAGGATGTGGTCGGCGCGCGTGGCCACCAGCTGCTCCAACCGCTCGCCGACGGCGGTAGTCAGGCGGCCGCCCACCGGCTGGTTGTGAATGGTGACCACCAGGCGGGCGCGGCCCGGGCGGCGCCGGCCCAGGGCCAGAGCGGCCAGCGCCCCGGCACGCAGCCCGTGGGCGTGGACGACGTCGGCGCGCCTCCCGAGCCGGCGCAGCCGGGCGACCACGGCGCCGTCACCGGGCGTCGGGCGGGCACCGATCGTGAGTGATTCGGTGCGAGCCTGGCCGAAGTCGGCTCCGGCGAGCACGTCTGCCGGGGCCTCCACAATCACGTCGTGCCCCGCGCCGGCCAGGATCCGGGCGCACTCGGCCACGTGCGCGCGCATGCCGCCGGCGGCGCTGCCCGATACCTCCAGTATGCGCAGGCGGTCCGGGCACGCATCCGCCCCGCTAACGGATGCGGCCCGCTTTGAGTCTTCGGCATGCGACCGGGTCATTTCCACTCCTGTGCCTCGTGCTCGTCCGCGGCGGCGCGGTCGTCGACGCCGGGCCGCGCGGGACGCCGCCGCAGAGCCGCCGGTATTTCCCGGTCCACCGCGCAGATGGCGGCCAGCGTCGCGGCGGCGGTCAGTATCGCCCCGACACCGGCCACCGTCATCGCGCCGACCACGGTTCCCGCCTGGCGGCTGAGCCAGTTGCAGGCCGCGCCGGCCGCGGCGGCAACGGGCAGCGTCGCCGCCAGGATCTGCGCCGTCGGTGCCAGCACCCGTGTTCCCATGCGGCACGCCAGCGCCGCCAGCAGGCCGACGCCCGCCACGCACATGCCTGCGGTCGTCCCCAGGGCCAGCCCCTTGAGGGTGGCCACCCCGTCGCCGCCGTGCGGTGCCAGCAGGCTCACCGCCGCCCAGGACGCCAGGGCGACCGTCACCCAGCCGGCGGCTGCGGCCAGGGCGGCGCCACGGGCCCGGTCGGCGGCGTACAGCGCGCGGGTGACCTGGTAGATCAGCGCATAGCCCACCAACCCCGGGGCCAGCAGGGCCAGGGACGCGCCCATGCCGGCGACGTCGGCCAGCAGGGAGAAGAAGCGCTCGGCGCCGTCGGCGGCCGCCAACAGCATGCCGCCCCCGGCCACCGCCACACCCGTTACCAGCGCGGTGGAGCGGGCGGTGAGCCGGCGCGCATCATCGCCGTCACGGGTGAAGGCGGCGGCCAGCCGGGGGTAGACGACGGTGGCGACCGGCACCACCAGCACGGCGTAGGGCAGCACGTAGACGGCCTGCGTGTACTGGTAGACGGCGACGGTGCCGGTGCTTCCCCCGGCGCGGGCGAGTGCCAGCACCGCCAGGACGCTGACCTGCTGCGCGACCAGCGTCCACACCCCGGCGCCGCCCAGGCGCAGCGCCTTCGCCGCGGTGCCGCGGCCCAGGCGCAGGGTGGGTCGCAGCCGGATCCCCAGCCGGTGCGCGGGCCACAGCAGGGGCAGGGACAGCGCGGCCACCCCCGCGGTCGTGCCCCAGCCGAGCACCTGCAGCGCCACCGGTGAGGCCGTCTCCGCTCCGGCGGCGAGTGCACCGTACACGGCGTAGGTGGCCATGACCACCAGACTGGACAGGACGGGCGTGAGCGCCGGCCAGGTGAAGCGGCCGTGGGCCTGCAGCACGCCGGTGAGCACCACGCCGATGCCGTACAGGGGGACCTGCGCCGCGAACATGCGCAGGAAGGCCGCCACCAAGCCGCGCTGAAGCTCCGGGTCCACGCCCTGGGAGACGGGGAACCAGCCGGCTATGGGCCGGGCGCACAGGGCCAGGACGAGCGCGAGCGGAGTGAGCACCAGGAGCACCAGCGCGAGCAGCGCGGAGGTCGTGCGGGAGACCTCACCGTCACGGCCGGCGCTGACCGGGCCGGCCAGCAGCGGCACCACGGTCGCGGCCAGCGCCCCGCCCACCACCACCTCGTACAGGACGTTGGGGACTTGGTTGGCGGTGGCGTAGGCGCCGGCGACGGTGCCGGCCCCGACGGTGGTGGCCTGCACGATCCAGCGCAGGAAGCCGAGCGCACGCGAGACCAGGGTGAGCCCGGCCACTCCCCCGGCGGCCCCCAGGACTGCATGTCCACCGCCGGAGGGAGCGCCGGAACGGGCGGAGTCTGAGCCTGCGGACACGTTGGTCACGGCGGTCGGGCGGGTCACGGGGCGCGGCGCCCGAGGCGGTCGACGGCGGACAGGAGCGGGTGGTTCTCGATCACGCGGGTGAAGGAGATCCTCTCGCTGGCAAGCACGAGCCCCGTCCCGGTGATGCCGGCCGCGGCACGCAGCGGGCGGCTGGGGTGGGCGGCCAGGGCGGCTCCCACCAGGGCGCCCAGCGCGTTGGCGCCGGTGTCGCCGAGCATGGTGGTCTCCCCCAGATCCTCGGGCAGGGCCGCGGCGGCCGCCCCTAGGGCACCGGCGGCAAGGGCGCGGCTGGCCGCAGACTCCGGGCGCCGGTCGGCCAGCAGCGGCGCCGAGGCCAGGACCGCCGCCTTCAGGGCCCGGCCGGGACGCAGGTCCAGCAGGTTGTGGAGGTTGGCCCAGGAGGCGATGACCACGGCGCCGGTGGCGGCGTCGGCGACGGCCCGCGCCGCGCCGTCGTGCCGCCGGGCGTGGGCGAGCAGCCCCCCGGCGACCAGGGCGCCGCCGCCGATCACGGCCACCTTGAGCGCGCCGGTGGTGACGTGCCCGCGGCGCAGCGCCGCCAGATGGCCCTTCAGGCCCTTGGCGGGCACGGCGCCGTCATGGGCGCCGGCGTCGAGATCGTCGACCAGGCCCGCCGTGCCCGCGGCCGTGACCGCCGTGACGGCGGCGATCGCGGCGGCGCCGACGGGCTCGCCCGCGTGGTACCGGAACCCTCCTGCGCAGGCGCCCGCGGCGGTAGCGCCGGCGGCCACGCCCACGCCACCGCGCAGGCTGACGGTGCGGCCGTGGAAATTAGTACGCTCAAGCCGTCGCGACCCGGCGCCAGCCCGCCCCAGGGCGGCCGCTACCGCCGCCGTGGTGAGCAGAGAGGCGGCGGCAGTCGCAACCGGGCCGGGTGCGGGGCCGCTGGTCGTCGGCACGGTCGGCGTCATGGCTGCAAGCGTAGTCGGCGTCAGTTGGCCACGGGCGGGATGATGGCGTCGGCACCGTCGTCGAATCCATAGCTGCCGACGGTGCCCGCGGCCGTGGCGGCGAGCGCGAGGGGGACGGATACGGCGGCGGTGGCCTGGCCGACCGAGTCCACCGTGGTTACCGGGGCCTTGGCGGCACGCAGCGCCGAGACCACGTCCGCCTTCGCGTCGGCTGACCCGACGACAACGGTCGTGGCCTTAGAGGCGAGGCCGGTCAGCGCGGAGGTCCAGGCGGCGGCGTCCTGCTCGGGAGTGGCCGCAGCGGTCGGTTCGCTCCCATCCGAAGCGGCCACCGTCCTTGGGCCGACGACGACGATCATGCTGGCGGGCCCGGATGGCTGCGCGTCCACGGTCACCAGCGGCGTGTCGGATGCGGTGAGCAGCTCCATGAGGGCGGTGGCGTTGTCCCCCTCGGTGGTCAGCGCGGTGGCCAGCCCCTGCCCGAGGATGGCGTTGCCGTCCGCGGCGACGGCGTCGAGGTAGGGGGAGAACTGGCCGGAATAGGTCGAGCGGAAGGAGTCGCGGGCGGTCTCGGCCCAGGCGGTGGTCAGGTTGACACGGCCGGTGACGGTGGCGCCGGCGGTCTCGATCTCGGTGACGACGGAGTCGATATCGCCGCTCTCGGCGTCGGGCATCACGACGACGGCCACGCGCTGGTCCTTCAGCCTGCCGGGCAGCAGGGAGTCGGCGGCGGCAACGATGTACTCGTCGCGCTCGTTCACCGCCGTCTCGGTCTGCTCCAGGCGGGTCTGGAGGTCGTTGCGGTCGGCCCGCAGAGAGGTGACCTGGTCGTTCAGGGCCGTGCCGAGTGAGTTCTGCAGCGGCCCGGCTCCCAGGACGACCCCCACGGCGAGGGCGAGGAAGACGGAGATGAGCGAGACCAGGTGGTAGCGGAAATCGATCATGAAGGATCCTGCACTTGCTCAGACGGAGGGTTTGTTCGGGGTGAGTCCCACCAGGGACCGGAAGAAGTTGACCAGGTCGTCCCATACGGCGCCCGAGAGCCCGAGGAAGGTCTGTCCCCCGGGGGTGGCGGCGAGGGCGACCAGCAACGCGACCAGTCCCGCCAGCGCCAGCAGGCCCAGCTGCCAGCCGGAGATGCGCGCACGGTACAGCCGGGAGACGCCCTTGGCGTCGATGAGGCGCCCTCCGACCTTCAACCGGGTCAGGAAGGTGGAGGACATGCCGGCGCGCCCCTTGTCGAGGAACTCCAGCAGGGTGGCGTGCGTGCCCAGTGCGACGATGAGCTCGGCGCCGGCCTCGTCGGCGATCAGCATGGCGATGTCCTCGCTGGTGCCGGTGGCGGCGAACACGGTGTGCTCCACGCCGAGGTCCTCAACGCGTTTGAGTCCGGGGGCGCGCCCGTCGCGGTAGGCGTGGACGATGATCTCGGCGCCGGACTCCAGCGCCTTGTCGGATACGGAGTCCATGTCCCCAACGATCATGTCGGGTTTGAGCCCCGCCTCCAGGACCGCGTCCGCGCCGCCGTCCACACCGATGATGACGGGCTTGTACTCGCGGATATAGGGCTTGAGGGCCTTGAGGTCCTCCTTGTAGGAGTAGCCGCGCACCACGATGAGCACGTGCTTGCCGTTCATCGGCGTGCGGACGTCCGGCATCCCGACGCCGTTGAGGAGCAGGTCGCGTTCACCGCGCATGTACTCCATGGTGTTGGCGGCGAAGGCCTCGAGCTGGACCGACAGTCCCTCCTTGGCGGCCTCCATGAGCGCGTCTATGCTCTCCCGGGTCTGGATGGTGCCCTCGGCGAGGATGCCGGAGTCGCTGCGCTTGCCGACGTCGGAATCGGCCTCCGCAGTGGCCGTCCTGCCGCTCCCCTGGCTGCGCCGATGCCCGGCGCGGCCCTCCACTTGCACACAGCCGGCGTGCTCGGAGTCGGGGTTGAGGTCTATGGTGACGTGCTGCCCGTCACGCAGCCGCATGATGTCCGGGCCGAGGTCGTCAATCAGCGGAATGCCGGCGTCGATGAGGATGCCCGGCCCCAGGTTCGGGTAGCGTCCGGACACCGACGGGGCCGCGTTCAGAACGGCCATCGGTTTGCACTCGACCAGGGCCTCCGCCGCCACCCGGTCGAGGTCGACGTGGTCGATCACGGCGATTTCACCGGGCTGGAGCCGTTTGGTGAGTTTCTTGGTGCGCGCGTCCACCCGGACCATGCCGCTGGGGCGGTCCGGCGCCGGCTGAGCCTGCTTGCGGAACAGAAACGGGAGCCTCACGACTGGGATTGTGCCACGTGGGCCTCGTCAATCAGCTCAGCGGCATGCCGAAGGGCGGCTTCGGAGTCCTCGTGTCCCGACAGCATCCGGGCCAGTTCCCGTATCCGGGAAGTGCCGGTCACGGTGACCACGCGGGTGCGTACAGCGGGCCGGTCCGGTTCATAATCCGGCGGCGTGTCTGGGAATTGGGCGTCGCCCGTGGTCCGCTCCTTGAGCACCACGAGCTGGGTGTCCGCCCATGCCGCCACCTGGGCGAGGTGAGTGACGACCACCACCTGGTGCCTGCGGGCGAGCCGTGCCAGGCGCCGTCCAATCTCCCTGGCGGCCCGGCCGCCTACGCCCGCGTCGATCTCATCGAAGATGAGGGTACGCCGGTGATGCATGGACTCCGCTGCCGGTTCTCCCTGCTCCGCACCGCCGGCCGCGGCGTCTGCGAGAACCACTTCCAGGGCCAGCATGATGCGGGACAGCTCGCCTCCGGAGGCCCCCTTGCCCAGTGGCAGCGCCGGCGCTCCGGGGTGGGAGACCAGCAGCAGGGCGACCGTCTCGGCGCCGGTGGGGCCGGGCTCGTCACGCGGTTGGAGGTCGACGACGAGCCGCGCCTCCTTCATCTCCAGCCCGGCCAGTTCGGCATTGACCGCATCCTGCAGCCGTTCGGCAAGGAGCCGCCGGGCGGCGGACAGCTCGGAGGCGAGAGCGCTCAGCTCGTCCTCCGCGGAGGCGAGGGCCGCGCTCAGGTCGGCGGCGGCGCCGTGGGGCCCCTCAAGCTCGTCCAGGCGGGCGGCGGCGGCCTCGCCCCAGGCGAGCAGGGCATCGACGTCGTCAAGCCGAGTATCGGGCCCGCCGATCTCCCGGCAGGCCCGGGCCAGCTCTCCACGGCGGTCCTGCACCCAGGCGAGGCGGGCCGGGTCGGCGTCAAGCGAGGCCAGGTACTCAGCCAGCTCGCCGGCCAGGTCCGCGCTGACAATCCCGAGTCGGTGCAGGCGTGCGGCCAGGGCCGTCAGGGCGGGGTCCACGTCGGCCACGTGGGACAGGGCCCGGTCGGCAGCGGCGATCAGTGCAGTCACATCCGGCACGTCGCCCGTACCCGCCTCCTCATCGCCGGCCAGGGCGGTGCGCGCCGTGGCGGCGGCGCGGCGCAGGTCTTCGGCGTGGTCCAGGCGCTCGGCCTCGACGGTCAGGGCGGCGTCCTCCCCCGGCTCGGGAGCGAGTTCCTCCAGCCGCCCCAGCCAGCGGCGCAGGTCCTCGGCCTCGGCGCGGCGGGCCTCGGCGCCGGCGTGCCACTGCTCCAGGGCGGCGGCCGCGGCGGTTCTGACCTGGTAGGCCTCGGCATAGCGACGGCACAGGGCAGCGTGGCTCGGCCCGCCGAGGCCGTCCAGGGCGGCGCGCTGAGCCGAGGCGGAGCGCAGGCGCAGCTGATCGGCCTGCCCGTGCACGGACACGAGGCGGGCGCCGACGTCGGCCAGCACCGTGGAGGGCACGGCCCGGCCGCCCAGGTGGGCGCGGGAACGGCCCGTTGCGGGCACGGTACGTGAGGCGAGCAGGAGGTCGTCGTCGAGCTCGGCCCCGGCTTCGGCGGCGCGAGCGGCGGCGCGGGAGGAGGGGGAGATGATGAACTCACCCTCCACCAGGGCGCGTTCAGAGCCGGTGCGGACGACGGCCGCCTCAGCGCGCTGCCCCAGTAGGAGTCCCAGGGAGGTGAGCACCATGGTCTTGCCGGCTCCGGTCTCCCCGGTCAGGGCAGTCAGTCCGGGGCTGAGCTGAAGATCAGCCGCCTCGATGACTCCCAGGTTCTCGATGTGCAGCGATTCGATCACTGCGTATCGCCGTCCCGGCCCGGCAGCGCGGCGGAGGCATCGGCGGTGCGCCACCCCTGGACGGGCAGGTCGAACTTGCGTACCAGCCGCGTGGCGAAGGGGGCGGTGTTCACTCGTGCCAGCCGCACCGGGCGCTGCGCACGGGTGACGCAGATGCGCGATCCGGTCGGCGCGTCGAGGCAGCGGCGCCCGTCGCACCACACCTCCGCGCCGCCGAAGCCGGCGTGGTAGATGACCACCTCCAGGCGCGAATCGGGGCCCACCACCAGCGGGCGGGTGAACAGGGCGTGCGCGGACAGCGGTACCAGCAGCAGCGCCTCTACCTCGGGCCAGATGACGGGGCCTCCGCCGGAGTAGGCATAAGCGGTGGAGCCGGTGGGTGTGGCCATGACCAGCCCGTCGCAGCCGAAGGAGGACACCGCCTGACCGTCCACTCCGACGGCCACCTCGACCATGCGGGCCCGATCGCGCTTCTCCAGGGCCGCCTCGTTCAGTGCCCAGTCCCGGGTCACCGAGCCGTCGGGGGCGCGCACCTCCACGTCGATGGTCATGCGGGTGTCCACGACGTACCTGCCTGCCACCAGGTCGGCGACGACCTGCTCGACGGCGTCTGGATCGGCCTCGGCGAGGAAACCGACATGGCCGGTGTTGATACCGAGCAGCGGCACGTCGCGATCACGAGCAACCTCGCTGGCACGCAGGATGGTGCCGTCTCCTCCCAGGACCAGCACCAGGTCGACGTCACCCTCGAATCCGGGTTCAACCGGCTCCACGCCGTGGGAGCGCAGGGCCGCCTGCGCGCGGGCGACCGCGGTGGCGGTCGGTGCCGCCTTGCGGTGGGGAGGCACCGGCTTGTCGTTGAGATCGCGTTGGAGGACCATGACGCGTCGAAGCCGCGGCTGGGGGCTTTGGCTCGAGCGCGTACCCGCCCCGGTGATTTCAGGAGTGGTCCCGGAGATGGTTCCGGTGCTCATGTCCGCCTCCTTCCGTGCGACGTCTGCGCCGGCTGCGCCCGGCCGGTCCTGCCGCCACGGCGCGATGCGCCTCGTCCTGAAGCGCCGCGCCGGTCAGATCCGTCGGCGAGCCGGCCTGTCCGGCATGCATGTTCACAAAGTACTCGACATTCCCGGCCGGCCCGGGCAGCGGCGACGCGGTGACCGCATCAATGCCCAGCCCCAGGCCATGGGCGCACTCGCACACGGTCAGCACAGACTCGACGTGCAATTCTGGGTCACGGACCACTCCCCCGTGCCCGAGGCGCTGTTTGCCGACCTCGAATTGGGGCTTGACCATCAGCAGCAGGTCGGCGTCGGCGGCGGCCGCACCGACCAGCGCCGGCAGCACGGTGGTCAGGGAGATGAAGGACAGGTCGCCTACGATGAGTTCAGGCGCAGGGGCGACCGCCTCGGGATCGAGCGTGCGCACGTTTGTTCGCTCCAGCACGGTTACCCGTGGATCGGTCCGCAGGGACCAGGCGAGCTGTCCGTAGCCGACGTCGACGGCAACGACGTGGGCCGCACCGCGGCGCAGGAGCACATCGGTGAAGCCGCCGGTGGAGGCTCCGGCGTCCAGGCAGCGGCGGCCCTCGATTCGCGGGGCCAGGCCGCGCTCCGCGAGGGCGTCTAGCGCGCCCGCCAGCTTGTGGGCGCCGCGGGAGACGTAGTCGTCCGCTTCCGGGGCAATGATCTCGATGGCCTGTGCGGGGTTCACCTGGCGCGCAGGTTTGATCACCACCACGCCGTCGAGGGTGACCCGGCCATCGCCGATGAGGCGGGCGGCATGTGCCCGCGAATGCGCCAGTCCACGGCGGACCAGCTCGGAGTCGATACGGATGAGTCGTGCCATGCAGTGGGCTTCGGTGACGGTGTCAGTTCTGGGTCTGACGCAGCCGGGAGGCGAGCGTCTCATGGATGGAGGCGAGCTCCACCGCGCGCTCCTCGAGTGGTAGGGCGGCGGCCGCCTCGAGCCGCGTCGTCAGGTCCAAGGCGGGGGCGGACGCGGCTGCGGGTGTCCGTTGCGGTACGGGTCGCGGAACCGGTCGGGGGGTGCTGGTCATAGAGCTGCTCGGATCAGACGTTGTTCTCTTGGGAGCCGACGTGAAGCTCGGGCACGTTCAAGTCATCTGCGCGGCCGCCGTGAGCATCGGCGTAGTCCCAGAATGCGCAGGCGAGGGCGCGATACGCGTCCAGGCTCACCGCGGCGGACGCCGTGTCGAGGAATCCGACTCCCTGGCCCTCCGCACCCGCCGCGGTTACCCGCCAGCGCTCGTCACCGACCTGCCACCAGGAATCGCCGTCGCTGGTGGTACGCCGGGGCTCGGGGTGAGGCTGCAGCAGACCGCGCAGGTCCGTGTGCAGGAAGGTGGGCCGTTCCTCGGGGGTGGCCAGCAATACGTCGCGGGCGGTGCTGACGCCGGTAAGCACGTGTAGACCGGGAATATCCGCCGCCCGGGCGCCGACGTGGTCGGTGTTGAGCCGGTCGCCGATGGCGAGGGGCCTGGCTCCCCCGGCGCGGCGCAGAGCCCGCTGGTAGATACCCGGGAAGGGCTTGCCCCCTGCCAGCGGCTTGCGCCCGGAGGCGTTGGCGACCGCGGCGACCAGGCTGCCGTTGCCGAGCGCGAAACCGCGTTCGGTGGGCAGGGTGGCGTCCAGGTTAGTGGCTACATGCAGGGCGCCGTTCGCAATCGCATACAGCCCCTCGGACATCATGGCCCAGTCCACGGCGGGATCCCAGCCCTGCACGACGGCCGCCGGAGCATCCTCCGCAGAGGCCACGACGGCGAATCCCTCGTCCGTCAGCGCCTGCCGCAGCCCGTCCCCGCCGATGACGAACACCGGAGCGCCGTCGGGCAAGTGCTCATGAAGCAGCGCCGCAGCGTCCATTGCGGCGGAGAAGACCTCGCCCGGGGAGGCGACGATGTCGTTGTCAGCAAGTTTGTCCACCACCGCCTGCGGGGCACGGGAAGCGTTGTTCGTCACGAAGACCAGGTGCATCCCTAACTCGCGTGCCCCATTGGCTCCTTCAGCCGCGTACGGCACCCTGGCGTCGCCCGCGAAGCACACGCCATCGAGGTCCAGGAGGGCGACGTCGTAGGCGGCCGCCAGTGGCCGCTCACTGCCACGCAGGAAAGCCGCAGCACGGCTATCAGAGCTTCCGGAACGAAGGTGGTGCGGAGTCCCCATCATGCTGCGCTCAGTCTCCGGTGGTCCCACCGGCAGCGGCCACATCTGCCGCCTCCTGATCCGGGGAGCCGCCGTCCACGTGCCCAGCCGAATCCAAGTCACCCGACGCGTCCGTCTCGTTCTCCGACTCCGAATCAACCGCCGCCGCGGCGGTAGCCTCCTCTTCGTCGTAGTCGTCCTCGATGTCGTATACCTCGACCTGCTCGGCAGGGGCGTCTTCCTCAGCCAGGCCAATGCGCGCGCGAATCTTCTCCGCCTCCTCGACGCGGCCGAGCTCCTCCAGGCGATCCGCACGTACCGAGTGCAGCCGCCTCAGGGTCTCCCGGTCACCCCGGAACATCATGATCGCCTCTTCAATGACGACCAGTCCGAGCTCGCTCTGCCCCATGTCGTGGCGCACACCCGAGACGACCATGGCGAGCTCGGCCTCTTCCTGGTCGTCCAGCTGCTTCGGGTCAGCCTGCTTGGCGACCTTCAGCGCCTGGCTGTAGCGACCCAGGGCGCGTTCACAATCGGCCTCGATCGCACGGTGCAAGTCCAAACCGGACAGTCGCCTGGCTGCGCGGATCTCCCGCAGCGCCTCGTTGTAATGGCCCGCCAGGTAGGCGGCAATGCCCGCCGACTCGCGCACCACTGCCACGCGCCCGGCGTGCGACGCCGCATATCGCGCATGCTGGTATGCCGACTCGGGATCCGAATCCAGCAGTCGCTGCACCATCACCAGGTGACGGGCGACGTTCTCGGCGTTGGCCCGTCCCAGCGCGCGCAGCTCGCGTCGCGCCGAAGCCTCCAGGTTCTGCGGCGCCACGTCCGCCGGGACCGGAGGCTCAGGCACGCGCGAACGCTGCGGAGGTCTTGACTCTGTTCCCCGGCGATGCGCGCCGGCTCCCCGCCCCCTGTGGGCGTCCTCACCGCGTCGGCCACCGCGCCGTTCGCGACCATCGGCCCCGCGCCGCCCCTCGTCTTCACGCGAACGGTACTCTCTGCGCCCGGAACCGCGCCCCGCGCCGAAGCCCGTCTGTTCCTCATCACGACGGCGGAATCCGTGCCGCTCCCCGCCATTACCGTGGCGACTCCCGGAGCCGGGACGCCCTTCACGCCTGTCGTACGCCATAGTTCTGCTTTCTTACTCGCCGACCAACCGTCAGGTGCTGGCTCAAGCCTACCTGGTGGCGGTTGTCGGGGGATGCGGGTGTTCTTGGGCCTGTATGCCGGTGCCAGGGTTCGGGTGCCACGGTGTGTTGGTGGTGGTTTTTGGTTTTGTTTGTGGTTGTGGGTGGGTGGGTGTGCCGGCGGTGTCCTACTCTCCCGCCCGCCTGTCGGGGGCAGTACCATTGGCGCTGGGGGGCTTAGCTTCCGGGTTCGGTATGGGTTCCGGGCGTGTGCTCCCCCGCTGTGACCACCGGCACGACCCACCCACCCACGACCACCACCCCCGCCTTCTCCTTGTTTTGGGGGGTGTGTGCCCGCCGCCGGCGCGCGCGCGTGTGGCGCGCCGGGGCGTGTGTGTTGTGCCCGCCCCCCCCGGGGGGCGCCCTGGGCTGTTGCTTCCCTGGCCCTGGTTGGGGGCCCGGGCGGTTCGGGGGGTGTGTGCTTGTCCCTGTGCTGTTGT
>NZ_FNIM01000017.1 GCF_900103885.1 Actinomyces ruminicola
ACCCCAGCGCCGCAAGACCCCACCCTCAGGGACCCGGCAGGTACGCGTCGGCGCCAACGGGACCGTCAACCTGGCCTCGATCACGTTCCTGGCCTCCAAGGCCCACGCCGGCAGCCAGGCCATCATCGACTGGAACCCCGACACAATCATCATCACCACCACCGACGGCGAGGTCCTCGCCCAGTACCCCTGGCCCGCACCCGGCACCCGCTACGTCTCCACCCACACACACCCAACCCCACCAACCAGCACCAACCACCACCACACCCCACAAGACCCAGAACTGTCACCGATGTCCTGACACACCAACTGTCACCGATGTCCTGACACAAAACTGTCACCGATGTCCTGACACAAAACTGTCACCGATGTCCTGAGACATCACACCGTCTGAGAGCGCAGCCAGGACGGTCCAAATGGCGGTAGACGGTCCAAATGGCGGTGGACGGCAGCGCCGGCCGGGGCGGCGGCCCCTAGGCGCTCACGGCAGGCGCCAGTCAACCGGCGTCGTCCCCATCCGCTCCAACTCCGCGTTCGCCCGGGAGAAGGGGTGTGAGCCGAAGAAGCCGCGGGAGGCGCTCAGCGGCGAGGGGTGTGGGGAGGCGATGATCGGCGTCAAGCCCAGCATGGGGGACAGGGACTGCGCCGGGCGGCCCCACAGGATCGCCACCAGTGGTCGCTGCCGGGCCACCAGCGCCTCAATGGCGCGCTGAGTGACCTCCTCCCAGCCCCAGCCCCGGTGCGATGCCGGCGCGCCCGGCCGCACGGTCAGCACCCGGTTGAGCAGCATCACCCCCTGCAGCGACCACGGGGTCAGGTCCCCCGAGGTGGGGCGCGCCACGCCCAGGTCGCTGACCAGCTCGGTGTAGATGTTCTCCAGGCTCCGCGGCGGCCGCACGCCCGGTTGCACCGAGAAGCTCAGCCCCATTGGGTGACCCGGCGTGGGGTAGGGGTCCTGCCCGACGATCAGCACCTTGACGTCGTCGAGCGGGTAGGTGAAGGCGCGCAGGACGTCGGTGCCCGCGGGCAGATAGCCGCGCCCGGCGGCCACCTCCTCGCGCAGCTTCGCGCCGATCTCGTGGATGGTCGGCTCCACCGGTGCGAGCGCCTCGGCCCAGGAGGGGTGGATGATCTCGGACAGCGGCTTCGGTTCGGTCACGCCCCGAGCCTAGTCGCCGGGGCTCGGCCCCGGGGTGTCGGCGCGCATCTGCCTCCGCCGCGGCGGCCTCCCGGTATCCTCACGGTGTGAGCCGCTACGACTACCCCGATGACGAGTTCGACGCCGACGACGACGGCCCGGTGCCCGTGGGGGTGCATCGCGCCCAGGTTCCCGCCTGGCGCAGCTGGATTCCCCTGCTGGCCATCCTCATCATCGTGCCGCTGCTGGCCTGGGGCGCCGTCGGGCTGCTCGGGCGGCACTCGATCGGAACCGGTGGCTCATCCACGGCCACGGCCGGCGTGGCGGCCGTGGACGACTCCACGACGGCGCAGGCCCCGGAAGGCGAGCAGCAGGCGGCCCCGGAGGCAACCGACGAGGCCAGTGCGGAGCCCACCGGCACCGTGGACTACACCACGGGCATCACGGTGCACAACGGCACCGACACCACCGGCCTGGCCACCCGCACCGGCGACAAGCTGCAGAACGCCGGATTCACCTCGATCACGGTCTCTCAGGGCGTGTACACCCTTGAAGAGCCGATCAGCACCACCGTCTACTACGCCTCCGCGGACCTGGCGGCCACCGCCCAGGCCGTCGCCGATGTGCTGGGGTCGGGCGAGGTGGTCGAGTCCGCTGAAGAGGCGCAGTCCAATCCGATCGTGGTCGTCCTGCGCAGCGACTACCAGGAGTGACCGCCGAGATCGGTTGCAATAACCGCCGAGATCGGTAGAAGTTACGTACTGAGATCGGTCGATATGGCTGCCGAGACCGGCGCAAGTGACACGCGGAGTCCGCATCATGACGCAAGTGCCCAGTGGTGAACCGCGTGTGCCCGCCGGCGGGCAGGGGCGCCTGTGCAGGCGCATGCTGTTGCTCGGCGTCCCCGCCACGGCCGCCGCAGCGAGCATGGTGGCTCGGCTGCCGTCAAGACCCGCATGTCCCGAACTGCTCAGCGGTGGCGTGCTGGCCCGGGCCGACGGCGTCGTCGAGGTCCTGCCGCCCGAGCAGGAGACTCGCCTCAACCCACTCGAGCCCGCACAGCGCCAGCGTCTGGCTGTGGCCACCTTGCCGACCGGTCGTTGGCGGGAACTGTGTCGTACCGCCCTGGGCGACCTGCTCGCTCTGACCGGCCCGAATCTGGCTCGGGCCGACGGTGACGGCGTGGCGCCGGGCCACACCCGTTTCCCCGGCGGTGCCGTCGTCGCCGGTCCGGTCGGAATCTGGAGGTACGTGTGGCCGCGGGACGCATCCTTCGCCGCCGCAGCGTACGCCGCGGTCGGGCTTGTGCCGGAGGCCCTTGATGTGCTTGCCCACCTGGCGACCCTGCAGCGCCCGGACGGCGGTTTCGAGGCGCGCTACACCGCTGCCGGCATGGTCCCCGACGACCGCCCCGCCCAATCCGACGGCATCGGCTGGTTCCTCTGGGCGGCGGGACGCCTGCTCTCCGCCGGGGCCGACGGCGGCGAGATCGCGCAGCGGCTCGGTGCGGCGCTCGCCCGTGCCTGCGCTGGTGTGCTGGCCCTCACCGACACGCCCTCCCATCTGCCCGCCGCCTCGCCCGACTACTGGGAGGTGAAGGAGCGGACCGTCACCCTCGGGACGGCCGCGCCCGCCCTGCTGGGCCTGGAGGCGGCCAGGGCGCTCGCGGCGGCGGGGCTGGATATGGGGGCCGACGTCGATCTGCTCGAGGAGCGGGTGATGACGGTGCGGAGGGCGTTGGAACTGGGCTTCGCGCCCGGATGGGGACGGCATGTGCGCGGGGATGATGTCGACGCGGCGATCGCCTTCGTCGCGCCGCCGTTCACTCGGGCGTGCGACGGCGTTGAGTCCGTCAGGCGGGGTGCGGTGGCGCGAATGTCTCGGCCGGCCGGGGGAGTGGCGCCGGGGGCGTCATGGCGCGACGACGGGATCTCGTGGACTCCGGAGACGGCGCTGTTGGCCTGGTCCGCGGCCGCTCTCGGGCGCACCGAGGAGGCGCGTGAGCTGCTGGAGTGGTTGGAGGATCACCGCACGGGCGCGGGCGCTCTGCCCGAGAAGGTGCGGGCCGACGGTGCGCCCGCGGGACCGGCACCGCTCGCCTGGACCTGCGCGCTCGTACTGTTGGCCACGGCGGAACTCCGCCGAGATCGGTTGCAATAACCGCCGAGATCGGTAGAAGTTACGTACTGAGATCGGTCGATATGGCTGCCGAGACCGGCGCAAGTGACACGCCGAGGCCGGTTGGTGCCGCGCCTGGAGAGGTCTTTCACACCCCGTTTCGCGCCGACGGCGAACCTGAGCGCCTTGCACTCAAGGGTCGAGAGTGCCAGCATTGCGGTTAGCACTCGGAGGCGTCGAGTGACAGAACCACTGGACGTCACCGGTGAACGACCCAGGCCAGCAGGTGAGGGTCGGCGTCGGGCGGGACATGAACGTCCGGCGTCGGTTCGTCCGTCGCGGGCACCCGCCGGCCACCACTCAATACAGGAGCAGCAATGCCCAAGATCATCGCCTTCGACGAGGAGGCCCGCCGCGGTATGGAGCGGGGCCTGAACACCCTCGCCGACACCGTCAAGGTCACCCTCGGCCCCAAGGGCCGCAACGTCGTCCTCGACAAGAAGTGGGGCGCCCCGACCATCACCAACGACGGTGTGACCATCGCCAAGGAGATCGAGCTCGAGGACCCCTACGAGAAGATCGGCGCCGAGCTGGTCAAGGAGGTCGCCAAGAAGACCGACGACGTCGCCGGTGACGGCACCACCACCGCCACCGTCCTGGCCCAGGCGCTCGTGCGCGAGGGCCTGCGCAACGTGGCCGCCGGCGCCAACCCGATCGCCGTGCGCCGTGGCATCGACAAGGCCGTAGCCGCCGTCGTCGAGCGCCTGCTGGCCGACTCCAAGGAGGTCGAGACCCAGGACGAGATCGCGGCCACCGCCTCCATCTCCGCCGCCGACGAGCAGATCGGCGCCATGATCGCCGAGGCCCTGGAGAAGGTCGGCCACGACGGCGTCATCACCGTTGAGGAGTCCAACACCTTCGGCCTCGAGCTCGAGGTCACCGAGGGTATGCGCTTCGACAAGGGCTTCATCTCCCCCTACTTCGTCACCGACGCCGACCGCCAGGAGGCCGTCCTGGAGGACGCCTACATCCTGCTGGTCGAGTCCAAGATCTCCAACGTCAAGGACCTGCTGCCCCTGCTGGAGAAGGTCATGCAGTCCGGCAAGCCGCTGGCGATCGTCGCCGAGGACGTCGAGGCCGAGGCCCTGGCCACCCTCGTGGTCAACCGCATCCGCGGCACCTTCAAGTCCGTGGCCGTCAAGGCCCCCGGCTTCGGCGACCGCCGCAAGGCGATGCTGCAGGACATGGCGATCCTGACCGGCGGCACCGTCATCTCCGAGACCGTTGGCCTGAAGCTGGAGAACGCCACCCTGGAGGACTTGGGCCAGGCCCGCAAGGTGGTCGTCACCAAGGACGAGACCACGATCGTCGACGGTGCCGGGGACAAGGACGCCATTGACGCCCGGGTCGCCCAGATCCGCAACGAGATCGAGAACTCGGACTCCGAGTACGACCGCGAGAAGCTGTCCGAGCGCCTGGCCAAGCTGGCCGGCGGCGTGGCGGTCCTCAAGTCCGGTGCCGCCACCGAGGTGGAGCTCAAGGAGCGCAAGCACCGCATCGAGGACGCCGTGCGCAACGCCAAGGCCGCCGTCGAGGAGGGCATCGTCGCCGGTGGTGGCGTCTCCCTGCTGCAGGCCGCGTCCGCCCTGGACGCCCTGGAGCTGTCCGACGACGAGGCCACCGGCGCCGCCATTGTGCGCGTTGCCCTGGAGGCCCCGCTCAAGCAGATCGCCATCAACGCCGGCCTTGAGGGCGGCGTCGTGGCCGAGCGCGTGCGCAACCTGCCGACCGGTGAGGGCCTGAACGCCGCCACCGGCGAGTACACCAACCTGCTGGCCGCCGGCATCGCCGACCCGGTCAAGGTCACCCGCTCCGCGCTGCAGAACGCCGCGTCCATCGCGGGCCTGTTCCTGACCACCGAGGCCGTCGTCGCCGACAAGCCCGAGCCCCCGGCCCCGGCCGCCGGCGCGGGCGGCGGCGACGAGATGGGCGGCATGTACTGATCGGCTGCCCGGTCGGCTTCACCGGCTCGGCCGGAGTGGTTCGCCGGTAGGTGCGCGTTCCGTGCCGCCGCCGGCGGACCCCGGCCCCATCACGACGACGGCGGGCCGTCCCCCTGCGCAAGCGGGAGGGCGGCTCGCCGTCGTCGTGTGTGCGCGATCATGTGGGTGACCGGCCGGACCCGTGCTACGCGGTCACGTGTTGGCCGGGCGGCTGCGTTGCAGCTGCCAGAAGTGAATGCCCAGGAACACAATGAGAGCGCTGAGCATGCCGAGCCCGTCGAGGTCGTACACCTCCAGGTGTCGCAGGGCGATGGTGACGACGGCGATCAGGCCGAACAGAACGAAGCCGTCCCAGTGCCGCTGCCCTGACCGCCATCCCGCAACGGCGGGCAGCACCATACCGAACAGGATCCAAAGCAAGATGCTCATCTGAGGTCGCTCCTGTGCAAGCCATCTCCATACAGGGTGACAACAATCATAGCCCGGGGCAGGGGAGGTCGGAGTGCTGGGAGGACGCCTCGCAGACGGTGCTGGGCGGACTGGTGCGCGCCGCTCAGGCGGGCGGGGCCTGGTAGCTGAAGCGACCGGAGTTGGCGGTCTCGGCGTCGTCGTAGGAGACGGCCGACTGGTCCAGGGCCTGGCTGATCGCGTCCAGGCTGGCCTGCACCTGCAGGGCGGTGACGTGCCAGTCGGCGGCGCAGGCGGCCATGGAGTCGGAGGCGCCGCCCGTCCAGGAGGACTGGAGCAGCGCGATGTCGCCCTTCATCCCGTCCACCTCCGTCTGGATGGTGGAGATGCGGGTGCGGGCGCGTATGGCGGTGTCGGAGACGGCCTGGGTATCGACGGCGAAGACGGGCATGACGGGAGCCTTTCGGTGAGATGGTCCGGGGCGCTTCGGCCTCGGTCTGCGGGTGGCGCCGCGGTTGCGGCGTCTGAAATCACCGTAGGGATTGAGCCGAGGCGCCCGCATCCGCCGCCGTCGAGCCCTGTGGATTCACCCTGCACGAACCGTGCCTGTGGACGCCGGTGAGCTTAGGGGCAGAGTGTCGCAGATCGGCACAAACGCCTCGCGGGCGTCAGTCTGCCCGGCGTAAAACGTTGGAATGACGCCGATGCGCAACCTGCGTGAAGTGCGCGCGGCGTCGTTTGTGCCGATCTCAGACAGTTTGCCGGTTCCCACAGGCGGGTTTCGTGCAGGGTCAATCCACAGATCTCGCCGAGAGCGTTGGTGTGGCCCGGCCGACCCGTTGCAGGCTCGGGCCATGAGGCCGTGTGATGACGAGATTCTGGCGCGGGTGCGTGCCTGCCACGGCGCCGTCCGCCTGCGGGACCTGCGCCTGGATCGCACCGAATACCGCCATGCGCAGAGGCTGATCGAGCGGCGTCTCCTGTTCTCTCACCAGGGGGTGGTGAGTTTGCCGGAGGCCGGCTGGGACTTGATCCTTGCACGTATCCATGGCGGGGTCATCACCTGCCTACACGCCGCCAAGCACTACGGTTACCCGCGCCCGCGCCTATGGGCGCCGGTGCACCTGGCCGTCCTCCACAGCACGGGTAGGGCGCCGGTCCGCGGAGAGGTATTGCATGTCGAGCGATCCCTCGAACTGCCGCCTCTGACCCAGTTTCCGGTGGCGCCGGTTCCGCTCATGCTGGCCCGCTATCTGCGCTGCGACCCCCGCAGGGAGGGGCCGCTGATGGCCTGTGACGCCGCGCTTCACCAGGGGCACACCGGCACAGATGCCATCGCGGCGCTGCTGCACGGCCCGGGCTCGCGTCAGGCCCGGCAGCGTTTGGCCCTGGCCAGTCCGCGGGCGCGCTCGCCGTTGGAGACTCTGGCCCGCCTGCAACTGTATGACGCCGGGATCCCGTTCGCCGACGGCGTGGACATCCCACGTGTGGGGGAGGTCGACCTGCTCGTCGATGACTGGCTGGTCCTGGGCTGGACGGTTACACCTACCACGAGGACGAGTTCCAATTTGCCCGCGACCGCAATCGCGATCGAGAGCTGGTCAGGCAGGGCTACCGGGTCGCTCGCTTCACGCGCAAAGATGTGGAACTTGGTCGCGTGGGAGCCGAGATCCACCAACTCCTTGCCGCGCGCAATCGCGCAGCCAAAACTGTCGCAGATCGGCACAAACGCGCCGTGAGCGCCGATCCGCACGGCGTAAAACGTTGGAATGACGCGGGTGCGGATTCGGCGTGAAGTGCGCGCGGCGTCGTTTGTGCCGATCTCAGACAGTAGGCGGCGTCAGTCGGCGGAGGAACCGAGGATCGGCTCGGTGATGGCGGCGAACTCGCCCGTGCGCGCCTCCCGCAGCGCCTTGGCCTCCTCGCACTTGGCGCGCAGCTTCTCGGCCAGCTTCGCGCGCTCGGCCTCCGCCAGGCTGGCCCGGTCCGCGGTGCCCTCCTCGCCCGGGCGCGGCTTGGCCAGCAGCCGGTCCAGGTCCTCGGCGCACGACTCCAGGGAGGTGGTGTGCGCCTCCTCGGCGTCGGCCGGAGGCTTGGGGCGGTGCGAGCGCGTGGTGTTCTCCGACGGCGTCGGCGCAGACGCGGGTGACTTGCGCGCCGCGGGCGGGGCGGCGTGCGGCACGTGGTCGTCGTCGCCGGCGGCCTCCAGACCTCCGAGGCGGGGGTCCGACTCCCGGTGAGAAGACTGCCGGGGCTCGACGACGCCGTCGGTCGCCTCCGCCGGTGCTGACGACGCTGTGGGCGCCTCGGCCTCGGGACCGCCGACCTGCTCGGGCCGACAGGGCGTGCACTCGGCGTCGTCGGCCTGGGGGAACTGTGCCAGCTCGTCCTGCAGGTGCCGCTTCTCCGCCTCCAGGTTCTCCCGCGCCGGCAGCTCCCAACGCGCGCCCAGCGGGGAGGAGAACAGCGTCTCGCGGTCCAGTAGCCGGGTGATGATGGCCAGGCGCGCCCGCAGGTAGTCCTCCATGGGGATGTGCGCATACTCCTCACGCACGGCCAGCCGGTAGCTCTTGTACTGCTGCGGCTCGACGGCGAGCGCCCCCAGGTCCGCGTCGCTGAGGGCCTGGGCGTCGATGTCGTTCTTGGCCAGGTTGTGGCGCTTGAGGTTGAGGATGAGCGCGCACACGCGGTCGACCGTCTGGTCCGGCACGCCGAGCGCCTGCAGGCTCTTGGCGGCGTGGGCGGCGGAGGCGACCTCGTCCTCGCCGCCGTTGCGCCGGTAGGTCGACTCGCTGGCCGTGGAGAACACGCAGCCGTGGTACCAGGTGGCCAGCCGTATGACGTCGGGGTTGTGGGACTCGTCGGCAAGCTCGTCGACGCGCGCCAGCATGTTGATGACGTGCTTGAGATCGTGGAAGTGCCGGTCCGGGCTCGTCCAGCGGGAGACGAGCTCCTCTCCTGCGGAACGGATCTGCTCGACCGGTGCCGTGGCGCCGACCGCCTTGACACAGCGGACGAAGGCGGGGAGCAGCCACTGAGGGGCGTCGATCACGTCCATATGGCTCATGAGAAAGCCTCCGAGATGGGATGAAACGCAGCAATGGTAGGACCACTGGCCGCGGACTTGAAACCCGGAGGGGTGTTCTGCCCGCCACCTTTCGTAGCTACGCGCATGCCACGGAGGTCGCCGCATCTACCGATTTGGGCACGTGACTTCTACCGATCTCGGCGGTTATGTCTGCCGATCTCGGCGGGATCACTTGGGGGCGTCGGGTGCGGGGGCGGTCTCCTCCGCTGGGGTCACGAGGGCGGGCAGCTCGATATGCACGGTAGCGCCGCCTCCCGGCGTCTGGTCCATGCGGACCGTGCCGCCGTGGCGGGCGATGATGGCCGACACGATCGACAGCCCCAGCCCGGAGCCGCCGGTCTCCCGGTTGCGGGAGGTATCGGCCCGGTAGAAGCGCTGGAAGACCTTCTCGGCGTCGGCCTGGGCCACGCCCGGACCGTGATCGCGCACCTCGACGACGACGGTCGGACGCTCCGGCGCGCCCGCACTGCTGTCGGCGGGGCGGCGCGCCGTGCCGACGGCGATTTCCACCGGGGAGCCCTCGGGGGTGTGCCGGGTGACGTTGCCGAGCAGATTCGTCAGCACCTGGGACAGGCGGTCCCGGTCGCCCAGCACCATGGCGGGACGAGCTTCGCCGTCGGCGTCGTCGAGCGGGATGAGCGCGCAGTCGCGGTCGGGGGCCAGCACCGTCATGTCCGTCAGCGCCCCCGCGGCGATCTGCGTCAAGTCCACCGGGGACATGACCATCTCCCGGCCCTCGTCCATGCGGGCCAGTTGCAGCAGGTCGTCAACCAGCCGCCCCATGCGGGAGGCCTCGGACTCGATGCGCCCCATGACCTCCGCGGTGCGCTCGGGCGGCACGCCGCCCATGCGGTAGAGCTCGCCGTAGCCGCGAATGGCCGCCAGGGGGGTGCGCAGCTCGTGGGAGGCGTCGGAGACGAAGCGGGTCATGCGCTCCTGGGCGACCACCTGCACGTCGAAGGCCTGCTCGTTCTGCTGCAGCATGGTGTTCAGGGCGCGTTGCAGGGAGCCGACCTCCGTCGTCGGCGGCTCGGTTACGGGGACGCGGGCGGACAGGTCTCCGCTGGCGATCTGCCCGGCCACGCCCTCGATCTGCCGCAGCGTGCGGAAGGAGCGGCGCACCAGGTAGGCGGCCGCCATGGATCCCAGCAGGATCAGGGAGACATCGGTGAGAAGGACCATGAGCCGCGTCTGCTCAACCGTCTCCATGACGTCGCTGAGCGGCAGCGCGATGGCGACGACGCCGATGTGCTCCCCGGAGGTGCGATCGTCGATCGGCAGGATGATGACCCGCCACTGGTGGTGCAGCTGGTTGGACTCGACTGTGAACAGCTTTGGATCGGAGGCCTGTGCGACGGCCTCCTCAACCGACAGGACCCCGATCGCGGGCACTCCGTACTTGGCGGCGGTGTCCGGGGAGAGCATCTGGCCGCTGTTGCCGTCCAGATACTGCGCCTCCACGTAGTAGGTGGAGGGCATGGAGGCACTGGCATCCGTGCTGCTGACGCGGCTGGAACTGAGGGCGGTCAGCCCCTGGGTGCCGATGGTCTGCGCGGTGGCGCGCAGCTGGTCGTCCACCTGGCCGACCAGCTGGTCGTAGAGCAGGGAGGTGACGGACAGCGACGACGCGAACAGTCCGACGGTCAGCAGCCCGGTGGTGAGCAGGGCCAGGCGCGTGCGCAGCGGCTGGGTGCGCCAGGCCCGCTTGATGTCGGTCAGGAGGTGCCAGCGCCCGCGTTTGACCGGCCGGTACTGGCGTCCTCGGGGTGGGCGGCGCACCGTGCTTCTCACGGTGGCGCGCACGCTCAGCTCGCCTTGGGCTCGCGCAGCATGTAGCCGACGCCGCGGCGCGTCTGGATCAGCGGGACCACCGGATTGCCGTCGGCCCCGGAGATCTGGTCCACCTTGCGGCGCAGGTAGGAGATGTAGGACTCGACGATGGCGGCGTCACCGTTCCAGTCGTACTCCCACACGTGGTCCAGGATCTGGGACTTGGACACCACGCGGCCGGCGTTGAGCATGAGGTAGCGCAAGAGCTTGAACTCGGTGGGGGACAGGTCAACCTCGACGCCGGCGCGGTGCACCTCGTGGGCGTCCTCGTCCAGGATCAGGTCGGCCACGCGCACCATGCCGTCGTCCTCGCCCTCCATGGCGCGGGTGCGGCGCAGAATGGCGCGGATGCGGGCCACGACCTCCTCCAGGCCGAAGGGCTTGGTGACGTAGTCGTCGCCGCCGACGGTCAGCCCCTGCACCTTGTCCGCCATGTCGTCGCGGGCGGTCAGGAACAGGATCGGGATGGTCACGTCGCGCTCGCGCAGGCGGCGGGCGACGGTGAAGCCATCCATGTCCGGCAGCATGACATCCAGCACAATCAGGTCGGGGGAGGCCTCCTCGGCGCCGCGCAGGGCGCCGTTCCCATCCGCCGCCGTGAGCACCTCGAAGCCGGCGAAGCGCAGCGATGAGGCGAGCAGGTCGCGGATATTCGGCTCGTCGTCGACAACGAGGAGGCGTGCCTCGTAGGACGTGGGCTGAGAGTCGTGGGTTCGGTCCATGCCGCCACTGTGCACGGCGATTCTGGAAGTCGCCTGGATGGTGTATGGGAGTGAGGGATGTGTTTTCCCGTGCCGAGTTCGGTAGCAGTTACGTGCCCAGATCGGTTGCTGTGGCGGCGGGACCGCCCTTCGGGAGGGTGGTCCCGCCCCGGGCGAGTCAGAGGAACTTGAGCGGGTCGAACTCGGTCAGCGGGATGATGCGGACGCGCGGCAGCGCAATGGTGAAGGCGTCAACATCGGTCTCCAGGTCGTAGACGGTCAGCCCGCGCGACTCCAGTGAGGCGAGCTGGGTGTTGAGGAACTCCCGGAAGCACAGCACGTCGACCTTGGCCCCCGCATCCAGGAGGCGCTCGACCTGGGGGACGTAGTCGCCGTCGTGGGAGCCGAGCAGGACGTGCACCTGCTCGCCGCGCTCGACGCGCTGGGCCAGCGCCTCCAGGGTGCGCTGAATACCGATGTCAACGACCTTCTCCTCCTGGCTGCCGGAGCCGGCCAGCGGAATCGGGCGGTACTCCATGGCCAGCAACGCCTGAACGAAGCCCATGGGCATGTGTCCGGAGGTGGCGTTGAGGAAGAACAGGGCGCGGGTCTCGTCCTCGTCGCCGCCGTCGGCGAGTTCGTCGCAGAAGGACAGGACGCGGTCCCAGCGGGGACGCTCGTCGGGCTCGGGGCGCCGCCCGAGCACGCTCATGCCGAGCGTGGCGTCGATGTTCTCCCCGTCGACGAGGAGGTAGGTGGGTGTGGTCATAGCGTCATGCTAATGGTCCGCGGCCCCGCACTCGCTGGGCGAGTTGCTTGGCGGGACTTGGTTTGCTGAAAGGCAGGCGGCGGATCGTCCTGGCGAATCATTGTCACAATTGGTGACAAACCTGAGCGCCTCTGCCCGCCGTCATTGGATACCCGCATGATTCCAACGTTTCCGATGGTGCGCTCGGGGGGTGTCCTGGCAATTCGTCACCGATTGCGAAAGTGCACGAATACGACACCGCTGTCCACAGGGGCGGTTCGTGCGGGGCGCGTCCTCAGTCCTCAACAGGGTCACTGGCGCGTTCACCCTCATGCGGAGAGCATCAGCGGCATGAGGCGGCGGGAGGACGACATCCTGGAACGGGTGCGCGGCTGTTACGGAGCTGTACGTCTGCGGGACCTCGACTTGGAGCGCACGGAATATTGCCAGGCCGAACGGCTAGTCGCGGCTGGCGACCTCGTCGCTCATCCGCGTGGGGTCGTGAGCCTGCCCGGTGTTGACCGCGACCTGGTCCTCGCTCGCATACACGGCGGGGTGATCACTTGCCAGCACGCGGCGTAGTACTACGGCTGTCCCCATCCGCGGCGATCGATGGCGGTGCACCTGGCGGTGCCTCCCGGAGGCTCGCGGTCTCCAGTTGGCCGGGAGGTGCTGCACGTCGAGTATTCGTTAGCGCGTCCGTCTCCGACTGAGTACCCGGTAGCGCCAGTGCCGCTTATGTTGGCTCGTTATCTGCGTTGTGACGAGCGTCCGGAGGGGCCGTTGATGGCCTGCGATGCCGCGCTGCACCAGCGGCACACCACTACAACTGCATGAGGTCGGCATCCCATTCGCCGATGGCGTGGAGATAAGTCGCGTCGGCGAGGTCGACCTGCTGGTGGATGGTTGGCCGGTACTCGAACTGGACGGCTACAGCTACCACGAGGACGAGTACCAGTTCGGCCTGGATCGGCGACGTGACCGGGAACTGACCAGGCGGGGCTACCGGGTGGTCAGGTTCACCCGCCAGGATGTTGAAGCGGGCCGGGTGGGGGCGGAAATCCAGGATCTCCTGGCGGCGCGCAACCGCATGGGCGCCACCTCCTGAGGCAACATTGTCGGAAACGGTCACAAACGAGTTCGCCGATGCCGAAGTGGCGGCACAAAACGTTAGAATCATGCGGCTGCAGATTCCGGTAGGGCGCGCGAAACTCCTGTTTATGACCGTTTGCAACAATGATCCAGGCGGAGGGCAGGAGTCCGCCCACTTGTTCGACCTCGGCGAGGCGTCCCGCAGCCCCGGAGGGGCGCTGACCGCCGTGCCGGGCGCGGGCCGCTCAGAAGTCCTCGACGTCTGCGTAGGACAGCGGGTCCTCGATCGGCTCCAGGTGCGCCGAGACCCTCAGGCTCGGGTCGGCGGCGACGAGTTCGTCGATGAGCGCCTCGGTGTAGTCGTGCCCCTGCTTGACCGTCCAGGCGCCCGGCACCAGCACGTGCAGGTGGGCGAAGCGGCGGCTGCCGGCCTCCCGTACGCGCACCGCATGGAAGTCGACGACGCCTTCGCGACGGCGCTGGGCCAGGACGGTGTTGATCCTCTCCAGCGCCTCCCGGTCCGGGGCCACGTCCATGAGCCCGGCCACCGACTCGCGGATCAGCTGGAACCCGGTCCACATGATGTTC
This sequence comes from Actinomyces ruminicola, assembly GCF_900103885.1. Taxonomy (GTDB): domain Bacteria; phylum Actinomycetota; class Actinomycetes; order Actinomycetales; family Actinomycetaceae; genus Actinomyces; species Actinomyces ruminicola. The sequence continues at coordinate 13,715 of NZ_FNIM01000017.1, forward strand.
AGTCCGGCGCCCAGGGCGACGACGGCGTCGAGCACGGGGGAGTGGAACACGGCGACCAGGCCCACGCCCGCCAGGACGGCCGCCGAGGTGATCACGTCGGTGAGCAGGTGCTTCGCATCGGCGACCAGCGTGGCTGAGTGCTCGGCCCGGCCCTTGCGCAGCAGCACCCAGGCCACCACGCCGTTGACGAGGGAGGCGCCCACCGAGATCATCAGGCCCAGGCTCAGCCGCTCCGGCATGACCGGGGTGATGATGCGCTCTACCGCCGAGAAGATGATGAAGGCGGCGGCCACGAAGATCATGACCCCCTCGCACACGGAGGAGAAGTACTCCGCCTTGGAGTGGCCGAACTGGTGATCGGCGTCGGCCGGCCTGATGGCGATCTTCAGCACGATCACCGCCACCAGGGCAGCCACCAGGTTCACCAGCGACTCGGCGGCGTCGGAAAGCAGCCCGACCGAGCCGGTCAGCCACCAGGCCAGCGCCTTGAGCGCGATGGTGGCCAGGGCCGCCCCGACGGACAGCCAGGCGTATCCGGATAGGTCCTTGGGCGGGGCGTAGCGCGAAGAGGACACCCCCAGAGTATGGCCGGACCGAGCGACCGGGCGGAAGTCGCGTCAGCTCCGAGGCCGGGGAGCCGCCGCCGGCGCGGTCAGTCGGCCTGGTTGACCGGGCGGACCTCGGCGTCGTCGACGGTGACCGAGGGGGCCGAGGACGGCTGCGAGGCGGGTGTGCCGAACAGGCGCTCCTTGACGGCGTCGGCGACCTTGTCGGTCACGGCCTCGCCCTGCTCACGCACGAAGCTGGAGGCGCGGGTGGAGGCGGCGCTGACCTTGTCGCGCACGAAGGGCTGGTCGACCAGCTTGGTGGCCGAGGCCTTGATGCGTTCGTACTGCGCCCGGCCCGCGCGCGTTCCGAGGACGTAGCCGGCGCCGAGTCCGATAATGAAGGGGAGCTTGCTAGCCATGGGTTCCTCCTGCACGGGGCGCCGCCTGGTGCGGCCCCTGCTCGCAACCCTACCGGCATCTACCTGGGGTTCCGCTGGGGGAGGGCGCCGCGGAGGATTCATTAGGTAAATCTGTCTTTGCTATACAAGCACATTGATCAGATTTATCTTTGGGGGCATGGGTGTGCTGCAGACCTCACGTCGTTTCCGTCCGGACCGGTCCGCCGGTCCGGACGAGTCGAGCACGGTCGGGAACACCGCCCAGGACGCTGCCGGGCGCCTGGATCCGGAGGCCTGTCCGACGGCGTTGTGGCTCACCGCCCGTCCACGGCGGCACCAGCCGACGCCCGTCGCCGCCAATGCGGCCTCCGCCCTTGCGTCGCGGCTGAACTGGCTGCGTGCCGGCGTCCTCGGCGCCAACGACGGCATCGTCAGCGTCGCCGGCCTGGTGATCGGCGTCGCCGCAGCCACGCCCACCGACACCGCCGCCATCGTGGCCGCGGGGGTCGCCGGGGTGCTGGCCGGGGCCGTCTCCATGGCCGCCGGCGAGTACGTGTCCGTCTCCACCCAGTCGGACACCGAACGCGCATACGTCGCCCGCCAGCGCGCCGAGCTCGACGCCGACCCGACCGCCGGCGTCGACTCCCTGGCCGCCCACTACCGCGCCAAGGGACTGAGCGATGAGACCGCACGGCGGGTGGCGCGGGAGCTGACGGTGCACGACGCCGTCGGCGCCCACCTGGAGGTCGAGCTCGGCCTGCGCGAGGACGACTACACCAACCCCTGGCACGCCGCCTTCTCCAGCGCGGTCGCCTTCGTCGTGGGGTCCGTGCTGCCGATGGCGGCGATTCTGCTGCTGCCCGTGGGGATCAAGATCCCGCTGACCTTCGGGGCGGTGCTGGTCGGCCTGGCGCTGACCGGCGGGGTGTCCGCCCGGCTCGGTGGCGCCCCGATTCGCCCGGCGGTGGTGCGCAATGTGCTTGGCGGTGCGCTGGCCATGACCGTCACCTGGGGCATCGGCCACCTCATCGGCGTCGCCGTCTAGGCGGCCGTCCGGACGATCGGCATCAGGCGCACGACTTATCGTCAAGCACACGAGTTTTGGACTTCTGCACGGTCTAGACACCTGCAAAGCTCCGGAAACTCATGAGCGTGGCGGGAATGCGTGTTCGTGGCACCGGCACGGCCGGGCCGCGGCTCACTGCTGCAGCTGCGCGGCGAGCACCTCAGGACGCAGGGAGCGCGCCAGTTCAAAGCCGTCCGCGCCCACGGCCACCGGCACCCCCGACTCCGCCAGCGCGCGGGCCTCAGGCGCCAGTCCGGCCGGATGGGTCAGCTGGGTGCCCGCCAGCACCTGCTCGGTCGGCGTCAGCCGGCGGATCGCCACCGCCGCCACCCGATCGGAGTGCTCGCGCGCCGCCTCACCGTAGATCAGCGGGTCGTGCTGGCCGTCGTCGCCGACCAGCAGCCACTTCACCTCCGGCAGGTCGATCATGAGACGGCGCAGCCCCGTGCGCTTGTGCTCGATGCCGCTGCGGAACAGGCCGGTGTTCGTGGGACCCCAGTCGGTCATCAGCATCGGCCCCTCCGGGAAGCCGTTGCGCTCGAAGAAGGAGCGGTAGGTAGGCACCACGTTCCACGCACCGGTCGACAGGTAGATCACCGGCGCCCCCGGGTGCTCCTGCTGGACCCGGGTGAGCAGTTGCGCCATTCCCGGCACGGGCTCGCGGGAGGAGGTGTACTTGACCAGCTGATTCCAGGCGGCCACGAACATGCGGGGCACATGGGAGACCATCACCGTGTCGTCGATGTCACACACGATGCCCAGCCGCGGCCCGGGCGCCACCACCAGCACCCGGGTGGTCACCGCGGCCGCGCCGGCAGCCTCCAGAGTGGCCTCGTGCCAGCCGGGGGGTAGGCCGTGCCCGCGCAGGACGACGTCGACGTACCCCTCCCGGTCGGCGCGGGTGCGCACGCTCATCCCACCGAGCCTGACGGTGACCGGTAGATGCGGCACGGGCACGTCGATGAACATGCGCCAGCCGCGCTGCGCCTCCAGCAGGCTCTCGGCCGCCTGGCGGCGGGCGTCCTGCGGCGTCGCCGGCAGCTCCTCCGGCAGCCGCTGGAACAGCGGGCCCTCGCTGGGGGCGTTCGGCGGACGCATGACCATGCGGGCCAGGACCCGCGCCATGTCGCGAGGTGCGCCGTCGGCAGAATGCCCCGACGGCGTCCCGACGCCGGAATCCGGCCGTGCGGAAGCGGCCGCGGGTGCGGCCGAGCCGTAGCCGGCGTAGGGGATCACCCGTGGACGCCAGCCGCGGCGCCTGAGCACGGGGATCGAGTCGCGGTGGAACTGGTCCTCGACGGCGCGGACGATGTCGGAAAACGGCACGGAGCCATCCTACGGACGAATGCACCTGCGCGTCGGGGGAGAACTCCCCGCCCCCTCGCCGAGATCGGTAGAAGTTACGTGCTGAGATCGGTAGAAGTTACGTGCTGAGATCGGTAGATACGACAGCCAGTCACACGCCACAGCACCAGGCCGGTGGCCAATGCCCACCAGGTGTAGGACGAGCCCACAACCGTCGCCCAGAAGGGCCAGTCCTGCTCGACGTGGTTCTGCTCGGGGAACCACCACTGCATGGCCAGGCCGAAGACCGCCGTGCCGGCGGCGGCCGTCGTCAGCAGTGCAGGGGAGTCCCAGGCCAGGCCCGCAGCCACCAGCCCCATGAGGGCGGGCAGGCACCACACCCAGTGGTGTGACCAGGAGATCGGGGAGATGAGCAGGCCCAGCATCATTGCCACCGACACCTGCACCACCAGAACGACGCCGTCGGGCTGCAGACTAACGAGGCCGCGGCGGGAGGGTGATTCAGGCGCGGCCGGGTCGGCGGGGGAGTCGGCGAGCATGCCGACGTCGGCGGGGCTGGCGGCGTCGGATGAGCGCAGCCGGTTCAAACGCACCAGTAGCAGCCAGGTGACGACGACGCTAGCCGCAGCGAGCACGGCCCAGGCCGCGTCCCACGCCTGTGTCGGCAGCCAGCGGGCCAGCAGCCCCTTGAGGTTCTGGTTGCCGGAGTAGTCCGTGAATCCGGCCCGGGAGGAGTCCCACATGGCCGAGAAGAAGAACCTCGCCGACTCCTGCGGTGAGACCAGCCAGCACAGCGCCGTCACCCCCAGGGCGGAGCCCGCCATGGTCGCCGCCGCCCGCCACTCGCGCCGGGCCAGAAACACCAGGACGGCGATGGCCGGGGTCAGTTTGAACGCGGCCGCCAGACCCGCCGACACGCCTCGCAGTCGCGACGACGCGGGCACCACCAGCAGGTCGAGGGCCACCAGCATCATGAGCGCCGCGTTGACCTGTCCGTACTCCATGGTCTTGGGGACCGGCTCCAGCACCAGCACGGCGGCCACCGCCAGCCAGGGGGCCGCGCCCCAGGCGGCGCGTCGGCGCACCCCCAGGGCATGCAGCACGGTCCAGGCCGTGACCGCGGTGCACAGCGGGGTGGCCACCACGAGCGCCACCTGGGTGGCCCGGTCCGGCCACCACGTCAGGGGCGTGAACACCCAGGCGGCGAACGGCGGGTAGGTGAAGGGCCACAGCTGCTGGTCGGGGTTGGCGTACCAGTCGTATAGGCTGCCGCCGGCGTGCCACTGGGCGACCGCGTGGTGATAGATCCAGGCGTCGAGCTTGAAGGTGGCGGAGCCGTCCTTGCCCCACAGGGTCGGGTAGACGGAAAGGGCGAGTGCCGCCCAGCCGATCAGGGCGGCCGCCGGTGATGAGAGTGCGCGTTTGAGGGACTCCACGAAGGGCAGTCTAAGGCGGGTGCCTTGGTGTCCCCGGCCGCCGACGTCGTGGCGCGACAGCGTCGTGGCGTGGCGGCACCCCGGCCGCCACTTCTACCGATCTGGGCACGTAACTTTTACCGATCTGGGCACGTAACTTCTGCCGATCTCGGCACGTAACTTCTACCGATCTCGGCGGGTGGGGTGGCGGCGCCCGCTCAGGCTGTGCCGCCCGCGCTACCCCCGGCGTCCGCCCAGGTCGCGCTGCCCGCGTCCGCCGCCTCCGCGCCCGTAGGCAGGCTCCGGTGCGGGCGTGCCCGTCGCAGCGTCCGCAGCCCGCACGCGCACATGACGACGGCGAGCCAGCCCACCGCCGCCACCAGCAGGTAGCCGCCGCGGCTGCCGGCCGCGTCGACCGCATGACCGCCGAACATGGAGCCCAGCGAAATGCCGATGTTCATGGCGGTGCCGACCCACGCCAGCCCTTCGGTGAGCTGCGCGGGCGCCACCGACACCTGGGTGATCGAATTGCCGGTGGTGACCGTCGGGGCGATCGCCATGCCGGTGAGTGCCATGAGCACTCCCAGCACCACCAGGTTCGGGGCGAACATGAGGGTCGAGGCGCCCACCGCCAGCGCCGTCGTGCCGAACAGGAACTGCTGCCACAGCGGTCGGCCCCAGGGCCGCGAGCCGTAGATGAGCGCGGCGGTGAAGGAACCGACCCCCCAGGCCGCCAGCACCGTCCCCGCTGCCGACTTCATGCCCAGCTCCGTGGCGAAGGCGACGGCGGCGACGTCATTGGCGCCGAACATGGCGCCGGAAGCCAGGAAGACGGCGATCACGGCGACGACGGCGCCGTGCCGCAGCACCGGCCGCGTCTCCGCCTCGGGTGCGGTCTGTGGCGTCGTGACCGGTTGGTGCGCTGCCGAATCCGTCGGCCGGCGGCGTGTCCCGAGCCGACGGCGGGTGCGCCGGTGCGGCGTCGGCTCCGTGGCCCGCTGCGAGAAGAACCACAGCCCGCCGCCCACTTGCAGCGCCACTGCGGCGATCCAGCCGCTGGTGGAGGGCAGCGCCGGGGAGGTGCACAGCACCGTTGCCAGCACCGGCCCGATGATGAAGGCGACTTCGTCGAAGGCGGCCTCCAGGGAGAAGGCGGTGTGCACCTGCTCCGGGGTGCTCAGCACGCCGGTCCAGCGCGAGCGCACCAGGGAGCCGAAGGAGCCCGCCAGCAGGCCCGCCAGCGCGGACAGCGCCAGCAGCACCCCGAGCGGCGCCCGCATCTGCGCGGCCGCCGCCAGCCCGATGAGCGCCGCCGCCGAGCCCAGGGTGGCGGGCAGCATGATCCGGGACTGCCCGTGGGCGTCGACGAGCCGGGCCAGCACGGGAGCGCCGACGGCCACCGCGACCACGTTCGCGGCCGAGACCGTCCCCGCCGCCGAGTAGCTGCCGTACAGCTCCTGGATCGCCAGGATGGTGGAGATGCCCACCATGGACATGGGGAAGCGGGCGATCAGGCCCGCGATGGAGAAGCCGAGGGCGCCGGGCCGGCGCAGGATGGTGGTGTAGTTGCTGGACATTCAGTTCTGCTGGTAACGGACGCGGTCACCGTCCGCGGGCGTGCGCGGCCGGTGAGGACGGGGGATTGGCCGGTCAGCGGGTGGTGGGCTCCGCCTGAGACCGCGAGAGGTGGAAGCCCTGGCCGGAGACCTGGCTCCAGCAGTCGATTCCGGATTCGGTGGAGGTGCACGCGAAGGAGTCGTTCTTCGCCGACGCGCCATAGTTCAGCGAGGCGCCGGCCGCCGAGAAGGCTATGCCGCAGTCGCCCTGCGCCTCGCCCTCGGCGTCGACGCTCACCGTGAAGGCCTTGGTGTTGGAGTTGTTGCAGGAGGCGTCGGTGGGGATGAAGTCGTAGTCGTTTACCGTGCAGGAGACCGAGTCGTCGCTCAGCACGCAGCTGATATTGCCCGACGGCGTGGTGAAGGCAGCCATTTCGAGGGCGTCATCAGGCGCGGGGGCGACCAGGTTCTGGGAGGCGGTCGGGCTGGGGGTCGGCGACGGCGTAGAGCTCGCCTCCGTGTCAGCCGGAGTGGTGGCGGGGGCCTGAGTCGCCACCGCCTGGGCGGGGTCGGTGGCCGGGGAGGAGGCGCTCTCGCCGTGATCCGAGCTGAGGTACCACACGACCAGGGCGACCACCAGCACCAGGGCAATGGCGCCGAGGACCCCAAGCCACAGGTTGTTGCTGCTGCGCTGCTCCTCCGACTCGGGGGTGCCGACGCCGAAGACCCCCTGGCCTCCAGCGGCCGCCTGCTGAGCCGCGGCCTGGGGGGCGGCCGGTTGGTAGGCGCCCTGCTGATAGGTCGGCTGCTGCGGGGGCTGGGGCTGCTGGTAGGCGGCCGGCTGCTGGTAGGCGTAGGCGGCGGTCGTGGCGGGGGCGGCCTGGCGCCCCTCCATGATCGGGCGCCGCTCGGGGGCGGCTGCGCGGGTGACTTCGGACTGGGAGATCGCCTGCGTGGGCGCCGCGGGCTCGGCCTGCTGCGCCTGGCCGGTCGGCGCGCCGGTGGGAAGCGCCTGCGTGAGGCCCGCCGGGTCGCTCGGGGGCAGCTGACCGGTGGCGGCGTTCTGGGCCGGCGCCGGCTCGGCGGTGGCTGCCTGCACGGCCGCCCGCGCCTGCTCCGGGCTCAGGGCCTGGGTGGCGGCGGAGGCGTTCCGGCGCGCGAGCGCGGCGTCGACGGCGGGGTCCCCCAGGGTGGCCAGCCAGTCCAGGAGCGCCGGATAGGTGCGGGGATTCTCCGCGATGTAGGGGCGCAGCCCGGGGTAGTTGTTGGCGAGCTCGTGCAGGGTCTTGAGTTCCGCATTGGGGTCACTCGCCCGTGCGACGAGGTCGTCCTGAGGCTGAGACATGCTGGATCCTTCGTGACTGCTTGGGCCCGGTCCGTGCGGGTTCTCGCGGACCGCCGGTGGGTGCCGGCAACCATGAGCCTACCTGAGAGCGCACAATGGCGGTCCGGCCGGTATCGTCTGGGCAACGAAAGTCCGTTCTTCACCCCGCATTTCGAGGAGGCGCCGATGCACGAGGACAGCGACTCGGCCGGAGCATCCGGTCCGGAACGCCCGGCAGACGCCGTCGGCGGCGCCGACCAGGCGGGGCGGCGTGAGCCTCCCCCCGACTCCGGTACTCCTGTTGCCGCCCTGGTGGCGCCGCGGTCCCCGGCGGACCCGGGCTCACGGGCGGTCACCGTGGCCGGTGCGGCGACGGACATAGGCCGCCTTCGCCGCGTTAACGAGGACGGTTATCTCGCTCTCGCCCCCGCCTTCATCGTCGTGGACGGCATGGGCGGCCACGCCTCCGGCCGCGCCGCCGCCAGGGCGGCCCTCAGCGCCCTGGTGCCCTTGGCCGGCAGCCGGGTCATCGACCAGTCCCAGGTAGTCGACGCCGTCATCGCCGCCGGTGAGGCGGTGTCTGCGATCCCCTCCCAGGCGGTCAACCCGCCCGGCGCCACCATCGCCGGCGCCGTGCTCGCCGACCTGCCGGAGGGATGCACCTGGATCGTGTTCAACATCGGCGACTCGCGTGTCTACCTGCTGCGCGAGAACCTGCTGTCCCAGCTCTCCCACGACCACTCCCAGGTGCAGGACCTGGTCGACGCCGGCCGACTGACCCGCGCCGAGGCGCACCGGGACTCGCGCCGCAACGTGGTCACGCGGGCGCTCGGCGCCGGGCTCGACCAGGCCGCCTACCCCGAGCTCCGCCTGGTGCCGGCGCTCGCCGGCGACCGCATCCTGGTGTGCTCCGACGGCCTGAGCGATGAACTCGACGACGACGAGCTGGCCACCGTACTCGGATCGGGTCTGGGGGCCCAGCGCACCGCGGAGATGGCGGTGGCCGCCGCGCTCGAGGCCGGCGGGCACGACAACGTCACCGCGCTCGTGGTCGACCTGCCGGAGCAGGAGACATTGTGAGCGAGGAGACGAGCGCGACCGTGGTGGGCAGGTACGGCACGGCCGTCCTGTCGGCGCAGGCGCCGGCCGGTGTGCGCGAGCGGGTGCTGGCCGCCCTCGGTGGGCCGCCGCCCGCTGCTGCACCCGTCGACGCGGATGACGCCGAGCAGACCGCCGAGCGCCCCGAAGGCACCGGTCTGCTCAAGACCGGGGTATGGGTGGACCCCGACTACGCGCCCCCGGCGCCCGAGACCGACGTGTGGGCGGACAGCACGGGCGGCATCGACGTCGCCCCGACCCCTGCGGCCGCCGGCGCGGACCTTCCCGAGCCCGCACCCGGAACCGGCCGGAGGCGGCGTCGGCCCGGGAGCCCGGCCGTGGCGCCCGATACCGTCGAGGGGACCACCGCCGCTGAGAACAGTGGCGAGACCGCCGACGGCCCGGGCGGGAACGGTGCCGCCGACGTCGTCGAGCAGCGGCCCGGCGAGGACGCCACCCAGGCGCTTGCGGAGGCCACCGCCATGCTGGAGCCGGAGCCGCCGGTGCCGCTCATCCCCGCCGCCATGTGCGCCGCCGGGCACCCCAACCCGCCCGATGCGGCCGCCTGCCAGGCCTGTGCCGCCCCGCTGACCGGTGAGATCCGGCAGGTGCCCCGGCCGGTGCTGGCGGTGCTGACCGTCTCCACCGGGCAGACCGTGCCCGTGCGCGGCAACGTCGTCGTCGGCCGTGCGCCCCGGCCGCGTCCCGGCGAGGAGCCGGCCGCCGAGCTGGTAACCGTTCCCAGCCCCACCCACTTCGTGTCCCGGTCGCACCTGGAGGTGAGCGTGGCCGGCTGGAGCCTGCTCGCCCAGGACCTCGGCTCCGCGAACGGCACCGTCCTGGTGCGCGCGGGTGCTCCCCCCGTGCTGCTGGCGACCGCCCTGCCCACGCCGCTGCTGGTCGGGGATCTGCTCGACGTCGGCGACGGTGTGACCCTGCGCGTCGACCCGCCGCTGTAGACGGCTGGCAGGGGCGAGCGCCGACGGGTGCTGGCACAGGGCGCGTGAAGAGCGCTCGGCGCCGGTATCCGTTACGCTGCTGTTAGTCAATGCGGCCAATCAGCGCAGTCAGCCAGTGCGCGCGAGGAAGCGGGAGAACGAATGAGTGACTTGACCTGGACCGACCTGCCCGAGGTCGACCCCGACCGCCCCGACGAGCTCGTCCTCGACTTCTCCGGGGAGGTCTACCGCGTGGGCACCGACGAGACCTTCGTCATCGGCCGTGGCGGTGACCTCGACATCGACGACAACCCCTACCTGCACCGCCGCTTCCTGGTGCTGCGCCACGACTCGGGCCTGTGGTGGATCGCGAACGAGGGCTCCCACCTGTCCGCCACGCTGACCGACGGCGATGGGCTGGTCCAGTCCCGGCTCGCTCCCGGGGCCAGCATGCCGCTGGTGTTCTCCCGCGTCATCCTCACCTTCTCGGCCGGTCCGACCACCTATGAGATCGACCTGATCACCGCCGACGTCGGCCGCTTCAACGGCATCGAAGGGGTACGCGACTCCCGCGGCCAGACCACGATCGGAGCCACCCCCATGACCCGCTCCCAGCTGCTCCTGGTCCTCGCTCTGGCCGAGCCGGTGCTCAAGCGGGCCGGGACCGGTGCCGCGGAGATCCCCTCCTCGGCGTCGGCGGCCGCCCGCCTGGGCTGGTCACTGACCAAGTTCAACCGCAAGCTCGACAACGTCTGCGAGAAGCTCGACCGCGTAGGGGTGCGCGGGCTGCGCGGCGGGCGCTCCGGCGGCGTCGCCTCCAACCGCAGGGCGGCACTGGTGGAGCATGCGGTGTCCACCCTGATGGTCACCGCGGAGGACCTGCCCCTGCTGGATGAGGAGCACCAGGCGAGCCGGGCGGCCGCAGCGCGGGCCGAGTCCCAGATCGACACCGCTCCGGTCCCGCCGTCCTCCGGCTCCGGCCGCACCGGGGAGGGCGAGTGACCGACCCGGACGGGGCCGCGGCCCCGCGGCCTCCCCGGCGCCGGTGGCGGCGGGCGCTCGCGGTGCTGCTCGTGGCGGCGGGTCTGGGCGCGGGCGGTCTCGTCGGCGCCGAGCACTATGCGCGCGCCCAGGTCGATCGGACCGTGCGCACGGCCCTGCCCGGATTGTCCGCCGACGCCGCCATCACCACGGACGGCGTCCTGCTGCCGCAGCTGCTCAGGCGTGAGTTGAAGACGCTGAGCATCCGGGCCGACGACCTGGTGCTTGCCGCCGACCGCGACCCGGATGGCGCCGCCGGTGCGGGTGGAGCGGGTTCCGGCCGGGCGGCGGGCGCCGGCCTGGAGGCTCTGGAACTGACGAATGTCACGGTGAGCCTCACCGGGGTTGGTACCCGAGACCCCTACCAGGCCGGCCTCGTCCATGCCGAGGCCACCATCGGCTTCGATGAGCTCGAGCGGATCATCGCCGCCGCCTCGCCCGCGGCCCCGGACCTGACGATTACTCCCAACACCCTCGGCTCCGCCACCGAACCGGGCCGGGTGACCGCCTCCGCCACCGTTCTCGGAGCCGACGCCTCGGTGGTCTTCGAACCCGCGGTGACGGAGGCGGGAGGCCTGGAGCTGACGGCTGTGGCCGTGAGCGTGCTGGGCATGGACATTGACGTGGACTCTTCGGGGCCTTTGGAATCGGCGGACGACTCAGCGGGTGCCGACGACGTCGGCTCGTTCTCCGCCGCCGCGGCCCTGGCCTTCTTCGGGCTGGAGGAGCCCAAGCTGGAGATCGGCCCGGAGGTGCTGCCCGACGGTGTGAAGCTGTCCCAGGTCTACATCGGCCGCGACGGAGCGCACCTGACTCTGTCCGGCACTGACGTCGCCCTGGCCGACTGGTAGCCGTCGGCTCTTTCATGGGCGGCTCTACTGCGCGGTGCGGGCCCCGCTGACGGGCTGCGGGCGTTCGCCGACGACGTCCTCCGGCAGTCCGGTTAAGCCCCTCGCATGCCGCGCCCACTGCGCCCCCTCCGGCGGGACCATCGCTCCCGGCGGAGGCGAACCGCCGATAACACGCGGCCCGCGTGCACTGGTGGCGCCCGGCCGCCATATCTACCGATCTCGGCACGTAACTTCTACCGATCTCGGCACGTAACTTCTACCGATCTCGGCACGTAACTTCTACCGATCTCGGCGAGGGGGACGGGTGGGGGGTGGGAGGCGGGGACGGTGCGGGCGGGGAGTACTTCCCACCACAGTGCCGTGAAACCTTCGGTGGCCTCGTGTAGCCTCCCCGAGACAATGTTCTTGCGGCGGCGCCCGACTCGAGGCGGGGCGGCGTCGGGGGAGAACCTGAGGAGAGCCATGACCATGCAGCCCGATCCGGCAGGCGTCGGCCCTACCGGCGGCTCCGTCCCGAGCCCGATCCCGCCGTCCGTCCCCCCGTCGGTGCCGCCTGCACCCGCCCAGCCCGGGTCCGGGCGTCGCGCCCGCCGCACTGCCAACGCCACCGGTGCCGCGCCCGCCGGCGGCTACCCCAGCACCCAGTCCCTGCCGTCCTCCGCCGAGCTTGAGCGGGAGGCCGAGCGGACCTCCCGCTCCAACGCCTCCCCGCGCGCCGACGTCGATCGGGCCGGGGAGCTGCTGGGACGCGTCACCCAGATCTTCTCCCAGCGCGTCGTCGGCCAGGAGCAGCTGCGTCTGGCCCTGGTCTCCAGCCTCATCGCCGGCGGACACATCCTGCTGGAGTCCGTGCCCGGCCTGGCCAAGACCACCGCCGCCCAGACGCTCGCCGCCGCCGTCTCCGGCACCTTCCACCGCATCCAGTGCACCCCCGACCTGATGCCCAACGACATCGTGGGCACCCAGGTCCTCAACTACGCCACCGGCGAGATGACCACCCAGCTGGGCCCGGTCCACGCCAACATCGTGCTGCTGGACGAGATCAACCGCTCCAGCGCCAAGACCCAGTCGGCCATGCTGGAGGCCATGCAGGAGCGGCAGACCTCCATCGGCGGGGTCATCTACCCGCTGCCGCAGCCCTTCATGGTGCTGGCCACCCAGAACCCCATCGAGGAGGAGGGCACCTACGTCCTGCCCGAGGCCCAGATGGACCGCTTCCTGATGAAGGAGGTGCTCACCTACCCCAAGCCGGCCGAGGAGGCCGACGTCCTGGACCGCATCTCCACCGGCGCCTTCGAGGAGCCCATCCGCACCAGCCCCATCTCCACCGAGGACGTCGAGTGGCTGGCGGGTGCCGTCGAGCGCGTCTACGTGGACCCCGTCATCAAGCACTACATCGTGGCCCTGATCAACACCTCCCGCGGCGGCGGCCCCCGGCCGGTGCCCGGGCTGGAGCGGCACGTGCGCGTGGGCGCCTCCCCGCGCGGCGGCATCGCCCTGATGAAGATCGCCCAGGCCGTCGCCCTGCAGGCCGGACGCACCTACGTCACCCCCGACGACGTCCGCCTGCTCCGCTACGCGACGCTGCGCCACCGCCTGGTGCTGACCTACGACGCCCTGGCCGACGACATCGCCCCCGAGTCCATCATCGACGCGATCTTCGCCGCCGTCCCGACCCCCTGAGCGGCCCCACGACCATGACCACCCCCGACCCCGCCTCCACGCAGGAGCCGAGCCCCGCCCGACGGCGGTCCGGCTCCCGGGTGGCGCGCGTGCGCGGCCGCCTGTCCCTGCCCACCCTGCGCCGCTCCACCAGCCTGCTCGACGGCCGCCACCGCTCGGTGTTCGTCGGACACGGGCAGGACTTCGACGACCTGTCCCTCTACCGGCCCGGCGACGACGTCACCGACATCGACTGGAAGGCCTCCGCCCGCATCGGCCAGCCGGTCATCAAGCGCTACCAGCGCGAGTCCAACCTGCCGCTGGTGCTCGCCGTCGACACCGGCCGCACCATGGCCGCCCAGGCCCCCAGCGGGGAGGACAAGCGCGAGCTCGCCCTCGCCGTCGCCGAGGTCTTCGCCTACCTGGCGCGCCTGCGCGGCGACACGGTGGCGCTGGTGGCCGCGGACACCGCCCGCGTCGTCTCCCGCCCGCCCCGGGCCGGAAGCGAGCACGCCGAGATGATCTTGTCCCTGTTGGAGCGCCAGCTCGGCGCTCTCACCCGTGACGACGCCCTGGCCCCCGCCGCGCCCGGGTCGGCCCTGTCCACCCTGCTGGAACGGGTCGGCACCTGGCACCGCCGCCGCAGCCTGGTGGTGCTGATCACCGACACCTCACACCCCGACCCCGTCACCGACCCCGCCGTCGCCGACCGGCTGCGCCGCCTGTCCGCCCAGCACGAGCTGATCGCCATCCAGATCGCCGACGACACCCCGCTCGCCCCCGGCCGCGGCCGCACCCGCGACGTCGAACTCGCCGGTGAGATCCCCGCCTTCCTGCGCGAGGACACCGCCCTGGCCGCCCGCCTGACCGCTGCCGACGACGCCCGCCGCGCCGCCGTGACCGGCCTGCTGGACGCGCGCCGCATCGAGCACACCTCCATCCGCTCCGACGCGACCATGGTGGACTCCATCGCCGCGCTGCTGGCCCGCCAGCGCCTGGCCTCCGGGCGCGGCCGCAGAGGGAGGCGCTGACCATGGAGGTGAACGCCCCCGTCCTGATGCCCCTGTGGATGCCGATCGTCGGCGTCGTCGCCCTGATCGCGGCCGCGGCCGTCATCCTGCGCGCCTTCCTGATCACTCGCCGCGACACCTCCCGCACGGTCGGGGACATTCCCATGGCCGCCTCCGAGCGCGGCCAGTGGGTGCGCCGGGTGGAGGACACCGCCGCCCGCTACCAAAGCCATGAACTGGACCTGCGCGGCCTGCACCTGGAACTGGCCGGGACTCTGCGCGGCTTCGCCACCGCCCGCAGCGGCGAGGACATCGTCTCCGCCACCGTTCTGGAGATCCTCGACATGGCGGACACCAGCGGCCCCCGCTCCATCATGGAGCGGTTGCGGCGGGTGCGCGCCAGTCGGCGCCCCCTGGACGCCAACCCCCTCGGGCATGTCGGCGAGCTGCTGGCCGTGTGGGAGCAGCCCTCCTTCGACCGGGATCCGGACGCGGCCGCGGACGCCGCCATCGCCGAGGCCAGGGAGGTGGTGACCCGATGGTGATGCCCTGGCTGATCTGGCTCATCGCCCTGGCCGCCCTCGCCGCCGTCGTCCTGGCCACCACCGGCCGGCTGGGGGGAGACGGCCGTCGCCGTCGCGCCGTCGCGCCGCGTCGGGTGGCCAACTCCGCCGGCCTGCTCAACAGTCCCGCCCTGCGGGAACGGCTCGCCCGCCGCCGGATGCTGTACGCCCTCCTGGGCGCCGTCCTCGTCGTCGCCCTGGGCGCCGCCGCCGCTCTGGCCGGCCGGCCCATCGAGCGCACTGTGCGCAACGAGTCCCTGGCCAGCCGCGACATCGTGCTGTGCCTGGACATCTCCACCTCCATGGTGACCACCGACTCCAAGATCCTGGACACCTTCGCCCAGCTGCTGGACACATTCGAGGGGGAGCGGGTGGCCCTCGTGGCCTGGAACTCCACCGCGCAGACGATCGTGCCGCTCACCGACGACTATGAGCTGCTGCAGGAGCAGTTCAACGAGATCGCCGACGTGCTCGACTTCCTGCCCTATATCGGCAACCCCGCCCTGGAGCGCTACTACCAGACCTTCCCCGGCACCCTGTCCGAGGACATCTCCGGCTCCTCCCTGGCCGGGGACGGGCTCGCCTCCTGCACCCTCGCCTTCGACAACCAGGTCACCGACCGCTCCCGCTCCATCATCCTGGCCACCGACAACCAGGTCCTGGACCCCTTCCGCGAGCAGATCTACTCCGTGTCCGAGGCCGCCGACCTCGCGCAGGAGGAGTCCATCCGGCTGTTCTCCCTGTTCGGCGCCGACCCGGAACTGGCCGACCCGGACGTGTCCGGCAAGGACGTGGACGAGGCCCGCGAGGACCTGCGCGACACCACCACCGCGCACAACGGGCGCTTCTACGAGGTCGACGACGCCGACACCGCCGGACAGATCGTGCAGGAGCTGGAGGCCGACCAGATAGACGAGCTCGACACCAATACCCAGGTGCGCGTCACGGACGTGCCCGAGCGGGCCGCCGCCGTCCTGACAGTCGTGGTCCTGGTCTTCCTGGCCCTGTCCGCCTGGAGGCGCGCATGAGACTGGTGCCCCTGTTCGGCTGGCCGCTCACGCTGGCGGTCGTGCTCGCCGTCGTCGCGGCGCTGGCCGTCTCCGCGCGTTGGCTGCTGCGGCCCGCCGGGGACCCGGGCGCGCGCACCGCCTGGTGGCGGCGGGTGGCCCTGGGCGCCGTCATGGTGCTCATCCTGGCCGGTCCCAGCCTGCCGGTCACCGAGGCGGTGGCCGTCTCCAACGTGGAGATCTACCTGGTGGTGGACCGCACCGGCTCCATGGCGGCCGAGGACTGGGCGGGCGGACCCGACGCCGGCGGCGGTACTCGCCTGGACGGGGTGCGCGCCGACCTGGCCGCCATCCGTGACGCCTACCCCGACGCCCGCTTCAGCATCATCGCCCTGGACTCCGCGGCCGCCCGGGAGCTGCCCCTGACGCGGGACACCGACGCCGTCAGCTCCTGGATCGGCGCGCTGCAGCAGGAGGTCACCGACCGCTCCAAGGGCTCCTCCCTGGAACGCGCCCTGCCGCTGCTGGCTCAAGTCCTCACCACTGCCGCCGAGGCCGCCTCCGAGAACGCCCGACTGGTGTACATCCTCTCCGACGGCGAGGCCACCGACGACGGCGCCGGGGCCGACGCCGCTGTGGCCGCAGGCGTGAGCTGGGAGCAGCTGGCGGCGGTCGTCGACGGCGGGGCGGTGCTCGGCTACGGCACCGAGTCAGGCGGCAGCATGCGCGCCTTCGACGGCTCCGGCGCCGAGGCGGACTACATCACCGACCCGGACACCGGCGAGCCGGCGGTGTCCGTGCCTGACACGGCAGAACTGCAGGCGGTCGCCGATGCGCTGGGGATCGCCTATCTGCAGCGCACCGGCACCGACGACCAGCCCGCCACCGCCTTCACCGACCAGAACGTCGATCAGGTCCTGTCGGACGGGCGTGAGCGCAAGCGCTACACCCGGTACCTGACCTGGCCGCTCGGACTGGTCGCCGCCGGCCTGCTGATCTGGGAGGGAGCCGCGCTCATCCGCGCGGATCGGGCGGTGCGGGAGCTGACGCGTCCCGCCGTCGCGGCCCGGGCGGGAAACCAGGCAGGAGGACCCCGATGACTCAGAGCGGATCCACTGGTCCCGACGGGCGGCAGGCCGTCCCCGGCGCCGACCTGCCGGATGGGAACGAGGCCTTCCAGCCCGGTGCCCGCAGCGAGGCAGACGCCGCCGACTACGCCGCGCGCGCAGGCATCACCGACACCGCCGATCCCGGCGCCGAGTCCCCGCACCACCGGCGCGCCCGCCTGGCCCGCCGTCGTCGGCTGCTGGCCTGGCAGGGCATTCCGGCCGCCGTCGTCGCCGTGGTCGCGGTGTGGATGCTGGTGGTTTCCGGGCTGACCTTCGCCGCCAACCATGCGGCCGTGGCGGGTGAATACGCCACCGCGGTGGGCCGCTACCGCGCGGTTGCGCGCGTGAACCCGTGGCTGGAGCAGTGGCGCGTCCACTACAACCTGGGCACCGCGCAGCTGCTGGACGACCAGCTTGACGCCGCGGTCGACCAGTTGGAGGCGGCGCTGCAGACCGCTCCCGCCGCCGGCATGGTGCAGGCGCAGGACGATGCGGGCAACACGGTGACGGTCCCCGACCCGGAGGCGCCGGAGTGCCTGGTGCGAGTCAACCTGTACGTCACACACGTGTCATTGGCCGCCGCGGCGGAGGAGGCCGGGGACTCGGCCGCCTCCGAGGCGGAGCTGGACGCCGCCGTGCAGGCGGCCGGCGAGTGCCAGGTGCCGCCGCCGTCCGCCTCCGACCCGCAGCCCGATCCCACCGCCACGCCCACCGAGCCCCCGACTGCGGAGCCGACGCCGTCGGATGGCTCCACGGGTACGCCCACCCCGGAGCCGACCGCGACCGGGCAGTCCAGCCAGCAGGCGACGCCGTCGGCGAGCCCGTCGCCCACTCCGACTCCCGGTGACTCCAAGCGCCGGAAGCTGGAGGAGCGCAATGGGGACGCGAACTCCACCCAGGAAGCGGGCATCAGCGGCGGGGACGGGCGGCGCTGGTAGGGCGTCGGGGCCCCTCAGCCCGCGGCGCGGACGGAACGGGACGCCGGCTCGGTGGAGTGCGTCGGCGGTACGGCCGGGACGGCATG
This sequence comes from Actinomyces ruminicola, assembly GCF_900103885.1. GTDB lineage: Bacteria > Actinomycetota > Actinomycetes > Actinomycetales > Actinomycetaceae > Actinomyces > Actinomyces ruminicola. The sequence goes on from NZ_FNIM01000017.1 coordinate 31,630, forward strand.
GCTGGGCGTGGGCGCGCCCACGGCGCGCAGCACGAACACGTCCAGGGACTGCAGGTAGGCGGCGCGGGCGTGCGGCTCCGTGGGAGTGGGGCGGCCCCCCAGGATGCAGGCGTGGATCAGGGGGATCAGCAGGGCCGGGTCCTGCCGGGGGATGGCCTCGGCGTCCATGGCGTCGGTGAGAATCTGGGTGAGCATCCGGGTCATGTGCCCGGCGTGGGCGTGGAGGCGGCCGGCGGTGTCGTGGGACACCGAGCGCGCCAGTGGCCCGGTGGCCGGGAAGTGGTAGTGGCGCTTGAGCAGTGCCTGCTGACGCACGTAGATGCGGAGCCGGTCGATGGGATCGGCGACTTCGGCGAGGATGCGGGTGAGTTCCTTGGCGTAGCGGCCCGTCTCATGCTCCATGAAGGCCAGGAGGAGGTCCTCCTTGTCCGTGAAGTGGTTGTAGACGGCGGTGCGGCCCACGCCCGCGCGGGCGGCCACGTCGGACAGGGTGATCTTGTCGAAGGGGCGCTGGCTCAGCAGCTCGGACAGGGCGTCGAACAGGGCGTGGCGGGTGCGCTCGCGGTGCTCGGAGAGTGAGTTCCCCATGATCTTCGGCATGAGGACACCCTAACCTGCGAGGTGACGGAGCGGGGAGAAGTGTCAGCAAATGGACCCCCACACCGCCGAGATCGGTAGTAGTTACGTGCCGAGATCGGTAGAAGTGGCTCGATGCCTGAGTCCGGCCGCTCCGGGAACAGCGAATTCGGGCGGGGCGTCCTGACACTGAGCAGTCAGCGCGCGTGCGCGAGTAGGCGGCGGATCGCCTCCAGGATCGGTCGGTCGGCGGGCAACCAGGGCAGGGTGCCGACCTTGTCCAGTGGCACCCAGCTCAGCGTCGCGTGGGCGGCACCGAGCCTGGCGATCCCCACGGGCTCCGCCAGCCAAACGCGCATGCGATAGCCGTGCATCGCCGGCCAGGCCGAGCGGTCGTCACCGGGGAAGGCGGCGGTGTCCGTCTCGGAATCCGGGCCGGCGGTCGGCGGCGGCACCGCCAGATCGGGGGAGGGGAGAATCTCTGCGCCCAGTCGCACCCTCATGCTGAGCTCCTCCTCGAGCTCGCGCACCAGGGCCGCCTTCGGGGTCTCGCCCGGCTCGACCTTCCCCCCGGGGAACTCGTACTGACCGGCGTGCTCGGCCGGGTAGGCGCGGGCCGCGCACAGCAGCGTTCTCGGCGCAGCCTGCGTGGGGCGGGGGGCAGGTGTTGCGGCTGACTGCGGGGCCGTTGCGGGTGAGAACGCGGTCGATGCGTGGTCTGCATCCGTCTGAGCCGCGTTCGGCAGTCGGTCCAGAACGGCGGCCGCCACCACCAGGCGGCCGGGGCGGGCGCGACGCGTTTCGAGCATGGACCGACCCTAGGCCACGCGCGCCGAGACCGGCCGGGTGCGCACAACTGTCATGAAATGCACCACTTTCAACCCGCCCGGCGGTTGGCCCATCTTCAAATCCGCGTAGTCATGCGGCCCGGCGATGTTACAGGGAGCGGTCCCGTCATAAAGTGGTGCATTCTGTGACAACATTCGCCCGATTCAGGGCGGGGGCACCGGTCCAGGCTGCGCATGGACAGCACCCGCACAGGGGCGCCTGGCAGACTGAGGCCGGTGATCATGATCAGCACGGCCGCAATCAACGTCGTAACCCTCGGCGCGGCGGGGCCGGCCCTGGGCGCCGCCGATGCCGCCGCGGTCACCGACGCGGCCGGCTTCTGGGACGGCGCTCTCGCCCGCCTCGCCGCTACGGCCCCGCCCGACCCGCGGCTGCTGTGGCCCGCGGCGGTCGTGGTGTTCCTGGCGTGGGCGCTGCCGTGGTTGCGCCGCTGGTCCCGCGCATTGACCACCCTTGTGCACGAGGCTGGACACGCCGCCGTCGGCATGCTGGTGGGGCGGCGCTTCCACGGCTTCGTTGTGGAGGGCGACCTGTCGGGGCGGGCAGTCACCTCCGGCAGCAGCCGTGGGCCCGGCCGCTGCGTCACCGCCTGGGCCGGCTACCCGATGCCTGCCCTCGTCGGGGCGGGCGCAGTGCTCGCGGCCCTGGCGGGCTGGGCGGGCACGGTGCTGGTGGCGGCGCTGGTGGTGCTGGCGGTCGCGCTGGTGATGAGCCGATCGGTGCGTACCGCGGGACTGGTGACGCTGTGCGGCGCGGCGGTGGCGGCCCTGTGGTGGTGGGGCGACGCCGCCGTGGTGCCTCTGCGCGCAGGCGTGGTGGCGGGCGTGGGCCTGCTGCTGGTCGCCGGGGCGTGGGAGTCGCTCGGCGACGTCGCCCGCTCGCGCGACGGCGGTGCCGACCACCGCACGCTGGCGCGGCTGACGCCGTTGCCTGCCGGATTCTGGTGGGTGACCTGGGCGCTGGTCGACGCCGGCGCGACCTGGCTGGTGCTGCGCTCCGCAGCCGAGCTGTGGTGAAGGACGGCGACGGCGGGGGTGAATCGCCGTGCGGTGTCGCCGGCTCCGGCTGCGTTCAGGTACTCGTCGATCCAGGCGCACTGCCAGTACGTGGCTTCGGCGACGGCGAGATCCCCCTCGGCCACGTGCACGGTGACGCCCGTCGACTCCGAGTCGAGCTCGGCATCGGCCAGATCGCGTTGCACCGCGGGGTTGTCCGGATCGGTGTCGAATACCAGTGATGAGCCGTCCTGGGCCTGGACGGTGGCACCTGCGAGCTCCGGGATGAGGTCGGACGGTGACGGGACCTCTACGCCCGGGGGATAAGTCAGCTGGTCTCCCTCCAGCTCGTGGTGTGCGAGCGTGGCGACCTCTGCTGCGACGGGGGCGGGGTACGGGCGCGCCGGGGCGGATCGCCGCGGACGGCGGCAACCGCGCTGCGGCGCCTACGGGGCGAGAATGCCGGGAACAAGGAATAACAAGGATTCCGGGAGACGCCGCTGCGCGCGACCGCCAGTGGAGCGGGTGACGGGAATCGAACCCGCGCTGTCAGCTTGGGAAGCTGAAGTTCTACCATTGAACTACACCCGCGTGCCTCACCTGGATGAGGTGCCCGCACAGGTTACCACGCCGTCGGCCTGGCGCAACGCGGAGGCGTCCCGTCCGAGCCGAGCGCCGGGGCCCGCCCTGGCAAAGGCTGGCCCGATCCGCGCTGGCGACAAGGGGAAGCCGACGCGCGGTGATCGGAACACCTCCGGTAAGCGTGAGATTACTCGCGCATGGGGAGACCAACCCATGAAACGGTCTGCGCGCCTGTGCGCAAATCTGCCAGCATGACCCCATGACTACCTCGCCCTTCAGCGCGCCCGAACCGCAGAACGCCGACGGCTCCTACGGGGCGGGCGCCCAGGCAGGCGCCTATGGCGCCGACTACCCGCAGGGCTACCAGGGGAGCGCAACCTCACCCGGTGCCACCGCGGCCAACCCCTATCAGCAGCTCGACACCTACCAGGGGGCGCAGGCCTACGCGGATGGCGCCTACCCGCCGGGGTACGAGCAGGCGCAGCAGGCCGGCTATCAGCAGCAGGGCTACCAGGACGGCGGCTACCAGCAGGCCTATCAGGATCCCGCCTACCAGTCCGGCTACCAGCAGCCCGGTTACCAGGCGCCCGCCGCGGTCTACGGTCAGCCCTACGCCGTTTACAACCAGAAGTCGAAGGTCGCCGCGGGCCTGCTGGGGATTTTCCTGGGTTCGCTCGGCGTCCACAACTTCTACCTCGGCCACACCGGCAAGGCGGTGGCCCAGCTCCTCATCACGCTGCTGTCACTCGGGTTTCTGGCGTTCGTTTCGGCGATCTGGGGCCTGGTCGAGGGCATCATCATCCTCACCGCCACTCCCGGCGCCCAGCCGTGGGGCGTTGATGCCAGGGGCGTGCCGCTGAGCAACTGAGGCGGCCGCGCCGCCCCAACCCGGGTGCCGTGACGTCGGCAACCTGGCACAATCGGGTCCGTGCTGCTTTCCGACCGTGACATCCGCGCAGAACTCGAATCCGGTCACGTCGGCCTCGAGCCCTATGACCCGGAGATGATCCAGCCCGCCTCCATCGACGTGCGCCTGGATCGTTGGTTCCGCCTGTTCGACAACCACCGCTACCCGGTCATCGACCCCGCCGTCGAGCAGGACCGGCTCACCCACCTGGTCGACGTCGGCCCCGACGAGCCGCTGGTCCTGCATCCCGGCGAGTTCGTGCTCGGCTCCTCCTACGAGCGCGTCACCCTCCCCGACGACATCGCCGCCCGCCTGGAGGGCAAGTCCAGTCTCGGCCGCCTGGGCCTGCTCACCCACTCCACCGCCGGCTTCATCGACCCCGGCTTCTCCGGGCACGTCACCCTGGAGCTGTCGAACACGGCCACCATGCCCATCAAGCTCTGGCCCGGTATGAAGGTCGGCCAGCTGTGCTTCTTCCGGCTGTCCTCTCCCGCCGCCGCCCCCTACGGGCAGGGCGCCACCGGCTCGCGCTACCAGGGCCAGCGCGGCCCCACGGCCTCCCGCTCCCACCTGTCCTTCCACCGCATCCGCATTACCGACCCCGGTCCGCTCGCCGACGTCGCCTCCCCCGCCCCCGAAGGACCCGGCGCATGAGCGAGCCGCAGGGCACTACTCCGATGCGGTCTCCGGGGCAGGCCCCACCCGCCTCCGCCCTTCCGGACTTCTTCACCGCCGGCGCCGACCTGGCCGCCACCCTGCCCAACACCGCCCTGTCCACCGTCGGCTCCTTCCCGGTCGGTCGCGCCGACACCCAGCACCTGCTGCTGCTCGCCGACGACGTCACCGTCGATGAGGTCGAGGCCCTCGCCCTGTCCCAGGATGAGAACGCCGGCTGGGTTGGCGCCTCCCGGTTGCAGGTGGCCCCCGGTGCCGAGCTGCAGGGGCCTTGGGATGTCGACGCCGAGCTGCGCCGGGTTCTGCAGCTGCCGGACTGGACCGCCCAGGCCATGATCCTGGACTGTCCACCGCAGCGATCCGGTGCCCTGCCAACGGCATTGTCCGGAATCGATCCGCTCACCGACGCCTTCCCGCTGGCTCAGCCCGCCGACACCGAGCTGCTCGCCCTCACTCGTCTGCGTGCCATCGCCCGCCGCCTGGCCGGAGCACTGCGGCTGGCCGGGGATCCGAGCGAGCCCGGCGGCCGCACCGTCCCGGTGCTGGTGACTCCCGACCCCGAGCAGTCCACCACCCTCACCGTCTACTCGCCCGTGTGGATCGTGCCCGACGGCGTCGTCGCTCTGACTGAGCCCGTTGCGGCGGGCGCCCGGCTGCGTCTTCAGGCCGAGCCGGTGCCCGGCCCGACCGGCCTGGCCGCCATCCCGCGCGAGGAGCTGGTAAGGCTCTCCGAGACCATTGGGGACGATGTACTCGACGCCGCCTGGCGCGCCGCCGAGCGTCGTCGCCGTGAGCAGCAGGATGAGGAGGCGCGCGCCCGCGCCGCGGGCACCCAGGTGGAGGAGTTGCGCGACGGGTACGGCGTCGTCGCCGACGTGGACTCCTCTCACCCCGACTGGGGCGGGATTGAGATCCGCGTCCAGGCGGCGGAGGAGGTGCCGCTGGTCGTGCGTGGCGAGGCGTGGTCGCGAGGCGGAGTCATTACCTACCAGGTCGTGTGGACGCCCCTGGACCCGGCCGACGCCCACCGTGAGGAACTGCCCGACGGCGTCCGGCAGGCGCGCTCCGCCGCCCGGACCCTCATCGAGGACGTCGCTGCCGCCCTCCTGGCGGCCGCCGGGGGAGTGGCGGTGGACGACGACGGCTTCCTGGTCGGGTTGTAGGTTTATCCGTTCTATTCGGTCGTCCCGGTCATTGCTCGCGGGGCCATTGGTTGAGGATTTGGGTGTAGGTGTCGGGGGTGCCGTAGGTGAGGATGGCGCCCTCGGCCACGGGCACGGCCTTGGTGGCCAGGGCGTGGGCCTGGGCCCAGTGGGGTGAGTCGCGGTGGAAGAACATCTTCCAGCCGGGGCCGAAATCGTACGGCTCGGGGTCGGGGTTGAGAGGGGCGCCGTCTCGTTGTAGTGCGCCGATGGTGGGGTTGATTATGCGGGCTGCGGTGTGCATGAGCCAGTCGGCGAAGTCCTCGTCGGTGTCAATTCGTGCCCCGAGTGCGTGGCCTGTGTGCAGGCTTATGAAGTGGGTGTCGGGGCGGCCCAGGCCCAGCTGGATGCCTAGGCTGCTGCCGTCGGCGTCGATGTCGCCACTGAAGAACGATCTAATAACGCCGGGGAGTTCCGGATCGGCGCTGGTGTAGACGGCCTGGCGGAGCTGGTCGAGGGTGTCGATGTTGGGGTTGGCCTCGGCCTGCGCCTTGGTGCGGGCGGTTTCCCGCCACCGGTGGAAGGTGGGGTCGTAGGGCTTGATCGCCTGCATGAACTCCCACGCCCTGGCAATCGACTCATCCATGTGCCGGTCCAAACCCGGACGGTACGTCCTGAACACAAGTTCCCATTTCATGGCGTCTGTCCTTTCCCGTCAACTTGAATTCGCGCTGGTTAGTAGTAGTTGGGTGGGGTGAAGAACAGCTTAATTTCCGACGGGAAATATCCGCGGTCCTGGAGGGTAAATAGCCGTTCGTATAGTTCTTGTTCGGCTATGTGCCAGTGTATGGGTGTGCTGGTGCCGGTGGCACGCACGGCCGTGACCTGCTCCCACGCCTGTTGTCGCATGTCGGGGATGATGTGCTCGCCCCAGGGGTGGTTCATGAGGTTGGCCAGGCCCTAGCCCTTGGCCTCAATGAGTACGCCTGTCGGCGACGGCGACGGTCCGGCCCTGAGGGCCCGGGGGGTTGTGGTCGGGTGCGGAGTCAGGCTGTGCTGCTTATGCGTTGTTGCGGGGCCATTGGTTGAGGACTTGGGTGTAGGTGTCTGGGGTGCCGTAGGTGAGGATGGCGCCCTCGGCCACGGGCACGGCCTTGGTGGCTAGGGCGTGGGCCTGGGCCCAGTGGGGTGAGTCGCGGTGGAAGAACATCTTCCAACCGGGTCCGAAGTCGTATGGCTCGGGGTCGGGGTTGAGAGGATCGCCTTGGCGGCGTAGTGCGCCGATGGTGGGGTTGACAATGCGGGCGGCGGTGAGCATGAGCCAGTCGGCGAAGTCCTCATCGGCGTCAATACGCGCCCCGAGCGCGGGCCCGGTCTCTAGTCTTATGGAGTGGGTGTCGGGGTACACCAGGCCCAGCAGGATGTATAGATTGCTGCCTCCGGTACCGATATCGCCGCTGAACAGCATAAGCTGGGCGCCAGGCAGTTCCGGGTCGACGCTGCTGTAGACGGCCTGGCGGAGCTGGTCGAGGGTCTCGATATTGGGGTTGGCCTCGGCCTGGGCCTTGGTGCGGGCGGTTTCCCGCCACCGGAAGAAGGTGGGGTCGTAGGGCCTGATCGCCTGCATAAACTCCCACGCCCTGGCAATCGACTCATCCATGCGCCGGTCAAGGCCCGGGCGCTGAGTCTTGAATGAAAGGTGCCATTTCATGGTGTCTTTCCTTTCCTGCTGGCTGCGGCTGCCGGATTAGTGTTGGTTAGTGGTTAGTAGTAGTTGGGTGGGGTGAGGAACAGCTTGATGGTGGTGGGGAAGTATCCGTCTTTCTGGAGGTCTAGGAGTCGTTGGTAGAATTCTTGTTCGGCGATGTGCCAGTGTATGGGGGTGTTGGTGCCGGTGGCGCGCACCGCCGCCACCTGCTCTCTGGCCTGTTTAACTGCGTCGGGGATGACGTGTTTGCCCCATTCTTGGTTCATGAGGTTGGCCAGGCCCTCGCCCTTGGCCTCGAGGAGCACGCCGTCCTTGAAGCCGTCGAACTCCTTGCCGCCCACGAAGTAGGAGTCTTGCACGCGTACGCCGGTGATCTGCTCCTCGTAGGTGGCCGAGCGCCAGGAGGGGCTGTTGTTCCTGCCCTTGCCCCAGGTGCCCACCCCGCCCTCACTGGACCCGCGCACGGGCTTGCGCACGCCGGGGTAGTGCTTGCCGGCGCGGGGATCGAACATGCCGGGCTTCACCGCGCCGGTCTCGTCGGCCAGGTGTGCGCGCACGGCCCGGTTGCGTTGCTTGGCGTGCTGCCGCCAGGCGGGCCGGTTGCTGCGCCACAGCCAGTACTCGTAGCGGGCCTCGCGGGCGGTCTGCCGGGAGGCCCAGCGGGCGCCGCGGGCGGCCTGGCCGCCCATGCCGCTGGCCGCGCCGCCGCCAACAAAGGTCAGCCCCGCCAGCGCCAGGTCCATGACGATCTCGGCGGGGGTGTGGGTGGACAGGTAGCGGCGCGTGGTGCCGGACGGGTCCCGCACCAGATCCGCGGCCCCGTGGGCGGCCGCGAACACGGTGGAAAGCCCCATGCCGACCTCGAAGGCCAGGCCCAAGGTTCCGCCGGTGAATATCACGATCGCCCCGGCCAGCGCCAGCACCATGGCCTTCTGGCCCAGGCTGAGCCCCTCCCACCAGGTTCCCAGCGCGTGAAGGATCCCGGCCAGCCACCACGACAAGCCCGAGCCGCTCAGCTGCTCCTGCAGCGCTCCGGCCAGCACCGGAGTGAGGGGCAGCAGGCCGACGGCCGCCGCCAGGGCGCCCGCGCCCGCCAACCGCCAGGCCCACCAGCGCTGCGGCACGGCGTCCAGCACCGCGCGCGCCGCCTCTTCCCGGCCCACGCGCAGCCTCGCGGGCGCAACCGCCAACAAACTTGGTTGGCGGGTGTCGGCGGCCTCAAGCAGCGTGAGGTAGGCCCACCGCCACTCAATCCCCGCGGTGGCCACCAGGTCGATCAGCACCGCCCGCAGCGGCCGCCAACGGTCGTAGGGCAGCGCCCTGATCCGCCGCTCCCGCCACAGCCCCAACCGGCCACCACCGTCGCTGCCCTCAATCGACAGCGTGTAACCACCCTCCCACAGCGTGCGCACATCCAACAGCCACGCCACACCCAACAAGGCCAGCAGCACCCAGCCGCGCCCGTGACCGCCCAGCGTCAAAGCAGAAGTGGCCCCCACCGGCCACCACGGCGCCTGGTCCCCGGTCTGCGACCAGGCACCGTACTGACTGGCGTTGCGGCCGGCGTGATCCACCATCGCCACCCACAGCGCCCACAACGGCGCCAGCGCGCACACCGCCCGCGCCGCCACCCGCACCCAGCCGGACAGGCCCCCGCACCGGCGCCACACCGCCACCGCCAGCCCCGCCGTCGCGGCCACCATCCCGGTCACGATCCCGTGCCCCGCGAAGGCCAGATACTCCCCCGCCTGCCCCGAGAACGGACTCAGGGAGTACATGGCCGCACCCAGGCACTCCAGATCACTGACACCCTGGTAGGAGCACGTCAACAAATCCAGCGCACCGAACAGCCCCGGCTGCGTCTCCAGGATGACGACCCGCCGCGCCATCTCCTCCACCACCTCAAACCCCGCGCCACAGGCCACCCCCAGCACCAGCCAGTCGCTCGCCAGCAGCCGCCGCGCCCGCCCCGGAGCCGCCACTGCCAGCACCGCCAGCGGCACCAGCTTGCCCACCTCCTCCACCAGCGGGGCCACCACCACCGAAGCGGCCGTAGAGCTCACGGACACCTCGGCCAGCCCCGAGATCCACGCACTCGCCGCCGCGATGACCCCCGCCCACGGCATCGCCGCCGCCAGCACCCCCGACACCAGCATCCAGGACACCGTCTTCGCCCGCGCCAGGGCGAACCAGCACACCACCAGCCACACACAGCCCACCCAGGCCCCCAAGGCCGCCCTCAGCACCGGCGATACCACCAGCGTGACCAGCACCACCACCAGCGCCACCCACGAGCACACCGCCCGGAACCGCAACAACCGCCCGAACCAGCGGGTGCCGCTCACCCGATCCCGCAGCACCTCCCACCACTCCGCACGCCCCTCAGGCAACGGAGCGGACGCCGGACCGGCCTGCCAAGCACCACCAGCGGAGTGCGCGGAGGAAGCGACCATCAGGGAACCCTTCTGCTAGGAGGATGACACGCGGCCGCAGTAAATCACAGTATTAAATCGTTTGCACTACGAACAGGCGTGAACAACCGTGCGGCATCACAATGAGGTCCCGGACCTCCGGGGCAAACCGCTATGACCCCGGCGAGGCGGTAGTCATCGGGACCACGGCCCCTCTCACTGTTAACGCCTATTGCGCAGCACGCCGTCGCCACGGCGCGGCACCAGACGGGACTCCTGCGCGCGGGCGGCCGGCTCACTCCAGCGCCAGCCGTTGAAGGCCACTGCCTCCGCCAGCGCCCGAGACCACGCCACCGGCTCCTCGCCGCGCTCCCGGCCCACCGCCAGGTAGTGGCGCAGCAGCCCCGCGCTGGCCAGGGCGTCGTCGAGCGCCGTGTGATGCCGTCCGATCGCCACCCCGGCGGTCTCGCAGCAGGTGACCAGCCGCCGCGAAGGCGTGGTCATGAAGTGCCGCGCCAGCTCCATGGTGCACACGCGCGGCACCCGCGCCCCGCGCTCCAGGCGGTCCAGGCCGCCCAGCGCCTGGGTGAGGAAGCCGACGTCGAAGCGCGCGTTGTGGGCGACCACCGCCCGCCCCGCCAGATCCCGGGCCAGCAGGTCGGCGACGTCGGACAGTGCCGGCGCCCCCACCAGGTCCTCGGCCACCAGCCCGTGAATATGGGTGGGGCCCACGTCGACACCGACCCCCGGGTTGACCAGAGTCGACCAGCTCCGCTCCACAGCCCCATCCGGACCGGCCTGCACCAGCCCTATCTCAATGATCGAGTCGGCCGCCGGAGACAGCCCAGTGGTCTCCAGGTCGACGACGGCGTAGCCCACCTCAGAGACGTCCGCTGCGTCCAGGGCGTCCGAGACCGGACGGGGCTGAAGCGTCTGGCGCAGCGGCCGACGCGGGCGGTGATAGAAGGGCATCGCCTCCATCGTATGCGCTCGTCGTATCGCTGCGGACGGCGCACGACTAGAGTCCTGGGCATGACGACCGCATCCAACCACCAGCCCGCCGAAGCGCTCGCAGCCGCCCCCACCGACGCCCTGACCACGCCCGCCACGACCTCGGTCACCAACGCCACCATCGCCACCCAGATGGCCCACCGCACCATCCGCGCCTACACCTCCGAACCGGTGGACGAGGACACCGTGTCCGCCCTGCTCGACGTCGCCCGCCACGCCGCCACCTCCTCCTTCCAGCAGCAGGTCACCGTTATCCGGGTCAAGGACCCCGCCGTGCGCGAGCAGCTCCACCTCGCCTCCGGCCAGCCCTACGTGGGCGGTGACCGTGGCGAACTGTTCGTATTCGTGGTCGACCTGCACCGCAACGCCGTCATCCGCGAGCGCGCCGGCGCCTCCCTGGAGCCGCTCGAGCGCACCGCCCTGTTCCTCCAGGGTGTCGAGGACGCCGTCATCGCCGCCCAGAACATGGTGGTCGCGGCCGAGTCCCTGGGATTGGGAACCGTCTACCTCGGCTCCATCATCGGCGACGTCCGCCGCGTCATCACCGCGCTGGGCCTGCCCAAGCGCACCTACCCGATCCTCGGCCTGCTGGTGGGCCACGCCGCTCAGGCGCCCCAGTACAAGCCGCGCCTGCCCCGCGAGATCGTCACCGCCGTCGACGCCTACCCCGACCTCGACGCCCACGCCGACGCCCTGGCCGCCTATGACGCCGAGGTCGAGCAGTACTACGACCTGCGCGACACCAACAACCGCGTGGACTCCTTCACCACCCAGATCGCCCGCGCGCTCGGCGGTGGGCCGGCCTCGCAGGCCCCCGTCCTCGAGGTCCTGCACGAGCAGCTCCTCTGCCTGCACTGAGGGAGCCGCAGTGCTGACGAGGTTCGACTTTCCGGTCGCGCTTATCGCCAGTGAGTTGGTAGGCGATGCCGCAGACGCCCGTCCGCGCTTCCGCACCCTCGCCGAGGTGGGCGACATCAACGCCGTCTTTCCCCTCGCCTCGCTGACCAAGCCGCTCGTCGCCTGGAGCGCCCTGGTCGCCGTGGACCGCCATCTGTTGGACCTCGACGCCCCCGCCGCGCCCGAGCTGCCCGGTGCCACCATCCGCGACCTGCTCGCCCACGCCTCCGGCGTCGCCCCCGACGCCACCGCCGCGCTGTCCGCCCCACGCCGTCGTCGCATCTACTCCAACCGCGGCTTCGAACTGCTCGGGCAGCGGCTCCAGGAGGCCACCGCCACCCCGCTCGAGGAGTGGGTCGAGGCGGCCGTCCTCGAACCCCTCGGCCTGGCCAGCATCTCCGTCCCCGGCTCGCCCGCCCACTCCGGTACGGGCAGCGCCGCAGACCTGTCCGCCTTCGCCCGGGAGCTGGCAGCGCCGACGCTGGTCTCGCCCGCTCTCGCCGCCGCTGCGCGGCGCCCCGTCCACCCCGGACTGGCCGGCGTCCTGCCCGGATACGGGCGCCAGAACCCCAACGACTTCGGCCTGGGCCTGGAGATCCGCGGCGCCAAGCACCCGCACTGGACGGCCGCCGCCAACAGCCCCGAGACCTACGGGCACTTCGGTCAGTCCGGGTCCTTCATCTGGGTGGACCCGGTCGCCCGCCGCCAGGCCGTCTTCCTGGGCGGGCGCCCCTTCGGCACCGTGCACCGGGAGAACTGGCCCGTGCTCAGCGCCCAAGTGCTCGCCCTGTGAACTGGCCGAGCGGTGAGGCGTGGGTCCGCGGACGACCACTGCGCCTCCTGCGGCCCCCGTTCAGTCGAGGTCGACGACGACCGGCACGTGGTCGCTGGGCCCCTTGCCCTTGCGCTCGTCCCGGTCGATGGCGGCGTCGCGCACCCGGGCGGCGAAGGCCGCCGAGCCGTAGACGAAGTCGATGCGCATGCCCTCATTGCGCGGGAAGCGCAGCTGCTGGTAGTCCCAGTAGGTGTAGTTGGTGACGCGCTCGCGCGTCACCTCCTGCAGGCCGACCGCCTCCAGCGCGGCCAGCGCCTCCCGCTCCGGGGCGGACACGTGCGTGGCGCCCTCGAAGACGCTCATGTCCCACACGTCCTCGTCCCGCGGCGCCACATTCCAGTCCCCGACCAGCGCCAGAGACTGCCGCGGATCCGCCGCCAGCCAGCCGGATACGGCGTCGCGCAGCGCCGCCAGCCAGTCCAGCTTGTACCGGTAGTGCGGGTGGGACAGCTCCCGACCGTTGGGCACGTACAGGCTCCACAGCCGCACCGGGTCGCCGTCGGCGCCCCCGACGGTGGCCCCCAGCGCCCGCGCCTCCACGACCGGCTGGGCCCCCTCCTTCGCCGCCCAGCCGGGCTGCCCGGGGAAGGAGGCGGCGACATCGTCGAGCCCGACTCGGGAGGCGATGGCCACGCCGTTCCACTGGTTCAGCCCGTGCACGGCCAGCTCGTAGCCCGCCGCCTCGAAGGGGGCGCGCGGGAACTGGTCCGGGCGGCACTTGGTCTCCTGCATGGCCAGCACGTCTACGTCCCGGCGCTCGAGGAAGTCGATGATCCGGTCGACTCGGGTGCGGGCGGAGTTCACGTTCCAGGTGGCCAGACGCATGCGTGCAGGCTACCGCGGCCGTGCCCACTCGGGCCCGTTCGGGCCCCGCGTCATACGTTCGTCTCGCACTCGTGCGCGGTCCCGGGGCTCAGGCGATTAGGCTCGCCCGTATGGGAACCGCACTCGTCACCGGCGCCACCAGCGGAATCGGCCTGGAGCTGGCCTGGCAGCTCGCCGAGGCCCACCACGACCTCGTGCTCGTCGCCCGCACCCGCGAGCGGCTGGAGCGCGTAGCCACCCAGATCAGCCAATTCGCCGGCGTCGGCGTGCAGGTGATCGCCGCCGACCTGTCCATTCCCGACGACGTCGCCCGCGTCGCCGACCGGCTGCGCGTCGGGAGTCCCGCGCCCGGCGTCCCGGTGGATGTGGCCGGCGCGGAAGGCCCCGCTGACACGAACGGTGACGCCGCCCGGGCCGACGCCCCGCACACGGCCGCGCAGGTGGCCGCCCGGCCCATCGACCTGCTGGTCAACAACGCCGGCTTCGCCGTCGGCCAGCCCTTCGCCACCGGGGACATCGCCCAGGAGCGGCGCGCCCTGAACGTCATGGTCGGGGCCGTCCTGGAACTCACCCACGCCGCGGTGCCGGGGATGGTCGCCCGCGGGCACGGCGCGATTCTCAACGTCTCCTCCGTGACCGCACTGACCGCCATGGGCACCTACGCGGCGCACAAGGCGTGGGTGCGCACCTTCACCGAGGGCCTGGCCAGCGAGCTGCGGGGCACCGGCGTGACGGCCACCGTCCTCAACCCCGGCCTGACGCGCTCGGAGTTCCACGACCGCGCCGGCATGGACGCCGATTGGCCGGACATGGCCTGGCTGCGGGCCGAGGACGTCGCCCGGGCCGCGCTCGCGGCGGTGCGCCGCGGCCAGGTCATCTGTACCCCGTCGCTGCGCTACCTCGGCGTCAACGCGCTGCTGCGGATCGCGCCCCGTGGGGTGGTGCGCCGTGTTGCCGGGCATGCGAGCGTGCGCACCCGATACTGACGCTTAGTCCTGACTTTCCTGACGCTGTGTGATATCCTTCATAAAGTCAGGAAGCCCTGCGTCAGTCCGTGTCCCCAACGGACGGGGCGTGACATTCCCGGAGCGTGAGGGGGTGCCGCGTGGTACGTCTGTTCAAGGCGCTGTGGCGCGGCTACACGCGCCTGTTCACCGGGTGGACGCGGATCGCGCTGGCGGCGCTGCTGGGCGTGGTCCTGGGGGTCGGCGGCTTCACCGTGTACTACTCGGGGGTGACCGGCTACCTCGGTGACGATCCGGCCACCTGCGCCAACTGCCACGCGATGGATGAGCAGTACGAGGCCTGGCAGCGGGGCAGCCACCACGATGTGGCCACCTGCAACTCCTGCCACGCCCCGCACGACAACATCGTCTACAAGTACATCAACAAGGCGGACAACGGCTTCTGGCACTCGCTGAAGTTCACCTTCCAGAACTACCCGGAGAACATCCAGATCCGCGAGCACAACCGCGAGATCACCGAGGCCGCCTGCCTGTACTGCCACGGCGACTTCGTCGACCAGGCCACCAACAGTTCCACCCACAAGGACGAGACGGTGTCGTGCATCCGCTGCCACGACGGCGTCGGGCATATGAGGTGATGCGACATGAGCACCGAGAGGGAAGATGCTGCCATGGAGGACCCCCGGGTGGATGCCCCGGAGCCTGACGAGGACGTCGATGACGCCGGTGGGGCGGATGACGCCGCGCAGGAGGCCGACTCGGGCCGGTCCCGCAAGTGGGTGCCCGCCCTGGTGCTGGTGACCGTGGCCGTGGCCGCGGGCGCGCTGACCTGGCTGTTGACCAATATCTTCGAGCACAAGCAGGAGTCGGCGACGTCCTTCACCGAGGTGGTGGAGCTGACCGACACCTCCTACGACCCGGCCGTGTGGGGGCAGAACTTCCCCATCCAGTACGAGCAGTACCTCAAGACCATCGAGGACACCGACGGCGACTTCATCGCCGTCACCCCCACGGCCGAGGACCCCCGCGAGTACCACACCATCTCCCGGATCGAGTCCGAGACCAGGGCGCAGCGGATGTGGCGCGGCTACGCCTTCGCGGTGGACTACACCGAGCCGCGCGGGCACGAGTGGGCGCTGGTGGACCAGCGCTACACCGAGCGCACCAGTGAGCGCTTCAACCAGCCCGGCACCTGCCTTAACTGCCACGCCTCCATGCCCGAGGTCTACGACGAGCTGGGCGACGGCGACCGTGAGGCCGGCTTCCATGCCATGAACGCCATGAGCTACGACGAGGCCTACGAGCACACTTCCTCCTCCATCGCCTGCATCGACTGCCACGACCCGCAGACCATGGAGCTGACCATCACCCGGCCGGCCTTCATCGACGGCATCCGCGAGGCAAAAGCTGCCGAGGGCATCAAGGACTACGACGTCAACCGCGACGCCACCAACCAGGAGATGCGCACGTATGTGTGCGCCCAGTGCCACGTGGAGTACTACTTCGCCGGCGACTCCAAGACCCTGACCTTCCCCTGGGACAAGGGCCTGACCGTCTACGACGCCATGGACTACTACGACGAGATCGGCTGGACCGACTTCACCCACGAGGAGTCCGGGGCCGAGCTGCTCAAGGCGCAGCACCCCGACTTCGAGACCTGGTCGCAGGGCATCCACGCGGCCAACGGGGTCACCTGCGCCGACTGCCACATGTCCTACAACCGCGTGGGGGCCGCCAAGGTCTCCAACCACCAGATCATGAGTCCGATGGCCAATGAGGAGACCATCAACTCCTCCTGCCTGACCTGCCACCACTCCACCGCCGAGGAGATGCGCGAGCGCGTGGACGGCATTCAGACCCGCTGGCAGTCCTCGCTGAACGTCTCCTTCACCGCCCTGGACGCACTGATCACCGACATCACCGAGGCGGACGCGGACGGCAGCGCCTCGGCGGAGGACCTGGCCAAGGCCCGCGACTACCAGCGCAAGGCGCAGTTCGTGATCGACTACTCCTTCTCCGAGAACGGCCGCGGCTTCCACGCCCCCGCCTACTCGATCTCCATCCTCAACCAGGCCACCGACTGGGCCCGCTCCGGGCAGCTGGCGCTGCGCGGCGTCGACGTCGAGAACGGGATCGGCCCGGCCATTCCCGAGCAGCACCTGCCGGATGCAGGCAACTGACGGGGCGCGGGAACGGTATGCGTGAAGCGCAGGGGAGCGAAGGACGGCGAGAACCGGGAGCCGACGGGGAAGTGGACCGGGAGGCGCTGGCCGCCTTCCTCGCCACCGCCCCGGAGGGGCTGCAGGACTGGGCCGCCGCCCAGCTGGCCCGATTCGACGCCGAGGGCACGGGAGAACCGGAGGACGCCGCCGACGTCGAGGACCTGCTCGCCGACGACGATGTCGAGGACGCCCTCGCACCGTCCTCCGCGGATACTGCGCTCCGGCGGGGGCGCCCCTCGGCGCTGGAGCGGCGCACCGGGGTGTCCCGAATGAACCTGGTGCTGGTGGCGCTGCTGGCCGCGGCGGTGGTCATCATCGTCCAGCAGGTGGGGCGGGGCGACACCGCCGCTGATGCGGCCCTGCCCTCGGGCCACCCCTCGGTTGCCGCCACCGCCGACGCGAGCGCCGTCGCCGCCATGGACGAGGCCGAGCCGGTGGACGCCGAGCGGGAGGCGGAGCTCCAGGCGCAGGCCGAGGCCGACCCCGCGAACTTCGAGGCCCGCCAGGAGCTGGGCGTCATGTACCTCAAGGCGGCCCTGTACCAGGACTCCATCACCTGGCTGCAGCAGATCCTCGACGCCGACCCCGACAACCTCGACGCGCTGCTGACCATCGGCGTGGCCGAGTACCAGTCCAACCAGTACGAGGCGGCCGAGACGCACTGGCTGCGCGCCGCCGAGATCGACCCGGACGTGGCCGAGCCCTGGTACAACCTCGGCTTCCTGTACCTGGCGCGCACGCCGCCGGACTCCGAGCGGGCCACCCAGTGCTGGGAGAAGGTGCTCCAGCTGGCCCCCGACTCGGAGATGGCGGCAACCGTACGCGGACACGTGGGCACGATGGGCTCCGCCACGGCGACGCCGAGTGCGGGGTGAGCGGATGGAGCCAACCCTCCCGGTCGCCCTGCTGGCGGGACTCGTCTCCTTCGCCTCGCCCTGCTTCCTGCCGATCGTGCCCGCCTTCGTCGGGCAGCTGGTGGGCGTTGACGCGGGCCGGGTGCACCGGCGCGCCGCCCTGGCGAACTCGGTGAGCTTCGTGCTCGGCTTCTCCGTGGTGTTCATCGCCCTGTGGGCCTCGCTCGGGCTGCTCGGACGCTCGCTGGGACCCTATGCGGTACACGCGCGCATGGTGGGCGGAGCGGTGCTGGTGCTCATGGGACTGCATGTGGCGGGCATCCTGACGCTGCGCCCCTTCGACACGCTGGTGCGAGCCACCGGCCCCGCCGACGCCGCCGGCTCTCCACTGCGCGCAGCCCTGATGGGAGTCGCCTTCGGGGCGGGCTGGACTCCGTGCATCGGCCCGATCCTCGGCGGCATCCTCGCGCTGGCGACGGCGAGCCCGACGGCGTGGTCCGGCATCGCCCTCATGGCCGCCTACTGCCTGGGCCTGGGTATCCCGATCGTTGCCGTCGCCCTGGGCTCGGCGCAGGTGACGCGGAGGTTCGACTGGTTCCGCCGCCACCACGTGGGCGTCTCGCTCGTCAGCGGGGGCGTGCTCGTGGTCATCGGGCTGCTCATGATCGCCGGGCTGCTGGGAAGACTGTCCGCCCTGATACCCGCACTGGGGCTTTAAGGAGGCACCCGAGGTGAAACAGACCGACGCCAAGCCCACGCGCACGGCCGCCGCCGACTCGGCAGGGCCGGCACAGCCGTCCGCCGCGAGGGCGGCGGGAATGCCCCCTGCGGCGCGCGGCTCCGGGGCGGTGGACGGCCTGGACGATCAGGCCGCGCTGTCACCGGGCCAGGTGGCCGGGCACATCTACGCCTTCCTCTACAACAAGTCCGTCGGCCTGGTGCTGATCCTGCTGGCCGGCCTGCTGGGTCTGATGGGCGCGATCTTCCCCCAGATGCCGGCCTCCACCAGGGCGGACGCCCAGGCCGCCGAGCAGTGGCTGGAGCAGGTGCGGCCGGTCTTCGGCGGCTGGACCGGCGTCCTGCGCGGGCTCGGCGTGTTCAACATGTTCACCTCGGTGCCCTTCCTGGTGGTGATGGGGCTGCTGGCGGCCTCCATCCTCGCCTGCACGGCACACCGTCTGCCGGTGATCTGGCGGGCCTCCCGCCACCCGCGCACCCGGGTGACCGCCCGCTTCTTCGGCCGGGCGCGGCTGCGCTCCCACTTCACCGCGCCGGTGAGCGCCGAGGATGCCTTCGAGGCCGTGTGCGCCGACGCCCGTCGGCACCGCCTGCGCGTGATCGTCGACGAGCGCGGACCCGGGCGCAACGCCTACCTCGACCGCAACCACTGGGCCCCCTTCGGCACGGTCTTCGCGCATCTCGCCTTCGTGGTGGTCATGGCCGGATTCGTGGCCTCCTCCCTGACCGGCTTCCGCGACCAGCAGTTCACCCTGACCGTGGGCTACCCCAAGGACGTCGGCCACGGCACCGCCCTGAGCGTGCAGGCCAACAGCTTCCAGGACACCTACTACGAGGACGGCTCGCCCAAGGACTACGTCGCCGACCTGACGCTGCTGGACGACGGCGAGCAGGTGGCCTCCCAGGAGGTGCGGGTCAACACCCCGCTGAGCTACCACGGCGTCATGTTCCACCAGTCCTACTTCGGGGTCGCCGCCGTCATGCGCGTGGCCGACGCCTCCAGGGCGGAGCTGCTCCACGACGGCGTCGCCCTGGAGTGGAGCACGTCGGACAAGATCTTCAACTACGGCCACACCACCCTGCCCGACGGCACGGTCCTGTACGTGGTGGAGGCGGCCTCCGGGCAGGTCGGCACCGGTATCGAGCCCGGCCAGGTGCGCGTCGAGCTGTACGAGGGCGAGGCCACCACGCCCAGTGCGGAGGCCGTCCTGGATCAGGGCACGCCCAGCGCGGTGGGCGACTACACCCTCACCTTCGAGCGGGAGCAGCAGTTCACCGGGATGATCGTGCGCCGCGACCCCGGCGCCCCGATCGTGTGGGTCGGCTTCGGGCTGCTGGCGATCGGCGTGTGCATGACCATGTTCTTCCCGCACCGGCGCATCTGGGTGCGGGTGACCGACACCGACGACGGCGCCCTGGTGCAGCTGGCCTCGCCCGACCGCCGCGACTTCGGATTCAGCGCATTCTTCACCGACATGGCCGTCCGCCTGAGCGGACGAATGACGCAGCACGCGGAAAGGACCGACGCCGATGCTTGAGTACTCCCAGGCCCTACTGCTGATCACCACCGCCCTGGTGGTGATCTCCACCGTCGCCTACCTGGGCGCCTTCTTCGCCGCCCGCATGTCGCGGGCCGCGGCCACGGCGCCGACCGGGGCCGCGGGCGGCACCGTAGTCGTCGACACCGGCGCCGGCGAGCGCACCGTGGAGGTGACCGGTGGCGTCCACCGGGCCCCGCTCAAGCGCTTCACCGTCACCTGGTGGGCCGCCAAGTCCACCCAGCTGGGACTGCTGCTGCTGACCGGCTCACTGATCGCCCGGACCATCGCCACCGGGCACGCCCCCTTCTCCAACCACTACGAGTTCGCCATCTGCTTCGCCTGGGGCATGATGCTGGCGCAGGTGCTGTTCGAGTGGCGCTACCGGGTGCGCACCGTGTCGATCATCGTGCTGCCGGTGATCCTGGCGATGCTCATCTACGCCTCCACCCTGTCCTACCAGCCCAGCCCGCTGATGCCGGCCCTGCAGAACTCCCCGCTGCTGACCCTGCACGTGTTCACCGCGTCCCTGGGCTACGGGGCCGCGGTGGTCTCCTTCGCCGCCGCGGTCATGTACCTGCTCGCCCCACACGTGCGCTGGCGGGGCTGGCCCCGGCAGGAGGTGCTCGATGACCTGGCCTACCGGGCCACCGTGGTCACCTTCCCCATGCTGACCCTGATGCTGATCCTGGGGGCGCTGTGGGGGAACGTCGCCTGGGGGCGCTACTGGGGCTGGGACCCCAAGGAGACCGCGGCCCTGGTCACCTGGCTGATCTACGGCGCCTACCTGCACGCGCGCGTGACGCGCGGCTGGCGCGGCAACCGCGCCGCCTGGCTGCTGATCCTGGGCTTCGCCGCCGTCCTGTTCACCTACCTGGGCAACCTGTTCTTCGGAGGACTGCACTCCTATGCGTGATGACCTGCCGGAGGAGAACTCCGCCGACGTAGACGACCTGCTCGACGCCGTCGAGCCCGACGCTGCCGAGCCCGCATCCCGGGGCGATGCCCCCGACGAGCCCGCCTGGCGCGCCGGCATTCGCGGCTCGCGCTTCGGGCAGGTGGCCGTGGTGCTGGTGGCCGCCTTCGCCATTGCCATCGCCGCCTGGTGGGCGGTGGGGCCCGATGACTCCGGGCCCGCCCAGGCCGAGACCGCCGTGGTCACCGAGGTCGACGTCGCGGGGGCGGCCAGTGCCCCGGTGGCGGGGCAGACGGCGCCGGCCTTCACCGGTGCCGGCCTCGATTCCCAGGAGGTGGTGCTGGACCCGCAGTCCATGGAGGGGCGGCCGGTGTGGCTGATGTTCGTGGCCACCTGGTGCACCGGCTGCCGCACCGAGATGCCGGACGTGCAGGCGGCGGCCGCCGAGAACGGGGACGACGTCGAGGTGATCGTGGTTTACGTGGGGGAGGACGCCGGCACGGTGCGCGCCTACTCCGAGCGCGTGGGCAACGAGTTCACGCAGGTTTCCGACCGCAGCCAGGCGATCTCCGCCGCCTACGGGATCATGGGCGTGCCCTCGCACTTCTTCATCGGCGCCGACGGCGTGGTGCAGCAGGTGCACGTGGGCCTGCTCACCCCCGAGCAGATGTCCGAGTCGCTCCAGGCCCTCACCGGCAGCTGACCAGACGGCCCGCCTCGCCTCACCCCTCTCGCCCAGATCGGTAGCTATAACCGCCGAGATCGGTAGAAGTCACGTGCCCAGATCGGTCGTTGTGGTGGCTGGCCCCTGTTTGTTCTTGTGGTAGT
>NZ_FNIM01000022.1 GCF_900103885.1 Actinomyces ruminicola
ACCTCCCAGGCCTTCGCCGACCACCTGGCCTCTTATGGGATTCGGCCGTCGGTGGGGCGTACGGGGGTGTGTTGGGACAATGCGTGGGCGGAGTCGTTCAACGCGACATTGAAGAATGAGCGCGTGTATCGTATGGTCTACCCCACGCGGGATAAGGCGATAAGGGATGTGGCGGCGTGGATTGAATTGACCTATAATCAAAGACGTTTGCACTCGGGGATCGGGTACCGCACACCCAACCAGTTCGAACGCGAACTACAGCAGGCCGCCACCCCGAAAGCAGCCTGACAAACACACAACAACACCGTGTCCAAAAAACACCCAGCATTCCACTGAGACATCACAGTGCCGCGTGGGCGGTCCAAACCGACGTAAGGGGGCCAAACCGACGCGTGCGGTCCAAACCAGGGATGACCCAGTGCCGATAACGCCCGCCGCTGGTGCGATAGGTTGACCGCCATGACAGACGCCCCCTCCTCCCCAACTGATTCCCCGGTTGCCACCGCCACCGCCGCGCCCGGTCCCCAGTCGGCCACCGACGCGGATTACGCCGGTTCCCGCATTGAGAACGCGGGCCTGGACGTCATCGCCGAGTCCGAGCGCAAGGGGCGTCCCCGCGACCTGTTCATGCCCTGGTTCGCCGCCAACATCTCGGTGCTCGGACTGTCCTGGGGCGCCTGGGTGCTCGGCTTCGGCCTGTCCTTCGCGCAGGCCGTCGTCGCCGGCGTCGTCGGCGTGATCGTCTCCTTCCTGCTGTGCGGCTTCATCGCCGTGCTCGGCAAGCGCGGCAGCGCCCCCACCCTGGCCCTGTCGCGCGCCGCCTTCGGCTACCACGGCAACCGCCTGTCCGCCGCCATCTCCTGGATGCTCACCGTCGGCTGGGAGACCGTGCTGTGCGTCTCGGCGAGCCTCGCCTCCGCCACGGTGCTGCAGGCCCTCGGCTGGCACAACGAGCTCGGCGCGCAGATCGTCGGCTTCCTGCTGACCGTGGGGCTCGCGGCCAGCGCCGGCATCCTCGGCTTCGACACCATCATGCGGGTACAGGCCTGGATCACCTGGGCCACGGGCATACTCACGGTCGCATACCTGGTGCTCGTCTCCCCGCAGATCGACTTCGCCGCGCTCGCCGCGCTCCCGGCAGGCTCGGCGGCAGCCTTCATCGGCGCCCTGGTCATGGTCGCCACCGGCTTCGGCCTGGGCTGGGTCAACGCCGCCGCCGACTACTCCCGCTACCTGCCGCGCAGGGCCTCCACCACCGGCGTGATCGCCTGGACCACCACCGGCTCCTCGCTGCCCGTGGTGATCCTCGTCGTCGCCGGCATCATGCTGGTCGGCTCCGACCCCGAGCTCGGCACCGCCATCGACGCCGACCCCATCGGCGCGCTGACCACCATTCTGCCCACCTGGTTCCTGATCCCCTTCGCCGTGGTCGCCATCCTGGGGCTCGCCGGCGGCATCATCATGGACCTGTACTCCTCGGGGCTGTCACTGCTGGCCACCGGGGTGCCCGTGAAGCGGCACGTGGCCACCGCGATTGACGCGACCATCATGACCCTGGGCACGATCGCCGTCATCTTCGGCGCGGATGACTTCCTCGGGCCCTTCCAGGGGTTCCTCACCACCCTCGGCGTGGTCATCGCCGCCTGGGCGGGTGTGATGCTGGCCGAGGTGTGCCTGCGCAGGCGCGACTACGACGAGGCCGCCCTGTTCACCCCCGACGGCGTCTACGGCTCGGTCAACCTGGAGGCGATCGCGCTGGTAGTCGTCGGCGCCGGCATCGGCTGGGGCCTGGTCGTCAACTCCGCGGCCTCCTGGCTGAGCTGGCAGGGCTACCTGCTCGGTCCGCTGGGCGGCCACGACGGCGCCTGGGCCGGGGCGAACCTAGGCGTCCTGGCCGCGCTGCTGATCGGCCTGATCGGGCACCTCATTCTCGGCCGCCGACGCGTGCGCGCCCAGGAGCAGGCGGGGGAGCGAGCATGAGCCCCGTCGCCCCCACCCCACAGCCCTCCCCGGGGCCCGACGGCGTTCCCGCCGAGCTGCTCGCCGCCCTCACCGAGTCCGGGGGCGCCGACGGCCCCGGACCGGCCCTGGAGGCCGCCCACCAGATCGCCCGGCGCACTGGCGTCGCCCGCCACGACCTGCTGGTGGTACTCGGTTCGGGCGCGGACGCGGCCCTGGACGACTGGGGCGCTCCGACGGCGTCGCTGCCGCTGTCCGACCTGCCCGGCATCGCCGCGCCCACCGCCCCCGGGCACGTGGACCGGCTCGACTCCTATGCGCGGCCCCTCCCGATAGCGCCGACCGGGCAGGACGGGCCCGGGCACCCGGCGACGACGCCTCACACCGTGCGCGTGTTGGTGGCCCACGGGCGTACCCACCTTTACGAGGGGCGCGGACCGGCTGCCGTCGTCGCCCTGGTCCGGGCCGCCGCGGCCACCGGCGTGCGCGCCGCCGTCCTGATCAACGCCAATGGCTGCCTGCGGGACTGGGAGATCGGGGACGTCATGACCATCACCGACCATCTCAACCTGTCCGGCGCCTCGCCCTTCAGCGGCACCGTGTTCGTCGACCAGCGCGTACTGTGGGACCCGGAGCTGACGGCCGCCCTGAGCGCGCGCACCCAGCGCACCGGCGTCTACGCCATGGTGCGCGGTTCGGAGTACCAGACGCCGGCCGAGTCCCGCATGCTGGCGGCCCTGGGCGCCGACTGCGTGGGCATGTCCACCATTCTGGAGGCCATCGCTCTGCACCAGCTGGGCGTGCGCGCGGCCGGGATGAGCGTCGTATCCGACCTGTCCTTCGCCGAGGAACCCACCGATCCCGATGAAGTCGTGCGCCTGGTGGCTGGTGCTCACCGCACCCTCGCGGTCGGCGTCGAGGCGGTGCTGGCCGCCCTGTGAGCGCCGCGGGCGGGGAGTGCGCCCCGCCCGCGGCCGGGGCGCGCGGCTGCGCGCGCACCCGGCCGCAGGTTCGGACATAGGACGCCCGTCCCCGCCCGCGTGCCGCTTCATCCGACTAGCCTTGGAGGCATGGCACCTGAGAACACCACCAGCGCGACGACGCGCACCGAATCAGACTCCATGGGCACCGTCGAGGTCGCCTCCGACCGCTACTGGGGCGCCCAGACCGAGCGCTCCCTGCACAACTTCAACATCGGCCGCGAGACCTTCGTGCTCACCCGCCCCCTCATCCGGGCGCTGGGCGTGCTCAAGAAGTCCGCCGCCCTGGCCAACGCCGAACTCGGCGAGCTGCCCCAAGACATTGCCGACCTGATCGCCCAGGCGGGCGACGAGGTCATCTCCGGCGGGCTCGACTCCCACTTCCCGCTGGTCGTCTTCCAGACCGGCTCGGGCACCCAGTCCAACATGAATGCCAACGAGGTCATCTCCAACCGGGCCATCGAACTGGCCGGCGGCCAGATGGGCTCCAAGACCCCGGTGCACCCCAACGACCACGTCAACCGCGGCCAGTCCTCCAACGACACCTTCCCCACGGCCATGCACATCGCCGTCGTCTCCGAGCTGGCGGCCATGTACCCGCGCGTGCAGCAGCTGCGCGACACCCTGGACGCCAAGGCCAAGGAGTTCGACGACGTCGTCATGGTCGGCCGCACCCACCTGCAGGACGCCACCCCGATCCGCCTGGGCCAGGTCATCTCCGGCTGGGTCGCCCAGATCGACTTCGCGCTGGACGGCATCCGCTACGCCGACTCCCGCGCCCGCGAGCTGGCCATCGGCGGAACCGCCGTCGGCACCGGCCTGAACGCCCACCCGAAGTTCGGCGAGCTGACCGCCAAGAAGATCAGCGAGGAGACCGGCATCGAGTTCAAGCAGGCAGACAACCTCTTCGCCGCCCTCGGCGCCCACGACGCGCTCGTACTGGTCTCCGGTGCGCTGCGCGTGCTGGCCGACGCCCTGATGAAGATCGCCAACGACGTGCGCTGGTACGCCTCCGGCCCCCGCAACGGCATCGGCGAGCTGATCATCCCGGAGAACGAGCCCGGCTCCTCAATCATGCCCGGCAAGGTCAACCCCACCCAGTGCGAGGCCATGACCATGGTCGCCACCAAGGTCTTCGGCAACGACGCCACCGTCGGCTTCGCCGGCAGCCAGGGCAACTTCCAGCTCAACGTGTTCAAGCCGGTCATGGCCTGGTGCGTGCTGGAGTCCATCCAGCTGCTGGGCGACACCTGCGTCTCCTTCGACGAGAACTGCGCCTACGGCATTGAGCCCAACCGGGAGAAGATCCAGGCCAACCTGGACTCCAACCTCATGCAGGTGACCGCCCTCAACCGTCACATCGGCTATGACAAGGCCTCCAAGATCGCCAAGAACGCGCACAAGAAGGGTCTGTCCCTGCGGGAGTCCGCGCTCGAGCTGGGATTCGTCACCGAGGCGGAGTTCGACGCCTGGGTGGTTCCGGTCGACATGACTCACCCGTCCGCCGCGGACGAGTGAGCCGGACGGCCGGTCCGTCCTGAAGCAATTGGGCGGCGTCCCCGGTGGCACCCAGTTGTGGCGCCGGGGACGCCGTCTCTGCCAGACCGGTTGCAGCCAGTGCGCACTCGACGCCGCCACAGCCTGAAAGGACCGCCATGCCCCGTATTGACCACGCCGCCATCTGGGTCGCCGACCTGGAGGGCGCCCGCGACTTCTACCTGCGCTGGTTCGGTGGACACGCCAACGGCCAGTACCACAACCCCCGCACCGGCCTGCGGACTTACATCATCACCTTCGACGACGGCGTGTCGGCAGGCGGCAGGGACGCTCGGCTGGAGCTCATGTCCCGCCCTGACGTCGACTCCCGCCCAGAGGGAGAGATGCTCGGCTGGGCGCACATCTCCTTCGCGCTGCCGGACCGGGCGAGTGTGGACCACCTGGCGGAGCGGGCCCGCGCCGCTGGGGTACCGGTGCTTGACGGCCCCCGACAGACCGGCGACGGCTACTACGAGGCGGTTCTGCTCGATCCCGAGGGCAATCGGGTGGAGGTCGTCGCCGGGGACTACACCGATGAGGTGGCTGAGCGCCTCGGCGTCTGATCCCCCGCATTCGCCACGCCTCAAGGACCTATCCGCATGTCGGCCAAGGCTCGTGGCAGGCTTCGACCATGACGCGAGCGAGTATCGTCGGCCTGATTGTGGAGGCGCTCCTCATAGTGCTCGGCCTGGTGGCCATCATCGGAGGTGACACCGAGCCGGCGGCGTACTGCTCGGCTGCCTGGGTACTCCTGGCCCTCATATACGTGACTAACCTGGTGTGGGCCGCCTGGCGTCGCCGGGTACTGCCGGACGACCTTGAGATTCGGGAGCCTGCGCTCAGCCTGCCCCGGTGGCTGATCGCTCTTCTGGGAACCTCCCCGGTCATAGCTGCGCTCGTGGGCCTGTTCAACGTGCTGACCGGAATCGGCATACCGCAGGAACTGATTGACCAATTGACTGCCGTATACAGCGCGGCACAAGCGAGCGCCCTCACCCAGGTACTTCAAGTCGCCGCCACGGCGATCACGATACTCACGGCGATGCTCGGCTGGGCGCTTCTCCACCTGGGATATGCCCGGCACTACGAGCGTCTGGACCACCTGTACGGGCCAGCCCTGAGGTTCCCAGCTACGGCGGACCCGGATCTCACCGACTACGTGTACTTCTCCCTGACCGTGGGCACCACCTTTGCCACATCGGATGCGGCAGTGACATCTCGGCGCCTGCGCTGGACAGTGGCGGTTCACTCCGTCCTCGCCTTCTTCTACAACGCGATCGTGCTGGCCATCGCCTTTAAGCTCATCACGGGCTGAGACGGGGTCCGTGGGGTGGCGCCGTCCGAATCGCCGGCCGTGAAACCAGGGCATCGCCAGCCGTGAAACCAGGGTGTGAATGGCACCGTCGACGGGTACGACACCGGCGCGGGCTTAAGCTTCCGGCTTGTGAATACATTCCTCATCGTCGGCCTTCTTGCCGCGGTTCTCGCCGCGGCGCTGCACGTGCTCATCTTCTGGATGGAGTCGATCGCCTGGGAGGGGCCCTTGGCCCGCAAGACCTTCGGCGGCACCGCCGAACAGGCCCGGCCGCACGCCTTCTACGCCTACAACCAGGGCTTCTACAACCTGTTCCTGGCAGTAGAGGCCTTGGCCGGAGCCGTGCTCATGACCCTGGGCTCCGGCGCGTGGCGCACTGCGGGCACGGCCCTGGCCCTGTACGGCGTCGGCTCCATGCTCGCCGCCGCCCTGGTGCTCGCCCTGAAGTCCCCGGCACACCGCACGGCGGCACTCAAGCAGGGCGCGTTTCCGCTGATCGCCGTCGTCTTCCTGGCAGCGGGCCTGCTGCACTGAGCTTGCGGGGCGCAGCGGTACGTCAGGCCCAGGGCAGCCCGACGAGCTTGCCGGTGTGCCTGCCGGACGCCATGTCCCGCTGCGCCTGGACGATCTCCGCCAACGGATAGGTGTGCACCGGCAGGAAGTCCAGCGCGCCCGCCTCAATCCGCTCCAGCACGCGCTGCAACTCCGCTCCCGGCAGGTCGGAGGCCTGGCCGGAGTAGGTGGTCAACCGCACCCCGTTGGGGATCCAGTCCATCGGATAGAAGTCCTTGATGGTCCACGCATCCGACAGCATCCCGGTGAAGCACACGGTCCCGTGCACGGCGGTCGCCAGCAGTGAGTCGCGCAGCGTGGGCACACCGACCAGCTCGAGCACCGCGTCCACGCCGTTGGGATGGTGCCTGCGCACCTGCTCGGCCACGGCGCCGCCGTCGTGCAATGGGACCACGCCCCGGGAGGCGAGCAGTTCCAGCCCGGTCTCGCGCCGAGAGGTCGCATACACCGTGCAGCCCATGTCAAGCGCGAGGGCAGCCGTGGCCAGGCCGAGCGCCGAGGTGCCCCCGCGCACCAGCAGGCTCCGGCCGGGTTGCAGATTCAGGCCGGTGGTCAGCGATCCGTAGGCGGTCTGGAGCGTTTCGGGCACCGAGCCGATGACCTCCCACGGCAGGCCTGAGCTGAAGGTGATGACCTGCTCGCGCGGCACCACCACGTACTGGGCGTAACCGCCGTCGAAGGCACGCCCCATGCCGCCCATCATGGTGACCGCCTGGGTTCCCGGAGCCAGCTGCCCCTCGGGATCCAGATCCACCACGCCGGAGGCCTCGATCCCCAGCACCCGCGGGTAGCTCATGCCGCCGGCCTGCCCCGTGACCGAGTGGTATTCGCTGCGGTTCAGGCCGAAGGCCATGACCTTCAGGCGCACCCAGCCGGGCCGCGGCTGGGGGACCGGTACGTCCGTGACGTGCAGGTTCTCAATACCGGGCGCGGTCAGCACGGCGGCGCACATGGTAGCCGCGGGGGCGTTGAGGGTCTCCATCAGACGGTGCTCCTGATTCTTGGGGGAGTGGTGCTGTGCTCCGGCATCTTGCCGCTCGGACCCGGTGCGCTGACCTCCTTGCCGGAGCCATTGAGCTCCTGCTGGAGCCATTCGATCTCCGCCCGGCGGGATGCGGCCACTACGCGGATCATGCCGCGCCGGTACGGATCGGGTTCAGCGCTGGAACGACGCGGCGTGCCGTCGTCGTAGAAGAAGGCCGGCGCCGGCTCCCGCAACGCCTCCAGACGCCGCCGCAGCACCGCCTCGCGTTCGGCGTGGTCGGGCAGGTGGGACAGGAAGGCGAGCAGAATCAGGAATCGGGGCATGGAGGACACATCCGCCTCGCTCGGATGCCGCAGCAACTCGTGCAGACGCTCGTGCCCCGCCGCGGTGAGTTCCAGGCGTTTGCGCGGGCGTCCTCTGGCCCCGGGCTCGGCGCTGCGGATCAGCATGCCGTCCCGCTCCAACCGCGCCAGCGCCGGATAGAGTGATCCCTCAGACAGGTGACTGCCAGGCCCGTCCAGTTCGTTGATGCGGCGGCGCAGCTCGTAGCCGTGCAGTGGCCCCTCGGCGAGGAATCCCAGGATCTTGAGGTCGAGCACCACACCACATTACCTCGAATCGACATATTTGGGAACCGTTGTTACGGTAGAGCGACGTCGTCGCACGGCGGGGAGAGGAGTCATCCGTATGGAGTCCAGGACAGGGGCGCCGGCCGCAAAACCGGCTGCGCCCGCCTCCGCTGCTGGGGCGGGGGCGAGCACCATTGAATTCTCTGCCGTTTCCAAGCGCTACCCAGCGCCCGTCGGCAACGGTTCCGTGAGCTCGAGGGCGGCCGTCGAGTCCTTCTCCGCTGTCCTTCCCGCCGGCTCCATAACCGTCCTGCTCGGCTCCTCGGGGTGCGGCAAGACCACGCTGCTGCGCATGGTCAACCGCATGGTCGAGCCCACTGACGGCCGGATCCTGCTCGACGGTGAGGACGTCCAGGACGGCAACCCGGTGGCCCTGCGCCGGTCCATCGGCTACGTCATGCAGAACGCGGGACTGCTGCCGCACCGGCGCGTGCTTGACAACATCACCCTGGTGCCGCGCCTGAACGGCACCGCCCGGTCCCAGGCCCGGGCACGCGCCCGCGAGCTGATGGACATGCTGGGACTGGCGGCGGACCTGGCGGACCGCTACCCGGGACAGCTCTCTGGCGGTCAGGCCCAGCGCGTCGGTGTGGCTCGCGCGCTCGCGGCCGACCCCGGCGTCCTCCTCATGGATGAGCCCTTCGGCGCCGTGGACCCCCTTGTGCGCCGCGACCTGCAGCGCGAGCTGCTGCGCATTCAGGGTGAGCTCGCCAAGACGATCATCTTCGTCACCCACGACGTCGACGAGGCCCTGATGCTCGGAGACGAGATCATCCTGTTGCGCGAGGGCGCCCAGATAGCGCAGCGCGGCACCGGTGCGCAATTGCTCGCCGATCCGGCCGACGACTTCGTCGCCCGCTTCCTCGGCCTCGACGACGCCGGCCGCACCCTGCGCCTGGCCGACGTCGCCGGCAGCCGGGTGGTCCTGGACCGAGCCGGTCGCGCCCTAGGACGGATCGATGCGGACACGGAGGCGCGTCCGTGACCTGGTTCCTGAACAACCTACCGGTGATCGGAACCTACCTGATCGCCCACCTGATGCAGGCGGTGCCCGCGATCGGGGCGACCCTGGTGTTGGCCATCCCGATCGCCCGTTTGACCCGGCGGCTGGGGCCGCTGCGCGGCATCCTCGTTTCGGGTGCCTCCCTGCTGTACGCCATCCCCTCCCTGGCACTGTTCGTGATCCTGCCGGTTGTGCTCGGCACCGGCATCCGCGACACCCTCAACGTGGTGGTGGCACTGACGCTCTACGGGCTGGCGCTGCTGGTGCCCACTGCGGTGGACGCGCTCGACGCCGTCGACCAGCGGGTGCTCGACGCCGCCACCGCCATGGGCATGGCGCCACTGCGCCGCTTCGCCACGGTGGAGCTACCGCTGGCAGGTCCTGCCATCCTCGCCGGTCTGCGCGTCGTCACCGTCTCCACGGTCTCGCTGACCACGGTCGGGGCGGTGCTGGGCGTGCGCAGCCTCGGCTGGCTGTTCACCGACGGCTACCAGCGCGGCATCACCGCCGAGATCCTCACCGGCATCGTCACCACCGCTTTGCTCGCGGTCGTGCTCGACGCCCTGGTGGTACTGGGCGGGCGTGCGCTGCTGCCGTGGACGCGCCGCGCCCGCGTGCGAGAGGAGGCGACGGCATGAACTACCTTGGCGAGGCGATCGCCTACATCCTTAGCGCCGCCAACTGGTCCGGTTCACTCGGCATCGGACGACTGCTGGTGCAGCACCTCGGCTACTCGCTGCTCGGCGTCGCCGTCGCCGCTGCCATCGGGGTTCCGCTGGGCTGGTGGATCGGACATACCGGGCGGGGCCGGGGCGCGGCCATCGCTCTGGCCGGTGCCGTGCGTGCCCTACCCACCCTGGGCCTGATTACCCTGTTCGGGCTTGCCCTCGGCGTAGGGCTGACGGCGCCTATGCTCGCCTTCGTCGTCCTGGCCCTGCCCAGTGTGCTGGCCGGTGCCTACACCGGAATTGAGTCCGCGGATCCCGTCGCCGTAGACGGCGCCCGCGCCAGTGGCATGAGCGAGACCCAGCTGCTGACCCGCGTGGAGATCCCGCTCGGCGCACCGCTGCTCGTGGGTGGACTGCGCTCGGCCACCCTGCAGGTGATCGCGACGGCGACGCTCGCCGCCTACACCGGCGCCGGCGGACTGGGGCGATTGATGTTCCTGGGGCTCAAGACCCAGGACTACGGCATGATGCTGGCCTCCTCGCTCGTAGTCATCGCCCTGGCACTACTCTCCGAGCTCCTCTTCGCCCTCCTCCAGCGCGCCGTCACCCCGGTCGGCGCGCGCAACCGAAAGGAAGCCCCATGAACCCCCAGGCTGCGAGTCGCATGGTGCTCACTCGTCGCAGCGTCCTGGCCGGCGGCGGCCTGCTGGCCGTGGCCGCGACCCTGGCCGCGTGCTCCAACTCCGATCCGTTCTCCTCCGGCGGGGCCGACGGCGACTCCACCATCGTGGTGGGCAGCCAGCAGTACTACTCCAATGAGATCATCGCCGAGCTGTACGCCCAGGCCCTGGAGAACGCCGGCTTCACCGTCGACCGCCAGTATCAGATCGGGCAGCGCGAGGTCTACCTCCCCGAGCTCGAGTCCGGCGCCATCGATGTGCTGCCAGAGTACGGCGGCAACCTGCTGCAGTACTACGACTCCGAGACGGAGGCCACCGACGCCGACTCCGTACACGCCGCCCTGCCGAAGGTGCTGCCGGAGACACTGATGGTGCTCGACTACGCTGCGGCCACCGACCAGGACTCCTACACCGTCACCCGCGCACTGGCAGATGAGCACGGGCTGGTCGCCATCGGCGACCTGGCCAAGCTCGGCGGCACCGTCATGGTGGCGGCGAACTCCGAGTTCAAGACCCGCCCCTACGGCCCTACGGGCATCAAGGCCGTCTACGGGGTGGACGCCGACGTCTATCCTGTGGAGGACTCCGGCGGATCGCTCACCGTCGGCGCTCTGAGTGATGGAACGGTGCAGGTGGCCGACATCTACACCTCGTCCCCGGCCATCGACGCCAACGACCTGGTGGTGCTGGAGGACCCGGAGTCATTGATCCTGCCCCAGAACGTCACCCCGCTCGTCTCGGCCGGCCTCGATGCGGGCGCCGTCACCGCAATCAACGCCGTCTCCGCGCTGCTCACCACCGAGGCGCTGCGCTCCCTCAATGCCCGCTCGGTGGACGAGCAGCTCGACTCCGCCACCATCGCCACCGACTGGCTCACCGAGCAGGGCATCCTGTCCGCCTGACCACCGCGAGATCGGTAGAAGTCACGTGCCGAGATCGGTAGAAGTCACGTGCCGAGATCGGTAGAAGTCACGGTCTGTCACGTCGCGGTCCTCCGCGAGGTTGGTCGATGTGGCCGCCGAGACCGGCGCAAGTAACGTGCCCGGAGCGGCCGCTATGACACGCTGGCCTCGCCCAGGCGGTCCTGGGCACGACAAGGTGAGCGCCCACACCTAGAACTAGAACGATAAGGTAGCGTTCTACAGTTTTGCGTAGCTATATCAAGGGAAAATCCGCATGGCTTCTAGAATCACGGCGGTGATCTTCCATTTGTGTGCTAGAACGTTGTAGGTTCCTTTTGTCAGCACAAGCGGCAGCATCGAAGCGGCCGCCGGACAAGGGAGTCAATCATGACCGTCACCAACGTCAACCTCGCCCTGGTGGGTGCGGGCCGCATCGGCAGCCACCATGCCCGCGCTCTCGCTCGAGAAGTCCCGGGAGCCGTCGTTACCACCGTGGTCGACCCGCGCACCGAGGCCGCCGCGGCATTGGCCGCCGAGCTCGGCGCTCAGCCCATACCCTCGATTGAAGAGGCCGTGGCCGACCCCGACCTCGACGCGGTCCTCATCACCACCCCCGCAGCGCTGCACGCGCCCGCGATCATCACGGCCGCCACGGCCGCAAAGCACGTGTTCACCGAGAAGCCCATCACCACCACCATTGAGGATGCTCATGAGGCCATCGACGCCTGCACCCGGGCGGACGTGCGGCTGCAGGTCGGCTTTAATCGCCGCTTCGCCCCGGGCTTTGCCGCCGCGCACGCGGCGGTCTCCGACGGTCGGGTGGGGGAGGTGCGACAGATGCGCTCCGTCACCCGCGACCCCGGTCCCTTCAGCGTCGACCCGGCGAAGATCGCCCCCTGGACCATGTTCCTGGAGACACTCATCCACGACTTCGACACCCTGCTCTGGCTCAACCCCGGTGCCGAAGTCGTCTCCGTGACCGCCCACGCCGATGCGCTCGTGCGTCCCGACGCGAAGCCGGACGGATTCATTGACACCGCCATGGTCACCCTGGTGTTCGACACCGGTGCCATGGCCACCGCAGAAGCCTGCTTCGAGGCCCTTTACGGCTACGACGTGCGCGCCGAGGTCTTCGGCGCGAAGGGCATGGCGACCGCTGGCTGTGGCCGTACCAGCGACATGACCTACTACGGCGCCGACGGCGCTTCGTGGGACACGTCCCGCAAGGACACCGACCTACTGCACACCGCCTACGTCGGTGAACTCGATGCCTTCGTCCGCTCCGTGCGCGGCGAGAACGTCGACGTCCCCGGAGCCGAGGCCGGCCTGCGCGCTCTGCGTGTGGCCCGCGCCGCCATCCTCTCGGTGCAGGAGAACCGCACCATATCCCTTAAGGAGATTGCAGAATGAACGCCTTCACACTTTCCGCCTGCGCCGAGATGATCTACCTCGATAAGCCCTTCCTGGAACGCGTTGAGGCCATTGCCGCGCACGGTCTGAACGTTGAGATCTGGGACTGGACCACCAAGGACCTCAAGGCCCTGCGCGCTACCGGCGTACCGGTGGTGTCCATGACCGGGTACATCGAGGGCGACCTGACCACTGACGCGGGCATCGCCCGCCTGCTGTCCACCGCCGAGGAGTCCCTGCGGGCGGCCGACACCCTGGACTGTCCCGTGCTGAACTTCCACGGCACCGGCCTGGGACAGGGTGGCATCCCCGTCGTCGCGAATCCCAATCCCACTCCGGCGGAGTGGCTGCGGGCCGCCGACACCTGCCGTCGTCTGGCCGAGCTGGGGGAGAAGGCGGGGCGCGTGTTCACCCTGGAGAACCTCAACACCGCCCTCGACCACCCCGGTTGCCCCTTCGCAAAGGCCTCCGACACGCGGGCGCTCGTCGCCGCCGTCGACCACCCGAACCTGCGCATGAACCTGGACCTCTACCACGCCCAGATCGGCGAGGGGGACCTTGTCACGCTCACCACCGAGTCGCTGCCGTGGATCGGTGAGCTACAGGTCGCCGACGTACCCGGTCGTGCCCAACCCGGCACCGGCGAGATCAACTACCGCTTCGTCGCGGAGGCCATCGCCGCGGCGGGATACCGCGGCAACATCGGCATGGAGGCCTGGGCCACCGGCGACGGCGCCCCGGAGACCAACGGGTCCACCGCCGTCTCCGACGCCGCCCTAGAAGCCTTCGTACGCACCTTCACCGTCATCCTCGACTGATTCGATCCCCGCCTGGCAGTCCTCTGCCTCACCTGTGCGGCGCGCTGGTGGAGTTGCGCACGACGAGCCTGGGCACGAGGACCTGCTCGGTGGGCAGGTAGCGGTTGGTGGCACGTCCGATGGCGCGTTCCAGCGCCGTGCGGGCCATTAGCACCGTGTCCTGAGCGACGGTTGTCAGCGGGACAATGCAGCGCGTGGCCTGGCGGGAGTCGTCGAAGCCGACGACGCTGATGTCTCCAGGCACGTCAATTCCGCGCGTGAGCAGGTGGTTGACGACGCCGGAGGCACAGCGGTCGTTGAAAGCGGCGATGGCGGTTGGGCGCTCGTCCAACTCGAGTATCTCGACGGCGGCGCGCCGTCCATCCTCCTCATCTAGCCCGCCGCCTATCACCCGGATGTGTTCTTCCAACCCGGCGGCGGTCATCGCCTCCCGGTAGCCGGCGATACGTTCCTCGACGCCGGGAGCCTTGCCGCCGTCTACGAGCACAATGCGCTCGTGTCCCAGGCTCGTCAGGTGCTCGACGACGAGCCGCAGTCCACCCCGATCGTCCACACGCACGACGTCTACGCCCTGTATTCGGGAGGGACGCGCCACCATGACCACCGGAACCTCCGCGGCCAGCGCGGCGAGCCGGGCTGGCGGGACCGTAGGGCCGAGCATGATCAGGGCCTCGCAGCGGTCCCGTAGTAGGGGCTCGGCGGCGGCGATGTCATCGGTCTGGGCGACGACCGCGCCTAGTACCAGCTCGTAGTCGGTGTCCGTAACGGCCTCATACAGTCCCTCAACGAGGTCCGCATGGAAGGGCTGAAGAACATTGAAGGTGACGCCGATGAGTCCGGACCGCGCGCGACGCAGACTGCGGGCCCGCTGGTCGGGACGATAGCCGAGTCGGTCGGCTACCGCCTTGACTCGCGCCCGAGTCTGCTCCGACGCGCCCGGCGCGCCGCGCATCACGATGGAAACCAGGGAGACCGAGCAATTCGCCTCTTTGGCGATGTCCACCAGTGTCACCCTGCCGCTCGGGCGCTTGGACATGCTCAGCTCCTATAGTGGTCCACGCGCCAAGCCGCGTCCCCGGACACGGGGCGCCACTGGCCGGGCGGGTCCGCGCACGGACCGTTCGGCTGCCACTCAGACGGATCAAACCTCGGTGCGCGCACGAGCAGCCGGGGCTCCGTGCCCGCCTCAGTCGCGCGTGCGCCGGCATCCAGATCGATCACCGACACCAGCAGCTCGTCCACAAGCCCCGCCTCGAGCGCCTGCGTGTACACGCTGCCGCCGCCGATCATCCAAACCCGCGGCAGGGCGCGGTAGCCGCCCTCGCGAGGATCCTGACCGAGAGCGTCGACGGCGGCCGCTGCGGCGGCGAGGCCGGCGCGCAGGTCGCGGACCACTATTGCTCCGTCCGCTTCCCAATCTGCCCGACGCGTCAGCACAATGCTCGCGCGCCCGTCCAGTGCGCCCCCGATGGACTCCCAGGTGGTTCGTCCCATGACGACGGCGCAGCCCAGGGTGGCTGCCCGAAAATGGCGGAAGTCCGCAGGAACCCGCCACAGCATGCGGCCGTCGGCACCGATGACGCCGTCCCGGTCCTGCGCCCAGATGGCGCCCACCCGCGGGCGGGCACCAGCCTGTGCCATCGCGCCGCCGCTCATACCGCCACCGGCGCCTTGATAGTCGGATGGTGCTGGTAGCCCGCGGAGGCGTCAATGTCTTCCATGGCGTAGGCGTCGATCGACTCCGCCCGCTCCAGCCGCAGCCGCGGGAATGGGTAGGCCGCCGGTACCCGCGAGAGCTGCTGGCGGACCTGGGACACGTGGTTGTTGTAGACATGGCAGTCACCGCCGGTCCACACCAGCTCCCCGACCTCCAGATCCGCCTGCTGGGCCAGCATGTGGGTCAGCAGCGCGTAGGAGGCGATATTGAAGGGCACCCCCAGGAACAGGTCCGCCGACCGCTGGTAGACCTGCAGTGACAGGTGCCCATCGGCCACATAGCACTGGAAGAAGGCGTGGCAGGGGGCCAGGGCCATACGGTCCAGCTCTCCCACGTTCCAGGCGGATACGAGCATACGGCGGGAATCGGGGTCGCGGCGCAGTGTGTCGATCAGCCCGGCGATCTGGTCGATCGTGCCGCCGTCGCGGGCGGGCCAACTGCGCCACTGGGCGCCGTAGATGGGGCCGAGCTCGCCCTCGGCATCGGCCCACTCGTCCCAGATGCTGATGCCGCGCTCCTGCAGCCAGCGGGCGTTCATGTCGCCGCGCAGGAACCACAGCAGCTCTCCCTTGACCGCCTTCATGGCCACGAACTTCGTGGTGATGCGAGGAAAGCCGACGGTCAGGTCGTAGCGCAGCTGGCGGGCGAAGACGGAACGGGTGCCGGTGCCGGTACGGTCTGTCTTGACGGCGCCGTCGAGCAGCACCTCGGCCAGCAGTTCCTCATAGGCAACATCGACCCCGGCCGGCGGCACCAGTCCCAGCCTGGACAGGTGCGGGTACTCGTCGCTGGTGTTGCCGTCTTCGCTCATGAGTGCGCCTCCGTCTCATCCCACGCGCCTACCGGTCGCGCCGTGGACACCTTATCGGCTTGATTGGCTTGAGCGGCTTCCGCCTCGCCTGCGTCGACGGCGGGGCCGAGCGCGGCCTGTGTGCCCTCGATCACCTGGGAGGCCAGGCTGCGTCCGCCGGACCAGCCCAGCGCCGCCCCTATCACGAAGGGGACTAGGCGTCCGATCGCCAGCGCACCGCTCTTGGCCGCGGTGCGCTTTGCCATTTGCCGAGCGAGACGGGCGTTTATGGACTTGACGGTCGGCAGCGGCAGGCCGGCCAGCGACTGGGCGGCCCAGAACAGAGTCGAGAGTCCCAGGGAGCCGCTGACGATCTCGCTCCCCTCGCGCCCCAGTAGCGCGGACAGCACCAGCGTGCGCCGCCGGTCGACGTCCACCAGGTGCACCTGCTGCAACTCCGCCACCGTCAGCACATAGGTGACGGCGGAGGTGAGGAACGCAGCGCTCTGTCCGACGGTGAGTGTGAAGGCCAGTCCGGTGCCGAGGGCGGGCAGGGCGGCGCAGGCGCCCACGGCGCCCGAGGACAGCCCGGCGTCGCGGCGCAGGCGGGAGCCGGCAATAGCGCACAGCTCGGGCGTAGTCGCCCAGGGATACTTGCGGCGCATGCGCGCCACCCGCTGTTCAATACGCGCCGCCGGAATGTCCAGGGCTCGATCGAGGGCGCGCATGAGGGCCCCCGGTCCGGATGAGTGAGTGGCCGCGGTCATTTATGCGTCGGGGTCGTCCAACAGGTGCAGCCGCACCCCGGCGCCGTGCTCAATGGTGTGGCCGACCGTGCAGCCGCGCTCGATGGCCCGTTCAACACGCTCCTCCAGCATCTGTCGCTGCTCAGGGCTTAGAACGGCGAAGTCCGCGATGATCTGCACGTCGAAGTCGCTGTAGCGCTCCTCCTCATCGTGCTTCAGCGTGGCGACGACGACGTTGGCGTCGAAGTCCTCTCCCAGTGCCTTGGCCAGCCGGTGGTCCGCGGACAGGGTGTTGCAGGTTCCCAGGGCGATCTTGATGAGCTCACCGGGGGTGAACTCGCCCTCGCCCACGCCCACGCGCACCTCGGCGCCGCGGGCGTTATGAGCCAGGTACTGGCGGGTGCCGGTGCGTTCGGCCCACACCGAGTTGGCCTCGGTGGGGGTGATGACATCGCTGAGATCGTTCATGACGCGATCGTGTCACGCCGGGGGCGGGGCCAACAAGGCATGCGCGTTGGGCGGAATGGGAATACTCGCCGTCGGCCGCCGGGCGGCCGACGCCCGCGCGCCTTATGCGGTTGCGAGCCAGGCAGCCCCCCGGCGTTCTTCATCGGCCACGACCCGGCCGGTCTGCGCCAGTACCTTCTCCTCAACGCTGCGTCCCACCAGCGGCACCGAGACCGACAGCTCCAGGTCGATGGTGACCTGCGTGGAGTCGCCGTCGGCGCCGGGCCGCATGGACATGGTGGCCCCGGCCTTGACGGGGGCGCCCTTGGCGGTGGCATCCAGGCTGCCGACACGGGCACCGTCTGCGGCGGGCTCGCCCCAGGACTCCGTCAGGCCGAAGGAAACGGCGGAGCGGACGAAGCGCGCTGCGGCCGCGGGCAGGCGTGAGGGCGGCACCGAGCCGGAGACGGTCGCCACGAAGCCCCGGCCGCGTACGGCGACGTCGATGGAGGCGTCTTCGAGGCTGAGCCGTTCGAAGCGACTGCGCTGGTAGGCGGGATCGGCGAGCATGGCGGCGACGCGTGCCGGGGAGGCGGGATAAGTGATCGTGACGCGCTTCTTCATGCCCATGATCCTGCCACGTTTCGGCCGTCACTCGGGCTCCCTGTGCGAATTGTCGTGCTGACACGCGGGCGCGTGCGCCCCGCCGGGGCTCGGTGGGCCGGACCGGGTCTTGCTCCCCGGTAGCATCGGGGCGTGTCGAGTCTTCTGCCCTCCTCGGTCCGCGGTGTTGTCAGCCTGCCCCCCGCCGACCTCGACTGGTTGCATCAGCTCATGGCGGACTGGCAGGTGGTAGCGGACCTGTCGGTGTCCGACCTGGTCTTGTGGGTGCATACCGACTCCGGTCGCTTCGTCGCCGCCGCGCACTCGCGTCCGGCTACAGGCGCCACCGTCCATCTGGAGGACGTGATCGGCAGGCGCATGCCCGCCGCCCGCGAGGCCATGGCACTCGAGGCGCTGATGAGCGGGCAGATAGTGGTGGCGGCGGCGCCGGAGTGGACCGGCTCCTCCGCCGTGCGTGAGGAGTACGTACCGGTTATTCACGACTCCCAGGCGATTGCCGTTATCACCCGCGAGACCGCTGTAGGCGTGCTGCGGGGCGGGCGCATCGTCGACAAGCCCCTCGAGGAGCTGGCCGACGCCCTGTGCCTGATGATCGCGCAGGGAGCCTTCCCGATCAACGGCGCCGCCACCGGGATGCGCCACGGCACGCCCCGGGTGGGCGACGGCGTCGTCAGCCTGGACGACGACGGCGTCGTCACCTACGCCTCGCCCAACGCCCAGTCGTGCTTTCACCGGCTCGGTGTGGCCGGCGACATTGAGGGCTGCCAGCTGGCGGAGGCCGTCACCAGCATCATTCCCGAACGCACCCCTGTGGATGAGACCATGGCCGTGGTGCTGATGGGCCGTCAGGCCTGGCTGACCGAGGTGGAGGTCGGCGGCGTCTTCCTGTCCCTGCGCTCGATACCGCTGCGCAAGGACGGTGCTCGAGCCGGAGCCCTGCTCCTGGTGCGCGACGTCTCCGAGATTCGGCGGCGGGAGCAGGTGCTGATGAACAAGGACGCGACCATCCGCGAGATCCACCACCGCGTCAAGAACAACCTGCAGACGGTCTCCGCCCTGCTGCGCATGCAGGCGCGCCGCGCGACCAATGAGGAGACGCGTGCCGCACTGACTGAGGCGGAGCGGCGGGTGGGAACCATCGCCACGGTGCACGCGGCACTCAGCCAGAACGTGGATGAGAAGGTCGACTTCGACGAGGTCTTCTCCTCGGTGCTGCGCTCCGCCGCCGCTGTCGCCACCCCCACGGGCCAGGTGTCCACGCGGCTGGAGGGCGAGTTCGGGGTGGTAGACGCGGACTCGGCACAGGCGCTCGCGACGGTCTTGGCGGAGCTGGTGACAAATGCGGTCGAACACGGCCTGGAGGACCGCGATGGCACCGTGACGGTGCGGGCGCAGCGCGACGGCGGCCGACTGACCGTCCATGTCATAGACGACGGGGCGGGCCTGGTTCCGGGCACGGAGATGACCGGCCTGGGGACGCGGATCGTCAGCACGCTCGTGCGCGGGGAGCTCTGCGGCTCGATCGACTGGCAGCCGGCTCCCGGCGGGCACGGCACGGATGTGGTGCTCCGCGCACAGCTGGGCGAATCCTGAGGCATAACCGGCGGCGGTAGGGAGGCGCGCAGACAGGGGGCGGCGGGCCGAGAACCGCTGGTCCTCGGCCCGCCGCCCCCTTTGCAGTTGCCTTGACTCGTCTCGAAGCGACCGCCTGATGCCGGGTGCGGGGGCTCCGCTTCCGTTCAGCCGGTGGGTGGAGACACGCGTCAGGAGGAACGGCGGGCGCGGGCGGCGCGCCGCTTGAGCGAGCGCCGCTCGTCCTCGCTCATGCCTCCCCAGACGCCGGCGTCCTGGCCGTTCTCGAGGGCCCACTTGAGGCAGGTGTCCACCACCTCGCAGCGGGCGCACACCTCTTTGGCCTCGGCGATCTGCGCGATCGCGGGGCCGGTGTTGCCGACGGGGAAGAAGAGTTCCGGGTCGACTGTGAGACAAGCTGCCTGGCTCCGCCAGTCCATAGGGGCTCCCTTCGGGGACGTGAAATGCTGCTGCGGTGCGCGTTACGTGCCGTCCCGAGTGCGCCGAGGCGGGCGTTGGACCACCGCGTCCTGCCACAACTTTCACACGCCGAACGGGCCGGGGCAAGACCTCATAGGTGAGAGCTATGCCGACGGCCTGTCGTGATGGTCACAATAAACTGCGTTGTTTCTGCAACGGTTACGGGAGCTATACCTCGGCTCGTTGCCGATCAGGCTATCAGTCCGCCGATCCGGCTGGCAATCTGTGCTCATCCGGAAGTCGGTTGGTGATCATCCGTGCACGTCCCCGTCTCTGCGACCACCTGCAGCGGTGTCAGGGAGCCCCGCCACACGAGCACCCCCCGGCCCGGCGCGGTGAGGCCACGAGGGTCGATGCTGCCGCGCAGCTGGCGGCCCGCGGCCTGCGCCGCAGGGCCCAGCCCCGGCCACAGCACCAGGACGGCGCCCCGCTCGCGCATCACCGCGAGCGGCCCGCGATAGGTGCCGGCGGCGCGCTCCGTGGTCGCCGAGGCGATTACGCGCCGCCCCTGGCCGAGCGCCGCCTCGACCCGTGCCTGTGTCGCGGAGTCGCTCAGGTCGAGGTCGTCGACGACGACCGGGGCGGACGTACCGTCGCCGTCGTGCGGGGTCCGGCTGCAGCGAGCCAGGGCCGCCACCGCGTTACTGCGGCCCGACCCCGGTGGTCCGAGGACGAGCACAGGCCCGTCCGGCAGCGGCACCGGGGCGGCCCGGTCTCCGCCCACCGCCCACACACCCGGTGCGGGCTGGGCCCGGCGGGGAATCTCCTCCAGACGTCGCAAGCCCGGGCCGGCCGCGCCGCACTCATGCGGCTCGGGCAGCACCACCTGGCAGGCGGTCGCCTCTGCGCCGTCCAGCAGGACCCCGCGCCCCGGCCCGCGGCCGGTGACGACGCCGCGCGGCAGCCCCGCCAATGAGGCCTGGGCGGGTTGGGTGGCGCCAAGGATCAGCCGACGCCGCAGCGGAGCGGTCCAGCGGGCGTTGGCCACCGTGAACGGTGCGGCGAGCAGCACCCCGGTTCCAGTTGACGCTGCCGCGCGGACCAGCGACTCGAGCAGTGCCTGTCCCTCACCGGGGCCGAGAGCCTCGTCTACGGCCGCCAGCATCACGTCGACGTCGTCGATGGCGAGCAGGTCGCCGCGCAGGGAGCCGGCGGCTGCCAGCGACCACAGCCGCGCCAGTCGCCGCGGATCGTCACCGCCCACAACCGTGCCCACTCCGGCGACTCCGGCGAGCCGTGCGGGCAGGGTGCGGCGCTGGGCGCACACGTGCACGGTCACTCCGCTGACAAGTGCACCGACCGCCGCCGAGTACACGGTCGTCGACCGCCCGCATCCCGGAGCGCCCATGATCAGCAGCGGGTCGGAGGGGAGCCACTCCCAGGTGCCCAGGCGCTGCTGCTCCGGCAGGTCCGTCAGCAGCAGGGTGCATCCGGCTCCGGCCGGATCCGGTCGGTGGCGCTCCGGCGCACCCTCCGGTACGGGGGCGGTCACCGCCTCTTGCGCGCCCGCCAGCACTCGCGCCTGCCGACGATGCACCCGTGCGGGCAGCGGCGGCGCCCAGGGACGCCACGGCGAGGTCGGCCCGACGGCGGCGGCGACCTCGCCGATCAGGGCCTCCAGGTGACGCTCGGTACCGCACCAGGGCGCCTGCAGCACCTGCGCCCGCGCATCCGGCCCGGCGGAAACGAGCACTCGGCCCGGATGCGGTTCTATGCGCGCAGCCCCATCGTGTCCCAGGACATCGCGGGAGTCCGCCGGATCCAATACCCGCAGACATACCCGTAGGTTCGTGTTGGCGCGGATCGTGGGCGAGACGGCTCCGCCGGGGCGCTGGGTCGCCAGGATGAGGTGAATGCCCAGGCTGCGGCCCTGGGCGGCCACCCGCACGAGCGCGTCGAGAACATCGGGATGCTCGGAGGCCAGGGTGGCGAACTCATCGACCACCAGCACCAGCCGTGCGGGGGCATCGGCCGGGTGCAGGCAGGAGACGTCCTTGGCGCCGTGCTCGGCGAGCAGACGCTCACGACGCCGCACCTCGGCCTCGAGAGAGGCCAGGGCCCGGTGCGTGCTCGCCGGATCCAGG
This sequence comes from Actinomyces ruminicola, assembly GCF_900103885.1. Taxonomy (GTDB): domain Bacteria; phylum Actinomycetota; class Actinomycetes; order Actinomycetales; family Actinomycetaceae; genus Actinomyces; species Actinomyces ruminicola. The sequence continues at coordinate 21,919 of NZ_FNIM01000022.1, forward strand.
TCGGTCAGTACACCGGCCGTGTGCGGCAGCTCGGCCAGCGGGCCCAGGGCGGCACCGCCCTTGTAGTCCACGAGGATCAGGCTCAGCGCCGTCGGTGGACAGGCCGCCGTCAGCTGCAGCAGCCAGGCGATCAGCAGCTCAGACTTCCCCGACCCGGTCGTGCCGGCCAACAGGGCGTGGGGCCCGTCGCGGACCAGATCCACCGACACCGGCCCGTCGGCGCCGACGCCCAGCACCGCGGGCAGTCGCGTCGGTATCGCCTCCTGCCAGCGGCGGCGCAGGAGTTCCCGATCCAGGTCCGCGCACACATCCTCCAGACGCACCGTACTCGGCGGACCGGGCGCAGTGCCGGGCCCGGCTCCGGCCTCCGGCGGCGGCAGTCCCGCGGCGGCGAGCAGGGCGGTCCACCAGCGGTGGCCGAGGGCCGGTGTCCGACCGCGCACCGGCAGCACACTGACCGCGCGGGCCGTCCGGGCCGGTGCTCCGGCGTCGGCGGCGGTCACCGTGACCTCGCTGCGCCGCTGCTCCGCTCCCCAGGAGACATGCACCGCGGCCTCATCGGCCCGTACCAGTCCGAATCCACGCGCGAGTACTTGCGCGCCCCACCACCGCACGGCTGCGACCGCCGTCGGCCCGGTCAAGGCGACCCGGTCGCCCGCAGCCACCCGGAGCAGCGTGCGTCGTCGCCGTCGCCCGGTCCAGGCGCGGATCTCCTCCGCCTCGTCGGCGTGGCCCCGGCCATGCGTCCGGCCGGGTTCCCCCGCGTGCCGTACGGCCACGGCCAGCAGCATGCCCGCGGGGTCGGGGGTCCGCGCCCGCCGTCCCCGCCAGCCGGCAGTACCCGCCCTCGTGCCGCCCCGCCGTCGCCCGAGCATGGGCATGACCCGCAGCATCAGCATCACGCCCATGGGGGCCGCTGCCAGCGCCCCCAGTGCACCGCGGTTTCCGGTACGTGCCGTAACCACCGCCAGCGTCGCCATCAGGACGACGGCCAGCAGCGAACCGACTAGCATCCACCGGCTCTGGGCCGGCGTGGGCGGCTGCGGCGGGTGGAGATCGGTGGGGCGGCGGCGCAGCTCCACCAGCGTCTCGCCCATACGCAGCCGGGTTCCCGCCCGGCACCTGAGTGGGCGCGGCCCCAGTTCATGCCACCTCCACCGACCGCGCACCCGTGCACCATTGGCGGATCCGGCGTCGGACAGCAGCACGCAGTGATGGGTCTGCCTCACCCGCAGATGCGACCTGGAGACGGCCTGATCGGTGAGCACGCCGTCGCGGCCCACGGTGCCCCGCTCGGGGAGGGGAACCACGAGTCCCTCGTCGCGGCCGCTTAGGATGGCCAGGTGCCAGGCGGAGGACAGTGCTGCGTGCGCGGCCGCCGCGGCCAGAGCCGCCTCATCGGTAGTGACCGGCGCCGCGCTGGTGCGGCCGGGCCTACGCGGCCGTGCCGGTGTGGGCGGGATGAGCGAGTCACTGTGCATGGGCCGAGCCTGCTCCTCGCCGCCAACAGCGCGCGGCGCGCCTGGGGAGAGGCTGCGCCCGACCTGTCGCCGACCGCACCTGTGGATACGGGCCGGTTTGCACGGACGGGGGCTGACGGCCCGCTCCAACCGCCCGCCGGTTCCGGCGGGAAGGGGGAGTTGGGGGAAGATGAGTCCATGAGTGAAGCCCGCCCCACGACTCCAGCCGCATCCACGGCCGATCTGACGGATGTGCCTGCTGCCGTTCGCGTACGCTGGACCGAACTCGTCAGGGACATTGAGCGCGCCCGCGACGCCTACTACGACGCCGTGGACGCCCAAAGCCCCTGGTCCGACGCCGAGTACGACGCCCTGTACCGCGAGCTGGAGTCCCTGGAGGACACCTATCCCGCGCTGCGGCTGCCCTCCTCACCCACCCGATCGGTGGGTGGCCGTCCGGCCACGGACTTCGCGACGGCGCCACACCATGAGCGCATGTACTCCCTGCAGGACGTGTTCAGCCTGGAAGAGGTGGAGCAGTGGGCGCAGCGCATGACGGCGGAGACCGGCCTGCCCGACGCCGAGCTGCCCATGACCGCCGAGGTCAAGATCGACGGACTGGCGGTCGCCCTCACCTATGAGCACGGAGTGCTGACTCGCGCCGCTACCCGGGGGGATGGCGTGGTGGGGGAGGACGTCACCGGCAACGTCCGTACGATCGCCTCCGTCCCCCTCGTGCTGGCGGGTGACTCACACCCGGCATTGCTGGAGGTGCGCGGCGAGGTGTACTTCCCGGTGGCGGCATTCCACGAGTTCAACGAGCGCCGCCGCACGGAGAACCTCCAGCGCGAGGCGGAGGGCCGTCCCCGCCTGCAGGTATTCGCCAATCCGCGCAATGCCGCTGCCGGTTCCCTGCGGCAGAAGAACCCGGCGGTCACCGCCGCCCGTCCGCTGGCCATGATCGCTCACGGCATCGGTGCCATTACGCCGGCGCCCGGGGAGCGGCTGCCCAGCGCCCAGCACGCCTGGTACGAGCTGCTGGCCGCCTGGGGACTGCCCGTCTCCCCCTACAACGAGGTGGTGCGCGGCCGCGCCCAGCGCGAGGCCTACATCGGCCGCTACGCCGACCACCGTCATGACCTGCTGCACGAGATCGACGGCATCGTGTTCAAGCTCGATTCCCGCCCGCTGCAGGACGAGCTGGGGTATACCTCCCGCGTGCCCCGATGGGCCACCGCGTACAAGTACCCGCCTGAAGAGGTCCACACCCGTCTGCTCGACATCAGCGTCCAGGTCGGCCGCACCGGCCGCGTCACCCCCTTCGGGATCATGGAGCCGGTGGTCGTCGCCGGCTCCCGCGTCTCACGGGCCACGCTTCACAACGCCACCGAGGTCGCCCGCAAGGCGGTCAAGATCGGCGACATGGTGGTGCTGCGCAAGGCCGGCGACGTCATCCCGGAGATCGTTGGTCCCGTCCTCGAGCGGCGCGACGGCTCCGAGCGCGACTTCGTGATGCCGCAGCGCTGCCCCTCCTGTGGGACGGCACTGGCCCCGGCCAAGGAGGGCGACGTCGACCTGCGCTGCCCCAACACCCGGTCCTGCCCCGCCCAGCTGACCGAGCGCATTGCGCACATCGGTTCCCGCGGCGCCCTGGACGTTGAGGGCCTGGGCGATGAGGCCGCCTCCGCCCTGACCCAACCCGATGCCGGGCGGGTTGAGGCACTCGCCGCGCTCGCCGCCGGCCACGCACTCGAGACCGAGCACGGACGGCTGCGTCTGCCCGCCGGAGAACTGGATGCGCTGCATCCCTCCGAACGAGTCGGAGCCGCCGAGGCCCTACTCGCTGAAGCGGGCTTGCCCGCACAGCGGCCGGTGCTGACGGGCGAGGCCGGCCTGTTCGAACTGACGGCGGATGATCTGCGTGAGGTGTTCGTCTACCGGCCCGTCATGCGCCGCGGCCTGCCCACCGGGGACTGGAGGCTGCTGCGTTTCTTCTGGTCCAAGCAGACCTACACCAAGGACGGCGAGGTCAGGCGGCCAACCACTCCCGGCAAGAACGCCGTCGCCATGCTCACGCAACTGGAGTCGGCCAAGCACCAACCCCTGTGGCGGGTACTGGTAGCCCTGTCGGTGCGGCATGTGGGGCCGACGGCGGCCCGCGCACTGGCCGCCCGCTTCGGCTCCATGGATGCGCTGCGGGCGGCGAGCCTGGAGGAGCTGGCGCAGGTGGACGGCGTCGGCCCGACCATCGCCGCCGCCTGGAAGGACTGGTTGGAGGCCGACTGGCACGAGCAGATACTCGCCCGGTGGGCGGCAGCCGGGGTACGCATGGCGGACGAAAGCGATGCGGGCGAGGCCGCTCCGCAGACACTGGCCGGCCTGACCGTGGTCGTCACCGGCACGCTGCAGCACTTCACCCGGGACGGCGCCAAGGAGGCCATTGTGGCGCGGGGCGGTAAGGCCTCCGGGAGCGTCTCGAAGCGGACGAGCTACGTCGTCGTCGGAGACAACGCCGGTTCGAAGGAGACCAAGGCCCGGGAACTGGGGCTGAAGCTGCTGGATGAGGCCGGCTTCGAGGCGCTGCTTGCGGGTGGCCCCGCAGCCGTGGATGGCGGTTCCTGAAAACCGTCCGGCCCGCCCGCGGTCGGAACCGACGGGCGGGCCGGACGGTCCGCGCATACGCACATGAAGCGGCCGAGGCCGCCGTGCTCAGTAGTGACTGACGACTGTGGTGCCGATCTCGGACCAGTCGTAGAACCACTTGGCCTCGCCCACCGGCATGTTAAGGCAGCCGTGTGAGCCGGAGAAGCCCCAACTGGACCGCCACGGGGCGCCGTGCAGGGCGTAGCCCTGATAGAAGTAGGAGATCCACGGCACGTTCTCGGTCTCGTAGTCGGTGCCGTCGGCGTTCTGGCCGCGCATGGTCTGGGTCTCGTACTTCAGGTAGACGTGAAAGGTTCCGGTGACGGTGGGGGTGGCGGGGGCGCCGTCGACGACGTAGACCGGCCCACGCACCACGGTGGCCCCCTCGTAGGCGGTCACGGTCTTGCTCGACAGGTTGATGTCCACCCACTTCTCACCCTCGGCCGCCTGATACACGAGGTTCTCGGCGCCGTCGGCGATCTCGCGCTCCTCCCACTGCTCCTCGCTCGTGGTCATCTCGAAGCTGCCGCTGTAGGCCTCGCCGCTGGAGAGCGATTCGGCGATCGCCTTGGTGATCGCCTCGGCATTGTTGACCGTCTGCCCGGCGACTGCCTCGACGCTGGTAGCGACGACCTCGCCGGCGGAGTTGACGTTCCGTTGCCCGATCACCGGAGTGACGTTCGCCTCGGTCGCCTGAGCGTCGACCCACTGCGCCACCTTGTCACTGTCAATCGACAGCGTGGGGGCCGCATCGAGGTTCTCGGTGACAGAGATCCAGGAGGCCTTGGTGGCGGCATCGGCGGTGTAGGACTCGGTGCCGTCGGCGGTGGCGAGGACGACGTCCTGCGCGATCCACTCGTTGGCGGTGTCTGCCACTGCCTGGGCGTCGTCGTCCGACACCGCGGGGAGGGTGTTCTCGTAGGAGACATCCACCGACGTCGAGGTGAGCGAGGTGGCGGCCTCGGCTGCGGCGTTGGCCAAGTCGGTCGTGTCGATACTGAGGCCCTCGCTTGAGGCGGTGACCTCGAAGGCGGTGGCTTCGGCATTGAGTGTTATGGAGGCGTTCTGGGCCTTGGACTGGTCGTCGGGGACCAGACCATCGGCGTAGGCCTCAAGCACGGTGTCGTCGGTGGTGGTGACTACACCGATGTCGGCCCGGTTCAGCAGCGCCTTGAAGCGGTCGACGACCCCGGCGCCGCGGCGCATGGCGGCGTCGGCGGTCGCCTCGGCGTCCACCGTCGTCCCCAGCTCGGTCAGGGTGGCGGTCGCCTCGGCGTCGCCGGTTACAGTCACGGTGGCGGCCTGCTCCCTGGCTTCGATCACGTCGACGATCTCTTCCCGACTCATACCGGACACGTCGGTGCCGGCCACCGTGGTTCCCGGGACCGCGACGTCGGCGTAGTGCTCGGCGTAGGCGTATCCGCCGACGCCGAGCAGCACCGCCACCGCGGCCACGGCCGACAGCGCCCAGCGGCCCCGGCGCCGGGGGCGCTGGGCGGATGCGGCAACATCCGGGGAGGCGGTAGCAGGCGAGGAGGCCACGGATGCCGCCGGGGCCGGCGCGCTCTCGGTCTCGGCCGCGGGATCGGGGTAGTCGGCGAGGGAGGCGTCTTGTGGTTCCGCCGGCGTGTCGGCGGTCGAGACCGTGGTTCCGACCGCCTCGGCTCCCGCCACCTCCGCGATGGGGCGGTCGCCGTCCGAACTTGACTCGTCGGGCGCAGATGCGGCGGATCCCGGGACCGGATCAAGTTCGGCGGTCTGCGCTCCCGGCGCGGCGGCGGCGTCGGGCGTGCCCGCGGTCGGTGCGGAGCGTGCGGCCGCCAGGATAGAGGTTCGTGCAATGGCCGTGGTCTCGCCATACGGACTCTTCAGGACCGTGTCCGAGGCAGCATCGGTGTCGGCGGGTACGTCGGCAGATGTCGACGACTCGTCCATCTCCTCCGGGGACTGCCCGGTTGGGAGCTTGTCGCTGTGCATAGGATCCTTATTCGTTGGCGGCCCGGAGCGGTGGCGGGCAGCCCGGTTCTGGGTATCCGCTCCAACCGCGGAACCTTCGCCGTCAATGACACCGGCCCTCGTTGGGAATGTCAATGTTGTCCGACACGATGTGCCTGTGACTTCCCGCATGAGCGTTGAAGCCATGCCGCCAACGGCTGGTCCCCTCACCGTATTCGGCGCCTATTTGTAACGTCATTGTGGCGGGGATGCGATGGTTGTGTGGAAACCCGGGGGCACCGGTGGCTCGCCGGGGCGGGCGACCCTCGGCACGCCGAGGGCCCGAGCCGACATCGCGGCCGGATCCCATGCCGGCTCGGCGGTGGTTCGGCAAGTGGATAGACTCGGATCCATGTCTGCCATTTCCAAGGATGAGGTCATCCGCGTCGCGGCGCTCGCGCGTGTGGCCCTGAGCGAGGAGGAGGTAACGCGCCTGGCCGGTGAGCTGGACGCGGTCGCCTCCGCCTTCGCCCGGGTCACGAGCGTGGTCACCCCCGACTTGCCCGCCACCTCGCATCCAGTTCCGCTTACCAACGTGATGCGGGAGGACCAGCCCGGTCCGACGCTCGACGTCGAAGAACTACTCGCCGGCGCTCCCGCCGCAGAGGACTCCGCGTTCCTCGTGCCCCGCATCCTTGGAGAGGACTCCGCCTCGTGAACAACTCCACGCACTCCGAAACTGCAACCGGCTCGGCCGACTCCCTGGTGAGGGCGACGGCGGCGCAGCAGGCCGCGGCCCTGGCGGCGGGAGAGGTCTCCTCCCGCGAGCTGACCCGCGCCCACCTGGATCGTATTGCGGCCGTCGACGGCGCCGTGGGGGCATTCCTCGATGTCGATGCCGACAAGGCCCTGGCCGACGCCGATGCGGCCGATGCCGCCCGCCGGGAGGCTGCCGCCGCCGGCGAGCCACTGCCCGAACTGACCGGTGTGCCGACGGCGGTCAAGGACCTGATCGTCACCCGCGGCCAGGTCACCACCGCCGCCTCCAGGATTCTGGAAGGATGGGTGCCTCCCTATGACGCCACCCTGGTGAAGAACCTGCGCGACGCGCACCTGCCGATTCTGGGCAAGACCAACCTGGACGAGTTCGCCATGGGCGGCTCCACCGAGCACTCGGCCTTCGGGCGCACCGCCAATCCCTGGGACCTCGGGCGTATTCCCGGCGGCTCCTCGGGCGGCTCGGCTGCCGCCGTGGGCGCCTTCGAGGCGCCGGTCGCGGTCGGCACGGACACCGGCGGGTCCATTCGCCAGCCGGCGGCTGTGACCGGCACGGTCGGTGTCAAGCCCACCTACGGCACGGTCTCCCGCTTCGGCGTTATTGCCATGGCCTCGTCGCTGGACACCCCCGGCCCCATGGCCCGCACGGTGCTGGACACCGCGCTGCTGCACGACGTGATCGCATCCTATGACCCGCTCGACTCCACCTCGTTGCCGGATGCGCCGCGCGGCATGGCGGGAGTGGTGCGCGCCGCGCAAGCCGGGGCGGAGCTGACGGGATTGCGTGTCGGGGTGATTGCCGAGCTTGACGGCGGCGAGGGCTACCACGCCGACGTCGTCGACTCCTTCCATGCGGCGCTGGCGCTGCTGGAGGACGCGGGCGCCGCGGTGGAGACCGTCTCCCTGCCGCACCTGGAGTATGCGCTGGACGCCTACTACCTGATCATGCCCGCCGAGGCCTCGTCCAACCTGGCCCGCTACGACGGCATGCGCTACGGGCTGCGGGTTGAACCCGCCGAGGGGCCGGTGACGGCCGAGACCGTCATGTCCGCCACGCGCGGTGCCGGCTTCGGCGACGAGGTCAAGCGCCGCATCATCCTGGGCACGCATGTGCTGTCCGCCGGCTACTACGATGCCTACTACGGCTCCGCCCAGAAGGTGCGCACCCTGGTACAGCGGGACTTCGCCGCCGCCTGGCAACAGGCGGACGTGCTGGTGTCCCCGACGGCGCCGGTCACCGCCTACCGGTTCGGCGAGAAGGACGACCCGCTGGCCATGTACAAGCTCGACGTGACCACCATTCCCGCCAACCTCGCCGGCGTGCCGGCCATGAGCCTGCCCTCGGGGCTGAGCGACGACGGGCTGCCCGTTGGCTTCCAGATTCTGGCGCCCCAGCGCGCCGATGACCGTTTGTACCGGGTCGGTGCGGTGCTGGAGCAACTGTTGGAGAAGAAGTGGGGTGGGCACCTGCTCGCCCAGGCCCCCGAGCTGGAGGTGAAGTGACATGAGCGATGAACTGATGGACTACGACGAGGCCGTGCGGCGCTACGACCCGGTCATCGGGCTGGAGGTGCACGTGGAGCTGGGCACGGCCACCAAGATGTTCGACGCCGCTCCCAATGTCTTCGGGGCGCAGCCCAACACCATGGTCACCCCGACCAGCGTCGGTCTTCCGGGCTCCCTGCCGGTCGTCAACGGCAAGTGCGTGGAGTACGCCATTCGGATCGGGCTGGCTCTGGGCTGCCAGATCGCCGAGTCCTGCCGCTTCGCCCGGAAGAACTACTTCTACCCGGACTTGTGCAAGGACTTCCAGACCTCCCAGTCGGACGAGCCGATCGCCTATGACGGCGCCCTGCCGGTGGAGCTTGAGGACGGCGTGGTCTTCACCGTGCCGATCGAGCGTGCTCACATGGAGGAGGATGCCGGCAAGAACATCCACGTCGGTGGGACGGACGGGCGGATCGAGGGGGCCGACTACTCCCTGGTCGACTACAACCGCGCCGGCGTGCCCCTGGTGGAGATTGTGACGCGCCCCATCGAGGGCGCGGGTGCCAGGGCCCCCGAGGTGGCCGCCACCTACGTGCGGACCCTGCGGGACATCTTCCGGGCGCTGGGCGTGTCCGAGGCGCGTATGGAGCGTGGCAATGTGCGCGCCGATGTCAACGTCTCCCTGCGTAAGGGGCCCGACGCGCCCATGGGCACGCGCACCGAGACCAAGAACGTCAATACCTTCCGCGGGATCGACGCCGTGGTGCGCTACGAGATCAGTCGGCAGGCGGCGATTCTTGCCGCCGGCGGTACGGTGCAGCAGGAGACCCGGCACGGCCAGGCCGACGGCACCACCCGCGCCGGACGCATCAAGTCCGATGCGGACGACTACCGCTACTTCCCCGAGCCCGATCTGGTTCCGGTTGCCCCGAGCCGGGAATGGGTTGAGGAGATCCGGGCGAGCCTGCCCGAGATGCCGGCGGCCAAACGGCGTCGGCTCAAGGCGGAGTGGAGTCTTGCCGACGACGAGATGCGTGACGTCGTCAACGCGGGTGCGCTTGAGCTCATCGAGGCCACGGCACTGGCCGGGACCACGGGGCAGGCCGCCCGGAAATGGTGGATGGGGGAGCTGTCCCGTGCCGCCAAGGAGCGGGAGGTGGCCCTGGAGGACCTGCCCATCACCCCGGTGCAAGTGGCTCAGTTGCAGAACCTGGTCGACTCCGGCCGCCTGACCGACAAGCTCGCCCGGCAGGTGCTGGAGGGCGTGCTGGCGGGCGAGGGCGATCCCGAAACCGTGGTGGAGGCGCGCGGGCTAGAGGTGGTCTCGGACGACGGCGCGCTGCTGTCCGCCGTCGACGAGGCCCTGGCCGCTAATCCCGACGTCGCCGAAAAGATCCGCGGTGGCAAGGTCAAGGCGGTCGGCGCCATCGTCGGTGCGGTCATGAAGGCCACCAGGGGCCAGGCGGACGCCCGCCGGGTACGTGAGCTGGTTCTGGAGCGCGTGGGCGCCTGAGTACCGCATTCTCACCCGGGGTGCGTGCTCCGGCCGCCCAGGGCGATCTGGCTGGCATCCGGCTGTCTCACCGTTCACAACGGTGAGACAGCCGGATCCGTCTGCCGTCATATGGGGATAGGCTCGGGGCAGCATATTCAGTTTCAAAGACCGGCGACCGGCGTCGGCCTGCCCATATGCCCACAACGGAGGAACAAGCCCCATGGCACAGCCGAGTCCCAGCTACACCGTTGCGCTCCACCTCGAGGTGCCCGCCTCGCAGAAGGCCGTTACCACCCTCGTCGACACGGCTTCCGCGACCGGAGCCATCGTAAACGGCGTCGACGTCGCCGACACCGACGGTGACACCCTGATCGTCGACCTGACTGCCGACACGCGCGACTCCAAGCACCGCGGCGAGTTGGTCGAGGCGCTCAAGAAGCTTGACGGCGTCATCGTCCACAACGTTGGCGACTCCACGTTCCTGGCTCATGTGGGCGGAAAAGTTGAGATTACGCCCCGCACCCCCATCCACAATCGACGCGACCTGGCGCGGGTGTACACCCCCGGCGTGGCGCGTGTGTGCAAGGCCATCTATGACCACCCCGAGCGTGCTCGTCAGCTGACGATCAAGAAGAACACGGTCGCCGTTGTCACCGACGGCACCGCCGTACTCGGACTGGGCGACATCGGTCCCGAGGCCGCCATGCCCGTGATGGAGGGCAAGGCGGTGCTGTTCAAGCAGTTCGGCGACGTTGACGCCTGGCCGGTGGCGCTGGATACCAAGGATCCCGAGGAGATCATCAAGATCGTCAAGGCGATCGCCCCCGCCTACGGCGGAATCAACCTCGAGGACATCGCCGCTCCCAAGTGCTTCGACATCGAGGCGCGTCTGCGGGAGGAGCTCGACATCCCCGTCTTCCACGACGATCAGCATGGCACGGCGATTGTCACCCTGGCGGCGCTGATCAATGCACTCAAGGTCGTGGGCAAGCGGATCGAGGATGTTCGCATCGTGCTGTCGGGCGTCGGCGCGGCGGGTTCCGCCATCGCCAAGCTGCTCATGGCGCACGGAGCTACCGACATTGTCGGCTATGGCCGTTCTGGAGCGCTCAACAGCGAGCACACCGAGGGCATGAACGAGCACCGCAAGTGGTTGGCGGAGAACACCAACCCGCGGCACGTGTCCGGGACCCTCAAGGAGGGACTCAAGGGCGCCGACGTCTTCATCGGGGTTTCCAGCGGGAATCTGCTCGAGCCGAAGGACCTGGCGGTGATGAACGAGGGCGCCATCGTCTTCGCGATGGCCAACCCGACGCCCGAGGTGGATCCTGTAGGCGCGGCCGATTACGCGGCCGTGGTGGCCACTGGTCGTAGCGACTTCCCCAACCAGATCAACAATGTGCTGGCATTTCCGGGGCTGTTCCGCGGTCTGCTGGACACCGGCATCACCGAGATCTCCGTGGAGCTGTTGCGCGCGGCGGCTACGGGGATCGCCGACGTCATCGCCGAGGAGGAACTGAGCCCCGTGTACATCATCCCCGGTGCGTTCGACAAGCGGGTTGCGGCCGCAGTGGCGAAGGCCGTGCGCAAGTTCGCGACTGTTTGATAGGCCGACTCCCGTCGGCGGCGCACGGCTTGCCCTGAACCAAGTGGCGGCACCTGGGAACGGGGCCGGCCGTCGCAATCGGGCCAGCCATGCTCATGGCGGTTCCTGGAGGCTGTTGGAGCCCACCGACTCGGGTGGGTCCTCCAACAGCCTCCGGACGTCTAGCGGCTGGAATGGAGCTTGCAGCACAGGTTCCAAGGACCGCCGTAAGGCCCGCAGTGCGTGCGGGACGACGGCCGCGGCGCCGGTGATGATCGAGGCGGCCGACGCACCGAGGGGAGGCTCCAGCCCGACGTGGCCGGCCTCATACCGTTTCGGTTTGACGTGTGCACGTACTGCGGGGATAAAGTACAGCCCGCTGCGTCGGACACAGACCCGAACGGGAGGTGCCGACATGGCCCGCATCCGCGAGAGCCCGGCTGTGACCGGGGACATGTTCCCGGAGCTTGACGCCAGTCGGAACTTCTCATAGGATAGCGGACGCTGCTCGTCGGAGTGAACGGCGGATCGGAAGACCGCCCGGAACATCGACTGGGTGTGTTGTTTGGGATCTCGATAGTGTGTCGTGTTTGTTTGTTTTGGTTGGTGTTTTTTGTTGGTTTCTTTGTTTGGTTTTTGTTTTGTTTGGAGAGTTTGATCCTGGCTCAGGACGAACGCTGGCGGCGTGCTTAACACATGCAAGTCGAACGGGCTTTCCTGCTGGTTTTTGCTGGTGGGTTGGTTAGTGGCGAACGGGTGAGTAACACGTGAGTAACCTGCCCTCTTCTCCTGGATAACTGCTTGAAAGGGCGGCTAATACGGGGTGGTCTGGCCTGCCTGCATGGGTGGGTTGGTATAGGTTCAGCATTT